>NZ_JBIDBX010000005.1:0-47198 GCF_043204395.1 Stenotrophomonas sp. NPDC047960 | reverse complement strand
GTGTGGGGGGGGGGGGGGGGGGGGGCGGGGGGGGGGGGGGGGGGGGGGGGCCCGGGGGGGGGGGGGGGGGGGGGGGGGGGGGGGGGGGTGGGGGGGGGGGGGCGGGGCGGCCCCCCCCACCACCGCAAGCGCACCGCTGAACCCCCATCCCGGCGGTCGATCGGGATGCGACCCGACCGGTGGGTTACCAGTTCAGGTTCAACGAGACGCCCACGACGCGCGGTTCGTTGTACACCGCCGCCATGTAGTTCTCGATCACGCCCTTCAGGTTCTTCTCGTTGGTGATGTTGCGCGCGAACAGCGCCGCTTCCCACGCACCGTAGTTGCCCGAGTATCCCAGCTTCAGGCCGCCTTCGAAGCTGCCCCTGGAGTTGAACTCGGCCGAGTCATACAGCACGAAGCTGGTGTAGCCCTGCTTGTTCCAGTCGGTGGACACGAAGAACACGTCGCTGTCGTTCACCGGAATGTCGTAGCGCGCGGCGAAGTTCAGGTTGTACTTCGGCGCGTTCGGCAGCGGATTGCCGTTGATCTGGGCGAACGTGTTGGCGCCCACCCTGATCGTCGGGTCATTGACCGTGCACACCACCCCGCCGTTCAGGGCACAGACCTGCGCGTACACGCGGTCGTCCTGGATTTCGCTGTGCAGCAGGCTCACGCCGGCGCTCAGGCTCAGGTTCGGGATCGGGCGCAGCTCCATGTCCGCTTCCAGACCGTAGGCCTTGGCCTTGTCGGCATTGAACAGTACGCCGTTGCCGTTGGAATCGTTGCCGTTGAGCTGGATGTCGTTGACTACGTAGGTGAACGCGGTGGCGTTCATGCGCAGGCGGTTGTCCCACAGGCTGCTCTTCACGCCCGCCTCCCAGGACAGGATGGTTTCCGAATCGGCGGTGGTGAAGTCCGCATTGAACACCGCCGAACGGCCCTGGATGGTCGGGCCGCGGAAGCCACGCGCCACTTTGGCGTACACACTCAGCTGCGGGTTGAACGCGTACATCGCGCTCACGTCCCAGCTGGGGGTGGTGTCGGCCATTTCCACATCAGTACGGCCACGATAAGTGACTGCGCCAGCGGCGGTATCGGCGGTCTTCAGCAGGCGGGTGCGCTTCTCGTCGCGGGTCTGGCGCAGGCCGGCGGTCAGGGTGAACTTGTCGGTCACGTCATAGCTGACCTGGCCGAAGCCGGCCCACGAGGTGTTGGTGTTGCGCAGGCGCACCCAGTTGTTCGGGTTGCGCGCGGCGCCCTGCAGGAACCAGGCGCGCTGGTAGAAGTCGGTGGTGTCACGGCCATCGAAGTAGAACGCCCCCACCTGCCACTTCAGGCGGTTTTCATCGGCATTGGCCAGGCGCACTTCCTGCGTCCACTGGTCCAGGTCGCGGATCTGCCCCATCGACTGGCCATACCCGTTGGGGACGCCGTTGACCGGGAAGTTGACGGCCGCGCCGCCGTCGGTGTCACCGCGGCTGTAACCGGACGTGGTTTCGTAGGCGGTGATCGAGGTCAGCGCGAGGTTGCCGAAGTCGTACACGGCCTTGACCGAGCCGCCGTAGGTCTTGTACGCCTGCGGGTTGTTGTCGGCTTCGTCGTAGGCAACCTGGTCGCGCGGCACGTCGGTGGTGTTGGACCCCCTGGTGATGGCGTTGCGCAGGAACAGGGTGGAGGTGCCTTCGTAATCACGCGCGTGTGCCGAGGCCAGCAGCGAGAACGCGTCGCTGGGCTGCAGCAGCAGCTGGGCGCGCACGTTGCGGTCATCGAAGCCGCCCATGGCGTTCTTCTTCGGGGACACCGTGCCATCGGCACTGGGGCCGGCGTAGGTGTTGTCCACGTAGTCGTCGCGGTGCTGGTACAACGCCGATACGCGGAACGAGGCGATGTCGTTGATCGGGCCGCCGAAGCCGCCGTCCACCGCCACGCTGCCGTAGCTGCCATAGCTGGCCTGCACCCGGCCGTTGTAGTCCTGACTGGGCTTGATGCTGTCGAACTTGACGATGCCGGCAGTGGTGTTGCGGCCGAACAGCGTGCCCTGCGGGCCGCGCAGCACTTCGATCTGGTCCACGTCGTAGACCGGGTTGGACTTCAGCACCACGTGCTCAAGCACCACGTCATCCTGGATGATCGACACCGGCTGCGACGCACCCAGGTAGAAATCGATGTTGCCCAGGCCGCGGATGTAGAAGCGCGGGAAGATCCGGCCGGTGGTGGTTTCGGCGTAGAAACCCGGCACCCGGCCACTCAGGGCCAGCAGGGTGTCATCGCCGCCGGCAGTGTAGTCGCGCAGGCGCTCGCCCTGGACCACGCCGACCGACACCGGCACCTCCTGCAGATTGCGCTCGCGGTGGTCGGCAGTAACGGTGATGGCGTCGAGCGAGGTCGGGCTGGCGTCCTGGGCCACGGCGCCGCCGCTCAGGCCGAGCAGCGAAATGCAGGCCAGCGCCAGCGCGTGGGGGCGCGGCTGCCGGGCGGTGCGCGAGGGAGACGTTGCGGCCGAAGCGGAGGTGATGCGATGGGCGGACATTCAGGGGTCTCAGGCGTTACGGATCAAGGTGGCGTGCGGGACGCACGCGGGTGCACAACAGCGACACCGCTGTCTTCGCAGCGATGCGGCACGGTATTGCGCGGATGTTTCAAGGGGATTTCAACCCCACCTTTGATCCGGCGGTGGCGTCTGCGACTCCCCATCGCAGACGCCACCGCACCGATCAGGCCGCAACGCGCTCCCTGCGCGCGGGCTGCGCGTCGGCCAGGCGGAACTGCCCGACCGATTGCTGCAGCTCGGACGACTGCGCGTTCAATGCACGCGCAGCGGCCGAAGCCTCCTCGACGAGGGCAGCGTTCTGCTGGGTCACACCATCCATCTGCACGATGCTCTGGTTGACCTGCTCGATCCCTGCCGCCTGTTCCTGGCTGGCATTGGCAATCTCTTCGATCAGCCCGCCCAGCTCGCCCACCGATGCCACCACCCGTTGCAGGGTCTGCCCGGCCTGGCTTGCCAGGGCACTGCCATCGGCCACCTGGGTCACCGATGCGTCGATCAGTGCCTTGATTTCCTTGGCCGCACTGGCCGAGCGCTGCGCCAGCGCGCGGACTTCGGAGGCCACCACGGCAAAACCACGACCTTCTTCGCCGGCCCGCGCCGCTTCCACGGCGGCATTCAGCGCCAGGATGTTGGTCTGGAACGCGATTCCGTCGATGACGGTGGTGATATCGGCGATGCGGCGAGACGACGCTTCGATGCCGCCCATCGTTTCCACCACCTGCGCGACCGCAGCACCGCCCTGCACTGCCACGTCGGCGGCTTCGGCGGCCAGGCGGTCGGCGCGGCGGGCGTGGTCGGCGTTCTGCTTCACCGCCGAGGTCAGCTCTTCCAGCGACGCGGCCGATTCTTCCAGGCTGGCCGCCTGCTGTTCGGTCCGGCGCGACAGGTCGTCGTTGCCGGCAGCGATCTCCGCGGACGCGGTAGCCACCGACACCGCCGCCTGCTGGATGCCGCTCACGATGGCGGTCAGCTGGGCCACGGTGGCGTTGGCATCGTCCCGCATCGTGGCGAACACGCCCTGGAAGTGGCCGTCGATGCGGCCGCGCAGGTCACCGTCGGCCAATGCACGCAGCAGCCCTGACAGCGCGCCGAGGTTGCGGTCGGCCGACACCATCAAGGCGTTGAGGCCCTCCACCATCACCCGGAAATCGTACTGGAAAGCATCGGCATCGCCGCGCACGCTGAAGTCGCCGGCGGCGGCCGCCGCGACCAGGCGCTTGATCTCGCCATTGATCGCCAGCAGGCGATCACGCACGCCGTTGACCGCCTCGGTGATCCGCGCCTTTTCGCCCGGCAATTCGTCCATCGGCTGCGACAGGTCGCCGTCTGCGTAACGCCGGACCAGGTCGACCATGCGCATCTTCACCGAGATGTGCGCGGCCACCAGTTCGTTGGTGCCCGTCACCATGGTGCCGAACTCGCCTTCAAAGCGACTGGCATCGATGCGGTGGCTGATCGCCCCCTCTGCATGGCGCTGGCTCATTTCGTTCTGCGCGTGGATGATCTCGCGCAGCTTGTCCTGCATCTGCTGCAGCGCCGCCATCAGGCGGCCCACTTCGTCCTGGCTGCGCACGACGATGCGCTGATCCAGGCGACCGGCCGCCACGTCACGCGCCACCTGCCCGGCCTGTGCCAACGGCGCGCTGATCACACGTCGTACCACGACAACCAGCGCCACGATCACTGCCAGCAGGCCCAATCCGGAGACCACCACGATCTGCAGCATCAACTTGTGCAGCACGGTCTGCAGCACCGAGGCGGGCTCCAGGCCGAGCACCGTCCACTGCCACGGCCCGTAGGACTGGGCAGTAACGAAGTAGGTCTGCGCAGTGGCGTCCTTGGCGGTGCGCAGGTGCAGGGTGGCCACGGTGGCCTTGCCCGCAAGCAGCGCATCCAATCCGGCGCGGTCGTCTGCGTCGGTCAGCTCGAGCAGATTCTCGCCTTCCCCAGCCGAGCCGGCCACCACGGTGCCGAACTGCTCGCCCGCGCGGGTGTTGACCGCCAGGAAATGGCCTTCCTTGCCCAACTTGGAGTCGCGCAGGCGGGCCTTCAGGGCCGCCAGGCCGTCGGTGTAGTTCTGGCCGACGAAGGCGATGCCCGCAACCTCGCCTGCGGCATTCTTGATCGGCATGTAATGGGTCATGTAGTCCACCCCGAACAGCCGCACCGGTCCGGTGAAGCGTTCGCCGGCCAGCATCTTCGCGTAGGCCGGGCTTGCATGGTCCAACACGGTGCCCAGGGCGCGCGCGCCTTCGGCATTGCGGACCGAGGTGGAGATGCGCACGAAATCCTCGCCGTCGCGCACGAACACGGTCGCGACGCCGCCGGTGGCTTCGGCGAAACGGTCTACCGCCGTCTCCTGCTGGTTGACGACGTCGGCGCCAAAACGCAGCGTCGGGGTCTGGCGTTCGCCCACGGTCAGGGTGTTGGCGGGGTCCACGCTGACCTCGCCTGCCGGCAGCATGCCGCGAAAGATGCCCGCCATGCGTTCGGCACTGTCACTCAGGCTGCGGTCGTACAGCTCGACCGAATCGCGCATCAGGTCAGTGGACGATTGCAGGCCTGCTTCGACGCGCTGCTGGTAGCTGGTGGCAGCCTGGCGGTAGATCAGCACCGCCAGCGCCACAAACGCTACGGTGGTGATCAGGCCCATCAGCAGCGCCAAGCGGGCACCGATGGAAGTTGAGAAAACGGTGGCGGCACGGGTCGTCATCGTCGGTACTCGAAGGTGGGGGTTGGATTGAGAGGTGCGTCACAGTTCTTATCGGCACCGAAGTGGTCCTCTTTACGTGAAAAAAGGCCAGGTCTGAAAACCTTTCGTTTGGTCCAAGTTGTTGATTTGAAACAGATGTCTCCCGGTTACACCTTCACAAAGCCGGATTCCCGTTCAGGAAGAGTCGGTTTTTTCTCAAGTTGGGCTCACCCCTGCCGCCAACGGCGCCGCCCTGCCCACCCTCAGGATCGGATTGCCGCACTCTTGGCAGCGCGGGGTGTGCGGCGCTACACTTGTTCACATCGCGGCACCCACGCCGCATAGCAGCACACCTGGGGCCATAGCTCAGCTGGGAGAGCGCGTCGTTCGCAATGACGAGGTCAGGAGTTCGATCCTCCTTGGCTCCACCACATACCTGCAGTTGTCCTTTGGATGGCTGCCCGACGAAAAAGCCACCCAATGGGTGGCTTTTTTGTTTGTGGATGGCTCGCCTGACCGTGTCTCAGCGGGCGCCGTCGCCTGCGCGCTCGGCGATGGGGCGGACCTGCTGCACCAGGGTCAGCAGGGTCTTGCCCGGCTCTTCGATCATCACTTCGTGGGCGGACTGCTCGAACCAGACCAGCTGCTTGGTGGGTGCCTTCACCGTCTGGAACCACTGCGCCGCCAGTTCGGACGACACGTTGTAGTCGTGGCGGCCCTCGAACAGGAACAACGGCACCTTCAGTTCGCGGACCGCGCTCATGTCCAGCGTCAGCACCTCGCCAAGCAGGTGCTGCATCGAAAAATCATTGCCTTTCCATATGCCGGCCACGTCCTGGTCGGTGTATTCGGGCGAGAGCGTGATGGCGGCCGCTTCGGCATCGCCCCCACGACGGTTATGGACCATGCCGCCGTAATAGTTGAGCCATCTGCGCTGCTTGAACAGGTTCTCCAGCGGCACCGGCGTGCTGCCGGGCGCGTACGGCGCCAGCGCCTCCAGCTCGGCCACTGCCTCGGCATTGCCGTCCTCCCGCGCCTGCTGCAGGGTCCACGCCCAGCCCCGCCGCTCGCTCTCCGGCGCATTGGTCAACTGCCCGATGCCGATGTAGGCATGCAGCCACCCGGGCCGGCGCTGGGCCAGTTCAAGCCCCAGGTAGCTACCCCAGGACTGGCCCATCACGAAGATCTTGTCCTTGCCGAACTCGCGGCGCAGCCAACCCACCATTTCCTCGCTGTCGGCGATCATCCGTTCGCGGGTCATGGTCGGTGCCACCCGCGCGGGATCGTTGGCGACGTAGGTTTTGCCCGCGCCTCGTTGATCCCACTGGACCACGGTAAAGTACTCCTCCCAGCCGCGCTGGAAGTACCAGCTGGTGGGCATTGCCACCCAGCCAGGCCCGCCGTGCAGCATCAGCAGCACCGGGTTGCGGCGGTCGTTGCCGCGGATCGAGACCCATTGGTCAATGCCGCCGATGCGGACACTCTCCAGCCGCTCGATGCCGCCGTCGGCCACGACCCTGCGCAGGTCGGCAATGACCTTCACTGCCTCGGCGCGGTTGTGGGGCGCGGGGGCCGGCGGCTCAGCCGCCTGCGCCGAGACGCTGAACCCGGTTACAGCAAGCCAGACCAAGCCGGCAACCCAACATTTCATCGGCGTAGACACCGTTGCAGGAGCGATACGCCGATTGTGTCATGCGTCCGGGTTGTCCTTGATCGGCGGGCGACGGCTTTCGGACTGACGGACGCTCTCATCGGTCTGGCCGGGGCGGGCCTTTGCCGCATCTTCCTGCTTCCTGTCCTGCTTGGATTCGTCAACGCCCTGCTGCTTGCCGGGCTGCTTTTCGGTGTTCATGCGCGTGCTCGTGGTGGCCTGCCGATAGGGGCATGCCTGCACCGTAGCGGTGGTCGTGTGATGCAGTGGTCATGGGGACCGGCCAAGGGCCGGCGTTACCGTCCCAGTGCCTCATCGATGCAGCGCGACATCGCCTCGCCCTCCACCGGCTTGACCAGGAACGCGCGCCCGCCCCGCTCCATCACCCGCGCGCGCAGCGCATCGGTGGGAAACGCGGTCATGAAGATCATGGGAAACGCGCACCCACGCGCAAGCAGCTCGGCCTGCAGCTGGTCGCCACTGATCTGCGGCATCTGCATGTCGGTCAGCAGGCAGTCGGGTGCGTCGCCCTCGTCGGCCAGGAACGCCGCAGCCGAAGCGTAGGTGCGCGCTTCATGGCCGAGCGAGCGCACCAGGCTGGACAACGACTGGCGGACCCCCTCGTCGTCATCGACGATCGCAATGCGGTAACTCGGCTTCATGGGGCCTTTATGCCCGATCCGGCCGCGGGCCGGAACCATACACAGGTTTGTGCCCGGCAGGTTCAGGCGGTGCCGGTGCCCACGCCCAGTGCTTCTGCCTGCCGCACCAGGTCGGCCAGCGAGCGCACGCCCATCTTGCGCATGACGTTGCCGCGGTGGATCTTCACCGTGATCTCGCTCAGGTGCAGCGCGCCAGCCACCTGTTTGTTCATCAACCCGGCCACCACGTGCGCCATCACCTCACGCTCGCGCGGGGTCAGGGTGGCGTAACGGGTTTCCAGCGAACCGCGTGCGGCCGTCTCCTGGCGGCGGCGGGTATCGCGCTCGATCGCGGCGCTGACCGCATCCAGCATGTCCTGGTCGCGGAACGGCTTGGCCAGGAAATCCACCGCGCCGGCCTTCATCGCGCGCACCGTCATGGGAATGTCGCCGTGCCCGGTCATGAACACGATGGGCAGGTGGATACCCTGCGCGGCCAGTTGGCCCTGCAGGTCCAGGCCGCTGATGCCCGGCAGGCGCACGTCCAGCACGATGCAGCCGGGCACGTCCGGCAGCGCGGCCTGCAGCAGCTCAGAAGGCGAGCCCAGCACCCGGGTCTGCAGTCCGACCGACCGCAGCAGGCTGTCCAACGCGTCACGGACGGCGGGATCGTCATCAACCACCACGACCAGTGGCGGCGCGGGGGCGGTGGTGCCGCGCGGCGGGTTCGGGCTCATCAGGGCGAAGCTCCTGCGGAATGGGTGGCCAGCACCAGCCGGAAGGTGGCGCCATGGCCGGGCGCGCTCTCTACGGAAAGGTGCCCGCCATGTGCTTCAGCGGTGGACCGGCAGATCGCCAGGCCCATGCCCATGCCTTCCGGCTTGGTGGTGAAGAAAGGTTGGAACAGGGTATCCAGGTGCGCGCTGTCGATGCCCGGACCGCTGTCGGCAATGCTGATGGCCACCTCACCGGGCGCGCCGGGCTGCGCCTCCACCACCAGCTGCCGCGCGCTGGCCTGCCCCGCCATGGCCTGGCTGGCGTTGATCAGCAGGTTCACCAGCACCTGTTGCAGCTGCACTGCATCGCCGTGCAGGGGCGGCAGGCCGTCGGCCACGGCCACGCGCAGCTGCACTGCCTCGCGGTTGAGCTCGTGCTGGACCAGCCGCACCGCGTCTTCGATCAGCGCGCCGGCGTCGAGGGCTTCGCGCGGGGTACTGCGTTTGGCCAGGAACGCACGCACGCGCTTGACGATCTCGCTGGCACGGCGCGCTTCACTCACGGTGCGGGTGATGGCAGCCGCCACTTCGTGCAGATCCGGCGGTTCGCGCTGCAGCCAGCGCAGCCCGGCCTCGCCGTTGGTCACCACCGCCATCAGCGGCTGGTTGACCTCGTGCGCGAGTGAAGCGGTGAGTTCACCCAGCGTGGCCACGCGCGTGGCGTGCGCCAGTTCGGCGTGCGCGCGCAGCGCGGCATCCTCGGCCTGGCGGCGCTCGGTGACGTCGGTATGGGTTTCCATCACCCCCGTTGCGCGGCCAAGGCCATCGCGCTGGATCACCCAGCGGCTTTCCAGTACGCGCCAGGCGCCGTCCCGGGTGCGCTGCTCCAGCGTGCCTTCCCAGCTGCCCAGTTGCAGCAGGGTGGCCTCCACCGCTTCGCGCGCCTGCGGGTAGCGGGTGGACAGCAGGACATCGGCCACGCGGCCAATGGCGTCCTCGGCAGACCAGCCGTACACCTGCGCGGCCGTGCGGTTCCAGAACGTGATCACCCCGCTCCGGTCACGCACGAAAATCATGTCGTGCGACAGGTCCAGCAGCGTTGCCTGCCCGCGCAGGCGCTGCATCGCCCCCTGGTACTGCAGTGCCAGCAACGCGGTGATGATGACCGCCGCGAGGCTGACCAGTGCGCGGAAGGTCTGCGCGCCCACATGGTTCACCCCGTGCGAATCCAGATATGCGACGAGGGTCAACACGATGCCGGCCACGGCAGTGACCACGATGTCCGCGCGGCGCCCGGTGCGCGCCACCAGCAGTACCGCCACCACGTACAGCACGGCTACCGCACCTTCCAGCGTGGTAAGCACATCGATCAGGAAGATGCCCAGCGTGAGCAGCGCGGCAGCGGCGCGGAACACGGTGCGACCGCGCAACGTGGACGCCGCGGCGGTGCGCTGGCGCGTGGGAGTCGAGCTGGGCACGACGGTCTGGCCTCCTGGCAGGGCGCAGTGAGCTGCGCCGGGGTGAGCCAAGTATCCCCCGCACCCGGGGGCGGCAGATCCCCCCAAAGAGGGATGCGCCGGCAGGTGGCCGAAACCAAGGTATGAGCCGGGGAAACGATGGCGCAATGTTTTCGCCGGCCCACGCTGACTAGTCTGGATCCATCGGCTTCCCGCAGCACCTGCGGGCCGGCCGTCTTCCCCCGCTACCGGAGAGCTGCCATGAACGATGTTGTCGCCACGCCCCGCCAGACCGCCCCGCTGCGTACGCCCTCCGACCTCAGCCTGCAGGCCGGCAAGGACATCGCCGGTGCGCTCACCGTGCTGCTGGCCGATGTGTTCGCGCTGTACCTGAAGACCAAGAACTTCCACTGGCACCTGTCCGGACCGCACTTCCGCGACTACCACCTGATGCTGGATGAACAGGGCGAGGAGATCTTCGCCACCACCGATGCCATCGCCGAACGCGCGCGCAAGGTCGGCGGCACCACCCTGCGCTCGATCGGGCAGATCCACCGCATCCAGCGCCTGCTCGACAACGACGCGGACTATGTGACCCCCGAAGACATGCTGGCCGAACTGGCTGACGACAACCGCCAGCTCACCCGCTATCTGCGCGCCACCCACGTGGTGTGCACCACCCACAACGACGTGGCCACGACCAGCCTGATCGAGAACTGGATCGACGAGGCCGAACGCCGCAGCTGGTTCCTGTTCGAAAGCACCCGTCCCATCCGCTGATCCACGCGCTGTTTCGTTCCTGCAGGAGACTGCCATGTCCGCTGCACCCCGCATTTCGCTGCCCATCGGCGCACCCGCGCCGGCGTTCCAGCTTCCCGCCACCCCGGACCAGCGCGTCAGCCTGGACGAGCTGCGCGGCCACCCGGTGATCCTAACGTTCTACCCCGCCGACTGGAGCCCGGTCTGCGGCGACCAGCTGGCGCTGTACAACCAGCTGTTGCCCGAGTTCCACCGCAGCGGCGCGCAGCTGGTGGGTATCTCCGTGGATGGGGTGTGGTGCCACGCCGCCTTCGCCGAGCAGCGCCACCTGCATTTCCCGTTGCTGGCCGATTTCGAGCCCAAGGGTGAGGTGGCCCGCCGCTACGGCGTGTACCGCGAACAGGACGGTGTCTGCGAGCGCGCGCTGTTCGTGATCGACGCCGAAGGCATCGTGCGCTGGAGCTACATCTCACCCCTGGGCATCAATCCCGGCGCCGACGGCATTCTGGAAGCGTTGGCGCAACTTCCCTCCACTGCAGGAGCAGCGTCATGAAAGGTCTGTCGATTCCCGTGAGCGCGCAGGACCACAGCCAGGGCCCGGCCGATGCGGCCATCACCCTGGTCGAGTACGGCGACTACCAGTGCCCGTACTGCGGCGAGGCGTACCCCATGCTCAAGGCCGTGCAGCAGGCGCTGGGCGACCGGACGCGCTTTGTGTTCCGCAATTTCCCGATTTCCGAAATCCATCCGAATGCACTGCCCGCAGCGCGTTTCGCCGAAGCAGCCGCCGATGCGGGATTGTTCTGGGAAGCGCATGACCTGCTCTACCAGCGCCAGGATGCATTGAGCGCGCGGGACCTGCAGGGCTATGCCAGGCAGCTCGGGTTGGACCCGGCATTGCTTCAGGCCGCCGACAACGGCGCCTTCGATGCACGTATCGAACGCGACTTCATGGGCGGCGTACGCAGCGGCGTCAATGGCACCCCGTGTCTGTTCATCAATGGCGTGCGCTACGACGGCGCCCGCGATGTGGACAGCCTGGTCGAGGTCCTGACCGAGCTGGCCTGATCCGTTCCGCTGGCGCGCCGGGGTCTCCTCCCCCACCCCGGCCGCGCGCGTGTCGCTTCCCGGCGACGTCCCGTTCAATCCGGTTGTCGTGCCCTGCGCCATTGCAGAGGGCTCATGCCCATTTCGATGCGGAACATGTAGTTGAACGCCGAGGCCGACGCATAGCCCAGGTCATGCGCGATCGTCGTCGGCGAACGCCCCTGCGCCAGCCACTCGATCGCGCGCAGCAGGCGCAACCGGGTGCGCCACGTGCGCAGACTCATGCCGGTCTCGCGCTCGAAATGCCGCGCCAGCGTGCGCGGCGACGCTCCCAGCACCCGCGCCCACTCGTCCACGCTGCGCGCATCACCGGGCTGGTCGTGCAGTGCCTGGCACCAGCGCTGCAGCCGCGCATCCTGCGGCCACGGCAGGTGGCGCACATGCTGGCGCTGGCGGCGCAGCTGCGTGGTCACCAGCGCGCTCAGGTGCGCGTAGTACACCGCATCGTCTTCCGGCCGCACCTGCCCCAGCTCCACGATCAATTCGCGCAGCAGCGGCGACACATCCAGCACCGCACACCGGTCGGGCATGCCCAGCGCGGGATCATCGGCCACGTAAAGGTTGCGGAACGCCGCCGCACTCAATGCACCGGTGTGATGCACCATGCCGGTGGGCACCCACAGCGCCTGCTGCGGGGTGATCACATGCCGCGCATTGCGCGCCGTCACCTGCAGCACGCCGTGGGTGGCGAACACCACCTGGTTCCAGTCATGCGCATGCGGCGGGAAACGCTCGCCGGCAGCCAGCTCCTGGCTGCGCGCCATCACCGGCCACGGCATCGCGCGCAGCGACGGCACCGGAACTTCTTTCCAAGGCCCGTTGAGCGTGGACGACCCTTCGTGGCGGCTGATAGACATGATGCGACATTCTATCGAAAGACAGCCGCCACGCGCCTGCCCGACCATGGGCGCGTCCCTTTTTGGCTTCCCGCATGTCCACTCCCCTCGCCTCCGCTACTGCACGGAAGCCCTGGCAGGTCATCGCCGCCGGCATCTGCGCGCTGGTGCTCACCGTCGGGCTGGCCCGCTTCGCCTATACCCCGCTGCTGCCCCTGATGCTGGCAGATGCCGGCCTCAGCGCCGCGCAGGGCGGCTGGCTGGCGACCTTCAACTACCTGGGCTACCTGCTCGGCACGCTGCTGGCCGCCCGCTTGGGCAACATGCAGCAGAAATTCCGCTTCTACCGGATCGGCCTGGTGCTGGCGGTCGTCGCTACCGGCCTGATGGCGGTCACCACCCAGCCGTGGCTGTGGAGCCTGCTGCGCTTCGTGGCCGGCCTTTCCAGCACCGCCGGCCTGCTGCTGGCCTCCGGGCTGGTACTGAACTGGCTGCTGGCCAACGGACAGCGCCCGCGCCTGGGCCTGCACTTCGCCGGGCTGGGCCTGGGCATCGTGGTGTCCGGGTTGGCTACCGGCATCCTGGCCGGGCATGCCGGGTCCAGTGCGCAATGGGGCTGGCTGGGCCTGCTCGGCGTGCTGTTCCTGGTTCCCGCCTGGTGCTGGATGCCAGCGCCTTCCCCAACCTCCGCCGCCCAGGCCGCGCAGGCCCCACCCCCGCCCAGCCGGCGCTGGCGCCAACTGCTGGTGGCGGCCTACTTCTGCGCCGGCATCGGCTTCGTGGTCAGCGCCACCTTCATCGTTGCCATCCTCGAACAGACCCCCGCCTTCCGCGGCCACGGCAGCGCGGTGTGGGTGCTGGTGGGGCTGGCGGCGGTACCGTCCACGTTCGCCTGGGACCGCATTGCCGCGCGCATCGGCCTGATCCGCGCCCTGATGCTGGCCTTCGCCCTGCAGGCGGCCTCGTTCGTGCTGCCCCTGCTGGACACTGGCCTGTCCGCCGGGCTCGGCAGCGCGCTGCTGTTCGGCCTGACGTTCGCCGGCATCGTCAGCCTCACCCTCACCGTGGTCGGCCGCCACTACCCGCGCAACCCGGCCAAGGCGATGGCCAACCTCACCCTCAGCTATGGCGTAGCGCAGATCCTGGCACCGGCACTGGCCGGCACACTGGCCCGCAGCAGCGGCAGCTACCAGGCATCGTTGCTGCTGGCGGCCGTCTTCATGGCGGCAGGCATCGTGCTGCTGGCAGCCATGCCCGATGACGCGGGTGACCACGTGCGCGGATGAACACCGATTCATGCGCGACGCACACCTGCGATCAAGCATTTGACGCGCCACACCAAGGCCGCAGCAACGAATGTGAATTTTTTTTGTCGAAACGCTTGCCGAACCCCGTAGACCTCCGTATTATTCGCGTCCTCGCCAGCGGCAACGCAGCGATGAAGTGGCCGAGTAGCTCAGTTGGTAGAGCAGGGGATTGAAAATCCCCGTGTCGGCGGTTCGATTCCGTCCTCGGCCACCACAAATCCAAAAGACCTGCAGAAATGCAGGTCTTTTTTTTTGCATTGCTGTAGTGGCACTGCAGGCAGGCGCATGCAGAATGTGGACACCGTCATTGAACAAGGATGTCCCATGCGTGTCGCGTTGCTTCTGCCGTTCCTGCTGCTCAGCGTTGGTTGCGCGCACCAGAGTGCGATGACCGCTCCCAACGCGCCGATGCCGACGGTCACGCCAGGCTGGATCACCCCCGCCGAAGCCGTGTTCGCCGCCAACGAAGATCCGCAGCGCGGCATCAGTGGCACCTTCGTGTTCACGGTCAAGAACACCGACGTCACCGAAGATCGCATCTACCTCAACAGCGAACGCGACTACCGCCATCAGCTCGCGTTGAACGTGTGGCTGGATGCCGCGCAACGCGAAGCACTGCAGAAGCAGCTGGGCATGCCGCTGGAATACCTGGTCAACCGTCGCCTGCTGGTACAGGGCACCGCTCGCCGTACCACCATCGCGTTCACCCACGACGGCAAGCCCTCCGGCAAGTACTACTTCCAGACCCAGCTCCAGGTAAGCGACCCGCGCCACGTGCGGTTCGCCCCCTGATCCAGCGCGCGGCTGACAAAACCTTTACACCCGCCAACGCCACGCCCCCTAAGCTCTGGCCTCCTGCCGGGAGACACCCATGCCCATTCGCCCTGCCCTGTTAGCTGCCGCGCTGTTGTTGACCTCCGTCACCGCTTACGCGGTGGAACCGGTGCGCTCGGTGCCGCAGCTGGACATCGGCCGCTACGCCGGGCAGTGGCATGAAATCGCGCACCTGCCGGTGTCGTTCCAGAAGAAGTGCGTGGGTGACATCACGGCGACCTACGCGCTGCGCGCCGATGGCCGCATCAGCGTGCACAACGCGTGCCGTACCGGCGATGGCGAGCGCATCGCGGCCGAAGGCGTGGCGCGGCCGGTGGACGGCGAACCGGGCCAGCTGCAGGTGCGCTTCGTGCCCGACTGGCTGGCGTGGGTGCCGCTGGTATGGGCCGATTACTGGGTCATCGCGCTGGACCCGGATTATCAGTGGGCGGTCGTGGGGGACCCGGACCGCAAGTACCTGTGGATCCTCTCGCGCTCGCCGCGGATGGATGCGGCGCTGTTCGCCCGTCTGAAGGCCAGGGCTGAAGCGATGGGGTATGACCTGGCGCCGTTGAAGGTGATGGCCCCGGTGGACTGACGCCCGGGCGCGCCTGAAACCTGAATGCACGTTCGCTTGTCTTAGGGTATCGACCAACGGTCGATACCTACCGGCCTTTGGCCCACGGCCAGTACCGGCCGGCCTGTGGCCCACGGCGGGTACCTGCCGCCCCGCCATACCCGCACAACCACCATACGCCGTAGTATGCTCTTGCCTACGCGGCACCTGCACGAGGATTTGCGCCCATGTTCCACCGCCTCCGTACCGTTCTTACCGTGGCCCTGCTGGCCGGCACCGCCGTTGCGCTGACCGCCTGCAACACCAACGTCAAGCGGGTCTCGCCGCCGGCGGCCAGCGTGCAGCAGCTGACCGTGGGCGCCAACGGCGACTGGACCCTGGCCCTGCGCCTGCAGAACTTCAGCTCCATGCCCATGACCTTCGACAGCGTGGAGCTGCAGATGCAGGTGGGTGACCAGGATGCCGGCAAGGTAAGCGCACGCCCGGCCATCTCCATCGGGGGTGTCTCGGCGGATGTCATCAATGTGCAGCTGCAGCCCTCCTCGGCCGCGCGCATCGTGGTGGCCGACGCGCTGGCCGGCAACCGCACCCTGGGCTATTCACTCAAGGGCACCGTAGCCGCCACCCCGCAGGAAAAGAAGCAGCGCAGCTTCGAGATCGACAGCCGCAGCACCCTCAACCAGGCCCCCGGCCTGCCCGGCGTGCTGCGCTGAATCCACCCCGTTCCCACTGATTTCCCGTATCTGATCGAGACCTGACGATGAGCAGTTACACCGCACCGCTTTCCGATATCCGCTTCGCCCTGCATGACGTGTTGAAGGTCGAGCCGCTGTTCGCACGCCTGGGCTTTGCCGACGCCACCACCGACGTGGTCGATGCGGTGCTGGAAGAAGCCGGGCGCTTCAGCACCAGCGTGCTTGCGCCGCTCAACAGCGTGGGCGATGAGATCGGCTGCGTGCTCGACCAGGCCAGCGGTGAAGTGACCACCCCGCCCGGCTTCAAGCAGGCGTACACGCAATTCGTCGATGGTGGTTGGACCGGCCTGACCGCCGCCCCGGAACTGGGTGGCCAGGGTCTGCCGCACACGCTCGGCGTGCCGCTCAACGAGATGATCAACGCCGCCAACCTGGCATGGGGCAACTTCCCGCTGCTCTCGCACGGCGCCATTGAAGCGCTGAAGCAGCACGGCGAAGCCTGGCAGCAGGATGCCTTCCTCAAGCCGCTGATCGAAGGCCGCTGGACCGGCACCATGTGCCTGACCGAACCGCATTGCGGCACCGACCTGGGCCTGCTCAAGACCAAGGCCGAACCCAATGCCGATGGCAGCTACGCCATTACCGGCACCAAGATCTTCATCACCGCAGGCGAGCACGATCTTACCGACAACATCGTGCATCTGGTCCTGGCCAAGCTGCCCGACGCCCCGGCCGGTGCCAAGGGCATTTCGCTGTTCGTCACCCCGAAATTCAAGGTCGACCGCAACGGCAACGTGGGCGAGCGCAACGCACTGCGCTGCGGTTCGATCGAACACAAGATGGGCATCAAGGGCTCGGTTACCTGCGTGATGAACTTCGATGGCGCCGAAGGCTACCTCGTCGGTCAGCCGCACAAGGGCCTGCAGGCGATGTTTACCATGATGAACACCGCGCGGCTGGGCGTGGGCCTGCAGGGCATCGGCCTGTCCGAGCGCGCCTACCAGAACGCACTGAAGTATGCGCGTGAACGCCTGCAGTCGCGTTCGCTGAGCGGCCCGAAGAACCCGGACAAGCCGGCTGACCCGATCCTGGTCCATCCGGATGTGCGTCGCATGCTGCTGTCGATCAAGTCGCTGGTGGAAGGCAGCCGCCTGCTGGCGCTGCACGCGGCCACCCTGATCGACGTGGCCCACCATGCCGACGATGCCGGCGAGCGCGAGCGCGCCGAGACGCTGGTGAGCTTCCTCACCCCGATCTCCAAGGCCTGCCAGACCGAATGGGGCATCGAAAACACCTACAACGCCCTGCAGTGCTTTGGTGGCCACGGCTACATCCATGAGCACGGCATGGAGCAGCTGGCCCGCGATGCACGCATCACCACCCTGTACGAAGGCACCACCGGCATCCAGGCGCTGGACCTGATCGGCCGCAAGACCGCCGCCAGCCAGGGCGCCGGGCTGAAGCTGATGCTGGCCGAGATCGACGCCTTCGCCAAGGCCAACGAAGGCAACGAAGCACTGGCCGAGTTCATCGCCCCGCTGCGCGCCAAGGCCCAGGAATGGGGCCAGCTGACCATGGCCACCCTGCAGCGCGCGGCAGCCAATCCGGACGAACTGGGCGCGGCCAGCTTCGATTACCTGTTCTATTCCGGCTACGTGGTGCTGGCCTACTGGTGGGCCCGCAGCGTGGCCGCTGCCGATGCGTCCGCGCAGAGTGAGGCGTTCAAGCAGGCCAAGCGCGAAACCGCCCGCTTCTACTTCGCCCGCATGCTGCCGCGCACCCTCAGCCATGCCGCCGCCATCCAGGCTGGCGCGGAATCGCTCATGGCGATGGACGACGCCCGGTTTGGGGAGTAACCGGCGGCGACATCCGTGGATGTTGCATTCCCGGTAGGTACCCACCGTTGGTGGGTACGGCGGTCGTGAAGCATTACTCCGACTGCACCCCGGGGCGTTGATGGGATACGGGAAGGTCAACCGACCAACGGTCGGTTGCTACCCGGAACGAACCTTTGGTTCGTTCCTATACCCAAATTGCAATCAATCCGGTATAAGCTGTTTTCCCGATGGAGACAGACACTACGCGCTTAGGTCTGATCGATACCGGAGCCTCGTCCGCCCCGGTCCCCGAGCTATCGCCGATCGTTACCCTGCATCGGCCCGGCAGCGTCCGCCTGCTGTCCCTCGATGCCCATGGCCGGGTATTGGACTGGATCAACTGGCAGGACGCCGCCTGCCTCTACTCGCGCGATGCCGTTGCCTGGACCCTGGGCGACCCCTGCCTGCACATCCATGGTGGCATCAACCGGTTGACCGGCCAGCAGAGCGGGGTTGACCTGCACCCGATCATCGCCGCACGTGGCCATGCCCGTTCCCGCGCGATCGACCCCACCCCGACCCTGTCCAACCAGGCGCTGTTCGCGCGTGACGCTCACCTGTGCCTCTACTGCGGCCAACAGTTCCACCGCCCGCAGCTGACACGCGACCACGTCATGCCCCTGTCCAAGGGCGGCCTGGATGTCTGGGAAAACGTGGTCAGCGCCTGCTTCCACTGCAATTCGCGCAAGAGCGACCGCACCCCGCAGCAGGCCGGCATGCCCCTTCTGGCCGTGCCTTACCGGCCCAGCTGGATCGAACACATGATCCTCTCCAACCGGAACATCCTGGCCGACCAGATGGCGTTTCTGAAGGCGCAGCTGCCCAAACGCTCCAAGCTCGCTGCCTGAACCCTGCGACCGGTTGTCGCAGGGATCCTCACCGTGTGCTCACCGGTATGGCGGTTTGCTTGCCCCACCCCGGTTTGGGGGCGAAAATAGGCGCTTGAGAAGAAGCGCGATAAAAATGATCGATTCCGCACGCTATCCCCGCCTGTCGCGCATCCAGAATCCGGATGACCTGCGCAGGTTCGATGAATCCGAACTGCCCGCCATCGCAGATGAACTGCGTGCCTACCTGATCGAATCCGTGGGCAAGAGCGGCGGCCATTTCGGCGCCGGGCTGGGCGTGATCGAACTCACCGTGGCCCTGCACTACCTCTACCAGACCCCGGTCGACCAGCTGGTGTGGGACGTGGGCCACCAGACCTACCCGCACAAGATCCTGACCGGCCGCCGCGACGAGATCCACACCGTCAAGCAGAAGGACGGCGTGGCGCCGTTCCCCAAGCGCGAGGAAAGCGAGTACGACACGTTCGGGGTCGGCCACTCCTCCACCTCCATCTCCGCGGCACTGGGTATGGCCATCGCGCGCCAGCTCGAAGGCGACGACCGCAAGGTGGTGGCGGTGATTGGCGATGGCGCAATGACCGCCGGCATGGCCTACGAAGCGCTCAACCATGCCGGTGGCATGGAGCAGGAACCAAACCTGCTGGTGATCCTCAACGACAACAACATGTCGATCTCCGAAGCCGTCGGCGGGCTGACCAAGATGCTTGGCCGCGCCACCGGCAGCCGCACGCTCAATGCGCTGCGCGAAGGCGGCAAGCGGATCCTGGGCGACAAGAAGAAATCTCCGTCGGCGCGCTTCGTCAAGCGCTGGGAAGAACACTGGAAGGGCATGTTCGTGCCGTCCACCTTCTTCGAGGAAATGGGCTTCCATTACACCGGCCCCATCGACGGGCACGACGTGCCTGCGCTGGTGGCCACGCTGAAGACGCTCAAGGGCCTGAAGGGCCTGAAGCTGCTGCACGTGATGACCACCAAGGGCAAGGGCTACGAGCGCGCCGAGGGCGATCAGATCGGTTACCACGCCGTGGGCCCGTTCGACCCCGACAAGGGCCTGGTGGCCAAGGGCGGCGCGAAGAAGCCTACCTACACCGATGTGTTCAGCGACTGGCTGTGCGATGCCGCCGCCGCCGAACCGCGTCTGCTCGGCATCACCCCGGCCATGCGCGAGGGCTCGGGCCTGGTGCGTTTCAGCAGGGAATACCCGGAGCGCTACCACGATGTGGCCATTGCCGAGCAGCACGCGGTGACGCTGGCCGCCGGCATGGCCACCCAGGGGGCCAAGCCGGTGGTGGCGATCTACTCCACGTTCCTGCAGCGCGCCTACGACCAGCTGGTGCATGACGTGGCGGTGCAGAAACTGGATGTACTGTTCGCCATCGACCGCGCCGGCGTGGTGGGCCCGGACGGTGCCACCCATGCCGGCAACCTGGACCTGAGCTTCCTGCGCTGCGTGCCGCACATGGTGGTGATGGCCCCTGCAGACGAAGCCGAATGCCGGCAGATGCTCAGCACCGGCCTGCAGTACGACGGCCCGGCCGCCGTGCGCTACCCGCGTGGTAGCGGCACCGGTGTAGAGGCCGGCAACGACCTGTCCACGCTGGAAATCGGCAAGGCCGACCTGCGCGTGCAGGGCAGCCGCATCGCGCTGCTGGCGTTTGGCAGCACCGTGCCGGCGGCCGAAGCCGTGGGGCGTGAGCTGGGGCTGAGCGTGGTCAACATGCGTTTCATCAAGCCGCTGGACCGCGCACTGCTGCTGGAGCTGGCCAAGACCCACCAGGGCTTCGTGACCATCGAAGACAACGTAGTGGCCGGTGGCGCCGGTTCGGGCGTTGCCGAACTGCTCAATGCCGAAGACGTGCTGCGCCCGTTCCTGCACCTGGGCCTGCCGGACAGCTTCCAGCACCATGCCAGCCGGGAAGACCTGCTGGCCGAAGCGGGCATTGATGCGGCGGGCATCCGGGCCGCGGTGATGAAGCGCTGGCCGAATCTGGGCAGTCAGGCGCTGAGCGCCTGACCCCAACCCCCCGCTTGGGAACGCCGTCAGCGGATTTCGAATTCCGCGCGGCAACCGCCGTTGACCCATACGCCGTCGCGGTTCCAGCCCCAGGTGCGGCCTTCAACGCAGGCACTGCGTGAGGTCTGGCGGATCAGCCGGGCCTCGCGGCGGATGCTGACGTTGCAGCGGCGCATGCGGTTGTCGTTGGAATCGCAGCTGATCACCTGCCCGCGTCCACCACCCCAGCCACCGCCGTTGTTGCCCCAACCGTTGCCATTGCCATGCGAGGGCCGCCGGCCTTCGGCCACGAACTCCGCGCGGCAACCACGGGTGACCCACACGCCATTGCGCGCCTGACCCCAGTTGTCGCCCTCGATGCATTGGGTGCCCGACAGCTGCCGCACCAGGCGCGCGCGGCCCTCGATCGGGCACTGCTGGGTGCGGCCCTTGATCGATTCGCAACGAATCGGGCCATCGTTGTAGCCATCGTCACGGTACCGCTCGTACTGCTGCGCCTGGGCAGCCGCGCCAGCAGCCAGCAGCGCCGGCAGCAGCGCCCACACCCACCTGTGCGTTCCATTCGCCATCGCGTTGTTCCTCATGCCTGCCTCGATCCGTTTTGTGAATAGGCACAGGATCATGCAAGCGAGGCCCGTCGCCTATAGGCCGACGATCGCTCATTTCAGGGTCGATTCAACTAGCCAACGCGCAGCTGACCGGCTCCGGTCCGGTCAGCCGTATCGGATCACGTCTACAAAAGCGTCTGCTACTTCCACCCGCACACCAACGCTGCGCCCGGTTTCGGCGTGTTGTTCACGGGCCAGGTTGTCGGCGAAATCGAACGCCACCGCGCCTTCGGCGAAGGCGGCGGCCTCATTGCGGCTGGGGTCCAGAACGCACCAGCGGTGGTCAGCGTGCTTCACGGTAATGTTCATGGTGCACTCCGGGGGGGTATCCCTCACCCGCACCATACGGCCGAAGCCGACAGCGAACTATCGGATTAGTCTGATATTGGTATCCGCCCTATACCCGGCCCCACGCTTCCCCTATACCACCGGCAGCGTCATCACGAACCGTGCACCGCCACTGGGCGCTTCCTCCGCCACGATGCTGCCGCCATGGCGCAGCATGATCTCGCGCGCCAGATACAGCCCCAGCCCGCTGCCGCTGCCGCTGGGGCGCAGCCGGTGGAACGGTTCGAAGATCGATTGCCGCGCCTGCTCCGGGACGCCATCGCCGTCATCGCTCACCGACAGCACCCCGCTGGCCTGAAGCTCCACCACCACCAGGCCACGTCCACCCCCATGCGCGATGGCGTTCTGCAGCAGGCCGCTGATCACCCGGTGCAACGCATCGGGATCGCCCAGCACCCAGACCGGTGCCTCCGGTGCGTCTACCGCGAATTCGTAACCGGCATCGATCAGCAGCGGCGCCACATCCGCAGCGACCTCGCCGGTGAGGGCGGCCAGATCGATGCGCTGGTGCTGGCTGCGGTGATGATCCAGCCGCTGCAGGTCCAGCAGCTGCTCGGCGATGTTGCTCAACCGCCCGAGGTCGCGCTGCAGCCGCGAACGGACCTGCCCCGGCGGCAGATCGGCAATGCGCGTGGCCAGGATCGCAATCGGCATGCGCAGCTCGTGCGCGGCACCCACCAGGAAACGATCCTGCGCATCGTAGCTCTCGCCAATGCGCCGCACCGCCGCGTTGAATGCATCCACCAGCGGCACGATTTCGCGCGGCACCGCGTGTGTATCCAGGCCGCGCCCCCGTTCGGTGATCTGGATCGCTGCCGCCTGCGCCGCAACCCGGTTCACCCCGCGCAGCGAACGGTGGATCGCCCACGGTGCCACGACCAGCGTGATCACGATCAGCGGCAGCGTGATCCAGCCGCCGAGATAGCCGATCACCACCAGCATCTGCCGCCACAGGCCCCGATGCGGAATGCCACCCAGCATCACGTGGATGCGGCCACCCTCCGGTTCGGTCACCCACACCCGCATTGCCAGCTCCACCCCGTGGGTGCGCGTGCGCACGTCGGTGGGTTCGACATGCTGCAACTGCTCAACCAGTGGGCGGAACGCAGCCGGCACGTTGCCCTGCTGCAGCGTCCGGCCCTGCTCGTCGGCGGCGGCAAACCAGAACGTGGCCGGGCGATCAGGCACGGCGGCGTCGACCGCCTCCCAATCCACCCCCAGCGCATCGCCCTCCACATGGATGGCCTCGGCCACCGATTGGCTGGTTTTCCAGTCGATGTAGGCTGCGCCACGGTCCCCGTACATCAGCACCATGCCGGTCAGGCCCACCGCCACCATGGTCATCTGGATCAGGCAGATCTTCCAGGCCAGGCTGAAGGACAGCGAGCCGGGTTTGAGGAACTTCATGCGGTCTCCTTGAGCAGATAGCCGATACCGCGCATCACGTGGATTTCCACCTGCGCATCGGCATCGGCCAGCGCGCGGCGCAGCTTGGAGACGTGCGCATCGAGTGCGTTGGACTGAATCTCATCATCGAAGCCGTACACCGCTTCCTGCAGCGCCGCGCGCGCCACCGTGCGGCCCTGGCGCAGGGCGAGTGCTTCCAGCACCAGCAGCTGTCGCCGCGGCAAGGCGAGCAGCGCACCAGCCACGCTGGCCTGGCGCGCCACGAAATCGAACTGCAGCCGGCCCAGCGCCAGCACCGGCAGGGTGATCTGCGCCGGCCGCCGCGAGATCGCGCGGATCCGCGCCAGCAGCTCTTCCACCGCAAACGGTTTGGTGAGGTAGTCATCGGCGCCCACATCCAGTCCCGTCACGCGGTCGGCCACCGAATCGCGCGCGGTGAGCATGATCACCGGCAGGTTGGGAATGTGACTGCGCGCCACCCGCACGAAGTTGGCGCCATCGCCATCGGGCAGCTGCCGGTCCAGCAGCAGCACCTGGTGTACGCCCGATTTCAGCGCCTCAGCGGCCTGCGCCATCGACACCACCAGGTCCACCACCATGCCATGCCGGCCCAGGCTGGCCTGGATGGCGCCGGCCAGTTCGGGGTCGTCTTCAAGCAGCAGAATGCGCATCGCAGTACGGGCAAGGGGGAATGGGCGCCGATGGTAACCCGCAGGCCGGCGCAACGTTCCCACAATGTCCGGGCGACATCATGGGGTTTGATCGCCCCCAGGAGCAGTACCCATGCAGATCGGTTCACGGAAGGCAGCAGCGGCAGGTTTCACCCTGCTGGGCCTGCTGGCCAGCGGCAACGTGCTGGCCCAGGCGGCCCCCGGCGAAAGAGCCCGCAGCAGCCTGGGGTTGGCCGTGGTGGCACAGAAATCGCCCTATGCCGGCTATGACACCGACGTCCTGCCTGTGCCGGTCATCAACTACGAAGGAAAGAAGTTCCATTTCCGCGGCGGCAGCATCGGCTACACGCTGTTGGACAACGACAAGACCGAAGTCTCGCTGCTGGCCCAGCCGCACGTGATGCGTTTCAAGCGCAAGGACACCGATGATCTGCAGCTGCGCCAACTCGACAACCGCAATCTTTCTGCGATGGCCGGCGTAGCCGTGCGCCACACCGCGCCGTGGGGCGTGCTGCAGGGCAATGTGCTGGCCGAAGTGAGCGGCCACGGCGGCGGCGTGGCGGCCGATGCCAAGTACGCGTACCCGATTCCAACCGGAAAGGTCGTGCTGATGCCCGGCGTGGGCGTGAACTACGCCAGCAGCGCGCTCAACGATTACTACTTCGGCATCAGTGCCGATGAAGCGCAGCGCAGCGGGCTGGCCCGTTACACGGCCGACAGCGGCGTGGCCCCGTATATCGATGTCACCGCGCTGATGCCGCTGGGCGCGCACTGGACCGCCACTGCATCGCTGCGCCGCACCCTGCTTTCCGGTGCGGTGAAAGACAGCCCGATGACCCGGGGCGACCACATGGACACCGCGCTGCTGGCGCTCACTTACGGATTCTGACCATGCGCGAAGGCATCGTACGCCGTGTCGCCAACATAGCGCTGCAGATCGAGCCGGACCGCAGCCAGGTACTGCAATGGATCCTGCATGCCCCACTGGCCGCCCTCGGTGGCCACACCACCTTCGAACTGGCCTGCAACGGCCAGGGCGAACGGGTGATTGAACTGCTGCACGGGGTGCTCGCGCAGGCGGGCACCACGCCGCCGCACCTGCCGCAGGCCCCCACATGAGCCGACCCTTCCCGATGCTGAGCACTGACGAACCCGCAGATGCACCGGCGCTGGCTGCGGCGCTGGTCTCGTTCGACCAGGCCGTACAGACGCTGATCGACCAGGACCCGGACCGGCACGGACGCTTTTCCCGCGCCTATGTCACCGCGATTTTCCGTGCGTGCCTGCTGCCGCCCGAACCGGGCGCCGGTGCGCCGCGTGGGCGGCCGGACCCGGAGATCGCCCAGGCGCTCAAGCAATGGATCCAGGCCCAGCTGCTGCGCCACCCCGGCGAAGGCGACGACCACCGCCTCACTGCCGCGCGCCGCGCCG
This sequence comes from Stenotrophomonas sp. NPDC047960, assembly GCF_043204395.1. Taxonomy (NCBI): domain Bacteria; kingdom Pseudomonadati; phylum Pseudomonadota; class Gammaproteobacteria; order Lysobacterales; family Lysobacteraceae; genus Stenotrophomonas; species Stenotrophomonas sp. NPDC047960. Next base: position 22,210 of record NZ_JBIDBX010000005.1, on the reverse strand, counting down.
CGCACGGCTTCTGGCTGCAGTCCATGGCCTGCCCGATCGACGATGACGGGCAGCCGCGCGCTGCGCGGCTGCTGGAAGGGCTGCTGGCGCTGACCCACCCGGAGTGATCCGCACGGTTGGGCAGTTTGCGACTTGTTGCGTTGAAAAGCGGGGCCGGCAGGATCACTGTCCGGCTTCCCTTCCAGCGCACTGGACGCACTGACATGCGAGTTCCCTCCGATGTTCCGCCGCCGCTGCCGCCTCGCATTGAACCGCCCTCCCCGCTTGCCGAAGCAGTAAGCCCCGATGCGCCGGGCTGGCAGGAGGCCGCCGAGGCGTTGGATGAGACGACGCCTTCCGCTGCGGACGACAGCGACAGCGCGCACGACCATGAGCACGACGAAGGCGGCAGGCGAAATGGCCCGCTGTGGCCCGACCTGGAAGAGGAAGATCCCGCCCCGCCGCTGGACCACGAGACGGCACGCCGCCCGGAACTGGGCAATGGCTTCTGGGTGTTGCCCGACCCGCGCGTGCCCCTGCCGCGCGTGCATGCACAGAGCCGCAGCCCCTTGATCGCCGAACCCTCGCGCACCTTGTCCACCGATCTGCCCGGCCAGCGCCATGCCCGGCAGGGACGCAATGACAGCGACGACGATACCCGCCGGGAAAGGGACGCTGGCCAGGACGAAGGCCGCGCAAAAGAGTGAGAGCACATCCTCACGGCGCGTTGCCGGCGCATCGCTAGGCTGCAGCTGTTTCCCGACAGCAGGTGTGGCGATGCGTGGTGTGATGGCGGTGATGTTGCTGGCGCTGGCCGCGCCTGCGTGGGCGCAGCAGGATGACGCGGAAACACCCGCGTTCGATCGCCCGGGACTGGGCTTCTCCGCCTCGGTGCTGCCGCGCGGCGGCGCCGCACTGGAACTGGGCCTGCCCAGCTACGAACGCGACCGCGATGACGACGGCACACGCACCACGCAATACGGCACCGACCTGCTGCTGCGCGTGGGCCTGGGCGCCAACCTGGAACTGCAGGCGTTCGGCAGCCCTTGGAACCGCCTGCGCGAAGCGCCGCGCAATGCGCCCTCGACCACCACACGTGGCGCAGGCGACAGCGGCCTGGCACTGAAGTTCGCACTCCCCCTCGAGTCGGACAACCATGCCATCGCGCTGCTGGCCAGCACCAGCTTCGACACCGGCTCGCGCGACTTCAGCGAAGGCGGCACCCAGTACCAGCTCGGCGCCAGCTACGAATACACCTTCAACGACCCGTGGAGCGGAGCGCTGTATGCCAATGCCACGCGCGGCGGGGGCGAAGACGAATTCAGCTGGTCGCCCGGCCTCAGCCTCGCCGTAAGCGACACCGTGAGCACCTACATCGAGGCCGGTTTCACCCATACAAATGGCAAACCTTCCACCTCCGTGGCAGGTGCAGGCGTCACCTGGATGGCAGCACGAAGAGTGCAGCTGGACGCCTCGTTCGACCTCGGCCTTGACCGCAACAGCCCGGATCTGCAGGCGGGGCTCGGCGTGTCGTTCTACTTCGAATGAAGCAAAAAAGCCTGCGCATCGCTGCGCAGGCTTCTTCGGCGGTGTTACACGTTACGGCCCTGGGGTCAGGTCACTTTCCTTGCGACCGTCATGCCCAGCAGGAACAGGATGACGGCGATGATGATGCCGGCCCAGAACAGGAACTTGGCCACGCCAATGGCGGCGCCGCCGATGCCGGCAAAGCCAAGCGCGCCGGCGATGAGACCGATGATGGCGAAGATGATGGCCCACTTGATCATGTTGTTCCTTTCCCCGGAATGCGGGTTGACTGACAGGGCTCCACGCTAGCCATTGACGCGTGCCGCAACAGTGAATGGGGCGCGTGAACGGCGTGAAATCGCTACCTTGACTGTGAAGACGTTGGCTACGTATTCAGGTGCACTCGTAGGAAATTTCCGACGAACGGTAGGGTGCTTCTCCGAGCCACCCCCCGTAAACCATTGATTTTGAAGGTCGCTCACGTAACCTCTCATCACAGCACTGAATGTGTGATCGTTGCCTCAATTTCACCGGCTGGTCACAATGCTGACGTCCCACTCTTCCTTCAAATGCCATGCGCGCATTCGTATCCAAGCAGCACCCTGCCCTGCTCAAGGTCTACTTTGTGGCCTGCTACGTCGTGTTGATTGAAGAAGTGATCCGCGCCGTCGGCTGATTCAGACAGGCACCCGCATCACTGGCCCGGCGGTGGGCGATGGGCGGCTGCCTCGCTCGCAGGCGTTGATTCCTGCAGACGTTTGAGTGCGCTTTGCAGCGCTGACATCCGGAACGGCTTCTGCAACCCGAAGCGATGCTGGAACGCCAGCGGCAGGCTGGACCTGTCATAGCCGGTCAGAAATACGTACGGAATGCCGCGCGACTCCAGCGCCTCGGCTATCGGAAACGACTGTTTCCCGCCCAGATTGATGTCCAGCAACGCCAGGTCGAAGGGCGTCTGCTCGACCATCCGCAGCGCCGCATCCACGGTGCCCACCGGCCCTACCACTTCGTAGCCCAGCGTCTCCAGGCCGTCCTCGACGAGCATCGCGATCAGCGATTCGTCTTCGACTACCAGGACGCGCGGACTCATGGGTGCACCTGGACCGCGTCATCGCCCTGCGGTATCGAGACCCGATACCGCACACCACCCGGCTCGAACGCCAGCTCCACATTGCCGCCGAGATCGTGCTTGATTCCACGTTCCAGCAATCGCGAACCAAACCCGCGCTGCGCGGGCGGCTGCACCGGCGGGCCATCGCGCTCCTGCCACTCCAGTTCGATAAGGTCCCTGCCATCGACCTCGCGGTGCGCCCATTCCACCCGCACGCGGCCTTCGGGACCCGACAGCGCCCCATGCTTGACCGCGTTGGTGCCCAGCTCGTGCAGGGCCATGGCCAGCGCCAGTGCACGGCGGGGATCAAGCCGGCAGGGCCCGCCATGGATGTCGAAGCGCTGTCCCCCTTCGCCATGCAGGTCGCTCGTGGCCTGGACCAGATCCTGGATATCGGCGCTGTGCCAGTTTTCGCGGGTCAACACATCGTGTGCGCCGGCAAGCGCCAACAACCGCTCTTCGATCTTTTCGCCGGCGTCGACGATGCTCTGTGCATTGCGGAAGGTCTGGCGCGTAATGGACTGCACCATGGCCAGCGAGTTCTTGACGCGGTGGTTGAGCTCGTTGATGAGCAGTTGCAGGTGCTGCTCGTGGCGCTTGCGCTCGGTTACATCGCGGGTGCTGCCGGCGATGGCCTCCACTTCGCCATCCGGGCCGATCACCGGGGTGAAGATGTAATCGTAGATGCGCACGCCTTCGGTGGCGTGCGGAAACGGTACATCACCACGGATGGGCTGCCTGGTGGCAATCACCCGCTCGATCTCAGCATCGTGCATTGCCGCGTGCCAGGGTTCGTAGCCGATCTCCAGGCAGGTCTTGCCCATGGCTTCATCCCAGCTCATGCCCCACATGTTCAGCAGCGCCTTGTTGGCGTAGATGAAGCGATGTTGCAGGTCAAAGACGTACGACAGATCCGGCGTTGCCTGTAGAAGAGCTTCGTAGATCCGCCACCTGGCGCTGTTGTCTTCCTGTTCCTGCAGCACGGGATAGAGCCCTGTTCATTTAGGGGAAGCATAGGGGCGGCGGCGTGAAAGTAGGATCACGTTTATGTCCATCGGCTGATATACCAGCCCCAGGTACTCCCCCACCTCCCCCGACACCCGGAACCCATAGCGCTCATAGGCCGGCACCGAGCTCAACGAGGCCCGCACCGTAACCACCTCGCCCCGCGCGCACTCCAGCAGCGCCTGCATCAGCGCCCGCCCAACCCCCTGCCCCTGCCACCCCGGCGCAACGAACAGCGTGGCCACATGCTGGCCGCCCATCAGCTCGGCCACCCCGACGACCCGCCCGGCGCTCTCGAAGACAAACATGTCGTTGTCGTCGGACATGCGGTCGGCGAACCCGTTCATCGACACGATGCCGGTAAACGTCTCGATCCCCAGCGGCGACAGCGACGGCGCCACCGCCTCCAGGAAGGACGCCATGCACACCGCACTGGCCTGCTCCAGATCTGTGGCCCTTAGTCGCCTTACTGTCATTGAGGTGTCCTCCATGAAAACCGGTTTGAAACTGACATCTGCATGGTAGCTGGCGGGACGCAGCCAGCGCAGCGCCCCACACAGAATGTGCCCCCGCACAAACCAAGCGCGTCGCGCCGCACGGTTTGATCAAGCAAACGCTCCCTACCGCACAGTTCGTCACCCCAGTCGTTGACTGGCCTGTCTCATCGCACGCAGCATCTGTACGTCGCCGCACATTCGGCGGCCGGAATTGGCGTTCCGAGTCAAAGGCGCACCAGCGCCCATCGGCATTTCGCAGGGCGGTGGATCTCACTTCTACTGAGGAATTCCGCAATGTCCAACGACTCCCTCGCAGCGCCAACCCGCGTCACCGTCCACCTCGCTCACTACTTCGGCGATATCTCCGACTCGCTGGAATGGAACAGTTCGGCATGGGTCGAACTCGAAGAACGCCTGGCCGCCACCACCCGACCGCTGGATTCGCTGACTATCGGCGAGATCATGCAGGCCCTCGCTGAGAGCCGCTGCGGAAGCTCCCCGGATGCGGGCAACTTCGTCAAACGCATGATCGGCCAGCACGACCCCTCTCGACACGACCTGTTCCGCGCCATACGCAAGCTGTTTCGCATCTACGATCTGAGGATCATCGAACTGCTGGAACTGATCGACGTACTGGAACGCTGCCCTGGCACTGTTGAGGACATGCCCATCAAGAACCTCCTCGCACTGATCGCCATCGTGGACATCGACGAAGAGCCGCTGGCTCCACTAGAAGCAGACAGCAACTCCCCCGCAACCACGCACTGAAGCCAACACACCAACGAAAAAGGCCCGAGACGGGCCTTTTTCGATACCACAGCGCAATGACGCAGCAGTCTCCTTAGCAAGCCTTCCATGTCACCACGAAAGGGGGTTCGGAGCATCCCCAGCCACGCTGGGAAATCATTGCAAAAGCTGCTTGTCGTTTAGCAGCCAGGCCCTCAGCGGATGTAGCCTGAAACATCGACCATGCAGTCACCGCCAGATCTTTGCCATTTACACAACCGCAAACGCTTTCTACAACCTCGCGGACACTCAGTTCGTTGGCCGATTTGCAGAACGTTTCAGCCTGATGATCTCATTGTTGATCTTCATTACTGCGTCAACGATGTCGCGAACGCGGCAGATCTGATCCTTGACCTCGCCAAGACTCACGTCGGCGTTCATCTGGTAATCCGCGCGAACGCGCGCGTTCCTTGCGGCTATCAGCCTCACAATCAGCTTGCTCTTCAACGGCACCAAGCAACCCAGGTCTACGCCGAGCCTATCGGTACGCCACTCCCTCAACCGCTCGATCATCTCGGCATGAGAGACGTGCATGACATTGGGTGGGCACCGACGGGATGACGGCAGCTGATCAACGAAAGGATGCAGAACATGGAACGCGGCGTAGTACGACCTGCTGGACGCCGCCCGTAGAGCCACCTCATCGGACTGCCCACAGGCGTGCCTTCTGGCGAAGTCACGAAGATGCTCAGGTGAGATCGGCATCGATCGCCTCATCGATAGTAGGGATGAACGCTATGCTGGCACCACCGCTCAGGATGATGGGAAAGTCGCGTTCAACCAGAAGGTCATAGAAGTCGGATTCTGCGATGCTGGTGACATCGATCACATCATCGATGAGTATCTGAAAGTGCATCGACGCAGGGCCGTACTCGTGCGGGATGAATGAAGATCTGACCGCAAGCACCTTCAGCTGTCTTTCTCGAAGAAACTGAATCGCGCAGCCGACTGGTTCGGACCACGCATCGACATTCAAGCCCTGGGCTGAAAGGTCATCCACTGCGTTCTCCACAGAGAATTTATAGGTGCTGCTCGGCAAGGACTCTGCGCCTTCGCGGTTGTCAGGGGCATCCGCGCCTTTTCTGTCTGGAGCAGACGCTATACCGAACTCGTGCTCAAGAATGGCGCAGCCGCCATCCCCGCCAAGCTCAGCAACACGCTCACGAAGCAGAAAAGCGTCATACAGCAAGCCGACGTACCCAAGCAGACTGGTGACAGCCTGCATGGCAGCGAAGTTGCCATCCAACGCCGCCCGAAACTCGACGAAACGCTCCTTCGCCTTGCCTGCCTGGCCGGTGACGCACAGCATCGCCAACCAACGGACCTTGAGATTTGAGTTTGCTGGTTGGAGCCGAACGGCGCGCGCGAAACCTTCATCCGCCGCATCAAACAAACTGCTCATTGCAGACGCATATGCGCGGAGCTCCCATGCGCCAGCTGCATCGATCGATGAAAGCTCGTCTGCCCTCTTTCGAAGTCGACGCACCGCGACGCTGTCATTGACACCAGACTTCAACGCGTCAAACGCTTCATTCAACGTGTCGTTGAACACAGTGTCGGGAGTGGCGCTGTTAGACATGAAACCGCGTCCGGAAATCAGGCGGGCGCAACCTTACCACTGCGCAACAGTCCAAAAGAGTGCACCCTGTCCCAGTGTGTTACTTGGAACTAATGCACCGGGGAGAGAAAGTTCAATCCTTGATCGCGTTATCGAAAGTGAGCTCGAAGAACGGGCCCAAGCTGACATCTCCAGCGGCTCAGCCGGCGGATTCCAGATGAATTCGTGGATACGGCTACCCTGCGCAATTAACCGCCAGCGCCCACTTGTCGGAATCCAACCCTTCCTGAAACCCAACCGCCTGGGCGATCTGGTCTTGGACGCTACCCAAACAAAAAAGGGCCCGCACCAGAAGTGCGAACCCTTGATCGTGTCACCAACAATGGTCGGGACGGCCGGATTTGAACCGACGACCCTCTGCCCCCCAGGCAGATGCGCTACCAGGCTGCGCTACGCCCCGATGTTGCTGGTGTTGTCCCCGCCTCTCAGCGGGCCGACGAGTATAACCGGTTTGATCGAAAAATGGTTCAGCGACGCAGCAGCTGGAGCACTTCTTCCAGCTCCATCCGCGTCTGCTTGATGATCTGGTTGCTCAGCGCCGATTCGTCGCGTGCGCCGGCACCTTCCAGGCGCAGGCGGGCACCGCCGATGGTGTAGCCCTGTTCGTAGAGCAGGCCGCGGATCTGGCGCACCATCAGCACGTCGTGGCGCTGGTAGTAGCGGCGGTTGCCACGGCGCTTGGCCGGTTCCAGGCTGGGAAATTCGGTTTCCCAGTAGCGCAGCACGTGCGGCTTTACATCGCACAGCTCGCTGACTTCACCAATGGTGAAGTAGCGCTTGGCCGGTATCGGCGGAAGTTCGCGGTTACTGCCCGGATCCAGCATATGCCTCTACCCTTTCCTTGAGCTTCTGGCCCGGACGGAAGGTGACCACCGTACGGGCGGAAATCGGAATTTCCTCGCCGGTCTTCGGGTTGCGGCCCGGGCGCTGGTTCTTGCGCCGCAGGTCGAAGTTGCCGAAGCCGGAAAGCTTCACCTGACGTCCCTGTTCCAACGCTTCACGCAGTACATCGAAGAACGCGTCGACAAATTCCTTGGCTTCGCGCTTGTTCAGACCCACTTCGTCGAACAGCTTTTCGGCCATCTCAGCCTTGGTCAATGCCATTGCCTGCTACCCCCCATGCTGCCCGCTCAACCGCGGATCCGGGCGTGGTGTTCACGCTCCATTGCGGCCACCGCCTCGGTGACCACCGCATCCACGTCGCGGTCCGTCAGAGTGCGCGACTTGTCCTGCAAAATCAAGCCCATAGCGAGACTCTTGAAGCCCGGCTCGACCCCCTGGCCGACGTAACGGTCGAACAGGGTCACCTGGCGCAGCAGCGGGCCCACGGCGCGGCGCAGGGTGGCTTCCAGGTCCGCCCAGGCGACCGCTTCGGGTACCAGGAAGGCCAGGTCGCGGCGCACGGACGGGAAGCGGGACAGCTCGGTGGCGCGCGGCAGGCTGCGGGCGGCCAGCGGGGCCAGGTCCAGCTCCAGGCCGAACACGTCCACGTCGATGTCCATGGCCTTGGCCAACCGTGGGTGGATCTGGCCGATCCAGCCGATGCTGGCGCCCTCGCGCAGCACCTCGGCCGAACGCGCCGGGTGGCCGTACGGGCGGGTGGAGGGCACGAAGCTGAGTGCGGCGCCGGAGGCGGCGGCAAGCGATTCCAGGTCGCCCTTGAGGTCATGGAAATCGACCTTGCGGGTGGCCAGTCCCCACTGCTGCGGGGTGGCATCGCCACACACGGCCACGGCCACGCGCTGGGTTTCCAGCGGGACGGCGCCCTGCCCGGCCTGCGGGTGGAACACGCGGCCCAGTTCGAACAGGCGCACGGTGCCCTGCTGGCGAGCGGCATTGCGGCCCAGGGTGGCCACCAGGCCCGGCAGCAGCGCCGGGCGCATCACCGCCAGCTCGGCCGACAGCGGGTTGGCCAGGGCCACCACGTTGTCCTGCAGCTGCCACTGGGCCAGCAGGCCGGCGTCGACGAAGGCGTAGTTGATGGTTTCCTGCAGGTCGCGGGCCACCAGCTGGCGGCGCGTGCCCAGATCGTCCAGGCGGGTCTCGCTGGGCATGGCGATGCGCGCGGCACCGCCGGGCAGGGTGGTGGGAATGCGCTCGTAGCCGTGGATGCGGGCCAGCTCTTCGATCAGGTCTTCTTCGATGGCGATGTCGAAGCGGCGGCTGGGCGCGGTGACCTGCCAGCCGTCGGCAGCGGCGGCCACGTCCATGCCCAGCGCGCGCAGGATGCGCTCCACGTCGGTGTCGGCAATCTGGATGCCCAGCACGCGGGCGATACGCGCGCGGCGCAGGCCGATGGTCGCGGTGGCCGGCAGGTCGGCCTCGCGCAGGGCTTCAGTCACCGGCGCGGGGGTGCCGCCGGCCAGGTCCAGCACCAGGCGGGTGGCATATTCAATGGCGGTGCGCGGCAGCGCCGGGTCCACGCCTCGCTCAAAGCGGTGGCCGGCGTCGGTGTGCAGGCCCAGCTTGCGGCCACGGCCCATGATGGCGGCCGGCGCGAAGTGCGCGGCCTCCAGGAACACGGCGCTGGTGTCGTCGGTGACGCGGGTGTCGTAGCCGCCCATGATGCCGGCCAGGCCCACCGGACGGTCGGCATCGGTGATCAGCAGGAAGCCGTCGTCCAGCGTGGCGTCGCGGCCGTCCAGCAGCTTCAGGGTTTCACCGGCGCGCGCGCGGCGCACGGCGATGCTGCCCTGCAGGGTGCCCAGGTCGTAGGCGTGCATCGGCTGGCCCAGTTCCAGCATCACGTACTGGGTGATGTCCACCAGCAGCGACACCGGGCGCACGCCGCTGCGGCGCAGCCGCTCGGCCATCCACAACGGGGTGGCGGCACGCGGGTTCACGCCCTCGATCACACGCCCCAGGTAACGCGGCGCTTCGGCGCCGGCGTCCAGCGCGATGGTGAGTTCGCGGCTGCCCACGGCGGCGATCGGCGCGGCATTGAACGGCACCACTTCACTGGCGCACGCGGCGGCCACGTCGAAGGCGATGCCGCGCACGCTGAAGCAGTCGGCGCGGTTGGGGGTGAGCTTGATCTCGATGCTGGCGTCGGGCAGGCCCAGGTACTCCACCAGCGACTGGCCCACCGGGGCGTCATCGGGCAGCTCGAACAGGCCCGAGGCGTCGCTGTCCAGGCCCAGTTCCTTGGCCGAACACAGCATGCCGTTGGAATCCACGCCGCGCAGCTTGGCCGCCTTGATGTTGAAGTCGCCGATCTTCGCGCCGATCATCGCCAGCGGCGCCACCAGGCCCGGGCGCGCGTTGGGCGCGCCGCACACGATCTGCAGCTGCTCGCCCTGCCCGGCATCGACCTGGCAGATCTGGAGGCGATCGGCTTCGGGGTGGCGCTCGGCGGTGACGATACGTGCCACCACCACGTGGTCCAGGCTGGCGCCGAGGTTGGTGACCTCTTCGACTTCCAGGCCGATGGCGGTCAGCACCGCGCTCAGCTCGTCGCGCGAGGCGGTGGTGGGGACGTGGCTGCGCAGCCAGTTTTCAGAGAATTTCATGGTGTCACCCTGGTGGGCCGGCGCACGCGCCTGGGCCGTAATTCAACAATCGTAGTGCCGGGCGCTGCCCGGCATCCGGTCATCCGGCGAATTGCTTGAGGAAGCGCACGTCGTTCTCGAAGAACGCGCGCAGGTCGTTCACGCCGTAACGCAGCATGGCAAAGCGCTCCACGCCCAGGCCGAAGGCAAAGCCGGTATAGCGCTCCGGGTCGATGCCCACGTTGCGCAGCACATTGGGGTGCACCATGCCGCAACCAAGCACTTCCAGCCACCGGGTGCTGCCGTCGGGCTGCTGCCAGGCAATGTCCACTTCCGCACCCGGTTCCACGAACGGGAAATAGCTGGGGCGGAAACGCATCTCGAAATCGCGTTCGAAGAACGCGCGCACGAACTCGGACAGCGTGCCCTTGAGGTCGGCGAAGGTCGAATGCTCATCCACCAGCAGGCCTTCCACCTGGTGGAACATCGGCGAATGGGTCTGGTCGCTGTCGCTGCGGTACACCTTGCCGGCCGCGATCATGCGCAGCGGCGGTGCGTGGTCGCCCATGTAGCGCACCTGCACACCGGAGGTATGCGTGCGCAGCAGGCGGCCATCGCCGAAGTAGAAGGTGTCGTGCATGGCACGCGCCGGGTGGTGCGGCGGGAAGTTCAGGGCTTCGAAGTTGTGCCAGTCGTCTTCGATTTCAGGGCCTTCGGAGAGCTCGTAACCGAGGCGGCCGAAGATGTCGGTGATGCGCTCCAGGGTCCGGGTCACCGGGTGCAGGCCACCGCGTTCGGCGCGGCGCCCAGGCAAGGTGATGTCGATTGCTTCGGCGGCCAGGCGGGCGTCCAGCGCCGCACTCTCGAGCACGGCCTTGCGTTCACCCAGCGCGCTGGTCAGCGCGTCACGGGCCTGGTTGATGGCTTCGCCGGCGGCCTTGCGCTCATCGGCCGGGAGTGCACCCAGCTGCTTGAGCTGTGCGGTGATGCTGCCGCTCTTGCCAAGCAGCGCCACGCGCAGGGCTTCCAGCGCATCGGGACTCTGGGCGGCGGCCACGTCGGCCAGCGCCTGGGTGGTCAGGGATTGGATGTCACTCATGGATAGCCTGGACCTCGCGTCGGTATGCCTTCGCGATGCGCGCCGGGCCGACCCCCGTCGCCACCGCTGTCGGGACGGCACCCGGTTGGGCTGCCGCCGCCACAAAAAAGAATGGGGAAGGACTTGCGCCCTTCCCCATGCATTGCCTTACCCGCAGCCGTTGCGTTTGCACGGCAACGGCGGGGAATGGACTTATGCCGCCAGCGCGCCCTTGGCCTTTTCGGCCAATGCTGCAAAACCAGCTGCGTCGTGCACGGCGATATCGGCCAGAACCTTACGGTCCAGGGTGATACCTGCCTTGAGCAGGCCGTTCATGAAACGGCTGTAGCTCAGACCATTGATGCGGGCAGCCGCGTTGATGCGGGTGATCCACAGCGAACGGAAATTACGCTTCTTCTGCTTACGACCGATGTAGGCGTACTGCTGGGCCTTGATGACGGCCTGCTTGGCAACGCGGAAGACCTTGCGGCGTGCGTTGTAGTAGCCCTTGGCCAGGGTCAGAATCTTCTTGTGGCGGCGACGCGCCTGTACGCCACGCTTTACTCGTGCCATGGGTCAGTCCTCAGAGGTAGGGAAGCATACGGTTCAAACGGCCTGCGTCTTCTGCACGAACATGGTTCGTCTGACGCAGATTGCGCTTCCGCTTGGTCGACTTCTTCGTGAGGATGTGGCTGCGGTTGGCGTGGCCAGCCTTGAACTTGCCGGAGGCGGTCTTGCGGAAACGCTTGGCCGCCGCCCGGTTGGTCTTGATCTTGGGCATTGCAATGTCCTTGATGATGTTTTGTCACTGACCAGGGCGGTGGCATTGCCACACTTTCCGTCCGTGCCCTTGCCTGCTTGTAAGCCTGGGATCCCCATTGGGAGCCAGGCCGGTCCTGTTGCCGTTGAAAAGCGTGAAACCGTTCAAAACAGCAGCCCCGCGAAAAACGGGGTCGCCCATTATGCATGGGAACTGTGAGGGTTGCAAACCTTTGATTGGGCGGGGTTTGGTGCGCCGAGGGGTTGCAGGCGAGCACAAACCTGAACGGCGCCCGGATTCGGGCACCGTCTGGGACACGCGTGGCGTGTCGCTACGCGGATGGCCTGCAGCGCCACGTGCGAGGTGGCGCGCGCCGGGCCAGCGCAGTTACTTCTTCTTCGGCGCGATCATCATGACCATCTGCCGGCCTTCCAGGCGCGGGCGGGACTCGATCACGATGTCCTCGCCCAGATCGGCCTCGATCCGGTTGGCCATTTCGCGACCCAGTTCCTGATGGCTCATTTCACGACCACGGAAGCGGATGTTCACCTTGATCTTGTCACCCTCTTCCAGGAACCCGCGCATCTTGCGCAGCTTGATCTGGTAGTCGCCTTCATCGGTGACCGGGCGGAACTTCACTTCCTTGATCTCGACCTGCTTGGTCTTCTTCTTGGCCTCGTTGGCCTTCTTCTGCGCTTCGAACTTGAACTTGCCGAAGTCCATGATCTTGCACACCGGCGGATCAGCCTGCGGCTGAATCTCGACCAGGTCCAGACCTTCGTCTTCGGCCATCGACAGCGCTTCGTCACGCGTCAACACGCCAATCATTTCACCGTCACTGCCGATCACGCGTACGCGCGGCACCCGGATTTCCTGATTCTTGCGGTTCTGTTTGTTGTCAGGGGTACTGATATTGCAATCTCCCAGAGGAATCAAACCGGCCCAGAGCGGATCATCCGCAGGGCCGGGACTTTCTTACACGGACTGTTCTGCCTGCAGCCGCTCGATAAAGGCCTGGACGGACATGCTGCCCAGATCCTCGCCCGAGCGCGTACGCACGGCTACGGCGCCATTTTCCTTCTCACGGTCGCCCACCACCAGCAGGTACGGGACCCGCTGCAGCGTATGCTCGCGAATCTTATAACCGATCTTCTCGTTGCGCAAATCCGACGTTACGCGGAACCCTTGATCTGCAAGGGTTTTCGTCACTTCCTGCACGTATTCAGCCTGGGCGTCGGTGATATTGGCCACCACCGCCTGGGTCGGGGCCAGCCAGGCCGGGAACTGGCCGGCATGGTGCTCGATCAGGATCCCGATGAAGCGTTCCATGGAGCCGACGATGGCCCGGTGCAGCATGACCGGGTGCTTCTTCTGGCTGTTTTCGTCCACGTACTCGGCGCCCAGGCGGCCGGGCATCATGAAATCGACCTGCATGGTGCCCAGCTGCCAGGTGCGGCCGATGGCGTCCTTCAGGTGGTACTCGATCTTAGGGCCATAGAAGGCGCCCTCGCCCGGCAGCTCCTGCCATTCCACGCCACAGCTGGACAGCGCCGAACGCAGCGCGGCTTCGGCCTTGTCCCAGGTGGCATCGTCGCCCAGGCGTGATTCGGGACGCAGGGCGATCTTGATCTGGATTTCTTCAAAGCCAAAGTGCTGGTACACCGCCAGCGCCTGCTGGTGGAAGGCGGTCACTTCCGATTCGATCTGCGATTCGGTGCAGAACACGTGGCCGTCGTCCTGGGTGAAGCCACGCACGCGCAGGATGCCGTGCAGCGCGCCCGACGGCTCGTTGCGGTGACAGGAGCCGAACTCGCCATAGCGGATCGGCAGGTCGCGGTAGCTGTGCAGGCCCTGGTTGAATACCTGCACGTGGCCCGGGCAGTTCATCGGCTTGACCGCGTAGGTGCGCTTCTCCGATTCGGTGAAGAACATGTTGTCCTGGTAGTTGTCCCAATGGCCGGACTTCTTCCACAGGCTCACGTCCAGGATCTGCGGGCAGCGCACTTCGCCGTAGCCGCTCTTCTGGTAGACCTTGCGCATGTACTGCTCGACCACCTGCCACAGCGCCCAGCCCTTGGGGTGCCAGAACACCAGGCCCGGGGCCTCTTCCTGCAGGTGAAACAGGTCCTGCTGCTTGCCGATGCGGCGGTGGTCGCGCATTTCGGCTTCTTCGATGCGCTTGATGTAGGCCTCAAGCTGCTTCTTGTCGGCCCAGGCGGTGCCGTAGATGCGCTGCAGCTGTTCGTTCTGCGCATCGCCACGCCAGTAGGCGCCGGAAATGCGGGTCAGCTTGAAGGCCTTCAGGAAGCGCGTGTTGGGCACGTGCGGGCCGCGGCACATGTCCACGTATTCCTGGTGGTAGTACATGCCCATGGCCTGGATATCGGCCGGCATGTCTTCGATCAGGCGCAGTTTGTAGTCTTCGCCACGGGCCTTGAAAATCTCCACCACTTCCGCGCGCGGGGTCATCTTCTTGACCACGTCGTAGTCCTGCGCGATCAGCTCGCCCATGCGCTTTTCAATGGCGGCCATGTCGTCCGGGGTGAACGGGCGCTCGGAGTAAATGTCGTAGTAGAAGCCTTCGGCGATGACCGGGCCGATCACCATCTTCACGTCCGGGTACAGCTGCTTGACCGCATGGCCCACCAGATGGGCGCAGGAGTGGCGGATGATCTCCACGCCTTCCTCGTCCTTGGCGGTGATGATGCGCAGGCTCGCGTCATGGTCGATGACGTCACTGGCATCGACCAGGGTGCCGTCCACCGAACCGGCGATGGTGGCCTTGGCCAGGCCGGCGCCGATCGACTGGGCGACGTCCATGACACTGACGGGGTTTTCAAACTCACGGCGGCTGCCGTCGGGAAGCGTGATCGCAATCATGGCTGGGACTTTGTGCTGGTGGGCCTGCGGCGCAGGCCAGGGAAACGGGGTCGAGGGTGTCCGGGGCGCACGGCCGGATAAAAGAAAAGCGCCATGAAGGCGCCTGGGCAGGGGGCCGTCATGACGTTCAGCGCTGGGCGGTGGTAGTGCTCATGTCGCACGCTGGACCGGCGCTGGGCGCGGGTCACCTTGTTGCCTCGAGGTGGATGCACCGATCTTAAACCAAACGGGTGGGGAAGCCCAATCCCGCCGCCGGCAGAGCCGAGGCCGCCACTACTGAACGGGGCGTTGTGGCGATTGAAAACGGCAATGATTACCATGCGCAGGTTGCCGCATTGTTCGAACGGTCTTCGTTTCCAAGGATTTCCATGCCATGCGCCGCCCCTTCGGCCCGCACGCCCCAGCCCTGCGCGGCACGCCCATGCTGAGTGCAGATGCCCTGGCCCTGCTGTATTGCGCGCTGGCCGGCGCGGCGTCGGCCTTTTCAGCGCTGGCCTTCTATGCTGCCTCACCGCACTGCCGCTGGCCGCGCCTGCGCCGGGCCGGCCGCTTGGGCCGCCAGCTCGGGCTGGTGGCCGCGGCCACCTCGCTGTGGCTGTGGATGGGCCAGCTCGGCTTTGCCACTGGGTTCTGCGTCACCCTGGGCGGCTGGATGCTCACCGCCATGGCGCTGCCCTACCTGGCCGCCTGGACGCGGCCGGATGCGGAGGCGCGGCGCTGATGTGGGCACGTGCACTGGCCGGTCTGCTGGCAGGCTTCTTCGTGGCCGCGGCCGTCACCGGGTTGATCACCTGGCTGCCGCCGGGTCCGTGGCAGTCGGTGATCGTGCCCGGCATGATCGCCTTCATTCCGCTGTGGATGCTGGCCGCGCTGTGGGCGTTCGCGTTCCGTACCGGGATGCGCGCGTGGGGGTGGCTGAGCGCCTGCGCCGCGTTCGGCTTCGGCCTGCTGTGGCTGCTGCGCCACTTCCATTGGGTGCAGTGAGGCCTCTTCGATGAAATTCAGTTCGCTTACCCTGCGTACCTTCACCACCGTGCACACCTGGGTAGGCCTGGTGGCCGGCTTTGCGCTGTTCGTGGCGTTCTATGCCGGCGCCATTACCGTGTTCCACCATGACCTGCCGCTGTGGCAGTCGCCGCAGGGCATGGACCAGCCGGCGCAGACCCTGGACGATGCGCAGCGGCTGCTCGATGGCGTGCTGGCCAGACACCCTGACGCGCGGAAGCATGTGGGCATGACCTTCCCCGGCGCGGAAACGCCGCAGTCCATCGCGTACTGGCAGGATGCCAAGGGCACCTGGCTGTTTGCCTGGGCCGACCATGTCGATGGCAGCCCCACCCCGCCGCAGGCCGGGTTGGCCGAGCTGATCAACGAGCTGCACTACACGCTGGGCCTGCCGGTGGCCGGCATCTACCTGATGGGCGTGGTCAGCCTGCTGTACGGGCTGGCACTGCTGTCCGGGCTGGTGATCCACCTGCCCAAACTGGTGGGCGACCTGTTCGCGCTGCGCCCGGGCCGGAACTTCAAGCAGATGTGGCAGGACGCGCACAACGTGATCGGCGTGCTCAGCCTGCCCTTCCACCTGTTGTTCGCGGTCACCGGTGCGCTGCTGTGCCTGATGTTCCTGCAGATGGCCGCGCTCAACCCGCTGATCTACGACGGCAAGCTGCTGGCGGCGCTGCCGGGGGCGACCGATACCGCGCCGATCCGCGCGCCAGCCAACGAGCCGGTGCGTGCCGGCAGCCTGGCGATGCTGCATGCGCGGGCGATCGCGGTAGCCAACGACAAGGGCCAGGCGGTGTTTGAGCCGGCCTACCTGAAGCTGGCCAATGCCGGTGACCGCAACGCGGTGATCGAGATCACCGGCGATGGCGGCGTGTCGCTGGGCCCGCTGGGCGCGGTAGCGATGGATGCCAATACCGGCGATGTGCTGCACACCCAGCTGCCCGGGCATCGCGATGCCAACCACGCCACGTTGGCGGCGGCCTATGCGCTGCACTTCGGCGAATTCGGCAACGGGCTGGTGCCGTGGCTCTACTTCGTGCTCGGCCTGGGCGGGGCGTTCCTGTTCTATTCGGGCAACCTGCTGTGGATCGAGTCGCGCCGCAAGCGCCGCCAGGTCACGCAGGGGCGCGCCCAGGTCAACATGGCGCGGGCCACGGTGGGCGTGTGCATCGGGCTGTGCGTGGCGGTGTCGGCCGCGTTCGTGAGCGTGCAGCTGCTGGAGCACTTGGCCCCGGCGCATGCCGATGCAGGCATGCGCTGGACCTGCTTCCTGGTCTGGGGCGGCTGCGCCCTGTGGGCGGCGCTGCGCGCGCCGTCCAAGGCCGCGGTGGAGCTGCTGTGGGCAGCGGCGGCGGTGACCGCGCTGATCCCGGTGGTGCACGGCGCGATGAGCGGGCTGTGGCTGTGGTCCAGCGCCGCGCGCGGCTATTGGCCTCTGTTCTGGGTGGACGGCGTGGCGCTGGCAATGGCGCTGGGGTTTGCCGCGATGGCACGCGCCACCCGGCGACGAGCCGTATACGGTGACCCCAACAGCGTGTGGGCGCACGCGCGGGCGTAAGAGCTCTGGCCCCGGAGCCCAAACGACTGCCGATAACGGTGATCGGTTCGGTAACGCATGACCTGCAACGGAGATGCGCGCGAAATGCGTCGCCCCGTTCGAGGTCATGCGTTACCGGACGTTGCGCCGTTACCGGCAGTCGTTCGGGAACCGACCCTACCGACGATTGCATCGCCCGATGCAGGCCGACGTGCTGCTTTCAGAATTCTTCAGACGTTCTTCCAGCACTTCAGACGCGGTGCTGGCGTAGTGGAGCCTCACTTCCGAGGAGCGCCACCATGCCCCACCCCGTCCGTCGATTCATCGTACTGGTTATTTCCATCACCGCCTGCCTGCCTTTTGCGGCCTTGGCCGCCCCGCCGAAGCTGGACCCCGCCCCGCTCGCCGCGCTCGAGGCGGGCATCGCCCGCGAGGACATCAAACAGGTCACCAGCGTGTTGTTGCTGGTCGATGGCACGGTGGCCTACGAACGCTATTTCAACGGTGCCGATGCCGAAACCCTCAACGATGTACGCTCGGCCAGCAAAAGCGTGACCTCGCTGCTGGTGGGGGCGGCCATCGGCGCCGGGCACCTGCCAGGTGTGCAGGCCCGCGTCTACGACTACTTCCCGGAATTCACCGCGCAGCACCCGGTCGACCCCCGCCTGCGCGGCACCACGCTGGAAGACCTGCTCACCATGAGCAGCCTGTGGGAGTGCGATGACCAGAACCAGTTTTCCAGCGGCAACGAAGAGCGCATGTACGTGACCGAGCGCTGGCTGGACTTCGCGCTGGCGCTGCCGGTCAAGGGCTTCGCGCCCTGGATGCGCCGCCCCGAGGACAGCCCGCACGGCCGCGCGCATGCCTACTGCACCGCCGATTCGTTCGTGCTGGGCGCGGTGCTGGAACGGGCCACGAAACTGCCGCTGGCCGACTACGCCGCGCAGGCCCTGGAACGCCCACTGGGCATTACCCGCAGCCACTGGAACCGTTCCCCCGAAGGCATCGGCATGGGGGGCGGCGGCACCCGCTACCGCAGCCGCGACCTGGCCCGGCTGGGCGAGCTGGTGCTGGCCGGCGGCAAATGGCAGGGACAGCAGCTCGTTCCCGCCGCGTACGTTTCTGCCATGGTGAGCGCACAGGCCGAGACCGACGACGGCAGCGACTACGGCTACCAGTGGTGGGGCCTGAAGCTGCCGGTGGACGGCAAGGAAACCACGGTGTGGGCGATGTCGGGCAACGGCGGCAACTACGTGTTCGTGATGCCGGAGAAGAAGCTGGTCGCGGTGGTCACCAGCAGGGCCTACAACCGCAGCTATGCCCACCCGCAGTCGCGCCGGGTGCTTACCGAATTCCTGTTGCCGGCGCTGCGCTGAGGCCGTTCAGGTCATCGGGGCGCCAGGGCGCGGCCAGCACCTGCGCACGCTGTGCGGCCACGTCCGCCTCGATCCGGGCCAGCAGGCGCTCCCAGCCGGGCGCCTGCCGCAGCGGGGCGAACAACGGGGTGACGCGCAACCACGCGGCGTCGCGGAAGCCGGCGTCCACCGCACGGTGCAGGTCGGCGATTGCCGCCGCTGCATCGCCCTGGGCCTGGTGCAGCAGCGCGCGTTCCACGGCGGCATCCGACCAGCCGTCGTCAGCCTGCGCGGAGACCTCACCCAGCCGGGCGGCAATCCACTCCGGGGATGGCCCGCCGTCCGGCTGCTGCAGGCCGGCCAGGGTTGTGCCCAGCGACTGCAACGGGCGCAGCCGGCGGCCCTGCTCGAAGGCCTGCGCCGCCCCCTGCGGGTCGCCGCCCATCAGCCGCAGTTCGCCCTGCAGGCGCAGCAGCTGCGGATGCGGGGTGCCACGTGCGAGCGCCTGGTCGAGTGCCTGGCGAGCCTTGTCCTGCTCGCCCATGTTCATCAGCGCACGTGGCCAGGCGATGTTGCTGAAGACGTTGTCCGGGTACAGCTGGAAGTTGCGCGCGTGGCGGCGTGCGGCGGCGTCGGTGAAGCCGAGCAGTTCCAGCTCGCGTGCGACCTGCACATCGCGAAAGCGGATCCGCTCGGGCGCGCGCAGCGTGAGGTTGGCCTTCAGCGCCTGCGCCAGGTGGCCCTGCTCCTGCTGCAGGTAGGCCAGCGAGGCGCGGGTGCGTTCATCGTCGGGATCGCGCCGCAACGCCTGCTCGTAATCGGCAATCGCCAGCGGCATCGCGCCCATGCAGTCGTGGGCATAACCACGCAACGCATGCGCGGCGGCATCATCAGGCGCCGCCTGCAGCACCTGCCCGGCAAGCTGAAGTGCCTCCTGCGCACTCGCTGGCTCGCCGTTGAACAAACAGGCATCGGCCGCCAACGCGCGCGCCAGGCCACGCCGTGCGGGGCTGGAATCGGGATCGATCTGCAACGCCTGACGATACAGGGTGATCGCCCGGTCATTGTTGCTGGCCTGGCCAATGCCAGCGTAATACGCAGCGCGTTGCAGCACCGGATCGGCCGGTGAGCGCGGCGCGCTTCCCGGCCGCGCGACGATGACGGCGATGGCGATGGCGGCCCCGGCAGCGCCCGCCGCCAGCCAAGCCCAGCGCCGGTACGGACGCCGTTGCGATCCTTCCGTCGGCGTCGCTGTCGGTGCTTCCGCCGCGCACGCCTGCAGCGGCGCACACAACTGGTAGCCGCGCGCCCGCACCGAGCGTACATAGCGCGGCTGGCGGCCGTCATCCCCCAATGCCTGCCGCAGCAGCTTCACCCGCTGGCTGATCGCGTCCTCGCCCACCACCGCCGGTGCCCAGACCTGCTCGGCCAACGTATCGAAGTCGACCACCTCGGTGCCGTGCTCCAGCAGGCAGTCCAGCAGCCGCCAGCTCAGCCCACTGACCGGCAGCACCACATCACCGCGCCGCACCTGCTGCGCGGCACGGTCGATATGCAGGTCCAGCAGCCGGACAGTACTCATGCGGGAAGCATAGTGCAGGCCCGGCCGGAGCGTTAGAGCCCGATAATCCGGGCAGCATTCCCGCGGTAGGGTCGCATCCCAATCGACCGCCATTGCACTACCCACATTCGGTGACGGCATGAGCGCTGGCGGAAAAGGCTTCTGCTTCGCTTATGGTCATGCGTCACCGAATGTCTACGCGTCCACGGCAGTCGTTTGGGAACCGACTCTACCTGCGTGTAGTCGGCTTCACTTGAACGGCGCGGCCATGGCCTTCAGCAGGCTGGCCTGGTCGTCATCGCCGGTCAGTTCCCAGGTGAACACGCCGCGCAGCTTCTGGTCTTTGGCGTAGTCCGCACGTAACGCAATCGAGGTCGGGTCTTCATAGCTGATGAAGACCTTGTCGGCGGCGTTGTACAACCACGGCGCCTGCGCCACCGGGTGCCAGTGCCGCTGCCAACCCGGCGTGCCGAGGAATTCCTGCTTGATGCGGCGCCAGTCGCCGGCATCGAACGGGGCGCTGTAGGGCTGGTACAGGCCATCGGCAGATTCGGTGGTGACCTTGAAGCCGCGCCCGTAGAACGGCACGCCCAGCACCAGCTTGTCGTTCGGCACGCCATGCTGGCGGTAGTACTGCACGGCGCCTTCCACGCTGTTCCAGCGGCGTTGTTCCGGTGCGAGCGGGTCCTGCGGCACCACGCGCAGCGGCGCGTTGAAGGTGGACACCTTGGAGAAGCCGGTGCCCATGTCGTAGCTCATCAGGTTGATGAAATCGAGCGCCTTGCCCAGTTCCTTCAACTCATAGCTCAGTGCGGGATCGTAAGGGCCGTCGGTCTGTACGCGACCGGCCGGCAGTGCGGCGGTCAACAGCCGGTGCGGACCCCGGCCGCCATCCAGCGCATCGAGCTGGCGGCGGAATTCCTGCACCAGCAGCGTCATGTTGCGACGGTCCTGCGGGCGGTCGGTGATGTCCAGCGGGCCACCGGAGACCGGGAATTCCCAGTCGATATCCACGCCGTCGAAACTGCCGCGATGCTGCTCGAAGAACATCGCCACGCACGAACGCACGAAACGTTCGCGGCTCTGTGCGGTGAGTGCGGCATCGGAGAAGCCGCCGGCGTTCCAGCCGCCGATGGAGATCAGGGTGTGCAGCTGCGGGTGGTCGCGCTTGAGCGCGGCCAGTGCCTTGAAGTGCGCGGCAGCGCCGTCGTCCACCACGCACTTTCCATCATCAATCCGCGCGAACGCGTAGAACAGATGGGTCAGCGTATCGGCGGGAATGGACGCCACCGGATAGCGCTCGGCCGAACCGCCCGGATAGTAGGCACCGATCACCGCATTCGACGCCGGGGCGGCATGGCTGGCGAGCGGAAGCGCGACCGCAAGGGCAGTAGCCAACAGGGAAGCAGGCAGGCGGTACATGGCGACTCCGTGGAGAGGAATGGGCCAACGTTAACAAGGCGCAGGCCGTCATGGCCGGATGTCCTGCGAATCTGTCCGGCGGACACGTCCTGTAGCCGTGGACGGGAAACGCAATGACTGCACAGGGGCCCTCGGGGCAAAGCAGACGCGGCTGCCGGGGGACATCTGCACAGGGGCCTACCGGCCGCGGCGGGGCTCTGGACGCTCGCGACGCCCCTGATCGAAGATCGTGCGCCAAACAAAAAAACGGGCCCGAAGGCCCGTCTTTTTTCCAAGGAGTGACGACCAACGGTCGTCACCTACCCTCGTAATCCGCCGTTGGCGGATTACTCGGCCGAGGCGCCTTCGCCTTCCTCGACGGCCTTCATCGACAGGCGGATGCGGCCCTGCTTGTCGACTTCCAGCACCTTGACCTTGACCACGTCGCCTTCCTTCAGCTTGTCGCCGACCTTTTCAACGCGCTCGCTGGAGATCTGCGAGACGTGGACCAGGCCGTCCTTGCCCGGCAGGATGGTGACGAACGCACCGAAGTCCATGATCTTGGCGACCTTGCCTTCGTAGATGCGGCCCGGCTCGACGTCCGAGGTGATCTGCTCGATGC
>NZ_JBIDBX010000004.1:0-429884 GCF_043204395.1 Stenotrophomonas sp. NPDC047960 | reverse complement strand
CAAGCCGGGCAAGATCGGCATCGTGTCGCGTTCGGGCACCCTGACCTATGAAGCGGTCAAGCAGACCACGGAAGTGGGCCTGGGCCAGTCGACCTGCATCGGCATCGGCGGCGATCCGATCAACGGCCTGAACTTCGTTGACTGCCTCAAGCTGTTCAACGAAGACCCGCAGACCGAAGGCATCATCATGGTCGGCGAAATCGGCGGCGACGCCGAGGAAGCCGGTGCGGAGTACATCAAGAACCACGTGAAGAAGCCGGTCGTCGGCTTCATCGCGGGCGCTTCGGCTCCGGCCGGCAAGCGCATGGGCCACGCCGGTGCGATCGCATCGGGCGGCAAGGGCACCGCTGAAGGCAAGTTCGCCGCCATGGAAGCTGCCGGTGTGGTCACCGTCCGCTCGCCGGGCGACCTGGGCGCCGCCATCGCCAAGCTGGTCAAGTAACAACGCTGCATGGGTAGGGCCCGACCGTTGGTCGGGCCGCACCAACAAACGCCGCCTCCGGGCGGCGTTTGTGTTTCCGGCATCCGGCGCGCGCCGCCGCACGACCAACGGTCGTGCGCTACCGGGGTGCACATCCGGTCGGGTAGCGTCACGCACCTCACGGTAGGTGCCGACCGTTGGTCGGCACGCCTCGCAGGCGAAAGGCCTAGAATGTAGAAAGTACCTACTGAGGCTTCACCCCATGACGTCGATCCGCATCGCGATGGCCCAGTTCGATTTTCCGGTGGGCGCGGTCGCGCAGAACACCGACACCATCATCGCGATGATCGCCGAGGCGCGCGATGAGTTCGGCGCCGAACTGGTGGTGTTCCCCGAGCTGGCCATCAGCGGCTATCCACCCGAAGACCTGCTGTTGCGCCCGGGCTTCCTGTACGACTGCCAGCAGGCGCTCGCCCGCATTGCCGGAACCACCCACGGCATCACCGCCGTGGTTGGCTGGCCCGAGGCTACCGGTGCAGTGGTCTACAACGCGGCCAGCGTGCTGCGCGATGGCCGCGTACTGCACACCTACCGCAAGCGCGAACTGCCCAACTACGCGGTGTTCGATGAGCGCCGCTACTTCGATGTGGACCCGGACGGCGGCAGCTGCGTGTTCGAGCTGAAGGGCGTGCCGGTGGGCGTGCTGGTCTGCGAAGACCTGTGGTTCCCCGAACCGCTGGCCGACACCGTGCGCCAGGGCGCCGAACTGGTGGTGGTGCCCAACGCCTCGCCGTACGAACGCGGCAAGCACGCCCAGCGCGATGCGCTGCTCGCCGAGCGCACCCGCGAGACCGGGGCGGCGCTGCTGTACGTCAACATGGTGGGCGGGCAGGATGCGCTTACCTTCGATGGCGCCTCGGTCGTGGCCGATGGCGATGGCACCGTGCACCCGGCCGCGGCCGCCTTTACCGACCAGTGGCTGGTGGTGGACTACGACGCCGAAAGCCGCCGCTTCCTGCCGCGCGAGTGGATGGACGATGGCGACGAGAGCATGGATGCGTTGGCCTGGCGCGCGGTGACCCGCGGCATCCGCGACTACTGCGGCAAGAACGGCTTCAAGAAGGTGTGGCTGGGCCTGTCCGGCGGCATCGACTCGGCGCTGGTGCTGGCGATGGCGGTGGATGCGCTGGGCGCGGACAACGTTACCGCGGTGCGGCTGCCCTCCCGCTACACGGCCGACATGTCCAACGACCTGGCCGCCGAGCAGTGCCGCACGCTGGGCGTGAAGCTGGAAGCGGTATCGATCGAGCCGGTATTCGAGGGCTTGATGACCGCGCTGGGGCCCATGTTCGAAGGGCAGCCGGCCGATGTCACCGAGGAAAACCTGCAGTCGCGCGCGCGCGGGGTGATCCTGATGGCCCTGTCCAACAAGTTCGGCGGGCTGCTGCTCACCACCGGCAACAAGAGCGAGTACGCGGTGGGTTACGCCACCATCTACGGCGACATGTGCGGTGGCTATGCGCCGCTGAAGGATCTGTACAAGACCGAGGTGTTCGGCCTGTCCAAGTGGCGAAACACGGTGGGCGGGGCGCCGGTGATTCCGCCGGCGGTGATCGCCCGGCCGCCGTCGGCCGAGCTGCGCGCCAACCAGACCGACCAGGATTCGTTGCCGGCCTACGACGTACTGGACGGCATCCTGTACCGCTACGTGGACCAGGAGCAGTCGCGCGAGGAGATCGTGGCGGCCGGTTACGCCCCCGAGGTGGTGGAGCGCGTGCTGCGCCTGGTACGCACCAGCGAGTGGAAGCGCCACCAGGCAGCACCGGGGCCGAAGGTGTCGCGCCGCGCGTTCGGTCGTGAGCGCCGCTACCCGATCAGCAACGGCTACAAAGGCTGAACGCATCCACACATGGGGGGCGCGCATGCCGCGCTCCTGATGGCTTCATGAAAGTGGCGGCAATCGGCGAAAACTAGAGTGCGCGCCTGGTCGCCCCCGGTTTCTGCTGCATGCCCAACATCAACACCAAGATCCATACCTTCGCACAAGCGCTTTGGAACAAGCGCAACAACGTCTCGCTGTCGCCCAAGACACGGCTCAAACTCACCGAAATCGCCAATGTTGAGTTCGGTGGCAGTGCCAAGCACATATTCAACGGCAAAGCCGGTGGCGTCGCCCGGTTCGATGGTGATGGCGCCGGGCTGCGCAAGGCGATTGCGGGTGGGCTGATGAATGTACGTTCGCCGGTTCTGCGCAGGACAATGAGTCAGTGGCTTGAGCGACTGCCTGTTCCCGACCCGCATCCAGGTCATCGGTTCGAGCTCAAGGTCACACAGCGCATCGCGACGGCGCCGGATCGCACGTCCATCGTCAGCGCCTGGCTCGCGACGTCCCCGAACGGCGGCGCCGCGCAGCGAAAGGAGCTGCCGGCGGTTGAGATTCCGCCCGAGGACTATGCGGATGACGCGCCGGTGGTTCAGCTGCCCGAACCCGAGCCGGATTACGACGGCGCGCCGGAGCCTGAGCTCCCGCCGGTGGACTACGAGGATGCGCAGGTGCCTGGTGAAACCGAGGTAGTGGCGGCGCGGGACAAGAAAGATGATCGCCACGTCCACTTCAGTGAGGTCGTTGAGGTGGTGTACTTGCCGCCCTCGACAGAGCAGGATGCCCGCAAGGGCCGCTCCGGCTGAGCGAAACGCGAAAGCGCGGCGCGTGGCGGTGGCTAGAGTCAGGGTTTTCCTACGGAGACACCCTGATGCATCTTCCTTCCGCCGAAACGCGCAACGTCGGCCACGGGCACTACGCGGTGCCGGCTGCACCTCCTGCAATGGAGCGTCAAGCCACTATCGTAGACCCGTCGGTGCCGACGTCGGTCGCGAACGGCAGAGCCAGTTTTGCGCGGGTCGCAGAGACCGTCGAGCCGGTGAGCTACTCGGTGGGGCGCTTCCAGGTGGCCAACGTCACCGTGCGGCAGGCCGAGCCCCGGGATGCCATCCCGGCGCCGGATACCCGCTCGATCTCCTGAAGCCGCCAATGAAAAAGGGTCCCGCAAGGGACCCTTTTTCTGTTTCAGCACCGCGCTGGTATCAGCGGCGGTTCATCGTGGCGTTGCGCTGGCCGGTGCTGGCGGATTTCTCACCGGCGAACGGGTTCAGCTTGCGCACCATCCACGGGTACTTCGGCCAGTTGCCCTGCAGCCACGGGTGCTCGGGCTGGTTCAGCTCCAGCACGCGGCGGGCGTCGTCGGCCAGGGTCTTGTTGCCCAGGTGGGTGTAGGCCTCGCCCAGGGCGGCCACGGCGTCGTACTGGAACGCGCTCTGCGGGTAGGTATCCAGCAGGTAGTTGGCGCGGCCGGCGGCGGACACATAGGCCTCGCGGCGCAGGTAGTACAGCGCATTGTCCAGTTCATGCTGTGCGAACACGTCGCGCAGCTCCAGCATGCGGCTGCGTGCATCGGCAGCGTAGCGGCTGTTGGGGTAACGCTCGACCACGATGTTGAAGTCGGCGTAGGCCTGGCGCGGGGTGGACAGGTCGCGGCGGCTCGGGTCCAGCGACCACACGCGACGCAGGAACACCGTGTTGCGGTTGCTGTTGGCCAGGCCACGCAGGTAGTACATGTAGGCGATGTTGCGGTGGGTCGGGTAGGTACGGATGAAGCGGTCGATGCTCGACACCGCGTCATCGTGCTTGCCGGCCTTGTACTGGGCGTAGGCGGTCTCGATCATCGCCTGCTCGGTGTACGGGCCATACGGGTACTGGGCGATCAGGCGGCGGAAAGTGGTTTCGGCGCCACTCCAGTTGCCCTTCTGCATCAGGCCGTGGCTCTTGTCGTAGATCGTTTCGACGGGCTGGCCTTCTTCCGGGTTGTCACCCTTGGCGCCACGGTGGCAGCCGGTGGAAACGAGGGCCAGGACCAGCATCAGGGCCGCGGTGCGGACGGGCGCGGACAGCAGGGAAGAGCGTCGGATCATGGGGTCAGGGCGGGACGCGGCTGGAATACGAAGGGTCGATGATAGCCTAGTGGCCTGTCCTGCGACTGAAAGTGGTCGCCGGGACCCCCAATTTGTCTTCCTGCGGTGTGCTTCCCATGTCCGATAACGCTTCTGAAACCGAATCCACCCGTCAGGCCGTCGTGCCCGATACCGCCGCCGGGCGGCGCTTTGACGCCGTGCTGGCCGACCTGTTCCCTGAATTCTCGCGCTCCAGGCTGAGCGAGTGGATCAAGTCCGGGGATGTGTTGCTGGATGGCGAACCCGTGCGCGGGCGCGACCCGGTCCGCGGCGGTGAGGTGGCCAGCCTGCATGTCGTGCTCGACACCCAGACCCACGCCGAGCCCGAAGACATCCCGCTGGACATCCTGTACGAGGATGAACACGTTTATGTGATCAACAAGCCGGTCGGCTTGGTGGTCCACCCCGGCGCGGGCAACCCCACCGGCACCCTGGTCAACGCACTGCTGTTCCGCGACCCGGGCCTGTCGGTGCTGCCGCGTGCGGGCATTGTGCACCGCCTGGACAAGGACACCAGCGGCGTCATGGTGGTGGCCCGCACGGTCCAGGCGCAGACCGCGCTGGTGGAACAGCTGGCCGCGCGCAACGTGCACCGCCAGTACCTGGCAGTGGTGGTGGGCGCGCTGGTTTCCGGCGGTACCGCCGATGCGCCGATCGACCGCCACCCGCGCGACCGCATCCGCATGGCGGTGCGCGAAGATGGCAAGGACGCGGTGACCCATTACCGCCTGCGTGAGCGCTTCCGTGCCCATACGGCGCTGGAATGCCGCCTGGAAACCGGGCGTACCCACCAGATCCGCGTGCACATGGCGCACCTCAAGCACGCCATCGTGGGCGATTCGCTGTACGGCGGCGCGCTGAAGCTGCCCAAGGGGGCCACCGACGAGCTGGTGGCGCAGCTGCGCGGCTTCAAGCGCCAGGCGCTGCATGCCGAAACGCTGGAATTCGCGCACCCGATCACCGGCGAGCCGATCCGCAACACGGCCCCATTGCCGGCCGACATGGTGGCGCTGCTGGACGCGCTGCGCGAAGACACCCAGCGCTTCACCGAGCTGGAACGCGGTCGCCGCTGATGGCTACGCCCCCGGCTTCCGTTGCGTCGCACGACGCGCCGCTGCCGGTGCTGGCCGCCGACTGGGCGGCCGCGCCGGGGGTGCATGCGCTGACCACCCTGCGCTACGGCGCAGGGGGCTCGAAGGCGCCGTTCGACCAGTTCAACATGGGCAACCGCACCGCCGCCGACGGCGACGACCCGGACCAGGTGGCGCGCAACCGCGCGCTGCTGCAGGCCGGGCTGGGCCTGCCCTCGGCACCGCACTGGCTGCGCCAGGTGCATGGCACGGCGGTGCTGCGCTTCGATGCGCCACCCGTGGCCAGTGGCATGGATGCCGAACCCACCGCCGATGCGGCGGTGACCTCGGTGCCCGGGGTGGTGCTGGCGATCCTGACCGCCGACTGCCTCCCGGTGGTGCTGGCCGCACGCGATGGCAGCGAGATCGGGGCCGCCCATGCGGGCTGGCGGGGGTTGGCTGACGGCATGCTCGAGGCCACGATCGCGACCATGCACACCGCGCCCGACCGGTTGCAGGCATGGCTGGGGCCGGTGGCGGGGCCGGCCGAGTACGAAATCGGCGCGGACGTCTTCGCCGCGTTCGTGGACCTCGACGCCGGGGCGGCGCAGGCGTTCGTGGCTACCCGCCCGGGGCATTGGAAGGTGGATCTGTATGCCCTGGCCCGGCGGCGGCTGGTGGCGGCCGGGGTGGAGCCGGGCGATATCAGTGGCGGGCAGCTGAGCACGATTGCCGAGCCGGGGAGGTTCTATTCGCATCGGCGGGATCGACGGACGGGGCGGATGGCGACGTTGGCCTGGATGGCGCCGCATTTCGCAGCCACGCAGGGCGTGGCTGTACGCCAGTGAGCGCGCCGTCGGTGATTGTGTTCGATGGCGTCTGCGCGCTGTGCAGCCGCTGGGTGCGGTTCCTGCTGCGGTTTGATCGGCGGGGGCGGTACCGGTTCGCGGCGATGCTGGGGGTGCACGGGCGCGCGCTGTTGCAGCAGCATGGGCTGGATCCGGATGACCCGCTGTCGTTCCTGCTGCTGGAGCAGGGCCGCGCGTGGAGCGATACCGATGCCATCGCGCGGGTACTGGCCGGGTTGGGTGGGGCGTGGAGGGCCGCACACCTGTTGCGGTTGGTGCCGCGTAGTTGGCGCGATCGTGCGTATCGCGCGCTGGCCCGCAACCGATACCGGTGGTTTGGCCGGCATGAGCGGTGTTTCCTGCCCACGCCGGCCCAGGCGGCGCGCTTCCTCGATTGATGCCCCGCCCCACGCCCTGCGCGGCGTCGCGATCTCAGCGCAGAACGCGGTACTCGATCCGCCGGTTACGATCCCGCCCACTGTCCAACCGGTTGTCGGCCACCGGATGTTCTTCCCCATACCCACGCGGCTTCAAGGCGCTGGCCGGCACGCCCAGCGCCTGCAGTTCGGCCACCACCACACCCGCGCGTTGCCGGCTCAGCTCGAGGTTGGTTTCGGCCGCGCCCAGGCTGTCGGTATGGCCACCCACTTCCAGACGGATACCCGGCCCTGCGGCCCGGATCGCCTGCGCGCTGGCCCGCAGCATGTCGCGGCCGTCCGCCCGCAGCACTGACGACTTGTGCTCGAAACCTACCTTGCCCTGGTTCAACGCCGCCACCAGCTCATGCGGTTCGGGGTTGGCCGGCAGCTGTGCCAGCGCAATGCGGCCGGCGTCCCACAGCCCGCTCACGTCCAGGTGACCGAACGCGCGGCGCAGGGTATCGGACACCGCGATGCGATCCTCTTCGGGAACCCGGGTCATGTCCACGTGCAGTGCATCGCCGTTAAAGGAGAGCGAAAGCCCGGGATGGCGCAGCACCGGGGCCAGGGTAACCAGCCGGTCCAGCCAGCGCGGGGCCTGCGCCTGCGGGTCGCGCAGGATGTCGCCGGTGACGCCGCGCTGTCCGTACTGGGCCACCAGCGCGCTCCACACCCGTCGCCGGTCCGACTCCCTTGGCAGCCGCCCACGGACGTCGATCACGCCGTCGTTGTTCATCAGCGACAACCGCGGTGGGTGCTGCTGCTCGGCGTAGGCCGGTGCACCGGTGGTACCCACCCGGGTCTTCTGATGGATCCAGCCGGTCAGGCACAGCAGCGCGCCGGCCACCATCACCCACAGCAGCCCACGCACCGCCGTGCCGCGCGCCAGGCGCAGGGAAGGGCTGCGCACCGCGATGTGCGGCGTGAGCTCGGGCGCCCGTGTGTTGCGGGCGTCCTGCTCCAGCACCTCCAGCAGGCCCGGGAGCAGGTCGCAGGCAACCACTGCGAACATACCGGTGGGGAACGCGGCGCGCCGTGCCAGCACGGCCAGCTCTTCACGCCCCACCACGCATTCCAGCTGGCTCGCCAGCAACCGGGAAGGGCGCTCATCACCGGGGAAACGGCTGCCGAGTCCCACGGCATCGAAGCGACGGCGCAGGCCATGGACGCCGCCTGGCAGGCCGCGTATGTAATCGACCAGCACGTGCACCAGGTTGCGCGCGCGGTGGCCCAGGCCCATGTGCAGGGCGGTGTCTTCGATGAAGCGATCCAGCAGTGACATCAATCCGATTCCCGGTTCCAGCCCCTGCGGCATGCACGGGCGTTGCGGGAGCCACTGTCGGAACGGCCTGTCAACGAGAAATGAAAGTTGCCCGGGCTCCAGGTTGCGATTGGGCAGCGGATTCCGACGATTTAGGAGGACTATCGGAACGATGGGGCGCCGCTATCGGGCTGCGGTCGCCGGAAGTGCAGAAAGCGACATACTCCTAAACCGAGCGCATCACGGCGGATGATGCGCAGGGGGTGTCTGATACTGGGTCAAAAACGTCAGTCTGCTGGCCCCGAAACGTGTCGTAATCAGCCGCC
Source organism: Stenotrophomonas sp. NPDC047960 (assembly GCF_043204395.1). Taxonomy (NCBI): domain Bacteria; kingdom Pseudomonadati; phylum Pseudomonadota; class Gammaproteobacteria; order Lysobacterales; family Lysobacteraceae; genus Stenotrophomonas; species Stenotrophomonas sp. NPDC047960. The sequence goes on along the minus strand of NZ_JBIDBX010000004.1, from coordinate 421,531 downwards.
TTCGAGCGCTTCCAGATAGGTCTGCCGCCAATGGTTGATGTCGTGCGTGCGCAGGTGATCCATCATTGCCTGCCAGCGATCCAGCCGCTTGCGCAGCGGCATGGTGGCGGCAGTGGCGATCGCATCGGCCACGCCATCCAGGTCATGCGGGTTCACCAGCAGCGCCTGCTTCATTTCGTCGGCTGCGCCAGCCAGCAGTGACAGCACCAGCACGCCGGGGTTTTCCGGGTCCTGCGAGGCCACGTACTCCTTGGCCACCAGGTTCATGCCATCGCGCAGCGGGGTGACCAGGCCTACGGCGGCGGCGCGGTAGAAGCCGGTCAGGGTGGCGTGGGCAAAGTTCTGGTTCACGTAGCGCAGCGGGGTCCAGTCCGGTTCGGCAAACCCGCCGTTGATGTGCCCGGCAATCTGTTCCAGCTGGCTGCGCAGTTGCCGGTACTCGGTGACATCCCCACGCGACACCGGGGCGATCTGCAGGTAGGTGAGGCTGCCGCGCTGGTCGGGGTGGCGCTGGAGGTAGCGTTCGAACCCCTGGAAGCGTTCGGGCAGGCCCTTGGAGTAGTCAAGCCGGTCCACCCCGATGGCCAGCTGGCGGTCGCGCAGGCTGTTGCGCAGGTCGCGCACGGCCGGCTTGTTGGCGCCGGCCTTGGCCTGGCGTTCGATATGTGCGGTATCGATGCCGATCGGGAATGCGGCGGCGCGGAAGCGGCGCCCGCCGGGGGCTTCAAGCATGCCGTCGGGCAGCACCTTGCCACCGGCGAACAGGCGCACATAGGACTGGAAGCGGTCGGCGTCGCGCTGGGTCTGGAAGCCCACCAGGTCGTAGGCGTACAGGCTGGAGAACAGCCGCAGGTGGTCGGGCATGGCCTGCAGCAGGTCGGCCGAGGGCATCGGCACATGCAGGAAGAAGCCGATGCGGCAGCCGATACCCCGCTCGCGCAGCAGCGATGCAAGCGGAATCAGATGGTAGTCGTGAATCCACACGATGTCGTCTTCGCGCAGCAGCGGTGCCAGCTTCTCGGCAAACAGCGCGTTGACCCGGCGGTAGGTCTCGCGGGTCTGGCGGTCGTAGTCCACCAGGTCGAGGCGGAAGTGCAGCAGCGGCCACAGGGTGCGGTTGGCAAAGCCGTTGTAGTACCCGTCGACATCACGCTTGTTCAGATCCATGGTGACGTAGCGGATGTCACCCTCGGCCTGCTCGTGCAGGTCCCCGCTCGGGTCGCGGACCGACTTGCCACTCCAGCCAAACCACAGCCCGCCGCGTTCCTTCAGCGCGGCCAGCAGGCCCACCGCCAACCCACCGGGCGCGGCAACGCCCGGCGCGGCCACGCGGTTGGAAACGACGACAAGGCGACTCATGAGGCCTCCTGCCAGCTGCGTGACAGCCGCATGGCGGCGGTCACCAGGCCCACGTGCGAATAGGTCTGCGGGAAATTGCCCCAGGCCTCACCGTTGTCAAAGGCGAGGTCTTCGGAAAGCAGGCCCAGGTGGTTGCGGCGTTCCAGCAGCATCTCGAACATCTCGCGTGCCTCGTCCAGCCGACCGATCGCGGCCAGCGCGTCGATGTACCAGAACGTGCAGATGGTGAAGCTGGTTTCCGGCTCGCCGAAATCATCGGGAGCCACGTAGCGGTACAGCGCATTGCCGTGCTTGAGGTCACGGCCGATGGCTTCGACGGTGGCGATGAAGCGCGCATCGTCGGCGGCGATGAAGCCGATGTCGGCCAGCAGCAGCAGCGAGGCATCCAGGCGGTGGCCGCCGTAGGTGTCGGTGAAGTGGCCCAGCTCATCGCTCCACGATTCGCGCAGGATGCGGGCGTGGATGGTGTTGGCACGGTCGCGCCAGTATTCGGCGCGGTGGTCGAGCTTCAGGCGCACGGCGATCTTGCACAGGCGGTCGCAGGCGGCCCAGCACATCGCGCTGGTATATGTGTGCACTTCGGTGCGGCCGCGGAACTCCCAGAGGCCGGCGTCAGGCACGTCGTGCAGGGCGAAGGCCTGCTCACCCAGCGGCTCCAGCCGTGCAAAGGTGTGGGCGTCGCCGGGGTCCTGCAGGCGGCGGTCGAAGAACAGCTGCGTGGACGCCAGCACCACGCTGCCGTACACATCGTGCTGGCGCTGCACCCAGGCCAGGTTGCCGCGCCGCACCGGTCCCATGCCGCGGTAGCCATCCAGCGAGGCCACTTCGCTTTCTTCCAGTTTGGCTTCGAAGCCGATGCCGTACAGCGGCTGCAGGCTCCCATCGCCGGTGGCGAGGTTGAAGATGTAGCCCAGGAACTGCTCCATGGTGCGGGTGGCGCCCAGGCGGTTGAGGGCGCGCACCACGAAGGCGGCATCGCGCAGCCAGCAATAGCGGTAATCCCAGTTGCGGATGCTGCCCGGTGCCTCGGGAATGGATGTGGTCATGGCGGCGATGATGGCGCCGCTGTCTTCGTACTGGCACAGCTTGAGGGTAATGGCGCTGCGGATCACAGCGTCCTGCCATTCCAGTGGAATGGACAGGTAGCGCACCCATTCGCGCCAGTAGTCGCGCGTGCGCTGGAACGATTCCTGGACGTAGCCGCTGAGCGAGCGGTTCAGCGATTCGTCCACCCCCAGCACCAGATGGACCGGATGGCTGAGCACGAACGGCAGCTCATCGCGGACGAAGCGCAACGGTACGTCGGTGGTCAGGCGCAGCACATGGTCCGGCAGCACCCAGCGGATGTGGTTGCTGCCCCAGGTGCAATCGGGCACGCGTGCGCCCCAGTCGGCCAGAGGGCGTGCGCGCACGATGATGCGTGGGTTTCCGCCCAGCGGGCGCACCTGCCGGATCAGGCTGACGGGCCGGTAGAAGCGATCGTTCTGGCGCCAGCGCGGAGCAAAGTCGATGATCTCCAGCGAGCCTCCGTGCTTGTCGTGCAGCACGGTGCGCAGGATGGCGGTGTTGGTCAGGTAGCTCTGTTCGCTGCTGACCATGTCCTCCAGTTCGATGGCGAAATCGCCGCCAATCTGCTGATTGGGTCGCAGCAGCGCACAGAAGGTCGGGTCGCCGTCGAAAGTGGGCAGGCAGCTCCACACGACGCGGGCATTGCGGTCAATCAACGCGCCGAAGCTTCCGTTGCCGACAACGCCAAGATCCAGGTTGGAATCACTCATGGGGGTGGGGTTCTCTGGGTACATCAGTAAGCGTTTTCCTGTAGCCAGCCGTGTACGTCACGCACACGCGGCAGGGCGAAGACCGCAGCGCTGGGCTCGCGCTCGCCGACCAGCACGCTCCAGCCATGCAGGGTGTTGGCGGCATCGAAGCCATACTCGTCGGTCAGGTCGTCACCCAGGAATACCGGGATGCGGCCGCGGAAGGGCAGCTGCTGCATGAGCTGGCGGATCGCGCGGCCCTTGTCGCTGCCTTCGGGGATGAATTCCATTACATGGTCGCCGGGCTGCAGGCGGTAACCGGCATTGCCGCCGATATGGCGTTCGGCGAAAGCGCGCACGTCCTGCGCGGCGTGAGGTGCGCCGCGCCAATGCAGCGCCAGGCTGCGGCCCTTGTCCTCCACCCGCACCCCGGGATGGCCATGCGCGAACCGCATGGCCTGCTGGTGCACCGCGTGCAGCCATTCGCTGGTATCGCTTTCGACGCCGCTGCCGGAGTGGCCATCCACGGCGTGGGTCTGCCCGCCCAGGCCACGTACCTGATGGCCGTGCAGCCCGGCGGCCGGCAGGTGCAACGGCGCGAACAGGCGGTCGAGCTGGGCCAGCGGTCGCCCACTGATCAGCGCGACCGCGCCTTCCAGCCGGTCGCTGATGCGGCCGATGGCCTCGCGTACCTCGGGCAGCAGGGTGACCGCTTCGGGGTCGTCGGCAAATTCAATGAGGGTGCCATCCACGTCCAGGAACAGCGCGCATGCATCGTCCAGAAGTGGCGGCGGCGGACGGAGGGGGTAGTCGTTGGCCATGATGCCAACATGCCACCCAAAGCGTGATCGTCCAGTAGACGATCACGTCAGGGGAATCGCGTTGACGGCCCACGCCGGCGCATGGCACGCCACGGCGGCGGGGGGGCGAGCGCCCCCGCATGAATTGAAACGAAATGGATGCTGATCAGAAGGTATACCGAACGCGTCCGTAGAAGTATGCGCCATTGCTCCCGACCGGCGACAACACGTCATACGGCAGGTTGCCGTAGTAATAGATGTCCTCGTTGGACAGGTCCGAGTAGTTGTCGGTCAGGTTCTGCCCACCCAGCGCCACGCTCCACTGCGGCGTGACGCGGTACTCCACCTCGGCATCCAGCTGCCACTCTGCGCCGTAGGTCTGCCGCGGCACGAACCCATCGCCGAAGTTGAACACCCGGGTCACGCTGCCATAACGACTCAGCCGGCTGCTCAGCGTCCAACGATCATTGGCCCAGGTTGCCGCCAGCTGCGCACGCGTACGCGGCGTGGCATCGGTCAGGGTGTTGGTCTCTTCCAGGCCGAACAACACATAGTCCGGATCGAGCGCCAACAGGCTCGCCGGCGTGGCCAACACGTTCTTCAGCGTGGTCTTGTTGTAGGCATAGGTGCCGGTCAACACCAGCTGCCCATCACCCAGTCCCTGCCGCCAGTTGGTTACCAGTTCGGCACCGCGCGTGCGCGTATCGGCGGCGTTGACGAAGAAGTTGGCGCTCTGCAGCCCCGCCACGCCGAACTGCTGCTGCACGTAGTCGGTGAGCGCATCGCCGGTGATGCTTTCCGAAAGCGCGATGCGGTCATCAATATCGATCTGGTAGAAGTCCAGGGACAGGTCGAAGTGGTCACCGATGCGGCTGGTGAAGCCCAGGCTGGTGTTGACCGACTTCTCCGGCTTCAGGTCGGTGGCACCCAGCCCGCGTGCGATCGGGTTGTTCACCGACAGCGTGCGGCCCTGCACCAGCTGGCCGGCGGCGTTGTAGCCGGTGGAGGTGGATTCATAGCCGATCTGCGCCAGCGAGGGTGCGCGGAAGTTGTTGGAAATCGCGCCACGCAGCGCGAACGCCGGGGAGAACTCATAGCGCAGGCCCAGCTTGCCGGTGAGCTCGCCGCCGTAATCGTCGCTGTGCTCGTAGCGTGCGGCCAGGTCGCTGGAGAGGTGTTCGCCGAACTGGCTGGACAGGCTGGCATACACGCTGGTCACATCGCGGGTAAGCGAGGTGGCGTCCTGCGGGGTCAGGCCGCCGCCGGCCTGCGAGCCGGTCGGGCGGTCGGTGTAGGGGCCGGCGGCGTAGCTGGCCGGGTCACCCGGGCGGGTCTGGAAGTGGTCGCGGCGCGCTTCCAGTCCCAGGCCCAGGCTGTGGCTGTTCTCGCCCTGGGTGAACACCCGGCCCAGGTCGAAATTGCCTACGGTCAGTTCATTGCGGTAATCGCCGGTCTTGAACCGGGTCGGGCTGCCCGGGCCGAGCGAGGCATTGAGCGAATTGCGCAGGCGGTAGGTGAAGTCATTGAAGCCATGATCCAGGCTGGCGTCGTAGTTCCACTCGCCCCACTGGCCCTTGGCACCGGCCACGGCCTGCACGTCGCGGTTCTCGCCTACGGAAATGGGGCGGTAGCCGTTGGGGTACAGCTCGGTCCAGTTGGCGTCGCTGTCGGGGTAGCGGAAGTAGTTGGCGCCTTCGCTGTCGCGCTGGTTGAAGGTGCTGAAGAAATAGAACTTCGAGGTGTCACCGAACGGCAGTTCGGTGTTGATCCAGGCGTTGAGGTCCTTGGTCTTGCCATCGCCGAGTACGTAGTTGCGCCGGCCCTGCAGGGCCAGGTTGGCACCGCTCTGGTCCCACGGCGGGATCTGGTCGAAGCCGGCGCGGTTGGTGCCTTCGCGGTTCTTCAGCTCCAGGCCCACGCGCAGGAAGCCGCCGTCCTCGCCCAGCCGGGTGCCGACCTTGGCGCTGGCGAAGCTGGTCTGGCCATCGGTGATCGTGCGGTCGATCGGCTCAAGGTCGGTGTGGTTGGCGCCGAAGCTGGCTTCGATGGCGCCGCCTTCCGGGGCGTCATCCAGGATCACGTTGATCACACCGGCCACGGCATCGGAACCATACAGTGCACCGGCGCCGTCGCGAAGTACTTCGATGCGCTTGATGGCGCTGACCGGGATGGCGTTGAAATCAACCGGGGTGGTGCCCTTGCCGATCTTGCTGTCGGTGTTCACCAGCGCACTGGTGTGGCGGCGCTTGCCGTTCACCAGCACCAGCACCTGGTCGGGCGACAGCCCGCGCAGCTGGGCGGCGCGCACGTGGTCGGCACCGCCGGAGTTGGACTGGCGCGGGAAGTTGAACGAGGGCAGCAGCGCCTGCAGCGCGCTGCCCAGCTCGCCGTTGACCACGCCAGCGCGGCGGATGTCTTCGGCGGTGAGTATGTCCACCGGCGAGGTCGATTCGAGCACGGTGCGGTCGATCGCGCGGGTGCCGGTGACGATCACCGTGTCCAGCGTGGTGGCGGAGGCGGGCGCGTCCTGCGCGTGGAGGTCCTGGGCCAGCAGGGGGGAAGACAGGACCAGGGCAATGGCAAGGCCAAGGCGCGACGCGGACGGACGGGACATGCGGGCTCCAGCAGTACGACGAGGGGGGAGGGTAGCGCCGGGTCCTGCCCGGCTGTCCGGATGAAGTGCTGTTCCATCCGGATGAAGCGATATATTATCTTGGCGTGATGGCGCCCTGTGATGCAAGTCCCAATACGAACGGGCATCAGCTGATTGCCGTTGGGCATCTGCGCAGCCGCGCAATGTCCGTCACCCTTGCAAGCCCCCCAATTCCCGACGTAGCGACACGCCATGCGTGTCCCACGCATCATCAGAGACCCCCAGAACATGAAGCCCCATTCCCTCCTGCTGGCTGCCTTCCTCGCCCTCAGCGGCTGCGCCACCGCAACCGCGCCAGTCACGGGCCAGCCCGCGCCGACCACCACCACGGCCAGCCTCCAGGGTGATGCCGCCCGCCCGGACGCTGCGGCCGGCTGGGTGCGCAGCGAGCTCTACTTCGGGGTCGGCGAGGAAAGCGGTGCCTCCAACCGCGAGCAGACCGATGCGATCAGCGAGGCGCAGTGGCGCGACTTCCTGGACAAGCAGGTCACCCCGCGCTTCCCGGATGGGCTGACCGTGTTCGATGCCTACGGCCAGTGGCTGTTCCGCGGTGCAAAGGAACCCAACCGCCTGCGCACCAAGGTGCTGGTGGTGCTGCACGAAAACACCCCGCAGCGGCGCGCGGACATCGAGGCGATCCGCCTGGCGTGGAAGCAGGCCACCAAACACCAGTCGGTACTGTGGGCGCAGCAGGCGGTCGACGTTTCGTTCTGACGGCATACCGACCAACGGTCGGTACCTACCTTCGTATGAATCGGCGCGCATTCGCACGCCGGTGTCACCTGCGCGGGTCTAGGCTCGGACTTCCCCCTTGAACGTGGAAGTACCGTCATGAGCAAGCGCGTTGCCGAAATCGTCGTCGATACCCTGCAGGCCGCCGGTGTGCGCCATTGCTACGGCATCGTCGGCGACACCCTCAACCATGTCACCGATGCCATCCACAACAGCGATATCGCGTGGGTGCACGTGCGCCATGAGGAGGCGGCCGCGTTCGCGGCAGGGGCCGATTCGCTGATCAGCGGCCGCCTTGCGGCCTGTGCAGGCTCGTGTGGACCGGGAGGGCTGCATTTCATCAACGGCATCTTCGAGGCCAACCGCAACCGCACCCCGCTGGTGCTGATCGCCAGCCAGGTGGTCACCACCGAGCTGGGCATGGAATTCCCGCAGGAGGTGGATTTCAAGGCGGTGTACGCCAGCTGCAGCGTATTCTGCGAACAGGTGTCCACGCCGCTGCAGGCGCGGCGGATGGCGACGCTGGCGTGCCAGGCGGCGATCAGCCGGCGCGGTGTGGCGGTGCTGATCCTGCCTGCGGATATTGCCGAAGCGGAGGTCAAGGACGACCAGCCGTTCTCGGTCCACTACACGCAGCCGCTGCTGCGCCCAAACGACGACGAACTGCAACGCATCGCGGCGCTGATCGGCACGGGCAAGCGCATTGGCATCTACGCCGGCGCGGGCTGCGAGCATGCACATGACGCGCTGGTGGCGCTGGCCGCCCACCTGAAGGCGCCAATCGCACATACCTCCCGGGCCAAGGATTTCGTGGAGTACGACAACCCGTACAACATGGGCATGACCGGCATCTTCGGGATCGAATCCGGTTACCACACCCTGATGGCATGCGACACGCTGCTGCTGCTTGGTGCTGATTTCGCCTGGGGCCAGTACTACCCGGACAAGGCGACGCTGATCCAGGTCGACCGGGATGGCAGCCATCTGGGCAGGCGCCATCCGGTACACCTTGGCGTGGTGGGCGACATCGGGCCGACCATCGAGGCCCTGTTGCCGCTCCTGCCCGCGCGGGACGACCGCAGCTTCCTTGACGAATGCATCGGCCATCGCGAGAAGGCCCTGGAGACCCGCGCCAGGGAGGAGCACCCGGGCGAGGGCGAACTGATCCACCCCCAGCACCTCACGGCGCTGCTGGACCGCCATGCAGATGACGATGCGCTGTTCACGGCCGACTGCGGTTCGCCGATGGTGTGGATCCTGCGCCACATCCGCGCCAATGGCCGGCGCCGCACGCTGACCAGCCTGCTGCATGGCACGATGGCCAATGCGCTGCCGCAGGCCCTGGGCCTGCAGAAGGCGTTTCCGGGCCGGCAGGTGATCTCCATGTCCGGCGATGGGGGAATCGCGATGCTGCTCGGCGAGCTGCTCACCGCCGTGCAGGAAAACCTGCCGATCAAGGTGGTGGTCTACAACAACAGTTCGCTGAACTTCGTGGAGCTGGAGCAGAAGGTGCAGGGCCTGCTGGACAACTACACCGACCTGAAGAACCCCGATTTCGGCCGTCTGGCCGAGGTGATCGGCTTCTATGGCCGCACCGTGACCCGCAGCGAGGACCTGGAGCAGGCGGTGCAGGATGTGCTGGCCCACCCGGGCCCGGCGCTGCTGGACGTGCATACCAGCCCGACCGAGCTGGTGATGCCGCCGCAGGTGGAGGCCAAGCAGGTGGCCGGCACTGCGCTGTACGCGGCCAAGGCGCTGCTGCACGGGCGGGTGGGGGATGTGCGGGACCTGTTGGCGAACAATTTCCTCAACAAGCCGTAGGCCGTCACGACCAACGGTCGTGACCTACCGCACCGGTCGGTACCGACCGCGCCGGTAGGTACCGACCGTTGGTCGGTACGGGGCGTGCCCCGCTGTTCCACGCATGCGTCTGTCGCCGGGCGCAATGAACGCCTACCATCGGGTACCCCACACCCCGTGCCCGCTCGCATGCCTGCATCCGCTCCCGTCCCTGGACGCCCCCGCTGGTTCGTCGCCGGCGATCTCAACGGTTTCTTCGGCCTGGTGGTCGACAACCTGTCGATCCTCGGCTTCATCGCAATGGCGCTGGTCGGCATTTTCCAGTTCCCGGCCGACGTGGTGTTCGGGCGCATGTTCCCCGGCACCGCGTTCGGTGTGCTGGTCGGCAACGTGCTCTACACCTGGATGGCGCGGCGGCTGGCCGTGCGCACCGGGCGCGATGATGTCACCGCGATGCCGCTTGGCCTGGATGCGCCGACCAGCATCGGCATGGCGCTGCTGGTGCTGGGTCCGGCGTTCCTGGCGTTCAAGGCGCGGGGGCTGGCTCCGCACGATGCGGCCATCGCCACCTGGCAGCTGGGCATGGCCTCGCTGGTGATCATGGGCGTGCTCAAGACCGTGCTGTCGTTCTTCGGCGAGGCGGTCACCCGCGCGCTGCCGCGGGCCTCGCTGCTGGGCTCCATCGCCGGCATCGCGATCGTGCTGATGGGCTTCCTGCCGCTGCTGGAAACCCTGCGCTCGCCGGTGGTGGGCTTCGTCACGCTGGGCCTGCTGCTGTACGTGCTGGTGGCCAAGCGCACGCTGCCCATCCGTGCACCGGGCGTGCTGGTGGCGTTCGTGTTCGGCACGGTGCTGTATTACGGGCTCGGCCTGGCCGGGTTGGGCGCGCCCGGCTTCAAGGTACCGGAATGGACCCCGCTGCAGATGGTGCTGCCATGGCCGACGCTGGGCTTCATCGATGGCCTGCCCACGGCGATCACCTACCTGCCGCTGCTGCTGCCGTTCGGCCTGCTGATGGTGGTGGGCGGCATCAACGTCTCCGAAAGCGCACGTGCGGCCGGCGATGACTACCGCACGCGCGACATCCTGCTGGTGGAGGCAGTGGCCACGCTGGTGGCCGGCCTGTGCGGCGGCGTGGCGCAGACCACGCCGTACATCGGCCAGCCGGCCTACAAGCACATGGGGGCGCGCAGCGGCTATACGCTGCTGACCGGCCTGTTCGTCGGTATCGGCGGCATGCTGGGGGTGATTTCCGGGCTGGTGCAGTGGCTGCCGTTGGCGGTACTGGCGCCGATCATCGTGTACGTGGCCATCGACATCACCACCCAGGCCTTCCAGGCCACCCCGCGCGAGCACGCCGGTGCGATGGTGCTGGGTTTCCTGCCGTCGGTGGCCTATCTGCTGGCGATCAAGGCACCGGGCTGGATCGCGCCGGAGCAGCTGGTGGCGATGACCACCACGCTCGACGGCCACGGCCTGCCGGAGCTGGCCGTGATCTTCACCCTGGGCAATGGCTTCATCATCACCTCGATGCTGTGGATTGCCGCGGTGGTGGCGATGATCGACGGGCGGCTGCTGCGTGCGTCCGGGATCCTGCTGGTGGCGGCGGCGCTGACCCTGTTCGGGCTGATCCATTCGGTGGACCCGCGCGGCGGCATCTACCTGCCGTGGCAGCTGGCCGGCCTGCCGCAGCAGATCATGTGGCAGTTCGCGGGGGCGTATGTGGCGTTGGCGGCGTTGTTGGGGTTGTTGTCCCTGCAGAAGAGCGATCACGACCAACGGTCGTGATCTACCGGGCAGGCACATCGAAGGCAATCGCACCATGGCCAACGGCCGCGGGCAATGACACCCCGGTAGGTCACGACCGTTGGTCGTGACCAAGCGTCAATCGTCGCCGTCCAGCTCCGTGTAATGGCGGAAAATGCCGTTGGTGTTGAAGGCCAACCGGCGTTCGGAGGCCAGGTAGGCGGCGATGTGGGGTCGCCGCTCCACCCGGTCCTTCAAGGCGTGCAGCAACGGCAATGAGGGCCGCAGCGCCTGCATGCGCCGCGGGAACATGTACTGCAGCCCGCTGACCAGCTGGAACAGTGACAGGTCCACATAGGAATGCTCGCGCAGCGGGTGCAGGCCGCCATTGGCCTGCAGCACGCTTTCAAACCAGCCGAGGAACTTCGGCAGCCGCTCGCTACGCATCGACGCTGCGCGCGCCTTCGCTTCCTTCTTCTGGTCCTCGTAATATTGCGAGGCTGCAATCGGGTGGTGGGTATCGTGGATCTCGGCCACCAGGTCGGCAATGGTCAACTGCAGCTGCAGCGCCTGCGCGCGCCGCGAGGCGGCGTCGGGCACCAGGCCCAGCTCGGGCCCCAGATGGTCCAGGATCGCGCCCACCTGCGCGATCACCTGCCGCCCACTGACGAGGAACGGCGGCGCGAATGGACGCAGCCCGTCGGCCTTGCCGTCCAGGAATGGCTGCATTGCCTCATCCCCGTGCACCCGGGTCATGTCCGTATAGGCCGCGCCGGCATCCTCCAGCGCCAGCCGGATGAACTCGCCCCGGCCCTGGATGCCGGTCCAGTAATACAGCTCGTAATGCATGCGCACGCTCCGCGACAGGAGGCCCCAGCCTCCCGCCTGCGCTGCCAAGCAGGCGTGATGGCGGTGTGGGGGCGACGTCGTCCAAGGCCTGAATACGTTCTCATCGCCCCTTGAAACACGCCTGCGTAACCGCATCTGTCTGATAGTGCTGGCTCGGCCAGCGGCAGAATATCGAGGATTCCCCCATGCGGATGGACAAGCTCACTTCGCGTTTCCAGCAGGCGCTGGCAGACGCACAGTCGCTGGCCGTGGGCCGCGACCACAACATCATCGAACCGGTGCACGTGCTCACCGCGTTGCTGGACCAGCAGGGCGGCAGCACGCGGCCGCTGCTGGCCCAGGCCGGGGTCAACGTGCCGGTGCTGCGCGAGCGGCTGACCGAAGCGCTGGACGCGCTGCCGAAAGTGTCCGGGCAGGCAGGCAGCCTGTCGATCGGCAATGACCTGAACCGGCTCCTCAACAGCACCGACAAGCTGGCCCAGCAGCATGGCGATGCGTTCATCGCCAGCGAGTGGTTCGTGCGCGCCGCGCTGGACGATGGCGGCACGCTCGGCATGGCGCTGCGCGCTGCCGGCGCGGACAAGACCAGGATCGATGCGGCCATCGAGAAGATCCGCGGTGGCGACAGCGTGCAGAGCGAGAACGCCGAAGAACAGCGGCAGGCGCTGGAGAAGTACACCATCGACCTGACCGCGCGCGCCGAGAGCGGCAAGCTGGACCCGGTGATCGGGCGCGACGAGGAAATCCGCCGCACCATCCAGGTTCTGCAGCGCCGCACCAAGAACAATCCGGTGCTGATCGGCGAACCCGGCGTGGGCAAGACCGCCATCGTGGAAGGGCTGGCCCAGCGCATCATCAACGACGAAGTGCCCGAGGGCCTGCGCGGCAAGCGCGTGTTGTCGCTGGACATGGGCGCGTTGATCGCCGGCGCCAAGTTCCGCGGTGAATTCGAAGAGCGCCTGAAGGGCGTGCTCAGCGACCTGGCCAAGAGCGAAGGGCAGATCATCCTGTTCATCGATGAGCTGCACACCATGGTGGGCGCGGGCAAGGCCGATGGCGCGATGGACGCGGGCAACATGCTCAAGCCGGCGCTGGCGCGCGGTGAGCTGCACTGCGTGGGTGCCACCACCCTGGACGAGTACCGCAAGTACATCGAGAAGGATGCCGCACTGGAACGCCGCTTCCAGAAGGTGTTCGTGGGCGAGCCCAGCGTGGAAGACACCATCGCCATCCTGCGCGGGTTGAAGGAAAAGTACGCGGTGCACCATGGGGTGGAGATCACCGATCCGGCGATCGTGGCGGCAGCCACGCTGTCGCACCGCTACATTGCCGACCGCCAGCTGCCGGACAAGGCCATCGACCTGATGGACGAGGCTGCCTCGCGCATCCGCATGGAGATCGACTCCAAGCCGGAAGAGCTGGACCGCCTGGAACGCCGCCTGATCCAGCTCAAGATCCAGCGCGAGATGCTGAAGAAGGAAAAGGACGATGCTTCGCGCCAGCGCCTGGCCGACCTGGAAACCGAGATCGATGCGCTGGAGCGCGAGTTCTCCGACCTGGACGAGATCTGGAAGTCGGAGAAGGCCGCGCTGCAGGGCACTACCAAGATCAAGGAGCAGATCGAGCAGGTCAAGCTCGAACTGGAAGCGGCACAGCGGCGCCAGGATTTCGGCCGCATGAGCGAACTGCAGTATGGCCAGCTGCCGCAGCTGGAAAAGCAGCTGCATGTGGCGCAGGAAGCGGAGAACACCGAGTTCAAGCTGGTCCAGGACCGGGTGACGGCCGAGGAAATTGCCGAGGTGGTCTCGCGCTGGACCGGCATTCCGGTCAACCGCATGCTGGAGGGCGAGCGCGACAAGCTGCTGCGCATGGAAGACGTGCTGCATGAGCGCGTGGTGGGCCAGGAAGAGGCGATCAAGGTGGTTTCCGATGCGGTGCGTCGTTCGCGTGCCGGCCTGTCCGACCCGAACCGGCCCAGTGGTTCGTTCCTGTTCCTGGGCCCGACCGGGGTGGGCAAGACCGAGCTGTGCAAGTCGCTGGCCGAATTCCTGTTTGACAGCAGTGACGCCATGATCCGCATCGACATGAGCGAGTTCATGGAAAAGCACAGCGTGGCGCGGCTGATTGGTGCGCCCCCGGGCTATGTGGGCTACGAAGAGGGCGGTTACCTCACCGAGGCCGTGCGCCGTCGCCCGTACTCGCTGATCCTGCTGGACGAAGTGGAGAAGGCGCACACCGATGTGTTCAACATCCTGCTGCAGGTGCTGGACGATGGCCGCCTCACCGATGGCCAGGGCCGCACCGTGGACTTCCGCAACACCGTCATCGTGATGACCTCCAACCTGGGCTCGCACCAGATCCAGGACATGTCCAGCGATGACAGCCCGGAGGCCTACACGCAGATGAAGGCGGCGGTGATGGGCGTGGTGCAGGCGCACTTCCGCCCGGAGTTCATCAACCGACTGGACGACATCGTGGTGTTCCACCCGCTGGACAAGGTACAGATCAAGCAGATCGCACGCATCCAGATGCAGGGCCTGGAAAAGCGCCTGGCCGAACGTGGCCTGCGCATCGAGGTCAGCGACGCGGCGTTCGAGCTGCTGGGCAACGTGGGCTTCGATCCGATCTACGGTGCCCGGCCGCTCAAGCGCGCGATCCAGGCGCAGCTGGAAAACCCGCTGGCGCAGAAGATCCTGTCCGGCGACTTTGTTGGCGGCGATGTGATCCGGGTGGATGCGGCCGAAGGCCGCCTGGTTTTCGCCAAAGGCTGATCGACCTTGACCGATGGACGCAGAGCCCCGGATCAACCGGGGCTCTGTGCTTTCAGCGCGGTATGAATTTGATGGGGCTGCGGTAATCCGGCCAATGTGATCGAGTTGCCTTTGATGCCAGGCGCAGGGACCCCGCCCCTTCTGCGACGTCGCCGGAAGCTTCCCGGGCGACCGTCGCGGAATATGCATGTTCAGTGGACCTAGAGGTAGACGACCCGTTCGGAGGCGTTGCGGGTCATAGGCGCTCCGGGCGGGCAGTGGAACGCTGCGGCATAGGCGGGCATGTTGGCCGGGCCGACATCTGCGCGTGGCGGCCCGAAGGCATGCACGTCGGTTTCCAGGTCGCGCTGCAGGCGTTCGCGGGTGCGCATGTCGCGGTACAGCATGCCCCAGCTGAGATAGAACAACTGCCTGCGGGTGAGCCCGTGCAGCATTGGATCGGTCTGGTTGCGGGTCGCGAATTCAAGCGCATCCAAGGCGATAGTCAGGCCGCTCAGGTCGGCCAGGTTCTCATTGGCGGTCAGCCGCCCATTGAGCGCAAGTCCGTCCACCTGCTGCTGGTCAAACTGTGCGGCAAGCCGCGCGGAAATCGCCGCGGCATTCTGCCGGTCGGCATCGCTCCACCAGCTCTGCAGGCTGCCATCGAGACCGAACTGACTGGATTCTGCCGAGAACGCGTGCGAAATCTCATGGCCGATGACCGCGCCTATCGCGCCGTAGTTGAGCGCATCGTCTGCCTCCATGTCGAAGAAGGGCGGCTGCAGCAGCGCCGCCGAGAAGGCGATGTCGTTGTTCATCACGTCGTGGTACGCGTCCACGGTCTGCGCGGTCATCCGCCAGAGTGCGGTGTCCACCGGCGCTCCCATCCGGGCCAGTTCGTTGCGCCGGGCGAACGCGGTGGCCGCGCGCAGGTTACGCAGGTAACCGCACGATTCGGTGTGCAGCCCGGACCAGTCCGGCCAGCGTTCGGGGTGGCCGATACGCGGTCGAAAGGCATCGGCCTTGCGCAGCGCGGTGGCGCGGGTTTCGGGATCCATCCACGGCACTACTGCCAGGCGTCGTTTCAGGGCCGCCATGACCTGCTCGATCAGCGCCACCACCCGTGCGCGGGCTTCCGGCGGGAGGGCGGCGGGAACGTAGAGTTCGCTGAGCGCTTCACCGGCCACGCGTTCGATGGCAGCCAGCACCTGCTTCCAGCGCGGCGGCATTGCTTCCTGGCCCTGCAGCGTCCTGCCGTGGAAGTCGTGATGGGCGCGGACGAAGTCATCGCCCAGGAACGGGCTGGCCGAGTCAAGCGTGTGGAAGCGCAGGTAGGCGCGCCAGGTGGCCGGTTCCTCGTTGGTCAACGCCCGACCCACCGCCTGGTGGAAGGCGGGCGTGGCCAGCGAAAAACGGTCCGGTGGGGCCACGCCCAACGCCTGGAACAACGCACTCCAGCGGAAGCCGGGGGTGAGCGCATCGGCCTCCGGCACCGTCAGCGGATGATAGAAGTTGGTGACGTTCTCGTTGAGCTCGTTCCACGGCGCCGACGCGTTGGCAAGGCGGCGTTCCAGCGAGAGGACCGCATCGGCCTGGCGCTCGGCATCGGCCGGCGCGTCGCCCGCCAGGCGCAGCACGTGCGCGACGTGCGCGCGGTAGGCCAGTGCGGCTTCGGCATGTTCCGGGTCCAGGTAGTAGCTGCGGTCCGGCAGCCCGAGGCCGCCCTGGAAGGCGTAGGCGATCTGGCTGTCGCGCGCGTCCATGTCCAGGTCGACCCCGAACCCGAACACCGGGTTGAGGCCGACCGCGGTGAGCGTGTGCAGGTGCGCCTCTACCGCTTCGGGTGTCCGCAGGGCGTCGATGGCGGCCAGCTCCGCGCGCAGCGGCGCGATGCCGTCCGCATTGATCTGGCGCTGGTTCATGCCGGTGCGCCACAGGTCGGCCACGATCTTCTCCACGTGGGTCGGCATGTCCAGGTTGGCGGCCTGTTCCACGACGCGGCGCTGCAATGCCAGCGAACGTTCCTGCAGCATCGTCGGCATGTTCCACAGCGGCTGGTCGGCGGGCCGCTGCTCGGTCGCATGCCATCGGCTATTGATGTGTGCGTACAGCGACTGACAGGGCGGGTGGTCCGGATCGATGTCGGCCGGGTTGAAGCGCAGCGGCGCTGGCAGACCATCGTCGCTCTCCGGGGTCTGGACCAGGGTGTCAGCAGCGGGGAGGCTCGTGGAGGCCCTGCCGCACGCGCCTTGCCCGGAGCGGTAGCCGAGCTCATAGCCAATCCAGGTGCCCGCGAACGCGCCCAGCGCAGTGACGGCGGCCCCTGCCAGTATCCGGGAGCACTCGCGTGGGCGAGCCAGGCAGCCTGCGGTGGCCGCGGTTCCAATCCGGTCCAGTGGTTCCTGGACCGGCACGGCCAGATACGCTTCACCCCGCGTCGCGGCCGCACCAGGCAGCAGAGCCGGCGGCGCCTGCGCTGGCGACTGCATCGTCGGCGGCCGGCCCGCGCGTGCTGCGCCAGCCGCGCCTTGCGGTATCAGCAGGTTGGCGGTGAGCGCTGCAAGCGTGAGCATGCCGGCTGCGTTGTGGACGCGCAGAAGCGGCGGACCCTCGGTGCCGAAACGCTGGTGGCGGGCATGGTCCCGTGCGGGCTGTCGCCCGCACAGCGTGCGATTGAACTGGCCGACGCTGCGGCGGTGTTGTTGTACGGCATCGGCACGCATGGCGTGACCTCCACTATCAGTCGTGCGGGTGCCTGCCGGTTGCAGGCGGAGCGCGATTATGCCCACGGGCCCGCAGGACGCACATAGGATTGGTACGAAACGCACCACGCACATCACTGCAGTGACGGTACTCATGAGCAACCGGCATGACAGGGCGCGGCGGGGCTCGGCTATGGTGCGTTTTCGCACGTACCGTGCGCGGAGACCTTACGATGTCGGAACCGGACACCTCGCTGCCGCCGTGGAAAGCGGAAACCATCGCCGTGCATGGCGGCTACCGGCCGGACCCGACCACGCGTGCGGTGGCGGTGCCGATCTACCAGACGGTGGCCTACGCGTTCGACGATACCCAGCACGCGGCGGACCTGTTCGACCTGAAGGTGACGGGCAACATCTACACGCGCATCATGAATCCCACCACCGACGTGCTGGAGCAGCGCCTGGCCGCGCTGGAAGGTGGCATTGGCGCCTTGGCGCTGGCGTCGGGGCAGGCGGCCATCACCTACGCGATCCAGACCATCGCCGAGGCCGGTGACAACATCGTGGCCTCCAGCGCGTTGTACGGCGGTACCTACAACCTGTTCGCGCATACGTTGCCGCAGTTTGGCATCCAGACCCGGTTCGCCGACTACCGCGATCCCCAGGCGTTTTCCGGCCTCATCGATGACCGCACCAAGGCGGTGTTCGTCGAGTCCATCGGCAACCCTCGCGGCAACATCACCGACATCCAGGCGGTGGCCGACATCGCACATGCGCATGGCGTGCCGCTGATCGTCGACAACACGGTGGCCACCCCGTACCTGCAGCGCTCGTTCGACTTCGGCGCCGACATCGTGGTGCATTCGCTGACCAAGTACCTGGGTGGGCACGGCACCAGCGTCGGCGGCGCGATCGTCGATTCCGGGCGCTTCCCCTGGGCTGAGCACAAGCAGCGCTTCCGCCGGCTCAACGAGCCAGACGTGAGCTATCACGGCGTTGTCTATACCGAGGCGCTGGGCGCGGCCGCCTACATCGGGCGCGCGCGGGTGGTGCCGCTGCGCAATACCGGCGCGGCGCTGTCGCCGTTCAATGCCTTCCTGATCCTGCAGGGCATCGAAACGCTGGCGCTGCGGCTGGACCGGATCAACGCGAATGCGCTGGCGATCGCCGGCTTCCTGCGCGACCACGCCAAGGTGGCGTGGGTGAACTACGCGGCGCTGCCCGACCACCCCGAGCACGCGCTGGTGCAGCGCTACCTGCGCGGGCACGGCTCGGGCGTGCTGACCTTCGGCTTGCCGGGCGGGCGCGCGGCGGGCGCGCGCTTGCTGGATGCCCTGCAGCTGTTTACCCGATTGGTGAACCTGGGTGATGCCAAGTCGCTGGCCACCCATCCGGCGTCGACCACGCACCGCCAGTTGGATGCGGCGGAACTGGAGCGGGCCGGGGTGAGCGAAGACACGGTGCGGCTGTCGATCGGCATCGAGCACGTGGACGACCTGCTGGCCGACCTGGAGCAGGCGCTGGCCAAAGCGTGAGGCGGGACCATCCCGGCCGGTGCGGGCCGGCCGGGGTGGGTTTTTATCAGGGCGTCGGTGCGTGCAGCCACGCGTCGATGGCCCCTTCCACCACCGCGAGCGCGGCCATCGCGCGGCGCGGGTCGACCTGGTCGAGCTGGTCCTGGCGGTTGTGGATGCGCGCCATCGCAGGTGACAGCGGCAACGCCTTGTAGGCGTTCATGGCGTGCTCCGGCGTCCATCCGCGTTTCCATCGCCTGCGCCTCTTCCGGCCCCAGCGTGCCATTGAGGTAGTGCTCGAACCGGCTCCAGTCCACGTCCGCATTGGCCACCCACAGCCGCGCACGCGCCTGCTGCATGTCGCGTTCAAGGGGAATATCGGCCGCATCGGCAAGGTTCATTCCCAGCGCCGGAACGCCTTCGCGCTGGAGGGCAATCTGATCCGACTGCAACACCCAGCGCGCGCTGTCATGCACGGTCAGCCCGACAGCGGCGGCAGCGCTTTCGAGCAATCCACGCAACTGTGCTTCGTGGGCGGTCACCGGCGCGGGAGGCGG
This sequence comes from Stenotrophomonas sp. NPDC047960, assembly GCF_043204395.1. NCBI lineage: Bacteria > Pseudomonadati > Pseudomonadota > Gammaproteobacteria > Lysobacterales > Lysobacteraceae > Stenotrophomonas > Stenotrophomonas sp. NPDC047960. Next base: position 402,312 of record NZ_JBIDBX010000004.1, on the reverse strand, counting down.
TTGCAACGCGCGCGAATCGCCATCCATGTACAGGTGATGGCGGTCGGAGCCAGACAAGGTCATGCCATCGCCGCGCCCGGTCATGTCCAGGTTGAGCGCCACGTCCGGACAGCTGGCCTGCGCCAGGCACTGCTCGGCGTAAGCCTTGGCGCCGAGCATGCCGTGCTCTTCGAGGTCGGTCACCATCAACTGCACGCGCGTGCCGTCGGGCAGCGTTTGCGCCGCCAGCTTGCGGGCAAGCGCAAGCAGGGTCGTCAACCCGGTGCCGTTGTCGCTGGCACCGCTGGAGCCGTCGCGCGCCCCGGTCATGTCGCCATGGGCGAGCACCATCAACGTGCGTTGTGGGGTGCCGGCGCCGGCAAACTCCAGCATCAGGTTGCAGCCGTTGTAAGTCTGGTCGAAGCCGAAGGAATCGCGGGTGCTGCCGGAGAACGGCAGCTGCTGCAGGGTGTGTCCGTCGCGCCGGAACAGCGCACGCAGCGTGTCGAAACGCGCGATATTGGCGGCTACCTCGCGCTGTGCACCGGTCATGCCCGGCTGCTGCGCATCGAGCGTGGCCTGCGCGATCTGTTCCAGGTCCAGCGTGAAGCGGGCCTGGGTGGGGCTCACCACGCTGCCCAGCAGGTCGGCCGCCCAGTCCACCCACGACAGCATGGGCGCCAGCGCGGCGGCCTCGGCGCCGCTGGGCCAACCGCCGCGCCCGTGCGTTTCCGCCTGCCGGGCAACGCCCAGCGTCACCATGATCTGGCGGCGCGTGGCCTCAGGCAGGTCCTGCAACAACGATCGGATCGCCGGGCCGGTGCAGGCCGCCGCGTCGGTGCCGCAGTCGCGGATGATTTCCAGCAGGCGGTGGCGGTGTTCGTCGGGCAGCAGGTCGTACAGGGTCAACGGAAGCGAGGCAGGCGCGGGCGTGCGGTCGGCGTTGTTGGCGTTGTTGGCGTCCAATGCGCTTTCGCGGCCAAGCACGAACCCCAGCACACCTCCAGCGGCCGCACTGGTAATCACCGTGGCAGCGGCGATCGTCGCTGCGGCGAGCGTGCGCGGACACTCACTCGGGCGCGCAACGCAGCTGAGCGTAGCGGTATTGGCGATGCGCCCCAGTGCGGCGGCAGGTGCGGTCGGTCCATTGGCCGCTACCGGCACCGCCTGGTAGCCGGCGCCGCCTTGGGCTTGTGCGCCGGGCAGGAGTGCGGGCGCCACGGTGCCCTGCCGGGCAACGCGGTCCGGCGCGGCAGGGCCAGGCGCCAGTGCGGGCCCGCGTTGCGGAACACGGGCCAGGGCCATCGCCGAGGACAACGCCAGCGCGCTGAGCACCCAGTCGCGGCCATTGCGCACGGTCAGTGGTGTGAACGCGTTCGGCAGCGGCTGCCGGGGCACGCCGCGCGAGCGCAGGTTGCGCGCGACGGTGTTGTCGAAGTGGCCCTGGACTTGGCGGGCGAACGGGATGTCGAGCGGCATGGCAATTTCTCCAATGGCGGGCGCAGGCCCACTGCACCGTGCCGCATTGCGGCGCCGCTGCCCATCGGAGCAGTTGCGGCTGGTACCTGGATGGGACCGCCGTCACACGCAGCAGTGGCAACCCGCTACGATCCCGGAGCCGCAACTGCGCAAGTTCGGGCACGCGCGGCGTAGGCGCGCGCTGCACGCTGGATGCACCCCCGGATGGAGCCCGACATGAACCGCCTTGCCCAGATCCGCCAGCGCCACGGTATCGACCGCGTCATCGCCCAGCTGCAACGCTGCCTGCGGGAGGGCGAGCCACTGCCCGACCTGGAGGCACTGGCCGCCACCGCGCATCAGTCGCCGTACCACTTCCACCGGCTGTACCGCGCGCTGACCGGCGAAACCCCCGGACGCACCGTGGCGCGGTTGCGGCTGGCGCAGGCGCTGCACCTGCTGGGAAAACCCGGCGCGCGGGTGACCGACGTAGCCCTGCAGGTGGGCTTTGAAAGCCCGCAGGCCCTGGCCCGCGCCTGCCGGCGGGAACTGGATGCCACCCCCGCAACGTTGCGCGACGACCCCACGCTGCGCGCGCGCTGGCAGCGGCATCTTGAAGTTCCCGCGGGCGACCAGGCCGAGCCGATCTCCGCGCTGCAGGTTCGGGTGGCCGAGCTGGAACCGTTCGAAGTGGTGGTGCTGCGCAAGCAGGGCGCATTCGACGAACTGGACCGTGCATTCGGCACGTTGTTCGCCTGGGCCGCAGGCGAGGGCTTGGCCGAACAGCTGCAGCACCTGGTGGGTATCGCACTCAACGACCATCGCGACGTCGCGCCCAGGGAGTGCCTGTTCGACTGCGGAATGGGGTTTGGCGACCTTGCGCAGCCAGTACCTCCACCGCTGCGCCGGTTGACCCTGGGCGGCGGCGACCACGCGGTGCTGCGCCACGTGGGCAGCTACGCCGGTCTTGAAGCCGCTACCGACGCGCTGCTGCGGCAGTGGCTGCCCGACAGCGGGCGCGTGCTGCGCGACGCGCCGTTGTACTACCACTATCTGGACGACCCCGAGGATGTTCCCGAGGCGATCCTGCGCGCCGATATCTGCGTGCCGCTGGCGGCCCGTTAAACCACTGGAATGGTGTGCTTGCCGATGTTGCGGTACGGCGGGGTGGCCATGACCATCTCGGCCAGCGAGTAGGCCAGCTCGCGTTCGGCCATCACCGTGCCGTCGGCGCCGTGCTCGAGCAGGTGCTTCACTTCGGCGTCGCTGTGCGCGCGCGCCAGCAGGGTCAGCCCCGGGTTGAGCGCGCGCAGCTTGGCCAGGGTTTCGCCGGCTTCCAGCGGCTGCGGAATGGCCAGCACCGCGATCTTGGCGCGTTCGGGGTGGGCTTCGGCAAGCACGCGGTCGGAGGCGGCGCTGCCACGAATCGCCGGCAGGCCGGCGGCATGCGCTTCGGCCACGTGTTCCTTGTTGTCGTCGATCACCAGCACCGGCACGCCGCGATCGCGCAGCACCTGCGCCAGCGCGCTGCCAACCCGGCCGTAGCCGATCACGATGGCGTGGTCATGCAGGTCCAGCGACGGGCCGGGCGGCAATTCGGTTTCCACTGCAGCGGCGGGCGTTTCCTGGTTTTTGACCAGCCAGCGGTCAAGCAGGCCGAACACCAGCGGATTGAGCATGATCGAGATCAGCGCGCCGGCCAGCACCAGTGCCTGGCCGGTGGGCGGCAGGATCTTCAGGCTCACGCCGAGGCCGGCGATGATGAAAGCGAATTCGCCGATCTGCGCCAGGCTGGCCGAAATGGTCAGCGCGGTGCCGTTGGGGTGGCCGAAGGCGCGCACGATGAGGAACGCGGCGGCGGACTTGCCGAACATGATGATGGCGGCGGTGGCCAGCACCTGCCACGGGTGTTCGACCAGGATGGCCGGGTTGAACAGCATGCCCACCGAGACGAAGAACAGCACCGCGAACGCATCGCGCAGCGGCAGCGAATCGTTGGCGGCCTTGTGGCTGAGCTCGGATTCGTTGAGCAGCATGCCGGCGAAGAACGCGCCGAGTGCGAACGACACACCGAACAGCATGGCCGAGCCGAACGCCACGCCGAGCGCGATGGCCAGCACCGCCAGGGTGAACAGTTCGCGCGAGCCGGTACCGGCAATGCGCTCCAGGATCCACGGGATGACCCGGCGGCCCACCACCAGCATCACTGCCACGAACAGGCCCAGCTGCACGAAGGTCCAGCCGATGCTGGCCAGCACGCTGCCGATTGTGTGGGTTTCAGCAGCCGCGTCGGGGCCGAACACGCCGGCCAGCACCGGCATCATCACCAGCGCCAGCACGCAGGCCAGGTCTTCGACGATCAGCCAGCCCACTGCGATCTTGCCGCGCTGGGTTTCCAGCAGGCGGCGTTCTTCCATGGCCCGCAGCAGTACCACGGTACTGGCGGTGGCCAGCGCGAAGCCGAACACCACGCCATGGATCACCGGCCAGCCCATCAACCAGGCCAGGCCCCAGCCCAGCAGCGTGGCGACCAGGATCTGCCCGACCGCGCCGGGAATGGCGATCGCCTTGACCGCCATCAGGTCTTTCAACGAGAAGTGCAGGCCCACGCCGAACATCAGCAGCATCACGCCGATTTCGGCCAGCTGGTTGGCCAGCGCCTGGTCGGCCACGAAGCCGGGAGTGAAGGGTCCTACGCAGATGCCCGCAACCAGGTAACCAACCAGCGGAGACAAACGCAGCTTGTTGGCCAGCGCACCCAGGATGAAGGCGAGCCCAAGGCCAACGGCAACGATGTTGATCAGGTCGGTGTCATGGTGCATCGGGGCTCGCAACGTGGGGGATGCCCCGATTTTCACCGATGCGGCCAGTTCCGGCAAACCGTACTGCGGTAATCGACGCTGCAGCTGTCGGTAGCGCCGGCCGTTGGCCGGCCCTCATGAACGCCGGAACGTCCGCGAGGGCCGGCTGACAGCCGGCGCTACCGCGAACTCACCACTTGTACGTGACGCGGCCGTACACGTAGGCGCCGTTGAAGCCGTACGGCGAGTAGTTGCTGTACGGCAGCATGCCCCAGGTGGAGTTCTGCAGGTCCACGGTGCGGTCGGGGTATTCATCCAGCAGATTGTCCGCACCCAACGTCAGGGTCCAGTTCTCGCTCGGCTTGTAGGCCACCGAGGCATCGAGCACCCACGAGGCATCGTAGGTCTGGTCGCGGGTCGGGGTGGCCGAATTGCGCACGGTGAACGAGCCGTAGCGGGTGGCCGCCAGATTCAGGTCCCAGTGGTCCGACCGCCAGGTGCCGCTGAGAATGGTCTTGTCGCGTGGGTAGCTGTCTTCGATGCGGCCCACTTCATCGCGGCCGATCAGCGACTGGGTCAGGCCCAGAGAGCCGAACACGGCCGGCGATGCGATGAACTTCTTCACCTCGGTGTCGTTGTAGCTGTAGGCCGCGGTCAGTTCCAGCGAGCTGGCACTGAACGGGATGGTGTAGCTGGACACCGCGTCCACGCCGCGGGTGCGGGTATCCACGCCGTTGGTGAAGTAGGAGAACGCGGTGACCTGCGGCAGGCCCAGGTTGGCCAGCAGCGCATTGGTGGCCGCATTGGTGGTGATGTTGGTGGACAGGATGATGCGGTCGTCGATGTCGATCTGGTACGCATCCACGGTCAGGTAGAGGCGGTCGATCGGCTGCAGTACCAGGCCCACGCTGTAGGAGGTGGAGCTTTCAGCCTTCAGCGGGCTGGCGCCCAGTGCCTGCGCGGCGGTGCTGGTGGTGGGGAAGGTGCCGCGTTCGACGAACACGCCGTTGACGATGGTACTGGTTACCGCCTGGTAGCTCTGCTGGGCCAGCGACGGGGCGCGGAAGCCGGACGAAGCGGTGGCACGCAGCGCAACCTTGTCGGTGAACGCGTAGCGGGCCGACAGCTTGCCGGAGAACTTGTCGCCGAAGTCCGAGTAATCCTCATAACGGCCGGTGACGCCGGCCGAGAACCTGTCGGTCAGGTCCGCTTCCAGGCCGGCGTAGACGGCGTAGTTGTCGCGGTCGGCATCGACGGCGTTGAGCGGGGTGAAGCCGCCGAAGCCCTGTGCGCCGGTGCCGAAGTACGAATTGGGCTCGCCCGCGCTCTGCTCCCACTTCTCGCGGCGATACTCACCGCCGAAGGAGAGGGTGACCGGGTAGGCCAGGCCCCAGTCCAGCTGCTTGGTGATGTCCACGTTGCCGATGTCCTGGGTGTATTCCAGCGCGCCGGCGTAGAACGAACGCGGGCTGGTCACGCCCAGCGCGTAGTTGATGCTGTTGCGGGTGTGGAAGTCGATCTTGTTGGTGCCGTGGTTGTAGCTCACGTCCCAGGTCCAGCCGCTTTCGGTGTCGCCCTTCACGCCGGCCACCAGCGAGCGGTCCTTGGAGTACTGGTTGATTTCCGGGACGAAGCCGTCCGGGTAGGTCTGGGCCAGCAGCGCGCCCTGGCCGCTGTTGGTGCGCGAGCGGTAGAAGGCGAACGAGGTGATGTCGCGGTTGCTGGCCAGCGCGGTGGCATAGGCTGAGACGTGGTCGCTGAACTGGAAGCTGGCATTGGCCGAGGCGGCCGTGGCATCCACCTGCGGGTCGCCGACCACGAAGGTGGTCTGGCCCACGCTGGGGAAGTTGCCGGTGTTCGGCGCGGTGCCCTGGTAGGGCCCGGCGCGGTTGCTTTCATCCTGCTGGGTGATCTGCCCAGCCACGTGCACGCTGCCGCGGCCGTCGGCAAAGCCGATGCCGGTATCGCCGGAAAGCTGGTACTTGTTGCCGTCGCCGGCCGAGTACTGGCCGGCATCCAGGGCCAGGCTGCCGCCGGTGCTGGAGCCCTTGAGCACGATGTTGATCACGCCGGCGATGGCGTCCGAGCCGTACTGCGCCGAGGCACCGTCGCGCAGCACTTCAACGCGCTCGATCGAAGCGATGGGAATGGCGTTGATGTCCACCGCCGACGAGCCGCGGCCGATGCTGCCGTTGACGTTGATCTGGGCCGAGGTGTGGCGGCGCTTGCCGTTGACCAGCACCAGCACCTGGTCCGGGGACAGGCCGCGCAGCTGCGCCGGACGGATGCCACTGGTACCGTCGGTGAGCGCCGGGCGCGGGAAGTTCAGCGAGGGCAGGGCACGGGCCAGCGCAGTGGCCAGTTCGGTGGTGCCGGTGGACTGCAGGGCCTCGGGGGTGATGATGTCGATGGGCGACTGCGACTCGGCCACGGTGCGGTCGGCCACGCGGGTGCCGGTCACGATGACCGTGTTCAGGGTGTTGGCGCTGGCGCGGGCAGGGGCGTCCTGGGCAGTGGCACTGAAGGCAGAGGCCCCGAGGGCGACGGCGACAGCGGCGGCAAGCGTGCGGGTCTTGCGGTTCATCACGATGTGGCTCCGGTTGGGACAAGGCGGCACCGGGCGACATCACGACTGCGGCAAAGCGGGTCAGCGAGGGCGGGTGTTGCGGTGCGCAATCCATGGATTAACGGTATTTTTACTGACTGTCAAATCTAAAAAACGTTGCAAAAGCAACGATTTAGGACGATCTGACGGCTCGCGCGGGACAGAGGTCCCGGGGAAAGCGCAGGCAGGGTCGTGGGAGAGAGACGAGACCTGCCGCGCATCCCGGGGCCCGTCAAGTATTCGTTAACGCTAGAATTGCGTCGCAGGAAAGGTGCTCACCAGCACATTCCATTCCGTTATATGGACCCCCAGAATGATTTCCCTTCGTAACTTCGCCTTGCGCCGCGGCGAGCGGCTGCTGTTGTCCAACGTCGACCTGACCCTGCATGCGGGCTACCGCGTGGGCGTCGTCGGCCGCAACGGGGCCGGCAAGTCCAGCCTGTTCGCGGCCGTGCAGGGCGAGCTGGAGGCCGACAAGGGCGATGTCGACCTGCCCGGCAAGATCCGCATCGCCAGCGTGGCCCAGGAAACCCCGGCACTGCAGGACCCGGCGCTGCAGTTCGTGCTGGAAGGTGACACCGAGGTGGCGGCCGTGCTGCGCGAGGAAGCCGAGGCAACCGCGCGCGAGGATTGGGAAGCGGTGGCCAATGCCCACCAGAAAATGGCCGAGATCGGCGCATACGACGCCGAGTCGCGTGCAGGCAAGCTGCTGCATGGCCTGGGCTTCCCGTCCGACACCCACTCACGGCCGGTGGCGACGTTCTCCGGTGGCTGGCGCGCGCGACTGAACCTGGCGCGCGCGCTGATGATGCCGAGCGACCTGCTGTTGCTCGACGAACCGACCAACCACCTTGATCTGGACGCGGTGTTCTGGCTGGAACAGTGGCTGCTCAAGTACCCGGGCACGCTGCTGCTGATCTCGCATGACCGCGAGTTCCTCGACAACGTGGCTACCCACACCCTGCACCTGCATGGTGGCGGGGCCAAGCTGTACCCGGGCGGCTACACCGACTTCGAACGCCAGCGCGCCGAACAGCTGCGCCAGCAGCAGATCGCGCACGAGAAGGAACAGGCCGAGCGCGCCCACCTGCAGAGCTTCATCGACCGCTTCAAGGCGTTGGCCAGCAAGGCCACCCAGGCCCAGAGCCGCATGAAGCGCCTGGCCAAGCTGACCGGCACCGAAGCGGTACGTGCCGAGCGCGAGTTCCGTATCGAATTCGCGCCCCCGGCCAAGCTGCCGTTCTCGCTGATCCGCCTGAACGATGTGGAAGCCGGTTACAGCCCCGACGCGGTGATCCTGCACCACGTCGGCTTCGGCCTGGAAGCGGGCCAGCGTATCGGCCTGCTGGGCCCGAACGGCGCCGGTAAGACCACGCTGGTCAGGACCCTGGTGGGTGAGCTTGATCCGGTGGCCGGCGAGCGTTCGGCGCACCCGGACCTGCGCATCGGCTACTTCGCCCAGCACACGGTAGAGTCCCTGCACGCAGGCCAGTCGCCGATGGACCATTTCCGGGACATTTCCCCGGATGGCAGCAACCAGGCCTTCCGCGATTTCCTCGGCAAGTGGAACTTCGCCGGCGACCGCGCCTTCGAGCCGGTGGACGGTTTCTCCGGCGGTGAGCGCGCGCGGCTGGCGCTGGCGATGATTGCCTGGCAGCAGCCGAACGTGTTGCTGCTGGACGAACCGACCAACCACCTTGACCTGGAAATGCGCGAAGCACTTGCCGAAGCGTTGGCGACCTTCGAGGGCGCGATCGTGATGGTTTCGCACGACCGCCACCTGATCGGCCTGGTCTGCGACACCTTCTGGCGCGTAGCCGATGGCGTGGTGGAGCCGTTCGACGGCGACCTGGACGAATACGCGGCGTGGCTGCGTTCGCGCCCGGCGGCGCAGGGCACCAAGCAGAAGATGGCCGCCGCCGCGCCGGAACCGGTACCGCCGACCCCGCCGCTGCCGCCGAAGAAGAACGTCAACCCGGTCAAGCTGGCCGCCGCCGAGGCGAAGGTCAACCAGCTGGAAAGCCAGCTGGCCGAGCTGGACCGGCAGCTGGCCGACCCGGCCAACTACGCCGATGCCACCCGCATGGCGGTGCTCGGCCGCGACCGCGAAGCCACCGCGCAACAGCTGGAAAAGGCCGAGGCGAGCTGGATGGAGCTGATGGCCTGACGCAATGCGTGCGCCACGGCAGAAGCCGTGGTGCACGAACGCCGGAAACGGCGAACGGGAACGGCGAACGGAAATTGCGCACCCGGGACGTAGGGCCGGCGCGACCGGGGCCCTGCGCGTGCAATGCATCGTGTGTCACGCCGCGCCCTGCGCTTCCAGCCATGTGCGGAACCGCCGCGCCGCATCGCTCTCTGCCCGGGAGCGTAGCCGCGTCAGCCAATAGCTGCCCAGCTCCAATGTCTGTGCGAACGGCTGCACCAGCCGTCCCTGCGCCAGGTCCTGTTCGAACATCCGCAGCGGAAGCAACGCCACGCCGGCGCCGGCTGCTGCCGCACTGGCCAGGGTCAACGATGAATCAAACACCGGCCCGCGCGCCTCCAGCTCGCCCACGCCAGCAGCCTGCAGCCACTGCGGCCACTCGTCGCTGCGGTAGGAGCGCAGCAGCGCCACACTGGCCAGGTCACGCGGGTGCCGCAGCGTTCGCGCCAGTGCCGGCGCGCACACCGGTGCGAACGGGGCGGCCAGCACCGGCGTACAGAGCTGCCCCTGCCAGTCGCCGTCGCCGAAACGGATCGCCAGGTCCAACCCTTCGCCGGCCAGGTCGATCCGGTTGTTGTGGGTCTGCAGGCGCAGCTCGATATCCGGATGCCGCGCATTGAAATCGGCCAGCCGTGGCAGCAGCCAACCGGTGGCGAAGGTGCCCACCACGCCGACCCCCAGGACCTCGCGGAAATGCCCGCCCACGAACCGGTCCAGGCTTACCGCGATCCGATCGAAGGCCGCGTTCAGTACCGGATAGAGGCGCGCCCCTTCGTCGGTCAGCGCCACGCCGCGGGGCAGCCGGTGGAACAGCACCGCGCCCAGGCGCTCTTCCAGCCCACGGATCTGGTGGCTCAGCGCGGCCTGGCTCACACACAGCTCCAGCGCGGCGCGGGTGAAGTTCTGGTGGCGCGCGGCGGCTTCAAAAGCGCGTAGCGCGTGGAGCGGGAGCTGGGGCCGAAGCATGGGAGAGGTGAGCAATCCTGATGGCTGCGATGGCGGTAGCGCCGGCCGTTGGCCGGCCGTCCCCATCCTACCCTTGGCGCGGGTCGTTCGTCAGGCGGACAGGCATTAGTGTGGCTCATGCCTCTCCCTGAAAATACGCGCTGGTGCCGGCACCGCCCGCATGTCGATACTGCAGCCCTGCCCAACAAGGAACCGCCCATGATTGCCCGCCGCCACTTCCTGCTATGGTCCGGCGCCGCCGCCGCCTCGGCCCTCGCTGCTACCGTGCTGGGCAAGGCTCCGCCGACCACGCTGGCCGCCAGCCAGGCCCAGGCGAGCGACTTCGCCGCACTGGAAAAAGCCAGTGGCGGCCGCCTCGGCGTGACCTTGCTCGACACGGCCAGTGGCCGTCGCATCGGTCACCGGCAGGACGAGCGTTTTCCGATGTGCAGCACCTTCAAGTTCGTGCTCTCCGCCTGCGTGCTGCACCTGGCCGACCAGGGCACGCTGTCGCTGGATCGGCGGCTGCCGGTACGCCAGCAGGACATGTTGTCGCACGCCCCGGTGACCAGGCGCCACATAGGCAAGGACCTGACCGTGCGCGACCTGTGCCGCGCCACCATGGTGACCAGCGACAACCCGGCGGCGAACCTGCTGCTCGGCGTAGTGGGTGGGCCGGCCGGGGTGACGTCGTTCCTGCGCGCCAATGGCGATGCGGTGACCCGCAACGATCGCCTGGAGCCGGAGATGAACCGATTCGCGCCCGATGACCCGCGCGATACCACCAGCCCCGCCGCGATGGCGGCCAGCCTGCAGCGGTTCGTGCTGGGGGATGTGCTCAAGCCAGCGTCGCGCCTGCAGCTGGCCGACTGGCTGATCGACAACGAAACCGGCGACACGCGCCTGCGTGCGGGGTTGTCGCCAGCGTGGCGGGTAGGCGACAAGACCGGCAGCAATGGCGAAGACACCACCAATGACATCGCGATCCTGTGGCCGCTGGCCGGCGGCGCCCCGTGGGTGCTGACCAGCTACCTGCAGGGCGCCACGGTGGATGATGCCGGGCGCAACGACGTGCTGCGCCAGGTGGCAGTGATCGGCGAAAAGATGATCAGCGCGCACGCGCGCTGATCAATACGGCATCAACCGTGGCCGGCTTGCTTGACCGCATCAAGGAACTCGCGGCCCCAACGATCCACATCGTGGTACTCCACGGTGCCGAACAGCTGGCGCATGCGGCCGCCGGCTTCTTCGTCGGGCATCGACAGTGCCTGCAGCAGCCCGGCGGTGAGGTCGGCCGGGTCGTGCGGGTTGGTCAATACCGCGCCCTTCAACTCCGCCGCCGCGCCGGCGAATTCGCTCAGCACCAGCACGCCATTGCTGCCTTCGATCCCGTGGGTGGCGACGAATTCCTTGGCCACCAGGTTCAGCCCATCGCGCAGCGGGGTGATCCACATCACCTGTGCCGCCGCGTAATGCGCCACCACCTCTTCGAACGGCAACGCCTGTGCGAAGAAACGCACCGGAGTCCAGTCCAGCCGCGAGAAGCGCCCGTTGATGCGGCCCACCGCCTGTTCGATCTGGTTCTGCAGCGTGCGGTACACGGTCATTTCGCGCGCGGCCGGCACGCACACCATCAGCAGGGTCACTTTGCCCTGCCGGTCTGGATGCTGTTCCAGCAGCCGCTCGAATGCCTCCAGCTTGGCCAGCGTGCCCTTGGTGTAATCCAGCCGTTCCACCGACAGCACCAGCTTGCGCGCGCCGATCTCACGGCGCAGCTTGAAGATGTCGTTGCGTACGGCGGGCCGGGCCAGCACGTCGTGGATGCGGCGCAGGTCAGTGCCGACCGGGTGCGCGCCCAGTGCCACTTCCCGGTCACCGACACGGATGCGCGTGGTCATCGTATCCAGCCCCACCGCGCAGCCATAGGTCAGGAAGCGCGGCGCGCAGCTTTCCCACGACAACCGCTCGGCCGGCATCGCCCCGCGCACCACGTCCACGAAGTTCTCCACCTGGCGCGGGATGTGGAAACCAATATAGTCGCAGCAGAGCAGGCTGCCGATGATCTCGCGGCGCCACGGCACCACGTTGAACACATCCGCAGACGGGAAGTAGGTGTGGTGGAAGAAGGCGATCTTCAGGTCCGGACGCAGCTCGCGCAGTGTGGCCGGCACCATCCACAGGTTGTAATCGTGGATCCACACGGTGGCCCCGTGCGCGGCTTCGGCGGCCGTTGCTTCGGCGAAGCGGCGGTTGACCTTGAGGAACACCTGCCAGTCGTCCTCGCGGAAGCGCGCGCGCTCCCAGAACACATGCAGCATCGGCCAGAACGCTTCCTTGGAGAAGCGCTTGTAGAAGATGTCCACTTCCTGCCGGGTCAGCGGCACGCGCGCGGCGGTCAGGGTGGGGTAGTGCTCGGCGTCCACTGCCATGCGGGTCTGGAACGGGCCGCGCTTGCGATCGTCGATGCCCCAGGCCACCCACGACCCGGTCTGGCCGCCCTGGAAGAAGCTCAGCAGCGAGGGAATGATGCCGTTGGGCGAGCGCGGCGGGCGCTGCACCAGCACGCCGTCTTCCATGACTTCATCGAAGGGCATGCGGTGGTAGAGCATCACCAGATCGGCACCTTCGGCGCGCTTGGCTGCCGGCGGCTTGAGCCATGCATCATCGGCCGGCAACAGGGCGAAATGCTCGATCGCTTCCAGGATGCCGCCGCAGCCCGGTGCCTGCGCGTGGTAGGTATGCGCCAGCCCGCGGGTGGCGGCAGTGAGCGCCTGTTCGGAATCGCCCACGCACACGCCGCGGAAGCCGGCGGTGTACATCGACAGGTCGTTGAGGGTGTCGCCGGCCACCAGGACGCGGTCACGCGGCAGGTCCAGCAGGCGCGCCAGCGCAGCCAGGGTACGGCCCTTGTCGGTGTCCGGCGGCAGGATGTCCAGATAGCGGTCGGCCGAATACAGCACGTCGCAGCCCAGCGCCTGGGCGGCAGCCTGGATCTGCGAACGCAGCGGGGCCAGCGTGGCCGGGTCGCAGAAGTAGGAGCAGCGCCGCTCCTGCGGCACGTCCTGGCGCTGCAGCGCGGTGAACGGCCGCATCGCGGCGGCCACCACCTGCTCGCCGGGCCAGTGCGCGTCGATCATCGATTGCAGGGGCTGCAGCGGCTGCAGGGTGTGGCCATCGACCACGGTTGCGCCGACATCGCAGACCACGTAATCGGGGCGCGGAATGGCCGGATCGGAGAGCAGCGGCATCACCGCTTCAAGGCCACGGCCGGTGATGAAGATCAGGCGGATACCGGGGTGCTGGTCGACCAACCGGTACAGGCGGTGACGCGCGGCGGCATCGCCGGCGAGAAAGGTGCCATCCAGGTCGGTGGCGAGAATCAGTTGCTGGGCCGGGGGAGCCGCCGGCGTGCGGGATGAGGTGGATGGGGCAGGTGTCGAAACAGTCAATGCACTTCCTTATCGGAGTTGTTGGGTGAGGGGTGGGGTGTATCCAGCGGCGCGTCATTCGCGGGTAGCGCCCGACCGTTGGTCGGGTGGCCGTCCGACGGCGCGACAGCATCGGTTTCAGGGATCAGCTCCAACGCCGCAGGCGTAGTGCGCAGCATCAATCGGAACACCACCGGGTGCGTGCGCAGCCGGTCGAAGCTGAGCAGGCGCGCGGTGGTGAACAGCGCCAGCACGCCCAGAACCGCAGCAAAGTAAAGCGGCAGGGCGGCCGGACCGAACTGCTGCATGGCCGCACCGGCCAGCGCCGGGCCGATCGCCGCGCCCACGCCGTGCACCAGCAGCAGGCTGGAGCAGCCCGACAGCAGGTCTTCGCGCGGCAGGTAATCGAGCATGTGCGCCACCGCGAAGGGATACAGCGCGAACGCCAGGCCGCCATAGAAGAAGAACAGACCGAACAGCAGCCAGGTCTGCTGCTGGATCATCGGCATCGCGGCCACCGCCGCGATGCCTGCAGCGGCCAGGCACAGCGCCACCAGCCCGACGCGACGGTCATGACCATCGCTGATGTGGCCCAGCGGCCACTGCAGCAGCGCGCCGCCGGCAATGGCGGTGAGCATGAAGCGGGCCACGCCGTCATTGGTGAGGCCGACCTCGCCGGCATATACCGGGAGCAGGCCCCAGAACGCACCCATGGCCAGGCCCGACAGCCCGGCGGCAACCGTGGCCACCGGCGCCATCGCGTACAGCCGCGACAACGTCAGGCGCGGCACCGACGGCACGTCCGGCGGGGTGAGCCGGGTGGCGGTGATCGGCAGCACGGCGGCGCAGACCAGCATGGCGATCAGCATGAACATCGACATGGCCGGCGCATTGCTGACCATCAGCAGGATCTGCCCCAGGGCCAGCGCGGAAAGGTTGACCACCATGTACAGCGAAAAGGCACGGCTGCGCTGGCGCGGGTCGGGCTCGGCGTTGAGCCAGCTTTCGATCACCGTGTACAACCCCACCAGCGCGATGCCGGTAATGATGCGCAGCAGCCCCCACAGCCAGGCATTGAGCCACAGCGGATGCAGCAGCACCGCAATGGCGGCGAGGGCGGCAAAGAAGGCGAACGCACGGATATGCCCGATGCGGCCAATCAACGACGGGGCGAAGAAGGTGCCCATGAAGAAGCCCGCGAAATAACCGGACATCACCAGGCCCAACGTACCGGCACCAAAGCCGGCCTCACCGCCGCTTACCGCCAGCAAGGTGCCCAGAAGCCCGCTGCCCGTCAAAAGCAGCGCTACTCCTGTCAGCAGGGCGGTCAGCCGCAACACGCGTGCGACCTTCGTGGGGAAGGCGAACCGGTCACGACAATGACCCTAACACAGACGTGATTAATCCTTTGTCGCCGATGGCGCGGATTTGCGCATTGCGCCCACGCGGGCTACGGTGTCCGCATGACTGTGTACAAGTTCATGCCGCTCGCGGCTGCTTTGTTGCTCGCCGCGTGTGGTGGCCAGCGTGACCGCGTGGCCCACGATGTTGCGATGGCCCCGGCCGACGCGTTTCTCGCTGCTGTCGCCGCGCATTGCGGCAAGGCGTTTGAAGGCCATGTCGCCGCCAATGAGCCGAAGAGCGCTGCGCCCGATCCGTTCGACGGCAAGCGCCTGGTGATGCACGTGCGCGGTTGCGATGACGCCTCGCACACGCTGCGCATCCCGTTCCATGTGGGCGACGATCATTCGCGTACCTGGGTGTTGAGTCGCACCGATACCGGCCTGCGCCTGAAGCACGATCACCGCCATGCCGATGGCAGCCCCGATGCGGTCACGATGTACGGCGGCGACAGTGCGCCGCCGGGCACTGCGCAGCGCCAGTCGTTCCCGGTGGATGCCGATTCGGTGGCGATGTTCCGCAAGGCCGGCATGGCGGCGTCGGTGACCAATACGTGGGCGATGGAAATCGAGCCGGACAAGACATTCGTATACGAGCTCACCCGCCCGGGCGGACGCAAATTCCAGGTGGTGTTCGACCTCGCCCACCCGGTGCCGTTGCCACCGGCCCCGTGGGGCGCCGAGGCGCCCCGATAGGGCCCGACCGTGGGTCGGGCTGCCTTCCCGTCAACGCGCGCCGAACCTCGCCCGGCACCCATTGCTGACCCACACCATGCTCGGTCGATAGCCCCAGCTGCGGTTCTCGACACAGCTGCTGCCTGACAGCTGCTCCAGCAGCACAGGACGGCCCTGGCGCGAATCCCATGCACAGGTCTGCTGGCGGTTGCCATTGCTGCTGCAGGTCACGCTGTAGTTGCTGCCGCCCCCGCCACCACCCCAGTTGCCGCGCGATTCGGCGAATTCACCGCGGCAGCCGCGGGTGACCCAGATCGTGTTCCCGCGCATGCCCCAGGTCTGGTTCTGTACGCAGGGCGACCCCGAGATCTGCCGCACCAGGGCCGCATTGCGCCACGGGGTAGGGCAGCTGCGCTCGCGGTTGTCATTGCTTTCGCACCGTATCGTGTTGCCGGGGCCGCCGGTGCCGGGGCCCCAACCGCCGCCACGGCCCTCGACGAATTCGGCCCGGCAGCCGCCGCTGACCCAGACCTGGCCGTTGCGCGAGCCCCAGTTGCTGCCTTCCACGCAGCGGGTGCCCGAGATCTGGCGGGACAGCCGCGCGCTGCGCCAGCCGGTGGGACAGACCCGCTGGCGGTTGTCGTTGCTCTCGCAGCGGACCACCCCGTCGTTGCCACCGCCGGGGTTCCAGCCGCCGCCGGAGCCGCCCAGCGAGGTGGCGATGTCCTGCTTGATCCGGGAAAAGCCCCAGGACGAGCGGTTGACCTGGTCCAGGTAGAAGCGCATCTGGTCGTCGGGAATGCGCCGCCCCCCGGACTGTTCGGCGTATTCCTGGGAAATGACCCGCTGCTGGTCCTGGATCGACAGGGTGCGCAGGTTTTCCGGGGCATAGGCCCGGGCATTGACCTGGGCCTGGGCCTGCAGGGCCGGGGCGCCGCAGGCAAGGAGGGCGGTAAGACAGGCAACAGCGAGGCGGTTCATGGCAAATCCCCTTGCACATGGTGGTGCGCGGACTATAGGGACGGGTCGGATTAAGCCCGTGTGACTGTCCCGGATTTGCCCGATCGGGTCGCCGGCCGCAGAATAACGGGCTGACCGGTGCCGCCTGGCGCCGGCAACCTCCTGCGGAGCTTTACCCCCATGCGTACCCACTTCTGCGGCCTGGTCGACGAGACCCTGATTGGCCAGACTGTCACCCTCGCCGGTTGGACCGACGTTGCCCGCAACCTGGGCGGCGTGTGCTTCATCGATCTTCGCGATCATGAGGGCATCGTGCAGGTGACGGTGGAGCCTGAGAACGCCGACGTGTTCAAGGTTGCCGCCAGCCTCGGCTACGAGGACGTACTGCAGGTGGAAGGCGTGGTGCGCAGGCGCCATGCGGTGAACGACAAGATCCGTACCGGCCAGGTCGAGATCGTCGCCACCCGCATCACCGTGCTCAACAAGGCCGAGCCGCTGCCGTTCCACGCCCACGAGAACCCGGGCGAAGAAACCCGCCTGAAGTACCGTTACCTGGACCTGCGCCGCCCGGACATGCAGCGCATGCAGCGCACCCGCATCAAGCTGGTGCAGGCGCTGCGCCGCCACCTTGATCGCGACGGCTTCCAGGACATCGAAACCCCGATCCTGACCAAAGCCACCCCGGAAGGCGCACGCGACTTCCTGGTGCCGGCGCGCATGCACCCGGGCGAGTTCTACGCCCTGCCGCAGTCGCCGCAGCTGTTCAAGCAGATCCTGATGGTGGCCGGCTTCGACCGCTACTACCAGATCGCGCGCTGCTTCCGCGACGAAGCCCTGCGTGCCGACCGCCAGCTGGAATTCACCCAGCTGGACATGGAATTCGCGTTCGTGCGCGAGCGCGACGTGCAGGATTACGTGGAAGGCATGATCCGCGCGATCTTCAAGGAAGTGGTCGACGTGGAGCTGGCTGCCAGCTTCCCGCGCATGACCTGGGCCGAGGCGATGCGCCGCTATGGCTCGGACAAGCCGGATCTGCGCATCAGCCTGGAACTGGTGGATGTGGCCGAGCTGGTCAAGGACAGCCAGTTCCCGGTGTTCGCCAGCGCCGCTGCCGACCCCGATGGCCGCGTGGCTGGCCTGCGCATCCCGGGCGGTGCCAGCCTGTCGCGCAAGCAGATCGATGAGTATGCCGCGCATGCCGCCAAGTACGGCGCCAAGGGCCTGGCCTACATCAAGATCGCCGAAAACGGCGAGATCAGCTCGCCGATCGCCAAGTTCTTCAGCGAAGAGGCGTTCGCCGCGCTGGTCGCCCACGTTGGCGCCGGCAATGGCGACATCGTGTTCTTCGGTGCCGGTGGCTACAACAAGGTGTCCGACTTCATGGGCGCGCTGCGCCTGAAGGCCGGCAAGGACTTCGACCTGGTTGCCGCCGGCTGGGCGCCGCTGTGGGTCACCGACTTCCCGATGTTCGAGTACGACGACGAAGCCCAGCGCTACGTGGCCCTGCACCACCCCTTCACCGCCCCGGCGGTGGATGACATCGCCGACCTGCGCGCGAACGCGAAGACGGCTGTGTCGCGCGGTTACGACATGGTGCTCAACGGCAACGAGATCGGCGGTGGCTCCATCCGTATCCACCGCTCGGACATGCAGAGCGCCGTATTCGACCTGCTGGGCATCGGCGCCGAAGAGGCCGAAGCCAAGTTCGGCTTCCTGCTCGACGCACTGCGCTTCGGCGCGCCGCCGCACGGCGGCATCGCCTTCGGCATCGACCGCATTGCTGCGCTGATGGCGGGCACCGAATCGATCCGCGACGTGATCCCGTTCCCGAAGACCACCGGCGCGCAGTGCCTGATGACCGGCGCCCCGTCGCCGATCCCGGATGAGCAGCTGGCCGAAGTGCACATCCAGGTCCGTCCGCGCAAGAATTGATCCCGCGATCAATCGATCGCACCATCCCCCTCATCGCTACATCGTCCAGGAGATCCAGCAGTGACCGAATTTGCATTCGCAGTGGAATGGGAAAAGCTGGGCAACGTAGGTGCCGATGCCAACCTGGTGACCGAGCGCGCCCGCGTGTTCGGTGGCTGGCTGGTGCGCGTGGGTACCAACCCGGCCGCGATGGCGCTGACCTTCGTCGCCGATGGCGAAGGCCGCTGGGATGGTGAGGACTTCGGCGTCGAGGACTACGAGGACGACGAAGAGGAAGAGGGCGAAGACGAAGAGTACGAAGAGGGCGAGGAAGACGAGGACGAGGAGGAGTACGAGGAAGAGGACGAAGAAGACGGCGAAGAGGAAGACGCCGCCAAGGGGCCGCAGGCCTGAGGCCTGCCCCGCACCCGTCCATGTACACCATCCGCCGCGCCGGCCCCGAGGACGCACCGACCCTGTCGGTGCTGGCCACCCGTACCTTCGTGGAAACCTTCGGCCACCTGTACCCGGCCCAGGACCTGCAGGACTTCCTGGACGAGGCTTATGCGGAAGATCGCCAGCGCGTGATCCTGTCCCACCCCGATTACGCGGTGTGGCTGCTGGAGCGGGATGGCGTGGCGGTCGGTCATGCCGCCGCCGGCCCCTGCGGCCTGCCGCACCCGGACGTGCAACCGGGGGATGGCGAGCTCAAGCGGCTGTACCTGATCAGGGAGCAGCAGAGCTGCGGTTGGGGCAGCCGCCTGCTCGAAACCGCGCTGACCTGGCTGGAACGCAACGGGCCGCGCACCCTGTGGCTTGGGGTGTGGTCGGAGAACTTCGGCGCTCAGCGTTTCTACGCCCGCTACGGGTTCAGCAAGGTGGGCACCTACGAATTCCCGGTCGGCCAGGTGCGCGACCTTGAATTCATCCTGCGCCGCCCGCCGCGGGCGGCCTGAACGGTCCATCTCCAGGAAACGACGTGAGCGGCGGGTTTCACTCGCCGTTCCTTCGTCCATTTGTCTAATGACACCGTTTCCTGCCTCTGGAACGGTTTTGCACCGGCTACGCTGAGCACATGACTCCCCCCGTTTTACTGCTGCATGGCATCTGGAATGCCCGCGCCTGGGTTGGCCCATTGGCCTGGCGCCTGCGCGCGCGTGGCTTCAGCGTGGATACCTTCGGCTACTCCAGCGTGTTCGGCGGCCCCGACGTGGCCGTGCCGCAGCTGCTGAAGCGGCTCCAAGACAGCGGCCCGGTAGCGCTGGTCGGGCACAGCCTGGGTGGGCTGGTGGCCCTGGAGGCCCTGCGCCGCCAGCCGGACCTGCCGGTATCGAGGGTGGTCTGCCTGGGCTCGCCGCTGCGCGGCAGCGGCACCGCCCGTTCGCTGGCCGAGCATGGCTGGTCGCTGGCGCTGGGTCGCAGCAGCGAGCTGCTGCTCGATGGCCTGCCGGCCTGGGAGGGCAGGGCACAGGTCGGGCTGATCGCCGGGTCCGTGCCGCACGGGCTGGGCAGCCTGCTCGGCGCCTGCGGCGACGCCTCCGACGGCACCGTGGCGCTGGACGAGACCCGCCTGCCGGGCCTGACCGACCATTGCGTGGTGGCCGCCAGCCACAGCGGGCTGGTGTTTTCCCCCGACGCGGCGCGCCAGACCGCCGCCTTCCTGCGCGATGGCTGCTTCCGCCCGGACCGGGCCGCGCACGCGGCCTGACCCCGGCTAACACGGTGAAGGCGGTCGATCAGGTAGAATCCGCGCCCTGTTCCTGACGCACGCACGGAAACACCCATGGGTAGAGGCCCTTCCATCGAAAACCGCAAAAACGCGTCTGACGCGAAGCGCGGCAAGATTTTCACCAAGATCATCCGTGAGATCGGCGTAGCCGCGCGCGGCGGTGGAGGCGACCCCAACAACAACCCGCGCCTGCGGGTGGCCATGGACAAGGGCCTGACCTCGAACATGTCCAAGGACGTGATCGAACGGGCCATCAAGAAGGCCACCGGCGAGCTGGAAGGCGTTGAATACGAAGAGATCCGCTACGAGGGCTACGCCCCCGGTGGCGTGGCCGTGATCGTCGACTGCCTGACCGACAACCGCGTACGTACCGTGGCCGATGTCCGCCACGCGTTCAGCAAGTGCGGCGGCAACATGGGTACCGAAGGCTCGGTCTCCTTCATGTTCAAGCGCATGGGCGTGCTGCACTACGCCGGCGGCGCCAACGAAGACGCAGTGACCGAGGCGGCCATCGAGGCCGGCGCCGATGACATCGTGGTGTACCCGGAAGACGGCGCCATCGACGTGCTGACCGCAGCCGACATGTACCACGCGGTCAAGGATGCGCTGGAAGCGGGCGGGCTGACGCCGGATCACGCCGAGCTGACCTTCCGGGCCGATAACGACATCAAGGTCGAGGGCGACACCGCCCTGCAGGTCAAGAAGCTGCTGGACATGCTGGAAGACCTGGACGATGTGCAGGACGTGTTCTCCAACGCCGACCTTGGCGCGGACGCCTACGCCTGACGTCCATGCCCCCGTCTCGCCAAGTGCGACGTCGGGGGCGGACAATGCGGACCATGATGACTCCCGACGCGCCACGCATGATCCGCATCCTCGGCATCGACCCCGGTTCGCAGCGCACCGGGGTGGGCATCATCGATGTGGACTGCACCGGCAAGGTGCTGCACGTGCACCACCTGCCGCTGGTGCTGCTGGGCGCCGACGACTTCCCCAACCGCATGAAGCTGCTGGTGCTGGGCCTCAACGCGCTGGTGGAGGAATACCGCCCGCATGAAGTGGCCATCGAGAAGGTGTTCATGGCGCGCAACCCCGATTCGGCCCTGAAGCTGGGTCAGGCGCGCGGCGCGGCCATCTCGGCCGTGGTCATGCGCGACCTGCCGGTGCACGAATATGCGGCCAGTGAGATCAAGCTGGCGGTGGTCGGCCGTGGCGGAGCGGAAAAGCAACAGGTCCAACACATGGTGGGGCTTATGCTCAACCTGAAAACCAGGCTGCAGGCCGACGCGGCCGACGCGCTGGCCGTGGCCATCACCCACGCCCATGTGAGGGCAACCGCGCAGCGCCTGGGCGTCAATGCCCGCCAGGCCTGGAGCCGGAAATGAGGACATCTGCATGATTGGTCGTCTGCGTGGGATCGTCGCGTACAAGGCGCCGCCGTGGCTGCTGATCGACGTCAACGGCGTCGGCTACGAACTGGAGGCGCCGATGAGCACCTTCTACGATCTCCCCGAACTGGGCCGCGAGGTCACCCTGTTCACCCACTATGCGCAGAAGGAAGACAGCGTGTCGCTGTATGGCTTCCTGCGCGAGGGTGAGCGACGCTTGTTCCGCGACGTGCAGAAGGTCAGCGGCATCGGTGCCAAGATCGCGCTGGCGGTGCTGTCCGGGGTGAGCGTGGACGAGTTCGCGAAGATGGTGCAGGCCGGTGACATTACCGCGCTGACCCGGATTCCCGGCATCGGCAAGAAAACCGCCGAGCGCATGGTGCTGGAGCTCCGCGATCGCGCGGCGAACTTTGGCGGCGGCGGTGCGCCGATTGCCGGCGCGGCGCCGGCCACCGACCCGGTCTCCGAAGCCACCGTGGCGCTGCAGCAGCTGGGCTACAAGCCGACCGAGGCCGCGCGCATGGCCCGCGACGCCAACGCCGACGGCGACGATGTCGCCACCGTGATCCGCAAGGCCCTGCAGGCCGCGCTGCGCTGAGCGCGCGGGCCTATTCCCCTTCCGACCGACGCCTTCCCGGAGTCTCATGTCCACCTCTTCCACCCAGCACGACAGCGGCCAGCACGGGCATGGCCATGCGCCGGCCGCCAGCGGCCTGGCCCTGATCGTCGGCGCCATCGGCGTGGTGTTCGGCGACATCGGTACCAGCCCGTTGTACACCCTGAAGGAAGCGTTCTCGCCGCATTACGGCCTCAACAGCGACCACGACACCGTGCTGGGCGTGCTGTCGCTGGCGTTCTGGGCGCTGAACATCGTGGTGACGTTGAAGTACGTCACCATCATCATGCGTGCCGACAACGACGGCGAGGGCGGCATCATGGCGCTGATGGCGTTGACCCAGCGCACCCTGCGCCACGGCTCGCGCTCGGCGTATGTGGTGGGCATCCTGGGCATCTTCGGCGCCTCGCTGTTCTTCGGTGACGGGGTGATCACCCCCGCCATTTCGGTGCTGGGTGCGGTCGAGGGCCTGGAAGTGGCCGCTCCGGGCCTGCATTCCTTCATCGTACCGATCACCGTGGTGGTGCTCCTGGCGGTGTTTGCCGTGCAACGGTTCGGCACCGAGAAGATCGGCAAGCTGTTCGGGCCGATCACCTCGATCTGGTTCATTTCGCTGGCCGCGATCGGCATCTGGAACATCGTCGATTCGCCGGAAGTGCTCAAGGCCTTCAACCCGATGTGGGCGCTGCGCTTCTTCATGGAGCACGGCTGGCACGGCATCTTCATCCTCGGTGCGGTGGTGCTGGCGGTGACCGGTGGCGAGGCGTTGTACGCGGACATGGGCCACTTCGGGGCCAAGCCGATCCGCCACGCGTGGTACTTCTTCGTGCTGCCGTGCCTGGTGCTGAACTATCTGGGTCAGGGCGCGCTGGTGCTCAACAACCCCGAAGCGGTGAAGAACCCGTTCTTCGAAGCGGTGCCGCAGTGGGCGCTGTACCCGATGATCATCCTGGCCACCATGGCCGCGGTGATCGCCTCGCAGTCGGTGATCACCGGTGCGTTCTCGGTCTCGCGCCAGGCCATGCAGCTGGGCTACATCCCCCGCATGCGCATCACCCATACCTCGCACGACACCATCGGCCAGATCTACATCCCCGGCATCAACTGGGGTATCGCGGTGATGGTGATCGGCCTGGTGCTGGCCTTCCGCAGCTCCTCCAACCTGGCGGTGGCCTACGGTATCTCGGTTTCGGCGACCATGCTCATCGATACGCTGCTGCTGGCGCTGGTCGCCCGCGCGCTGTGGCCGACCTCGCGTTACTGGATCATCCCACTCTGCGTGGTGTTCTTCATCATCGACCTGGGCTTTGTGATCGCCAACGGTGCCAAGCTGCTGCAGGGCGCCTGGTTCCCGGTGGTGCTGGGCATCGTGCTGTTCACCATGATGCGTACCTGGCGCCGCGGCCGCGAGCTGCTGCGCGATGAGATCCGCAAGGATGGCATCCGGCTGGATACCTTCCTGCCCGGCCTGATGCTGGCCCCGCCGGTGCGGGTGCCGGGCACGGCGGTATTCCTGACCGCCGACCCCTCGGTGGCCCCGCACGCGCTGATGCACAACCTCAAGCACAACAAGGTGCTGCATGAGCGGAACGTGTTCCTGCACGTGGAAACCCTGCCCATTCCGTATGCGATGGAAGGCAAGCGGCTGAAGATCGAATCGGTGGGCGATGAGTTCTACCGCGTGTTCGTGCGTTTCGGTTTCATGGAAACACCGGACGTGCCGCTGGCGCTGATGCGCTCGTGCGACCACGGCGGGATCTACTTCGACCCGATGGACACCACCTTCTTCGCCAGCCGCGAAACCATCGTGGCCACCGCCAACCGGGGCATGCCGATCTGGCGCGACAAGCTGTTCGCACTGATGCACCGGAATGCGGCGCCGGCGACCGGGTTCTTCAGGATTCCGGGCAACCGCCTGGTCGAGCTCGGTGCCCAGGTCGAGATTTGAGGCGATGGCCGACCAACGGTCGGCCGCTACCGGTTGATTTCCATCCCTGGCGGGTGACGACCGTTGGTCGTCACCCGTTTTGCCGCATAATCACGCGATGACCGACGACCGCATCATCGGCGCCGGTGCCACCCGCGAGGATGACACCACCGACGCCAGCATCCGCCCCAAGCGCATGGCCGATTACCTTGGCCAGGCGCCCGTGCGCGAGCAGCTGTCGATCTACATCGAAGCAGCCAAGGCCCGTGGCGATGCGCTGGACCATGTGCTGATCTTCGGTCCGCCCGGCCTGGGCAAGACCACCTTGAGCCATGTGATCGCCAACGAACTGGGCGTGGCGCTGCGGGTGACCTCCGGGCCGGTGATCGAAAAGGCCGGCGATCTGGCCGCGCTGCTCACCAACCTGCAGCCGCACGATGTGCTGTTCATCGATGAGATCCACCGCCTGTCGCCGGTGGTGGAAGAAGTGCTGTACCCGGCGATGGAAGATTTCCAGATCGACATCATGATCGGCGAGGGCCCCGCGGCCCGCTCGATCAAGATCGACCTGCCGCCGTTCACCCTGATTGGCGCCACCACCCGGGCCGGCCTGCTGACCGCGCCGCTGCGCGACCGCTTCGGCATCGTGCACCGGCTGGAGTTCTATACCCCCGAGGAACTGACCCGGATCGTGCGGCGCTCGGCGGCCATCCTCGGCATCGACTGCACCGCCGACGGTGCGGCCGAAATCGCGCGGCGTTCGCGCGGCACCCCGCGTATCGCCAACCGGCTGCTGCGCCGCGTGCGCGATTACGCCCAGGTCAAGGCTGCCGGCCACATCGACCAGGACGTGGCGCAGGCCGCCATGCAGATGCTGAAAGTGGACCCGGAAGGCTTCGACGACCTCGACCGGCGCATGCTGCGCACGCTGATCGATTACTTCGACGGCGGCCCGGTGGGCGTGGAATCGATGGCCGCGGCCCTGTCTGAAGAGCGCGGCACGCTGGAAGACGTGGTCGAACCCTACCTGATCCAGCAGGGTTTCCTGGTGCGCACCGCGCGTGGCCGCATGGCCACCCAGAAGGCCTACCGCCACCTGGGCCTGAAGCCGAAGAATCCGCCGGCCGACCTGTTCGCGGAGGTCCCGGATGTCGGTTGATCCGCGGTTCAGTTGGCCGACACGCATATATTGGGAAGATACCGACGCTGGCGGGGTGGTCTACCACGCCCGCTACGTGGCCTTCATGGAACGGGCCCGCACCGAATGGATGCGGGCTTTGGGCTACGGCCAGGAACGCACCCGCACCGAGCATGGCCTGGTGTTCGCGGTCCGGTCGATGACCATGGAGTTCCTGAAGCCGGCGCGGCTGGACGACGCGCTGGACGTGACCGCCACGCTGGTGCAGTGCAAGCGCGCCAGCATGGTGTTCGACCAGGCGGTGTGTCGCGGCGATGAAACGCTGCTGACCGCGCAGGTGAAAATCGCGGCACTGGACGCTGCCACATTCAAGCCGCGCGGCATGGACGATGCTCTCCACGCCGCGCTGAAACCCCACGTAATTCAAACAGCCGCATATTGAGGAACAACGGATGATCGGAATGCTCCTGGCCCTGCAGGCCACGGTGGTCGAAGCGCTGCCGCAGGAAGTCACCAGCGCCGCGTCGCAGACCGTCGCCCAGGCCGCGCACGGCGGTGGCATCAATTACCTGGACCTGATGATCAAGGCCAGCCTGCCGGTGAAGATCATCGTGCTGCTGCTGTTGGCCGGTTCGTTCATCAGCTGGGTGATCATCTTCCGCAAGGCGCGCGTGTTCAACGCCGCCAACCGCGAAGCCGATGAGTTCGAAAGCCGCTTCTGGTCGGGTGCCGACCTCGGCAAGCTGTACAGCGCCGCCACCGACCGCAACCGCAAGGTGGGCGGCCTGGAGGCGATCTTCGAAGCCGGTTTCCGCGAATTCACCCGCCTGCGCGACAAGCGCCGCCTGGATGGCCGCGCCCAGCTGGAAGGTGCCCAGCGCGCCATGCGCACCACCTTCACCCGTGAGGTGGACCAGATGGAGCGCAGCCTGGAACTGTTGGCCAACATCGGTTCCACCGCCCCGTACGTGGGACTGGTCGGCACCGTGTTCGGCATCATGGTGACCATGCATGACATGATCAACAGCGGCGAGCAGGCCGGTATCGCCTCGGTCGCGCCGGGTATTTCCGAAGCCCTGTTCGCCACCGCCATCGGCCTGTTCGTGGCCATCCCGGCGGTGTGGGCCTATAACCGCTTCACCACCCGCGTCGAGCGCCTGTCGGTCCGCTTCGAGACCTTCGCCGAAGAGTTCAGCTCGATCCTGCAGCGCCAGTCCGCGGGCGACGAGTAAGTGCCCAGCACAAGGACCCTGCCATGACCGCTGCCATCGGCCGCCGCAAGCGCCGCAAGCTCAAATCCGAAATCAACGTCGTGCCTTACATCGACGTCATGCTGGTGTTGTTGATCATCTTCATGGTCACCGCGCCGCTGCTCACCCTGAGCTTTGAAGTGGACCTGCCCAGTTCGCAGGCCAAGGCGCTGGAGAGCAAGCAGGACCCGGTGATCGTCTCGGTGCGCCTGGACGGCCAGCTGAGCCTGAAGCTGCCTGAAGCGAAGGAGCCCGCCCCGATGGAGGCCGGCCAGCTGCAGGCCCAGCTCGGCGCGCTCGCCGCGCAGGACAAGAACCTGCGCGTGATCGTGGCCGCCGACAAAGCCGTTGCCTACGAAAAGGTGGTCGCGGCGATGGACGTGATCAAGCGCGCCAACGTGGAAAAGGTGGGTCTGGCGACCGATGCACGCTGAAGCCCTGCCACCGCAGCGCCAGCCGGAAGGCGAGTGGGGCCTGCCGATCGCTCTGGCGATCCTGGTCCACGTGCTGCTCGCGCTGGTGTTCATCGCCGCCTGGCTGTGGTCGCCCCAGCGCAGCACTGAAGCGGCCGCGGGCGATCCGGCCATTGAAGCCAGCCTGCAGCTGTCGGCCTCGGAAGCCGCCGCGGCACGCCAGGCGCTGCGCGCCTCGGAAAAACTGCCTGACCTGCCCGAGCCGGTGGCCGAGCCGATCCCGGTGGAAGAAGACACCGTGCCGCCGCCGCAGCCGCTGCCCGAGCCGCGCCCGCAGGACGCGCCCACCCCGCAGCAGCAGAACGCCCAGGAGCGCATCGCGCAGCCCGATACGGTCGACCAGGCCGCGGTCAACGCGATGTCGATCTCGGCCGAGAAGGCCAAGCAGGAGCAGGAAGCCAAGCGCCGCCAGGAGCAGATCGACCTGACCGAACGCAAGCGCGTGGAAGAGGCCGAGCAGAAACTGCGGCTGGCCAAGCAGCAGGAAGAGGCCGCGCAGAAAAAGAAGCTCGCCGAGCAGGAGCAGAAGGCCAACGACGTAAAGGCCGAAGCCGAGCGCCAGAAGAAGATCGCCGAGATCCGCAGCCGCCGCGAGGCGGCAGAGAAGGAAGCCAAGCTGGCCGAGCAGAAGCTGCGCCAGCTGGCCGCCGCGCGGGCCGCTGCAGGCCAGTCCACCGCCGGTTCCAGCGGCGCCGCGCAGCCGGCCGCCGGCGGCGGCGGTACCAGCGACGACCTGCGCGCCAAGTACGCCGCAGCGATCCAGCATAAGGTGCTTGCCTCGTGGACCCGCCCGGACAACGTACCGTTCGGCCAGCGCTGCAAGATCGTGATCGTGCAGCTGCCCGGCGGCAACGTGAGTTCGGCCAAGGTCAGCCCGGACTGCCCGTTTGACGAGGCCGGCCGCCGCTCCATCGAAGCCGCTGTGCTGAACGCCCAGCCGCTGCCGTACCGCGGCTTTGAAGAAGTGTTCTCGCGCCAGCTCAACTTCACCTTTACCGCCCAGGACAACTGATCCCGGGCGGCCCGGTGCCGCGTTTCGTTAATGCGCTGTGATTTCCGCGGCCACGACCACT
This sequence comes from Stenotrophomonas sp. NPDC047960, assembly GCF_043204395.1. NCBI lineage: Bacteria > Pseudomonadati > Pseudomonadota > Gammaproteobacteria > Lysobacterales > Lysobacteraceae > Stenotrophomonas > Stenotrophomonas sp. NPDC047960. Next base: position 374,350 of record NZ_JBIDBX010000004.1, on the reverse strand, counting down.
CGGATTTCACACCCGGTTGGTTCATGATTGCGAAACCGTTCACCGCACTGCTGTTATCCCTCGATCTGGTTTTCCCCCTATAGAGCGCCCATGAAGAAGATGCCTCGCTGGTTTGCCGTGTTCGCGGCTTTGTTGTTCCTGCCTTTCGCCGCCGCCGCGCAGCAGAGGGGCCTGGACATCGACATCATCGGCGGTAACGCCTCCGCGTTGCCCATCACCGTGGTGCCCATGCCCTACCAGGGCTCAACCGCTGCCCCGCAGACCGACGTGGCGCAGGTGGTCCGCGCCGACCTGGAGCGTTCGGGCCAGTTCCGCACCCTCCCCGAAGCGCAGATCGTCGAAAAGCCGACCCGTGGCGGTGAGATCCAGTTCGCCACCTGGCGCGCGCTGAAGCAGAACTACATCGTGGTCGGCCGCGTCATGGACGCCGGTGCCGGCGCCTACCGCGTCGAGTACGAGCTGTATGACGTGCCCAAGGGCGAGCGCCTGCTGGGCCTGGCGATGACCGCCCGTGGCAATGCCATGCGCGACGTTGCCCACCAGATGGCCGACGCCATCTACGAAAAGATCACCGGTGTGCGCGGCGCCTTCTGGACCCGCATCGCCTACGTCACCGCCAGCGGCAAGGGCGATGCCATGCGCTACGCGCTGATGGTGGCTGATTCGGACGGTTTCAATCCGCAGACCATCGTGCGTTCGGCCGAGCCGCTGCTGTCGCCTTCGTGGAGCCCGGACGGCAACCGCTTGGCCTATGTGAGCTTCGAACGTGGCAATTCGGCGATCTACATCCAGAACATCGCCACCGGCGCCCGTGAGCTGGTGACCAGCTTCCGCGGCATCAACAGCGCCCCGTCGTTCTCGCCTGATGGCCGCCGACTGGCCCTGTCGCTGTCGCGCAGCGGCAACCCGGAAATCTACGTGATGGACCTGGGCAGCAAGCAGCTGACCCAGCTCACGAACCACTTCGCCATCGACACCGAGCCGACCTGGAGCGCAGACGGTTCCAGCGTCTACTTCACCTCCGACCGTGGCGGCCGCCCGCAGATCTACCAGGTGTCCTCGAGCGGTGGCAGCGCCTCGCGCGTGACTTTCCAGGGCAACTACAACGCCACCCCGAGCATGTCCTACGACGGCAAGAAGCTGGTCGTGGCGCAGGGCAGCGGCAATACCTACAAGATCGCGATGATGGACAGCAGCCTGGGGTCCCCGCGCTGGAGCACGCTGTCGCCGGGCTCGCTGGATGAGTCCCCCACGTTTGCGCCCAACGCAAGCATGGTGCTGTACGCCGCCCGCGAGGGTGGTCGTGGCGTGTTGTATGCCGTGTCGGCTGATGCGCGCGTGCGCCAGCGGCTGGTCCTGGCCGACGGTGATGTTCGCGAGCCTTCTTGGTCGCCATACCGTACAAAGCGCTAACAGAGTGTTAAGATCCGCACGTATTCATCCCTACATCCGGCTTTAGGAGCCTCAAAGGTAACTACATGAACAAGACCACCCGCGTTTTGCTTGTCTCCCTGCTGTCCGTGGCCGCTCTGGCCGGTTGCTCGAAGAAGGTCAAGGAACAGCCGGCTGCTCCGGTTGACACCGGCAGCACCTCGCAGCCGACCGGCCCGTCGACCTCCGGCCTGTACGGCCCGGGCGACCTGGACACCGATGCCTGCCTGCGCCAGCGCGTTGTGTACTTCGACCTGGACCAGGACGCAATCAAGCCGGAATTCCAGGCCCAGATGGCGTGCCACGCCAAGTACCTGCGTGACCGTCCGTCGTCGCGCATGACCCTGCAGGGTCACACCGACGAGCGCGGTTCGCGCGCCTACAACCAGGCCCTGGGTGAGCGTCGTGCCAACGCCGTGTCCTCGGCGCTGCAGGCCAACGGTGGTTCGGCCAGCCAGATCACCGTCGTGTCCTACGGTGAAGAGCGTCCGGTCTGCACCGAATCGGCCGAGTCCTGCTGGTCGCAGAACCGTCGCGTCGAAATCGTCTACACCGCGCAGTAATCCATGCGCATCGGCATCAAAAACCTGATGCTGGTCGTTGCGGCAGCCTTCTTGGCTGCCGCACCGGCGCAGGCCCAGCGGCAGAGCCTGGCCGACCGCGTTGGCGCGCTTGAGCAGCAGGCCTACAACAACAGTTCCAACCAGGACCTGTTGAACCAGGTCAACCAGCTTCGGCAGCAGATCCAGCAGCTGCAGAGCACGGTTGAGCAGCTCCAGAACGAAAACGCCCAGCTCAAGCAGACCTCGCAGGACCAGTACCTGGACCTGGACGGGCGTCTGAACCGTATCGAAGGTGGCTCGGCCCCGATCCTTCCGGCCGCTCCGGCCACGAATGCACCGGCCGTCGCCCCGAAGCCCGCCGTACCGGCAGCGGCCGCCATCGAGCGGCCGCCCTCCGTGCATGGTGACCCGGGCAGCCTTGCTGCCAGCGGCGACGAGCGCACCGCGTACAACGTGGCTTTTGATTCGCTCAAGGCCGGCAAGTACGACGACTCGGCCCAGCTGTTCCTGAGCTTCCTCGAGCTCTACCCCAATGGCGTCTACACCCCCAACGCGCTGTACTGGCTGGGTGAAAGCTACTACGCCACCCGCAATTTCCCGCTCGCCGAGGCTCAGTTCCGCGACCTCATCGCGCGTTACCCAACCCACGACAAGGCCTCTGGTGGCCTGTTGAAGATCGGCCTTTCCCAGTACGGCGAAGGCAGGATCGAGGAAGCCCAGGCCACCCTGGAGCAGGTCGTCAACACCTATCCCGGCTCCGACGCCGCGCGCACCGCGCAGGACCGTCTGCAGGCCATCCGCCTCGGCCAGCAGATCCGCTGAGGCCCCGACCGGTCAAGGCCGGTATAATCAAAGGTCGGCCCGGCTGTTTCGGGCACCGTAGAGCCAGGCTTTGCCTGGCTGCTCTCGTTTCCGTATCCGCACACCAGACCCCCACGATGACCACCCCCCAGTCCGCCGCCGCCGCGCTCCCCAGCGAGATCGTGCAGTCGCCCCTGCCACGGCTGAAGATCACCGAGATCTTTACCTCCCTGCAGGGCGAAGCCGATGCAGCCGGCTGGCCGACCGTGTTCGTGCGCCTGACTGGCTGCCCGCTGCGCTGCACCTACTGCGACACCGCCTACGCCTTTCACGGCGGCACCTGGTGGGACATCGACGAGATCGTGCGCGAAGTGCTGGCCCAGGGCGTCCACCACGTGTGCGTGACCGGTGGCGAGCCGCTGGCGCAGAAGCGCTGCCTGGTGCTGCTTGAGAAGCTCTGCGACGCCGGCCTGGACGTCTCGCTGGAAACCTCCGGCGCACTGGATGTCAGCGGCGTGGACCCGCGCGTGTCGCGCGTGGTCGACCTCAAGACTCCCGGTTCGGGCGAAGTGGGGCGCAACCGCCTGGAAAACCTGCCGCTGCTGACCCGCCGTGACCAGATCAAGTTCGTGCTGTGCAGCCGCGAAGACTACGACTGGGCGCGCGCGATGGTGCGCGAGCACCGCTTGAACGAACGCTCCATGGTGCTGTTCTCGCCCAGCAAGGGCCAGGTCAGCCCGCGCGAGCTGGCCGACTGGCTCGTCGAAGACCGCCTCCCGGTGCGCTTCCAGATGCAGTTGCACAAAATTCTCTGGGACGACGAACCGGGCCGCTGAGCCCGTTCGTTGCCCCCTTGATGTACCGGCGCGGGACAGCGTGCTGGCTTTCCCGCAACCCACCGGAAACACCCTCATGAAGAACGCAGTTGTCCTCCTGTCCGGCGGCATGGATTCCGCCGCCGTCGTCGCCATGGCCCGCGAGCAGGGCTTCGCCGTGCATGCCCTGAGCGTGCGTTACGGCCAGCGCCACACCTCCGAACTGGACGCCGCCGCCGCCGTGGCCAAGGCGCTGGGCGTGGTCGCGCACAAGACCGTCAACGTGGACCTGCGCAGCATCGGCGGCTCGGCGCTGACCGACGACATCGACGTGCCCGAAGCGGGCGGCGAGGGCATCCCGGTCACCTACGTGCCGGCACGCAACACCATCATGCTGTCAGTCGCGCTGGGCTGGGCCGAAGTGCTGGGCGCCAACGACATCTTCTGTGGTGTCAACGCGGTGGACTACTCCGGCTACCCGGACTGCCGCCCCGAGTTCATCAGCGCCTTCCAGACCCTGGCCAACCTGGCCACCAAGGCCGGCGTGGAAGGGGCGGGCATCCAGATACATGCACCGCTGCAGTTCCTGAGCAAGGCCGACATCGTGCGTGAAGGCGTGCGCTTGGGCGTGGATTTCGGCCTGACCGTGTCCTGCTACAACGCCGACGACAGCGGCGCGGCGTGCGGCCACTGCGATGCCTGCCGCCTGCGCGCGCAGGGCTTCGCCGACGCCGGCGTGGCCGACCCGACCCGCTACGCCTGATCGCCGGGGTACGCCTGCGGCGCAAGATGGGTTAGAATGCGCACCCCCGGCGCGAAGTCGGGGCATGCAATGGGCCGTTAGCTCAGTCGGTAGAGCAGAAGACTTTTAATCTTTTGGTCGATGGTTCGAATCCATCACGGCCCACCACTGCATCAGATAACTAAAGGTGCCCGATGGGCGCCTCTTTTGTTTCTGGCGAAGACGTCGGTCACAACGCGCAGCACTCGCCACCGGTGTCATACTCGTTGTATGCCAGAGCGTGTTTCCGGTGGATACAATCCATTGATCCCGGTAGCTCCCGGGCGCTGACATGTGCTCTCCAGTGAAGATTCTCCTGACAGGAAGTTCAGGCCGGGTTGGTCGCGCCATCTTTGGCGCCCTGGCCGCCCGCCACGAGGTGGTGGGCATTGACCGCAGTCCGTTTGCGACCACGCGTCACGTGGCCGATTTCACCGATACCCGGGTGCTCGCCAGGGCGCTGCAGGGCGTGGACGCGGTCATCCATGCCGCTGCGTTGCACGCGCCGCACGTGGGCCTTTTCAGCGACAGCGAATTCCAGCGCATCAACGTGGAAGGCACCCGCACGCTGGCAATGCTGGCGCGCGAAGCAGGAGTGCGGCGGCTGGTGTTCACCAGTACCACTGCGCTGTACGGACACGCCATCGTACCGGGGCGCTGTACCTGGGTGGACGAACAGACCACGCCCCAGCCCCGCACCGTCTACCACCGGTCCAAGCTGGCCGCCGAACAGTGGCTGGAAGAGGCCGCAGGACCCGACCTGGATGTGCGCGTGATCCGGATGTCGCGCTGCTTTCCGGAGCCGCCGGAACGCATGCTGTTGTACCGGCTGCATCGGGGGATCGATGTCCGTGATGTGGCAGATGCGCATGTGGCCGCGCTGACCAACGGCGGCCCGGCGTTCCAGCGCTATCTGGTGAGCGGCTGGACACCGTTCCAGCGGGAGGATTGCGAGGCGCTGGTGAAGCGTCCGCGTGACGTCCTGGCCCAGCGCTGCCCGCAATGGCTGGCCGAGTACGACCGTCGCGGCTGGACACTGCCGGTGGTGGATCGCATCCATGACGCGCGCGCTGCCAGTGTCGGGTTGCAGTGGCGCAGCTGGCGTGGGCCGGAAACGATCCTGGAGCAGCTGGCGGTGGGTAGCATCGAGGTGTTGCCCGATACCGTCCGCGTCGAAGACTGCACCATTGAATAGGCCATGTACACGCCGCCTGAGCGTGGCGTGGCGCAGACTATGTCGGTTGAGTAACGGCGCTGTGGAGGTGCCATGAACCGTTTTGTCCTGATCGGCCTGGGCGCACTCGCGCTTGTGGCCTGCAAACCCACGCCGACTGATACGACGGCTGCACCCACCGCGCCTGCCACGAGCGAAGCCGCGTCCAGATCGCCGAAGCCGGCGCCCGCACCAGCGGCGCTGCCTGCGGCGGGTTCCGAGGGCCCGTCGTTCGACTGCGCCAAGGCCGGCTCGGATGCAGAGAAGACCGTCTGCGGCGACGCGCGGCTGTCGGCATTGGATCGCGAGCTGGCCGGGTTGTACAAGGCGGCGCAGACCGGGCCGGGCGAGCTGGACGTGGCTGCTGAACAGCGCGGTTGGATCAAGGGCCGCGATGCCTGCTGGCAGGCGGTGGACGCCAGCCGCTGCCTGCTCGAGTCGTACCAGACCCGCATCGTCGAGCTGCGCCTGGCCGCGGCCAATGGGCCGGGACCGGCGGCAACCCAATACCAGTGCGACGACGCCAGCAAGCCGCTCTCGGTGGTGTTCCACAATGAGTTTGACCCGCAGGCGGCGGTGATCCGGCTGGGCCGCGACCAGGCCATCGCGTTTGCCGCGCCCTCAGCCAGCGGCAGCCGCTACACCCGCGAGGGCGTGGAGTTCTGGGAGCACCAGGGCGAGGCCACGCTGGAGTTCTACGGCACGCGCCTGAGCTGCAAGGTGGCGGGCAGGTAAACTGAAGCGGGTGCCGGCACAGGCCGGCACCGCCTTGCCGCTCAGCGCACGCGGCGGTAGCGCACTTCGTTCTGGCGGTCGCCCACTTCGGTGGTGACGAATCCGTCGCGGCTCTGGTTGATGTCGAACACGCTGTTGCCCACGTTGAGCTGTCCACCATTGACCCAGCCGGACAGATTCTGCCCGCTGGCCTGGGCGGACATCCGGCCATCGGCTTCGATGCGCATGCGGATGTCGGTGTTGTACATCGGGTTGTAGCCCTCGAACTCACCGACCATCCAGTTCGGCACGTACGAGCTATGGCGCGCGCCCTGGTAGTTGCCATCGTCGTAGCGCTCGTCCTGCTTGTTGGCGTTGTGCACCAGCGCGCCCAAAATTGCCGCACCAACCAATACGCCGGCAGCCACCTTCGCATCGTGGTTGTCGTCATCGCGGTCATGGTGCCGGTCATCGCCGCGCACCCGGAAAGAGGCGCGGCAGCCATCGTCCACCCACACATTGCGGCGGTCGTAATCCCAGCTGCGCCCTTGGCGGCAATCAGCGCCGGACAGCTTGCGATCCAGCGTTACATAGCCGGCGTAGGGCAACGCACAGGACTGGTAGCGGTTGTCGCGGCTTTCGCAGGTAACGAAGTCGTCAGCACGCACGTCGGTGAGCGAGGCCAGCAGCAACAGGGGAGTGCCAAGCAGCAATCGGGTCTGCATGATCAGGAGTCCGGCAAGGGAGGTTCACGTGCCGAACGATGCGCAGGGGTTGATGAAATCCTGATGAAAGCGGGGCGTGGCCAGCGCGCCCCTTACGCGGGGGCCTCAGGCCGCGCGATCCACATCCTCGTCGCCGAAACAGGCGCGGATGGCATCCAGCAGCTCGCTCATCGAATACGGCTTGGGCAGGAAGTGGATGCCGGGGGCCAGCTGGGGGGTCACCCGTTCCGGCTGCAGGCCGGAGGTGACCAGTACCGGCAGGCTCGGTTGGTGCTGGCGGATGCGGTGGGCGGCTTCAATGCCGCTCAGCCCGCCCAGGCAGACGTCGGTGAATACGAGGTCGAAGCGCTCGCCGGCCTGCAACAGGCCCAGGGCGGCTTCTGCCGAGCTGACGGCGGCCACGTCGCAGGCCTGGCTTTCCAGCGCCATGCGGCTCAGTTCACGGGTGTCTTCGGTGTCTTCAATCAACAGCACGCGCGGTGTCACATGGCGCTTGGACAACAGCATGACGCGGGTCCCCTGCAGGGTTTGGGTGGAAAGGCGCGGCAGTATGGGCAGCGGCGGGTGAGGGGATCGTGCAAAAAACGTCAGCCAGGCGTTGGGCTGTTGTGCGCCGCTCAGGTCGGTCACGGTACAGTCAGAGCCTGACCCCGAATGGAGCCAAATCGATGCAATGCCCCGTATGTACGACCCAGGCGCTGGTGATGTCCGAGCGCCAGGGCATCGAAATCGATTACTGCCCGCAGTGCCGGGGCGTGTGGCTGGACCGCGGTGAGCTGGACAAGATCATCGAGCGTTCGGCCGGTGCCGCTGCGCCCGCCCCGGTGCCGCAGCCTCCGCCGACGCAGCAGGTCCATCAGCAGGTGCAGCACCGTGACACCCGCCACCTGGGCCAGCAGCATTACGGCGATGCGCAGGGCTACCGCAAGAAGAAGAAGGAAAGTTTCCTGTCGGACCTGTTCGATTTCTGATCGCCCAGGCGGTCCGTGCGCCGGCCCTGCTCAGGGCCGGCGCAGGATGAATTCCAGGTCGCGGCTTTCGCCCACCGGGAATTCATAGCTGCCCACCTGCACACAGCCGTAGCGCGCGTAGAAGCGCTGCGCGCCAACGTTCTCCGACCAGACGCCCACCCACAGGGTGCGGCGCCGGGGCTGGTCCAGCCAGTCCAGGAACGCGTCCATCAACCGTGCCCCATGCCCGCCGCCCTGATGGCTGGTCTGCACATACAGCCGCTTCAGTTCGATATCGCCTTCCGTCGCCAGTGCATGGGGCAGGCTGTTCGGCCCTGCGGCGAGATAGCCGATCGCCTGCCGTCCATCGAAGAGCAGCCATGCGGCACTGAGCGGGTCTTCAAGCTCGCGAAGCTGGGGTGCGGGAGCGTAGTGCGCCTCGAGGAATTCATGCAGGTCCTGCGGCGGATACGAATCGCCAAAGGTCTCTGTGTACGTGGCAATGGCCACGGCGGAGAGCAGCTCGGCATCGGCAGGCGTTGCACGTCGGATCTGCAGTGCCATCAGAACCAGACCCGCACGCCGGCCACCCAGCGGGTGTCGCGGGTGTGCTCGCCCGCCGCCTGGTGGTAGTCGGCCGTGTCGCCGAACAGGCGCTCGTGGCTGATGCCGATGTAAGGGGCGAAGCGACGGCTGAACTCGTAGCGCAGGCGCAAGCCAGCCTCGACCTTGTTCAGGCCCGTCCCCATGCCGTGCTCGGGTTCGTCCTTGGCGGCGAGCGTGGCCTCCACCAGTGGCTGCAGGATCAGGCGGTTGGTGAGCAGCAGCTCGTACTCGACCTCCATCGTGGCCGCCACCTGTCCGCCTTCGCCGACATACGCCGTCGCCGAGGTTTCGAACTTGTACGGGGCCAGGCCCTGGATGCCGAACGCGGCCCAGGTGCGCGATTCCGCCGGGCGGAAGTCCTGCTTCACGCCCACGAGCACGTCCCACCATGGCGACACGCTGCGCCCGTACAGCACTTCGAGATCGGACGATTCGGTGCGCCCGCCGCTGCGTTCGCCTTCGCTGCGCAGCCACAGGCGGTTGATGTTGCCGCCGACCCAGCCGCTGGCTTCCCAGGCCTGGCCGGTCCCGTGTTGGCCATCCCAGTGTTCCAGCCGGTTGATCAGCAGCAGGCTGTGGACGTCGGGCGCGTGTTCCATCGCATCATGGTTGATGGGCGGGAAGGCGGCCGTACGGTCAGCGTCGGTGACCGGCGGGATAGGCTCACGCGGTTCGCTGGGCGCGGTGCCATGGCCCATGGCGGCGTGATCCATCGTCGAGTGATCCATCTGCGCGTGGTCGTTGCCGCCGTGGTCCATGGTCGAATGGTCCATCGTTGAATGGTCCATTTTCGAGTGGTCCATTTTCGAATGGTCGACCGCTGCCGGTGCAGCCGCCGGGGCTGCATCGGTGTGCCCACGCGACTGGGCCCAGGCAGGTGTGGCCATGGCGGTCAGAAGCGCAACAGTGAGTGCCTTCATTCTTCGATCCTCACTTCGCGCATCATCCCTGCTTCCATGTGGTAAAGCAGGTGGCAGTGGTAGGCCCAGCGGCCCAGTGCATCGGCGCGCACGCGGTAGCTGCGGCGGGTGCCGGGTGGCATGTCGATGGTGTGCTTGCGCAGGTGGAATTCGCCGGCGGCGTTTTCCAGGTCACTCCACACCCCGTGCAGGTGGATGGGGTGCTGCATCATCGTGTCGTTGACCAGCACGATGCGCATGCGCTCACCGTAGTTCAGGCGCAGCGGTTCGGCGCTGGCAAACGGAATGCCATCAAAGGACCAGCTGAATTTCTCCATGTGCCCGGTGAGGTGAAGCTCGACCTCGCGCGACGGCTCGCGCCCGTCGGGATCCTCGAACAGGCTGCGCATCGCGCCATAGGTGAGCACCTGGCGGCCGTTGTCGCGCAGGCCGATGCCGGGGTCGTCGAGCTTGGGCTCCGTGGCCGAGCTCTGCATGTCGACCAGCGGGTTGCCGTTCTCGCTCGGTGCGTGGCGCGGGGCCTTTTCGCCACCGCCATGGCCAGCGTGGCCCATGTGGGCGCCGCAGCCGCCTTCCATGCCTTTCATGTCGTGGCCCATGGCACCCATGTCATGCCCCATGTCGCTCATGGTCAGCAGCGGGCGCGGGTCACGGGTGGGAATCGGCGCCTGCAGCCCGTGGCGCACGGCCAGGGTGCCGGCAGCGTAGCCGGTACGGCCCATGTCCTGGCAGAAGATGGTGAAGGCATCCTGGCCGCTCGGTTCGACGATCACGTCGAAGGTTTCGGCCGGCGCGATGCGGAATTCGTCGATGCTCACCGGGTGGATGTACTGACCGTCGGCGGCGACCACGGTCATCTTCAGGCCGGGAATGCGCACGTCGAAGTAGGTCATCGAACCGCCGTTGATGAAACGCAGCAGCACCTTTTCGCCGCTGCGGAACAAACCGGTCCAGTTGCCGGCCGGTGCGGTGCCGTTGAGCAGGTAGGTGTAGGTGTGGGCGTTGATGTCGGAAATGTCGGTGGGGGTCATCCGCATCCGGCCCCACATGCCGCGGTCGGCGGTGGCCGCGCTCCAGCCATCGCGGCGCACGTCGCGCAGGAAATCGGGCAGCGTGCGCTTGTAGTAGTTATCGTGCTCGGCCAGCTTCTTCATGCGCCGGAACAGTGCACCGGGGTCCATGTCGGTCCAGTCCGAGAGCAGGATCACGTGTTCGCGGTCGAACCGGTAGGGGGCCGGCTGCAGCGGATCGATGATCAGCGCGCCGTACAGCCCGGCCTGTTCCTGGAACATGGAGTGGCTGTGATACCAGTAGGTGCCGGACTGCTTGAGGGTGAACCGGTACTGGTAGGCCTCGCCCGGGGCGATGCCGTTGAAGCTCAGGCCGGGCACGCCGTCCATGTTGGCCGGCAGCAGGATGCCGTGCCAGTGGATGGAGGTGGGGTGGCCCTGCAGGGCGTTGGCCACGCGCACGTTGACGGTGTCGCCCTCGCGCCAGCGCAGGATCGGTGCGGGCAGGCTGCCGTTGACGGTGATCGCCGGACGGGTGCGGCCGGTGAAGTTGGCCTGCGATTCGCCGATGCTCAGCTGGAACTGCTGGCCGCTGAGCACCTGGGGGGCGGTGGCCACGCGCGGACCGGCGCTGGCCAGGGCACGCGCGGGTACGGCACCGGCCAGGCCGGCAACCACGCCGCCAGCGGCCAGGCCCTGCACGAACAGGCGTCGCGACGGTACGGGCGGGGCGCCCGCGCCGGGGAAAGAGGGGTGTGACATTGCAACTCCGAATCGGATCCGAGGGCACGCGCAGGTGCCGGCAGGACGCGCGTGCATCAGCACGGCATCGCGGTTACGCAGGCGTTCGTGGTGAACGCGCGCTCAGGCGATGGGAGGGCGGGTGATGCGGTCCAGCGGCGGGCTGGGCAGGGACGGCTGCGCCGCGTGCAGCAGCACCGGCGACGGCGGTGGGGGTATCGGAAGCCAGGCGATCTGGGCGGTCAGGCTGGGCTGCTGGGCGCAGCTGCGCAGGCAGTCCTTGATCCTGCAGTGCTCGCCGTCGTCCGGCGCCGGGGCCGGTGTCTGGGCCGGGGTGCTGTGCAGGGCGGCATGGTCCTGGCCATGGCAGGGCGGTGCGGACGCGTCCTCTGCGGCGGTGGGCGTGGCCATGGCCAGCACCATGGGGCCGGCCATGGCCGCGTTCAGCCCGTTGAGCAACAGGCTGAGCATCAATACCACTCGCAGGAGCAGGCCACCGGCGGACATGGGCGCCACCTTAGCGCCAAATTGCACAGCGCGCACCCGTGCCTGAACGGGGGATTCAACTCTGGACGTGGGTCCGGCTGGGGCCGCGCGCATCAGCCTTCTTCGCGGACGATTTCGACCAGCCGCTCGCCATAGCGGGACAGCTTGGTGCCACCGATCCCGCCCACTCGGCCCAGCGCGTCGATGCTGGTAGGGCGCTGTTCGGCGATATTGCGCAGGGTGCTGTCGTGGAAGATCACGAAGGCCGGTACGTTCTGCTCGCGCGCCAGCTCGGCGCGCAGGCCGCGCAGGGCGTTGAACAGGGCCAGGTCCTGCGGCAGCACCGACAGGCCGGTGCGCTGGCCGCCGCGCTCGCGTTCGCGGGTCCTGGCGCTTTCGCGGCGCATCATGACCTTGCGCTCGCCCTTGAGGACCTGGCGGCTGCCATCGGTCAGGCGCAGACCGCCGTAGGCGTCGCTGTCCACCTCCAGCAGGCCGGCGGCGACCAGTTGGCGGAACACGCTGCGCCAGGTGCGTGCGTCGAGATCCTTGCCGATGCCGTAGGTGCTCAGTTCGGTATGTCCGAACTGGCGGATCTTGTCGTTCTCGCCGCCACGCAGGATGTCGATCAGGTGGCCCACGCCGAACCGCTGCCCGCTGCGGTACACACAGCTCAGCGCCTTCTGGGCGGCCACGCTGGCATCCCAGGCATCGGGCGGCTGCAGGCAGTTGTCGCAGTTGCCGCACGGCTGCGGATAGGTTTCACCGAAGCCGGCCAACAGCACCTGTCGGCGGCACTGCATGGATTCGCAGTAGCCCAGCAGGTGGTCCAGCTTGGAACGTTCCAGCGCCTTGCGCTCTTCGCCCGCTTCGGATTGCTCGATCATCTGCTTCAGCAGTACCACGTCGCCCAGGCCGTAGCAGAGCCAGGCCTCGGCCGGCTCGCTGTCGCGGCCGGCACGGCCGGTTTCCTGGTAGTAGCCTTCCATCGACTTGGGCAGGTCGGTGTGGGCGACGAAACGCACGTCGGGCTTGTCGATGCCCATGCCGAAGGCGATGGTGGCGCACATTACGATGCCGTCTTCGCGCAGGAAGCGGCGCTGGTTGGCCGCGCGCACCTCGGCCGGCAGGCCGGCGTGATAGGGCAGGGCGTTCATGCCCTCCCTGCACAGGAATTCGGCGGTCTCCTCGACCTTGCGCCGCGACATGCAGTACACGATGCCCGCTTCATCGCGGTGGCCGCGCAGGAAATCCAGCAGCTGGCGCTTGGCGTTGTCCTTCTGGACCACGGTGTAGCGGATGTTGGGGCGGTCGAAAGAGCTGACGAAGTGCTGGGCATTGGTCAGGTCCAGCCGCTCGGCGATCTCGCGCTGGGTCGGCGGGTCGGCGGTGGCGGTCAGCGCGATGCGCGGCACATCCGGCCAGCGCTCGTGCAGGACGGTGAGCTGGCGGTATTCAGGTCGGAAATCGTGGCCCCACTGCGACACGCAATGGGCTTCGTCAATGGCGAACAATGCAATGCGGCTGCGCGCCAGCAGGGACAGGAAACGGCCGGTCAGCAGCCGCTCGGGCGCCACGTACAGCAGTTCCAGCTCGCCGGCAGCCAGTTCGCGCTCTACCCGGGCTGCGGTTTCGCCATCCAGGGTCGAATTCAGGTATTCGGCGCGCACGCCCAGCTGGCGCAGGGCTTCCACCTGGTCCTGCATGAGCGCGATCAGCGGCGAGATGACGATGCCGGTGCCCTCACGCAGCAGGGAAGGCACCTGGTAGCACAGCGACTTGCCGCCGCCGGTGGGCATCAGCACAAGCGCGTCATTGCCGGCCGCGACATGCTCGACGATCGCCTGCTGCGGACCGCGGAAATCGTCGTAACCAAAGATGCGGTGCAGCAGTTCGTGCGCGGGGCGGGAAGACATCGCGCTAGTTTACCGGTTCCGGCGGGCGTTCCCCGTCCGGAATTCCCCCGACGGAGCATCGGGGGAACGGGGCCGGGCGTTACTGCAGGAGCGAGCGGAGCATCCAGGCGTACTTTTCGTGGGTCTGCAGGCGCTGGGTCATCAGGTCCTCGGTCGGAGCGTCGTCGGCACCGGCGGCCACGTCCAGCACCTTGCGGGCGGTACGACACACGGCCTCGTTGGCAGCCACCAACTGGCGTACCATTTCACGCCAGTCGGCGCTGTCGGTCAGGCCCGGTTCCTCGGCGATCGAGGTCAGGGCGGCGAATTCGCGGTAGGAGCCCGGGGCATTGAAGCCCAGCGCGCGGATACGTTCGGCCACGTCGTCCAGCGCGGCCCACTGCTCGGTGTACTGGGTTTCGAACATCAGGTGCAGCGAGTTGAACATCGAACCCGTCACGTTCCAGTGGAAGTTGTGGGTCTTCAGGTAGAGCGTGAACGCGTCCGCCTGGAACGCCGACAGGCCATCGGCGATCTTCTTGCGATCCGTTTCCTTGATCCCGATATCAATGTTCGGGGCAGACGGTGCTGACGCTGCCAGCTTCTGCTTGGCGGCCTTGGGTTTGGCCGGGGTCTTGGTCTTCGCCATGGGGGAAATCCTCGTGTTGGATGGGATGGCCTTCACAATAAGTCAGACTAACCTTCAGTTGCACTCATAAGTTCAAAACGATTCGATTGATGACCGCTATCAAAAAACCCGAAGCTTCGTCCCTGTCGTCGCAGCAGGCCGCCATCGACGGGGCCATGAGCCGTGATCGCGGTCGTCTGCTCGGCATGCTCTCGCGCTGGCGGGCCAGACCGGCCGATGCGGGCGTGGCGGCGGCATTCCAGCAGGCCTTGGAGGCATCCGTGGAGAGGCGCCAGGCGCGGGCGCGCAACCAGCCGTCGGTCAGTCTGGACGACAGCCTGCCGATCGCGCGTGAAGCCGAACGCATCACCGCGCTGATCCGCGAACACCAGGTGGTGGTCATCGCCGGCGAAACCGGATCGGGCAAGACCACCCAGCTGCCTAAACTGTGCCTGGCGGCCGGGCGTGGCGTGGCCGGGATGATCGGCTGTACCCAGCCGCGGCGGATCGCCGCACGTGCGGTAGCCACCCGCGTGGCGCAGGAACTGCACTCCGAGCTGGGTACCCTGGTCGGCTATCAGGTGCGCTTCACCGACCGGGTCGGGGACGATACCCGCATCAAGTTCATGACCGACGGCATCCTGCTGGCCGAGATCAGCAGCGACCGCTGGCTGTCGCAGTACGACACGATCATCGTTGACGAGGCCCACGAACGCAGCCTCAACATCGATTTCCTGCTCGGGTATCTCAAGCAGCTGCTGCGCAAGCGGCCGGACCTGAAGCTGATCGTCACCTCGGCGACCATCGATACCTCCCGCTTCGCCCAGCACTTCGACGATGCGCCGGTGATCAGCGTGGAAGGCCGCACCTTCCCGGTGGAAGTGCGCTACCGCCCGCTGGAAGGCGAGGGCGGTGGCGACGAGGACGGCGGCCGCGATGGCGAACGCACCGTCAATGATGCCGTGGTGGCTGCCGTGGATGAGATCACCCGGCTCGACCCGCGTGGCGACATCCTGCTGTTCTTCCCGGGCGAACGCGAGATCCGCGACGCGCACCAGGCGCTGGAACGGCGCAGGTACCGCGAAACCGAAGTGCTGCCGCTGTACGCGCGGCTGTCGGTGAAGGACCAGGACGCGGTGTTCAACCCGGGAAGCAAGCGCCGCATCGTGCTGGCCACCAATGTGGCCGAAACCTCGCTCACGGTGCCACGCATCCGTTATGTGATCGATCCGGGCCTGGCCCGGGTCAAGCGCTACAGCCCGCGCCAGAAGCTGGACCGGCTGCATATCGAGCCGATTTCGCAGGCCAGTGCCAACCAGCGCAAGGGCCGTTGCGGGCGCGTCTCTGCAGGCATCTGCTACCGGCTGTATGCGGAGGCGGATTTCCAGTCGCGCGCCGAATTCACCGACCCGGAAATCCGCCGTTCCAGCCTGTCCGGGGTGATCCTGCGCATGCTGCAGCTGGGGCTGGGCCGGATCGAGGATTTCCCGTTCCTGGAAGCTCCCGACGAGCGCGCCATTGCCGATGGCTGGCAGCAGCTGGGCGAGCTGGGCGCGGTCGACAACGACCGCCGGCTCACCCCGATCGGCCGCCAGATGGCGCGCCTGCCGGTGGATGTGAAGCTGGCCCGCATGCTGGTCGCCGCGCAGGCGCAGGGCTGCCTGCGCCCGATGCTGGTGATCGCCTCGTTCCTGGGCATCCAGGATCCGCGCGAACGCCCGCCCGAAGCGCGCGCCGCCGCGGACAACGCACACGCGCTGTTTGCCGACGGACGTTCTGAATTCGTCGGCGTGCTGCGGCTGTGGGAAGGCTACCGCCAGGCCCACGAAGACCTGACCCAATCCAAGCTGCGCGGCTGGTGCGACCGCCACTTCCTGGGCTTCCTGCGCATGCGCGAATGGCGCGAGCTGCACCGCCAGCTGCGGGTGCTGTGCGAAGAGCTGGGCTGGAGCGAAGAGCCCGCGGACAGTGCAATGGCCCCGTTGCTGGCCGGTTCGTCGGCGCCCGCGCCCGTTCGCGATGATGCCGAGAAGGCCAAGGCCACCCGTGGCCAGCAGCACCGCGCCGCCCGCCTGGCCCGCGAGCGCAAGACCGAAACGCCGGCCGCCACTGCGCCTGCGGCCGTCCCGGCAGCGACCGACGAGGCCCGCAGTGCCTTCAGCGAGCGCGTGCGTGCCGCGGCCTACCAGACCCTGCATCGCGCGCTGATCGCCGGCCTGCCGACCCAGATCGGCCACCGCAGCGACAAGGGCGATTTCCTGGCCCCGCGGCAACGCCGTTTCCTGCCGTTCCCCGGTTCGGTCATGGCCAAGCGGCCGCCGCCGTGGCTGCTGGCGGCCACCCTGCTGGATACCCAGAAGGTGTGGGGCCTGACCAATGCGGCGATCGAGCCGGACTGGGTGATCGCCGAACTGCCGCACCTGCTGCTGCGCAAGCACTTTGATCCGCACTGGTCGCGTGCGCAGGGCCAGGTGCTGGCCTCGGAGCAGATCAGCCTGTTCGGGCTGGTGCTGGCGCCGAAGAAGCCGGTGCACTACGGCCGCATCGCCCCGGGCGAGGCGCACGACATTTTCGTGCGCCAGGCGCTGGTCACCGGCGAGATCAATACCCGCGCCAGTGTCATCGCCGACAACCTCAAGGTGCTGGAGCAGGCCCGCGAAGAAGAAGCCAAGCTGCGCCGCGCCGGTATCGTAGCCGATGAAGGCTGGCAGGCGCGCTGGTACCTGGACCGGATTCCGGCGGAGATCCACTCGGCCACCGGGCTGGATGCCTGGTGGAAGGCGCTG
The DNA here is from genome assembly GCF_043204395.1 of Stenotrophomonas sp. NPDC047960. Taxonomy (NCBI): domain Bacteria; kingdom Pseudomonadati; phylum Pseudomonadota; class Gammaproteobacteria; order Lysobacterales; family Lysobacteraceae; genus Stenotrophomonas; species Stenotrophomonas sp. NPDC047960. The sequence continues at coordinate 357,285 of NZ_JBIDBX010000004.1, read as the reverse complement.
GCTCCAGACAAGCGGCGCGCGCTGGCATGGACGCTGGCCGATCTGCTGCCGGGCGAGGGCAGCGATGCCGAGCGCTATCCCAAGTACCTGCCGCTGGGCGATGCGCGGCTGGCGCTGCACTACCGCTTCGAACCAGGCAGCGAGGACGATGGCGTCAGTCTGGATGTGCCGTTGCATCTGCTCAATGCGCTGGACCCGGCACGTCTTTCATGGCTCGCGCCGGGCTTCGTGGCGGACAAGGCCTCCGCGCTGATCCGCAGCCTGCCCAAGGCCATGCGCCGCAACTACGTGCCTGCGCCGGACTTCGGGCGTGCCTTCGCCGAGGCCTTCCCGGTTCCCAGCGCCGACGACCTGCGTGGAGAGCTGGCCCGGTTCCTGTCGCGCGCCACCGGCGCGCAGGTGGCGGCCATCGATTTTGATGAAAGCGCGCTGGACCCGCACCTGCGCATGAACCTGCGCCTGCACGATGCGCAGGGCAAGCTGCTGGCCGCCTCGCGCGAGCTGGAGGCGCTGCGCGCGCGCTTCGGCGAGCAGGCCGGCGATGCGTTCGCCGCACGCGCTGGTCGCGCGCTGGCGGCCGAAGGGCTGCGCGATTTCCCGGCTGCTCCGATTCCGACGCAGGTGCCCGGTGAAGCCGGCGTGCCGGCGTATCCGGCGCTGGTCGATGCCGGCGAATCCGCCTCACTGCGTATCTTCGCCGACCGCAACGAAGCGCTGGAACAGCACCCGCGGGGCGTCCGCCGCCTCATGGACATCGCGCTGGCCGACAAGGCAAAGCAGGCGCGCAAGCAGCTGCCGGTGCCGCCCAAGACCGGCCTGCTGTATGCCTCGATCGAATCGCAGGAGCGCCTGCGCGGCGACCTGGTCGACGCGGCCATGAACGCGGTGCTGGCCGAAGGCCTGGGCGAGATCCGCGACCCGGCTGCCTTCGCCAGGCGGCGCGATGCCGCCGGCCGGGAGTTGTTTGGCGAGGCGATGGCGCGGCTGAAGCTGGCAGAGAACATCCTGGCGCATGTAGCCGAGCTCAAGCCGTTGCTGGAAGCCCCACTCATGGGTTGGGCGCGCGGCAACCTGGATGACCTGGAGCAGCAGCTGGCGGCGCTGGTCCACCCCGGGTTCCTGCGCGAAACACCGGCCGATGCACTGGCGCAGTATCCGCGCTACCTGCGCGCGATGATCCTGCGCAGCGAGCGCGCCAAGCGTGATCCTTCCCGCGACCAGGCCCGGATGCTGGAGCTGCGTCCGTTCCTGGACGCGCTGGAAGAGGCGCAGGCACGTGGCCTGCGCGACCGCCCACAGTGGCAGGCCTTGCGCTGGGACCTGGAAGAACTTCGGGTGTCGCTGTTTGCGCAGGAACTGGGTGCCAGGAGCGGCATTTCGGCCAAGAAACTGGCCCAGCGGGTGGCCGCGCTGCGTCAGGCGTGACGCGGCAACGCCCCGCGCGGCAGCCGCGCGGGGCGTGCCCTGTCATTTGACCCGGCGGACCTTGGCGCGGGTGTTGACGCCCTTGATCTGCAGGTACCACGCACCGATCATGCCCGGCGCGATGGACACTTCCGGATCGGTGCGACGCACGCCGGCCAGCGTGGTCTCGTCGGTCTGTTCCCATTCCTGCTTGTTGGCCAGCACGTAACGGCGGCCCTTGCCGAAGCCGCGGAATTCGCCCTGCAGCGTGCTTACGATCGGCTCGTTGCTGCCGAAGTCGAAGAAGCCGCGGTTTTTCACGATCACTTCCTGACGGCCTTCCTCGCGTGCTTCTTCGCGCACCTGTTCGCGCACCTGCTCACGCACGTCGGCGCTGACCGCAGCCACCTTGCCCTGCAGCCAGCCGTTGAGGGCGGCCAGTTCGGTGGGGCTCAGCTTGTCCAGGCCGGCGGCCTTGAATTCGGCCGGTGACATCTGCTGCTGCAGATCGCCTTCGACCACACGCTGGGCGAGGGCAGGCCCGGACACGGCCAGCAGGACGGCCGCAGCGGCCAACAACCTAAGACGGGAAAAACGCATGGCAGCTCTCCAGGAATGCATGATGGAACCGGTTCTGATTGTCCGGCAACGATACCAGCGCTAGTGTAGGGCTCTCTATCTTGTCTGCATGATGCTGTGAACCGCGCTTCTGTCCCCGGCCTGGATGGCTTGTTGAACCGACCGTCGGCGGCCTCGCTGCCCCCCGCGCTGCGCGATGCCCTGCTGCAGCGCTGGCAGGCCGACGATGCCGACCACGTCCAGTCAGCCTCCTGGCCGGTGCTGGCCGATACCGTGGATGCGCTGGCCCTGCTGTCGGCCGACGACAGCGCCCTGCTGGCGGCCCTGCTGTTCGACCTGCCGTGGTTGCGTGCCGGGCTGGATGCGCTTCCGCTTGGCAGCCACAAGGCTGCCGTGACAGGCCTGCTCGAGGGCCTGGACGCGGCCGACCAGGTCTGGGCGCTGCACGCTGGGCGCGATGCCGGGCGCAACAGCGAAGGCCTGCGCCGGTTGCTGCTGTCGATCATCCAGGACCTTCGGGTGGTTCCGATCCTGCTGGCCCGGCAGCTGGCGCGCATGCGCGCGGCCGACCGGCTGCCTGAAGAGCAACGCCGCGCGCTGGCCCAGCTGACCCGTGACATCCATGCGCCGCTGGCCAACCGGCTCGGCATCTGGCAGCTGAAGTGGGAACTGGAGGATCTGGCGTTCCGGCACCTGGAGCCGGATACCTACCGCCGCATCGCACGTGAAGTGGACGAAACGCGGTTGGCGCGCGAACGCTACGTCGAATCGGTCAAGAAGGTGCTGTCGCGCGAGCTGCTGGCGCAGGGCATCGAGGCCGAGGTCAGCGGGCGTCCCAAGCACATCTACAGCATCTGGCGGAAGATGCAGAAGAAGCGGCTGGCGTATGAGCAGCTGTACGACATCCGCGCGGTGCGGGTGATGGTCAAGGACGTAGCGGCCTGCTACGCCGCGCTGGGCGTGGTGCATTCGTTATGGGCGCCGGTGCCGAGCGAGTTCGATGACTACATCGCCCGGCCCAAGGCCAATGACTACCGTTCCCTGCACACCGCCGTGGTGGGCCCGGAAGGACGCACGATCGAAGTGCAGATCCGCAGCCACGACATGCACGCCCAGGCCGAGCTTGGCGTGGCCGCGCACTGGCGCTACAAGGAAGGCAGCAAAGGCGCGGAAAAAGCGTTCGATCGCAAGATCACCTGGATGCGCCAGCTGCTGGAGCAGTCCCAGGAAGGCCACGGCGGTGAGCTGGCCGGCGCGCTGGATGCGGAACTGACCGAGGACCGGGTCTACGCGCTCAGCCCCAAGGACGAGGTGATGGACCTGCCGCAGGGCGCCACCCCGCTGGATTTCGCGTACCACGTGCACACGATGGTCGGGCACCGCTGCCGCGGTGCGAAGGTCAACGGCCGCATCGTGCCGCTTACCTACCGCCTGCGCAGTGGCGACCGGGTCGAGATCCTCACCGGCAAGGAGGCCGACCCGCGCCGCGACTGGCTGCTGGCCTCCAATGGCTACCTGGCCAGCAACCGCTCGCGCGAGAAAGTGCGCGGTTGGTTCCACAAACTGGACCGGGCGCGCAACGTCCAGGCCGGGCGGGACCTGCTCGACCGAGAACTGAAGCGGCTCGGACTGGCGCAGGCCGACCTGGCCGTGGCGGCAAAGAAGTTCCATGCCGACAGCGTCGATGACCTGTACATCCAGGTAGCGCTGGGCGACACCGGCCCGCACCAGGTCAGCCGCGCCCTGCTCGAAGCCGAACGCGCGGCCACGCAGCCGGCGGTGCCCGCGCTGCCACGGCCCACGGCGCGCCGCGACAGCCTGGGCAAGTCCAAGTTCACCGTGCAGGGCGTGGGCAACCTGCTGGTGCAGCTCGCGCGCTGCTGCCAGCCGGTGGCCGGCGAGCCCATCGTCGGGTACCTGACCCGCACCCGTGGAGTCACCGTGCACCGCACCGACTGTGCCGCACTGGCGCGACTGTCGGCGGCCAGCCCACAGCGCATCCTGCCGGTCGAGTGGGGCCAGGCAGGCGGTGGCTACGAGGTGGATGTGGCGGTCGATGCGGTGGATCGCCGCTGGCTGCTCAAGGACATCACGAACCTGATCGCGCAGGAAGATGCGTACGTGCTGGACATCCACAGTGACAACGTACGCAACAGTGGCCGAGCGCACCTGCGCCTGCGCCTGAAGGTGAGCGATTACGGCCAGCTTTCGACGCTGCTGGGGAAACTGGATGCCTTGCCTGGCGTCAGCCATGCGCGGCGTCTGGGCTGACATCACGTGACCAACGCTACGCTCACGGAATGAGCCGCCATCCCGACCATGAGGACGCCGCGCATGCCGCCCTCCGCCGCGTTCGCCGCGAAGGGCGCTGGTGGTGGGTGCAGGCCTGGCAGTCGCGCCGCATCTGGCGCTGGGCGCTGTTGGTGGCGGTGACGGTGTTCGTGCTGCTGGCCCTGTTCCGGCGCCCATTGGCCAACTGGTTCTGGAACGAGCCGCAGGTGGAACAGCTGCTGGACCGGGGCGACCGTGCACTGGCGGCGGGACGGTTGACGGCTGCCGACGGCAGCGGCGCGCGCGAGTGGTACCAGGCGGCGCTGGCGCTGGACAGCGATCGACCGCAGGCCCGTGAAGGCCTGGCGCGCACCGGCCAGGCCGCGCTGGTGCAGGCCGGTGCCGCCCTGGATGCCGGCGATGCGGAGGCCGCGCAGCGTGCCCTGGCGCTGGCCCGCGAACTGCAGGTGCCGCAGCGCGATGCCGATGCCGTGGCGCGCCGGCTGCGCGACCACCGGCAGGGGGGCGCCGGGATTGGCGCGCTGCTGGGCCGGGCCGAATCAGCGCTGCAGGCGCAACGGCTGGACGGCAGCGAGGACAGCGCCTTGCCACTGTTCCAGCAGGTACTGGCGCGGGCGCCGAACCACCTGCGCGCGCTGGAAGGGCGCGAGGATGCGCTTTCGGACCTGCTGCAGCAGGCACGCGATGCAGCAGCACGGGGTGATGTCGCCGGTGCCGCGGACCGCGTGCAGCGCGCGCGGGGCTTTGATGCAGGCCATGTCGACCTGCCAGCAAGCGAGGCCGCCCTGAACGCGGCGCTGGAGGCGCGCGTGCGCGATGGGCAGCGGTTGCTGCGCCGGCAGCGCTGGCAGTTGGCGGGCGACGCATTCCAGGCAGTGCTGGCGGTGCGCCCCGATGACGCCGTCGCGCAGCGCGGGCTGCAGCAGGTGGTCGAGGCGCTGCTGGCGGCGGCGGTGCGCCAGGCCGCGGATTTCCGCTTCGATCTGGCGGGGCAGGCGCTGGCCACTGCAGAGGCGTTTGGTGCGTCCGAACGCCAGTTGGTGGCGTCGCGCCAGGCCGTTGCGCAGGCGCGCCAGGCCGAGCGGGCGCTGACCGCACCCGCCACGCCGCACCGACGCCGCGAGCAGGCCGTGCGCGACCTGCTTGCGCGTTTCGAGCAGGCCCAGGCACGCGGCGACATCCTGTCGCCGCCCGGCAGCAGCGCCTATGACGCACTCCGCGAAGCGCAGGCGCTTGCGCCCCGGGACGCGCGCGTGCATGCGGCGGCACAGCGGCTGGTGCCCGCCACCCGGCAATGCGTCGAAGATCGCCTGCGCGAAAACCGCGTACAGGCTGCAGGTGCGTGCCTGGAGGCCTGGCAGGCGTTGTCGCGCAGCGGTGGCCAGGCCGACGCCGGCCAGCGCCTGGGCCAGCGCTGGCTGGCCATTGGCAGTGAGCGCCTTGGCCGGGGCGACGTGGCGTTTGCGCAGGAGGCGCTGCAGCAGGCGGCCCGCTGGGGCGTTTCCCCCACGGCGGCCGAATACCAGGCGCTGCAGCAGCGGCTGCTCGCTGCCGATCCGCTGCGCTGAGTCGCACCGCGCCGGCAGGCTCCACGCAGCCGGTCGGCTATAGTGCGCGCTCGTTCCATCGTGGAAAAGCAATGACAGTTCTTGTTTCCGGCGCGACCAGCCAGATTGGCAGGTACCTGTTGCCGCGGTTGGTGGCCGCACAGGTGCCGGTACTGGCCTTGAGCCGGCATGCGCACCCGGCGCAGCCGGGGGTGGCGTGGCAGGTGGGCGACATGCGTGCACTGCCGGCGCCGTCGCAACCGCTGCAGGCAATCGTCAGCTTCGCGCCGCTGGACGCATGGGGCGACTGGCTGGCCCGGCAGCACACTGCGCCGGCGGGAAAGATCATCGTTACCAGTTCGATGAGCGTGTTGACCAAGCAGGGATCGGCGCAAGCTGAAGAACAGGCGCTGGTGGCGTTGTTGCAGCGGGGCGAGCGCAACCTGGCCGAGCAGGCCGAGCGCCTTGGCATGCAGTGGACCGTGCTCCGTCCAACGCTGGTGTACGGCGCCGGGGTCGACCGCAGCCTGACCCCGATCGTCGCGCGGGCGCGGCGCACGCGCCTGTTTCCGATTCCCATGGCGCACGGGCTGCGCCAGCCGGTCCACGCCGATGACATCGCACTGGCGGTGGTGGCGGCGTTGGGCAGCGAGGCGGGATCCGGCCAGACCCTGCAGATCGGCGGCGGCGAGCGCCTGGATTACCAGCAGATGTTCCGGCGCGTGCGCGCGAGCATGGGCAGCTTCACGCTGCCGGTATACCTTCCGGAGACAGCACTGGCGCTGCTCGCGGCGGCCGTGCCGCGTGCGCGCGGACCGGTGTCGCGACTGCAGCAGGACCTGGTGGCGGACAACACCGAACTGACCCGACGCCTGGGCGTGGAGCCACGTGCGTTCCAGCCGACCCCTGCGACCTGGCGGCCGCATACCCCCTGACGGCCTGCCCTTACTGGACGAACACGCGCCGCACCGTGTCGCGCGCGGCGTCCAGCGAGAAGTGGTCCGCCACGTTGCGCAGCCCCGCAGTCGACAGTTTCCGCCACAGCGCTTCGTCGCGGTACAGGCGGACCACGGCGGCCGCAAACGCGTCGGCATCGTCGGCCACCAGTACATCCTCGCCATCGCGCAGGTGCATGCCTTCGACCCCCACGGTGGTAGCCACGACCGGCTGGCCGTGGGCCATGCTCAGGTTGACCTTGCCCTTGACGCCGGCGCCGAAACGCAGCGGCGCCACCGCGATGCGCACCTCGTCCATGTAGGGGGTCACCACCGGTACGAAACCGTGGATCTGCACGCCCGGCTGGGTGGCGGCCAGCGCCTGCAGGGCAGGGGGAACATCGGCGCCGATGCAGTGGAAGCGCACCTCCGGCAACTGCGCCCGGATGCGCGCGAACACCTCGCCGATGAACCACTGCATGGCATCCACGTTCGGTGGATGGCGGAAGCCACCAACGAACACCAGGTCGCGGCGCTGTGCCCAGCTGGCGCCGCCACCGGCCACTTCATGCAGGTTGGAAATCAGCTCCACGTGTACGGCCGGGGCATCGACCTGCAGCTGGGTGCGCTCGGCTTCGCTCACCAGCACGGTCACGTCGCTGGCGGCCATCACCGCCAGTTCGCGGGTGCGGGTGCGTTCGGCGTTGCGCAGCAGTCCGGCATCGCCAGCCAGCTCCGCGCCGCGGCGTTCGCGCAGGTAATGCAGGTCCACGGTGTCGAACACGCGGCGCGCATCCGGTGCATAACGTCGCAGCAGCGGCAGGCACTCGCTGGCCACGTGGTGGCGCACCATCATTACCACCGCAAAGCGCGGCCCGTGCTCGCGCAGCCACGCGCCGACGCCGTCCAGGAACGGGGCGTACCAGACCTCCACGCCCAGCTTCTGCAGCGCTTCGGTGGGGGCACCGGCATGTTCGCGCAGGGTCGGCACGAACACCACGTGCAGGCCTTCAGCGAGCAGCATGCGGATCAGGTTGTACTGGCGCAGCGACCCGGAATCGCGATCCGGCTGCGGCACCCGTTCGTCGAGGATCAGTACCTGGCGCTGCTGGCGGTGCAGCAGTGCCGGCGTGGGCACGCTGCCTGCGGCGGGGTGGGCAGCCAGTACCGGCGCCCACTTGGCGGCGAACACGCCCCGGTTGCGGACCTGGTAGGCCTTGATCCCCGTGCCGGTATCGGTGCCGTTGCTGGTGCCTTCGTCATGCACCACGCGACTGGCCGGTTGCACCAGCACCCGGTGGCCGGCGGCGCGCACTGCGAAGGCCAGGTCGGTATCTTCGTAATAGGCCGGACGGTAGCGCGTATCCAGCCCGCCCAGCTGCTCCCAGAGCGGGCGCGGCAGCATCAATGCCGCGCCGGAACAGTAGTCCGCATCGCGCAGCGCGCTGTAGCGCGGGTCGTCCGGCGATTCGAAGCGCCCGTAGCTCCACGCGCTGCCCTCGTTGAACACCACGCCGCCCGATTCCTGCAGGCGGCCGTCCGGATACAGCAGTTGCGAACCGACCAGGCCGGCGTCCGGTACCGCGTCGAAGGTGTCCAGCAGCGCGTCCAGCCAGCCTGGCTGCGGTACGGTGTCGTTGTTGAGCAGCACGATGAACGCGCCGCGCGAACGTGACACACCGTCGTTGCAGGCTTCGATGAACCCGCCATTGGCTGCGCGGACTTCATAGCGCAGCCCCTGCACCTGCGGCATCCACTCCGCCGTGTCATCGCTGCTGCCGTCGTCGACCACCAGGATCTCGCAGGCCACCTTCGGCGGGTAGGCCGCCAGGGCGCGCAGACACGCCAGGGTGTGGGCTGCATGGTTGTACACCGGGATCACAATGCTGACCCGGGGCTCAACGCTGTACGGCACCGAAAACGGCGCGAACGGGGTGGCGGGGGGCAGGTACAGCGGCGCGCGCTGAAGACTCGCCACGGGGCGCGCATGCACCCGGATACGCTGCCAGGTGGCCTGCCAGCCCCGTGTCCGCAGGCTGGCCACGCTGCGCCGGAACAGGCCGATCATGCGGTTCAGGAAGTAGCGTGCATCGGCCAAGGACGTGGGCATCCCGTTACAACTCCAGCTAAGCGGGGAAAACCGGGGGACACGCGCGCCACCAAGGCTGCGCTAGACTCGCCGGACTTTTACATTCTTGCATGCCCGTGCCCCCACGCTACGATTCCGACGACAACGACGCGTTCGAGGACGACACCGACAGCCGCTGGCCGCAGTGGCGTCCTCGCCTGATCACCTGGGGCATGGCCGCCGTTGCGCTGGCGCTGGGCTTCCTCATTCCGTATACCGCGTACCTGAACACCCAGGTCACCCAGCGCTTCGGCGAGCTGCGCTGGCAGATTCCGACCCGCGTCTATGCACGTCCGCTGACACTGGCGCCGGGCGTGGCCATGGATGCGCAGACGCTCAAGACCGAGTTGGCGGCATCGGCGTATCGCGATGACGGCATCGGCAAGTCCCCGGCCACCTTCAGCCAGGACGGCGGCCGCTTCGTTGTCTCCAGCCGTGGCTACAACGATGTGGATGGCAAGGTCGCGCCGCGCCGGATCGAGCTGCGTCTTTCCGGCGGCCAGATCGCCTCGCTGCGCGATGCCGACAGCCGCAAGGCGCTGAAGGCCGCGCGGCTGGACCCGGCGCGCATTGCCACCCTGTACGGACAGAAGCAGGAAGAACGCCGCCTGGTCCGGCTGGAAGATACCCCCGAGCTGCTGGTCACCGGTTTGCAGGCTGTGGAAGACAAGGACTTCAACCGGCACCACGGCATCGACCTGAGCGGCATCGCGCGCGCGGTGTGGGTGACCGTGCGGTCCGGTGGCCAGAGCCGCCAGGGCGCGTCCACGCTGACCCAGCAGCTGGCCCGCAGCGGCCTGCTCGGGATCGGCAAGGAACAGACGGTCACCCGCAAGTTCAACGAGGTGCTGTACGCGCTGATCATGGAAGCGCGCTACGACAAGCGCACCATCCTGGAGGCCTACCTCAACCAGGTGTACCTGGGCCAGCGCGGCAGCCAGGCAATCCACGGCATGTCCTCCGGCGCCGAATTCTGGTTCGGCCGCGACCTTTCCTCGCTCAACACCGAGCACATCGCGCTGCTGATCGGCCTGGTCAAGGGGCCGTCGTACTACGACCCGCGCCGCAATCCCGAGCGTGCGCTGGATCGGCGCAACTTCGTGCTCGGCAAGCTGCACGAGAACGGCCTGATCGACGCGACCGAACTGCAGCGCGCGCTCAAGGCGCCGCTGGGCGTACCGAAGAACCCGGGCCTGATCGCCGCCAACCGGTTCCCGGCCTATGTGGATCTGGTGCGCCGGCAGCTGGGGCATGACTACCCGGAATCCGTGTTGCAGGGCGCCGGCCTGAGCGTCATGACCGGCATGGCGCCGTCTGCCCAGGCCTATGCCGAAGGCGCGGTGACCAGGACGCTGAAGTCGCTGGAGAACAAGCGTCGCCCCGAACTGCAGGCCGGCCTGGTGCTGACCGATGTGCACAATGGCGACGTGCTGGCCGTGGTCGGCAGCCGCGATGTGTCCGAGCCGGGCTTCAACCGGGCCATCGAAGCGCAGCGGCAGGTAGGCTCGCTGCTCAAGCCGTTCGTGTACCTGCTGGCACTGGCGCAGCCGGACAAGTATTCGCTGGCGACCTTCGTCGACGATTCGCCGGTGACCGTGCAGCTCAGCCGCGGCAAGCGCTGGACCCCGGGCAATGCGGACAACCGCAGCCACGGCACCGTGCGCCTGGTCGATGCGCTGGCCAATTCCTACAACCAGGCCACCGTGCGCGTGGGCATGCAGGTAGGCCCGGAACGCGTCACCCAGCTGATCCACGTGCTGGCCGGGTTGAAGGCCGAGAGCAATCCCTCGGTGATCCTGGGCGCGACCGACCAGAGCCCGTATGCGATGGCGCAGCTGTACCAGTTCCTCGCCTCCGGCGGCGAAATCCAGCCGCTGCACGCGGTGCGCGGCGTGCTCGATCCGCAGGGAAAGCTGCTCAAGCGCTATGACAAGACCCCGGCACCGGCCCAGGAAGGCGACTCCATCGCCGCCAACCTGATCAGCATCGGCCTGCAGCAGGTGGTCTCCAGTGGCACCGCCGCGCGCCTCAATGCCGACGGCCTGTCGCGCCTGCAGGCGGCCGGCAAGACCGGTACCTCCAATGACGGCCGTGACAGCTGGTACGCCGGCTACACCGGCGACCACCTGGCAGTGGTCTGGATGGGCAACGACCAGAACCAGCAGACCGGCCTGTTCGGCGCCACCGGCGCCATGCGGGTGTGGTCGGGCATCTTCAGCCGCCTGCCGAGCGCGCCGCTGAAGGTCAGCAACAAGGGCCTGGACTGGCAGCCGGTCGAAGCCGGTGGGACCGCCGCCACCGACGAGTCCTGCCCGGGCGCGCGCCGTTTCCCGTTCGTGGTCGGCTACGCACCGGCCTACACTGCGTGCGTGGCCCCCACCGCATTGCCGGAAGGCGAAGGCGGCGAGGGCAGCGAAGGCGGCGGCTGGCGCAGCTGGTTCGGCCTGGACAAGAAGCCCGAACCGGCCGCCGAGCCGGCGCAGGCCGCACCCGCGGCCACTTCCCCCGCTCGATGACGCGCAACGCAAGGCAGCCCCGCATGACGACTTCCCGCACCGTGATTCGTACCGCTACCGTGCTCACCCTTGGGCTGGCGCTGGCCGCCTGCGTGTCCACCGCGCCGCCGGTGAAGGCGCCGGTGGATACCACAACGCCGGCCCAGCGCATGGCGGCGGTGGATGCCAGCGCTGGCAAGGATGACAAGGAACTGGACGTGCAGCCGCTGCGCGATGCCGGCATCGAGGACCTGCGCGTAGTGGCCAAGGCCAAGCGCCAGGCCAACGATCTGGCCGGTGCGGCCGAGGCGCTGGACCAGGCACTGCTGATCAACGAAGGCGATCCCTCCATCGTGCAGGAACGCGCGGAAATCGCGCTGCTGCAGGGTGACTGGGCACGCGCCGAAACGCTGGCCCGCAAGGCGGTGGAGCTGGGATCGAAAACCGGCCCGCTGTGCCGCCGCCACTGGGCCACCATCGAACAGGCGCGGTTGGCGCGTGGCGAAAAGGAAAACGCGGTGTCGGCGCACGCCCAGCTGGAAGGCTGCACGGTGCCGGGCATAAAACGCTATTGACGGTTCGCCGGCCGGCGGCCGGCACTACAATGGCGGTATGTCCCGCCTTGCCCACGCCAGCAGTGAAGCCCTCAGCGAGGGCGGCACCCTGGCCAGCCAACTTGATGCCTTCGTCGCGCGCCCGGCCCAGCTGCGCCTGACCACGGCCATTGCCGAGGCCTTCGTCCAGCGCGAAGTGCTGCTGGCCGAGGCCGGCACCGGCACTGGCAAGACCTTCGCCTACCTGGTACCGGCGCTGCTGTCGGGCCTGAAAACCATCATTTCCACCGGTACCCGCGCGCTGCAGGACCAGCTCTACCACCGCGACCTGCCGCGCGTGCGCGCCGCGCTCGGGGTGGGGCACAGCAGCGCGCTGCTCAAGGGCCGGTCCAACTACCTGTGCCGGTACCGGCTGCAGCAGGCGCGAGGCGAACCGCGCTTCACCTCGCCGCAGGAAGTGGCGCAGTTCCAGCGCATCCTGGCCTGGTCGGGGCGCACGAAGTTCGGCGACATGGCCGAGTTGGAAGCGCTGCCCGACGATTCACCGCTGTACCCCATGGTTACCTCCACGGTGGACAACTGCCTGGGTACCGAGTGCCCGTTCTGGGACGACTGCTTCGTGGTGCAGGCGCGCCAGCGTGCGCAGGCGGCCGACGTGGTGGTGGTCAACCATCACCTGCTGTTGGCTGACCTGGCACTCAAGCAGGAGGGCTTCGGCGAAATCCTGCCGGGTGCGCAGGCGTTCGTGATCGACGAAGCCCACCAGTTGCCGGAGCTGGCGGCCAACTTCTTCGGCGAAGGCTTTGGCATGCGGCCGTGGCAGGAACTGGCCCGCGACTGCCTGGCCGAGAGTCGCAGCGTGGCCGGCGCCCAGGCGGCGCTGCAGGCGCATGCCGGGACATTGGAGCAGACCCTGCGTGACCTGCGCATGGCGATGGATGGCCTGCCCGCGCGTGGCACCCAGTGGCGCGCCCTGGCGGTACCGCAGGTGCGCGATGGCTTCGACGCCGCGATGAGTTCACTGGTCGCGCTGCGCGATGCACTCGATGGCGTGCGGGCCGCATCGCCAGGCCTGGATGCCTGCCATGCGCGTGCGATGGAGGCGGTGTCGCGGCTGTCGCGCTGGTTGGGCGACGATGCGCCGCTGCTGGATTTCGATGCCGATCCGGAACAGGCGCCGGCGCCGGCCGACGTGCTGTGGTACGAGCTCACCCCGCGTGGCTTCCGCTGCCAGCGTACGCCGATGGATGTATCCGGGCCCCTTCGCGAGCACCGCCAGCGTTCGATGGCAGCGTGGATCTTTACCTCGGCCACGCTCACCGTTGACGGCAGGTTCGAACACATCGCGCAGCGGCTGGGCCTGGACGACCCCATCACCCTGCTGCAGCCGAGTCCGTTCGACTGGGCCCGGCAGGCGCTGTGCTACCTGCCGACCGATCTGCCCGATCCGGCTGCGCGCGGCTTCGGTACTGCGCTGATTCGCGCGCTGACCCCGGTGTTGGAAGCGTCCGCCGGCCGGGCATTCCTGTTGTTCGCCTCGCATCGCGCCCTGCGCGAGGCGGCCGAAGCGCTGCGCGACGCGCCCTGGCCACTGTTCGTGCAGGGCGAGGCGCCGCGCGCCACGCTGCTGCAGCGCTTCCGCGAATCGGGCAATGGCGTGCTGTTGGGCTCGGCCAGCTTTCGCGAAGGCGTGGATGTGGTGGGCGATGCATTGAGCGTGGTGGTGATCGACAAGTTGCCCTTTGCCGCCCCCGACGACCCGGTATTCGAGGCGCGGCTGGACGCGATCCGCCGCGACGGCGGCAACCCCTTCCGCGACGAGCAGCTGCCACAGGCGGTGATCGCGCTCAAGCAGGGAGTGGGGCGGTTGATCCGCAGCGAGACCGACCGGGGCGTGCTGGTGCTGTGCGATCCACGCCTGGTCAGCCGCAGCTACGGCCGTACCTTCCTGGATTCGCTGCCGCCGTTCCGGCGCACCCGCTCGCTGGGCGATGTGCAGACCTTCTTTGCGCCACAATGGCCTGCCACGGCCGCCGACCCCGGGACTGCAGGTCCCGCCGCGGTTGCAGACGCCTTTCCTACTTCCCTGTTCTGATCCCCATGAAACTGCTCGCTTTTGAAACCGCCACCGAAGCCTGCTCCGTTGCCCTTTACGTGGATGGGCAGGTGCGTGAGCGCTTCGAGATCGCCCCGCGCCGCCATGCCGAACTGAGCCTGCCCTGGGCCGAGGAGCTGCTGGGCGAGGCCGGGCTGGCGCGGTCGCAGCTTGACGCGATCGCTCTGGGGCGCGGGCCGGGTGCCTTCACCGGCGTACGGCTGGCCATTGCCATTGCCCAGGGCATCGCACTGGCGCTGGATCGTCCGCTGATTCCGGTGTCCACTCTGCAGGTGCTGGCGCTGCGTGCGCCGGCCGGAGCGACCCATGTGCTGAGCAGCATCGATGCGCGCATGGGCGAGGTGTACGCGGCTCGCCAGGTGCGCGTGGATGGGCAATGGCAGCTGCAGGGCGAGGAGGTGGTGTGTGCGCCGGAGGCGGTGGAAGTGCCCGATGGCAGCCGTTGGTTCGGTGTCGGCACCGGCTTCGGCGCGGCCGATGGCGTGCTCGCTGCCCGATTGGCCGACCAGCTGGAAGGTGTCGATGCACAGGCGTTGCCGCGCGCATCCGACCTGCTGACGCTGGCCGTGCCGATGTTCGAGCGCGGCGAGGCGATGGCGCCGGAGCTGGTCGAACCGGCCTACCTGCGCAACAACGTGGCGCTGACGCTGGTTGAACAGCAGGCTGCGCGGGCGGCAAAACAGCAGGTCTAGGGATTGGCCGCAGTCACCGTTTCGGGTGGCCGACCTCATTCACCGGTCGTCGCGCAGCTCGCCGCCGGGCAGGAACACCCAGGTCCGGGTGACCTGCAGGATATCCACGCCGTCATCGGTCTTGGGCAGCGGCGGGAACGGCTGGGCCAGGCGGATTACCCGCAGTGCGGTTTCATCCAGCAGCGGCGTGCCGCTGCTGCGCAGGATCCGGCTGCTTTCCACGCTGCCATCGCGACGCACGCCCACGGTGATCACTACCTGGCCGCCGAGGCGGCGCTGGCGCGCCTCATCGGGGTAGTTCAGGTTACCCACGCGCTCGGCGCGGTCCACCCACGCGCGCAGGTAATTGGCGTAGGCGTACTCACGGGTGCTGGCCGACACGAACTTGCGGTTCGGGCGTTTGGCGTACTGCGCCGAGCGCAGGTGCACTTCGGCGGCCAGCCGCGCCATTTCGGCATCGCGTTGTTCGCGTGCGGTCAGCGCCGGATCCTGCTGCGGATGTTCCGGCAGTGGCTGTGGCTGGGCTTCGGCGACCCGGTCGGAGCTGTTGCGGCTGGCCACGACCCGCGCCTGCGGCGGCGGTGGGCGCGCGGCATCCTGGCGCTGCTGCGGCACCGGCGACAGCCCGGCCTGCGGCTGCGGCACGATCCCGGTCTGGTTGTCGCGCGGACGCTGCGCCTTGTCGTGGTCGCCGCCGCCCTGCTGGTTCGCCTGGGCCAGGAAGTCAGCCTGCTTGGGCGTCAGCGGCGTCTGGGTCTGGCTGAAGATCACGTCCAGGGTGGGTACCAGCGCGGCGTTGTCGCTGACCGCGAAGCCCACCCCCAGGATCAGCAGCGCATGCACCAGCGCCGACAGCGCCAGGGTCGCGCCCAGGCGCTGCGATTCGCGGGCCTGCAGGGGCACCATCGGGGCGACCGTATTCATTGCGCCAGGCTGGCCTCGATCGCGTCGAACAGGGTGCCGGCGATGTTCAGCCCGAACTGCGCATCCAGTTCGCGCACGCAGGTGGGGCTGGTGACGTTGACTTCGGTCAGGTAATCACCGATCACATCCAACCCTACGAAGCGCATGCCACGGCGCTTCATTTCCGGCCCGACCTGCGCGGCGATCCAGCGGTCGCGCTCGCTCAGCGGGCGGCCTTCGCCGCGGCCGCCAGCGGCCAGGTTGCCGCGGAACTCGTCGCCCTGCGGAATCCGCGCCAGGCAGTAGTCCACCGGCTCGCCGTCGACCAGCAGGATGCGCTTGTCGCCGGCGGTGATGTCGGGGATGAACTTCTGTGCCAGGGTCAGCCTGCGCTCGCCGTCGGTCAGCGTTTCCAGGATCACGTTGAGATTCGGATCCCCGGTGCCGCTGCGGAAGATCGAGCGCCCCCCCATGCCGTCCAGCGGCTTGAGCACGGCCTGGCCGTGTTCAAGCACGAATGCCTTCAGGTCGGCATGGCGACGACTCACCAGGGTCGGCGGACAGCACTGCGGGAAGAGCAGGGCGGCCAGCTTCTCGTTGTAGTCGCGCAGGCCCTGCGGGTCGTTCGCCACCAGCGCACCGGCCTGCTGGGCCACGTCCAGCACCTGGGTGTCGTAGATGAATTCGGCATCCACGGGCGGATCCTTGCGCATCAGCACCACTTGGCCCGGGCCGAACGTGGTCTGGCAGAATTCACCGAGCGTGAACCAGTCATGCTTGTCGTCGCGCACCTGCAGCGGCGCGGTGCGGGCCACCGCGACTCCGTCACGCAGCGCCAGCCCGCCGGGGCTGACGTAGTGCAGGGCGTGGCCACGGCGCTGGGCTTCCAGCAGCATGGCGAAGGTGGTGTCCTTGGCGATCTTGATGTGGGCGATGGCATCCATCACCACGATGACGTTCAACGGCATGGTCGCAACCTGGCGGGCAGGCGCTGATGGTAGCGGCAATGCGGCCGTATTGCCCGCCCGGAGCGGCGGAACGCAGCGTCCGGCGGTCTTCACGCTTTGCGCAGTTCCGGGCCGGGCCGGTTCGCGGGGGGCGCTCCCGGCTTGGCTTCGGAAGCACACCCTTGATGACGGCCGCGTGGTGGGATATAGATACGCTTTCGCAGCGGCGCCGGACCAAAGCAGAAGCGTCGCGCGCTCGGGGAAAGGTAATGACTGAAAACATGGCTGCGGGTGGGGAACTCGCAGGGCTCAGGGTGATGGTCATCGATGATTCGAAGACCATCCGCAGAACGGCTGAAACGCTGCTCAAGCGTGAAGGCTGCGAAGTAGTGACCGCGACCGATGGTTTCGAGGCGTTGGCGAAGATCGCCGACACACAGCCCCAGATCATCTTCGTGGACATCATGATGCCCCGTCTCGACGGGTATCAGACCTGCGCGCTGATCAAGAACAACCAGCTGTTCAAGGCTACGCCGGTGATCATGCTGTCGTCCAAGGATGGCCTGTTCGACAAGGCGCGCGGTCGCATCGTGGGCTCGGAGCAGTACCTGACCAAGCCTTTCACGCGTGAAGAACTGCTGGGTGCCATCCGCACATACGTAAACGCCTGACCAGGGGGGAAAGGCACAATGGCTCGAATCGTTCTGATCGAGGACTCACCGACCGACCGGGCGGTGTTCATCCAGTGGTTGACCAAGGCCGGGCACGAAGTGCTCGAAGCCGGCAACGCCGAGGACGGCATCAAGCTCGTGCAGGAACACCAGCCACAGCTCGTGCTGATGGACGTGGTGCTGCCGGGCATGAGCGGCTTCCAGGCGACCCGTGCGCTGAACCGCGATGAGAAGACCAGGGCAATCCCGGTGATCATCGTGAGTACCAAGGCGATGGAAACCGACAAGGCCTGGGGGCTGCGCCAAGGCGCGGCCGCCTACGTGGTGAAGCCACCGCGCGAAGAAGACCTGATCGCGCAGATCAACGACCTGCTGGTGTCCTGATGCGTTCTCCCTTCGACATCCTTGAAGCCTACGAACGGCGCAGCCTGGCCCATGCGGTGCAGCTGCCCGAGCGGCAGTTCGCCCAGGACCTGTGGCGCGGCGTCGGCTACCGGGTCGGCAAGCGCCACCTGGTCTCGGACTTCCGCGAGGTGGTCGAAATCGTGCCGATGCCGCCGATTACCCCGGTGCCCGGCGCGCAGCCGTGGCTGCTGGGCGTGGGCAACCTGCGCGGCAACCTGTTCCCGGTGGTCGACCTGAAGTACTTCATGGAAGGCGAGCGCACCGTGCAGCAGGAAGGCCAGCGCGTGCTGATCATGCGCCAGGCCGGCGGCGACGTCGCCCTGACCATCGATGAACTGTTCGGCCAGCGCAGTTTCGAGCTGGACCAGGATATCGAAAGTGGTGACCTGGCCAGTGGCCGCTACGCCCACTTCATCGACCGCGCGTTCCGCGGCGACGGCCACGACTGGGGCGTGTTCTCGCTGTCACTGTTGTCGCGTACCCCCGAATTCAGGCAGGCCGCGGCGTGAACGCTGCTGCCTGCCTCACTGCATTGAAGATCGAGGTTGAACGATGAGTACTTCTTCGGAAACCGCCAAGGCCGGCAAGCTGGGCACGGTAGGAACCAATTTCTGGCTCGGCCTGCTGGCCCTGTCAATGATCGTGTTCGGCGTCAATACCGGCGTGGCCACCTGGCAGGGCAGTCGCCTGGCCGGCGCCAGCACCGGCGCGGCCGACCTCCAGGTGCTGTCGCAGCAGCTGGCCAACCAGGGCCGTGAAGCGGTGTCGGGCAACGCCCAGGCCTTCACTGCCTTCAAGGACACCAAGGCCCGCATCGAAAGCACCGTGAGCAGCCTGCAGGGCCGCTACGGCAGCGAAGCCAACGTGTCCGGTCCGCTCAACCAGCTGACCCAGACCTGGGAGCCGCTCGGCAAGAGCGCCGCCCAGCTGGTGGCCAGTGAACCGGCGGTGCTGGCGCTGGCCGGCAACGCCAACAACTTCGTCAACGGCGTTCCCGCGCTGCAGGCCCAGTTGAACGAAGTGGTGCGCGCCATGTCGGCAGGCGGCGCGCCCGCGTCGCAGGTCTACAACGCCCTGCAGCAGGTCGTTGTGGTGGGCTCGATGGCGCGCCGCGTGACCGAAATGCGCGCCGGCGGCGCCAACGCTGCCGCCTCGGGCGATGCGCTGGCCCGCGACTCGGTGGTGTTCACCCAGGTGCTGGACGCGCTGCGCAACGGCAACGAGGAACTGGGCATCGCGCCGGTCCGCAACGCCGCCGCGCTGGCCGCGCTCGAGCAGTCGCAGAAGCAGTGGGACACCATGAAGCAGGACGCCGACGCGATCCTGGCCAGCTCGCGCCAGCTGTTCTCGGCGCAGTCGTCGGCCGCGGCGTTGACCGGCGGTGCGACCAAGATGCTCGACGACAGCAAGAAGCTGTTCGAGGCGTTCTCTTCGTTCGGTTCGGTACGCGATACCCGCCTGTTCCCGAACTTCTGGCTGGGCGTGATTTCCGGCGCGCTGTCGCTGATCGCCATCATCGGCTTCGTCAGCAGCACCGTGCGCAGCCGTTCGCGCGAGCAGGAACTGCGCTACCAGACCCAGGTGGAGTTCAACAGCCGCAACCAGCAGGCCATCATGCGGCTGCTGGACGAAATCAGCTCGCTGGGTGAAGGCGACCTGACGGTGAAGGCCTCGGTGACCGAGGACATGACCGGCGCCATTGCCGACGCAATCAACTACGCCGTGGACGAACTGCGCCACCTGGTGACCACCATCAACGACACCTCGGCCAAGGTCGCCGTGTCCACCCAGGAAACCCAGGCCACGGCGATGCAGCTGGCCGAAGCGGCCGGCCACCAGGCCAACCAGATCACCTCGGCGTCGGACCGCATCGGCGAAATCGCGTCGAGCATTGAACAGGTGTCGCGCAACTCGGCCGAGTCGGCCGACGTGGCGCAGCGCTCGGTGGTCATCGCCGCCGAGGGTGCCGGCGTGGTGCGCGAAACCATCCAGGGCATGGACCAGATCCGCGACCAGATCCAGGAAACCTCCAAGCGCATCAAGCGCCTGGGCGAGTCCTCGCAGGAAATCGGCTCGATCGTGGAACTGATCAACGACATTTCCGAGCAGACCAACATCCTGGCATTGAACGCCGCAGTCCAGGCGGCCTCGGCCGGTGAAGCCGGTCGCGGTTTCGCGGTCGTGGCCGACGAAGTGCAGCGCCTGGCAGAACGCACCTCCGGTGCGACCCGCCGAATCGAAAACCTGGTCCAGGCCATTCAGGCCGATACCAACGAAGCGGTCAGCTCGATGGAGCAGACCACGGCCGAAGTGGTGTCCGGTGCACGCCTGGCCGAGGACGCCGGTACGGCGCTGACCGAAATCGAACGCGTGTCCAACGCGCTCAACAACCTCATCAAGAACATCTCGATCGCCGCCCAGCAGCAGTCGTCGGCCGCGTCGGACATCACCCGCACCATGGGCGTGATCCGTCAGATTACCGGCCAGACCTCGCAGGGCGCGGGACAGACCGCCGAGTCGATCGGTCATTTGGCACAGCTGGCGGCCGACCTGCGCCGCTCGGTTGCCGACTTCAAGCTGCCGGCGTGAGCCGCGGGCAGGGCGGAGAGGGAAGGAATCAGCAGATGATGCATCGCGATAAAGCACAGCACGACATGCGCGCCCACCTGCCGGGAGACCTGGCATGAGCACGCTGCGCGATGCCATGAGCCACGCCGCCCTGGGCTGGGTGAAGCCGGAGCTGGACGAGACCCTGCGCCAGGTGCGCAACGAGCTCGAGTACTACGCCGAAGATCCTGCCGATGGCAGTCGCATGCGCTTCTGCGCCGGCTACCTGCATCAGGTGCAGGGCACGCTGCGCATGGTCGAGCTGTATGCGCCGGCGATGGTGGCCGAGGAGATGGAACAGCTGGCCAATGCGATCGGCTCCGGGGAAGTGCCCGACCGCGACGAAGCCTGCGCCACCCTGATGCGCGGCAGCGTGCTGCTGCCCGATTACCTGGAGCGCCTGCAGAACGGTCACCGTGACATTCCGATCGTGCTGCTGCCGCTGCTCAATGACATCCGCCTGGCGCGCGCCGCGCCGGTGATCAATGAAAGCGTGCTGTTCGCCTTCGCACCGGACAGCGCCAGCGCCACCGAGGCCGAACTGGACCACGCACGTGGCAGCCTCAGCGGACGCAACCGTGAACTGCTCGACACCGTGGGCAATGCGGTCAAGGAAGAACTGCTGCGCATCAAGGACGCGCTGGACCTGCACCTGCGTACCGGTGGCGAGCCGGCCCAGCTGCAGACCCAGGTCGACGAACTGGGCGCGGTGGCCGACACCCTGGGCATGATGGGCCTGGGCGTGGCCCGCGGCGTGGTCGTGCAGCAGCGCGATGCGTTGCGTGGCGTGGTCGAGGGCGAGCAGCAGATCGATGAAACGCTGCTGCTGGATATCGCCGGTGCACTGCTGTACGTAGATGCGTCACTGGACGACCAGGTCGCCCATCTTGGCGCCGGCGGCAGTGGCGAGGACGATCCAAGCGCTGCCGAAGGTCGGCGTACCGTTGAGGTGCTTGCCCATGAGGCGATCGCCAACTTCTCGGCCGCCCGCGAGCACTTCGTCGCCTTCATTGAAACCAACTGGAACCACGAGCAGCTGCATGAGGTGCCGCGCCTGCTGGGTGAGGTCGCCGGCGCGCTGCGCATGCTCGATCTGTCCACGCCGGCCGATTACCTGCAGGGCGTGCGCCAGTACATCGCGGTCGAGCTGATTGGCCGCCAGCGCGTGCCCAGTGGCCGCCAGTTGGATACCCTCGCCGATGCGATGGCGAGCCTGGAGTATTACCTTGAAGCCCTGCGCGAGCGCCGCCAGGGTCGCGACGACATTCTCGACATCACCCGCACCAGCCTGGAAACGCTGCGCTACTGGCCGCTTCCGGACGAGAATGCCGCCCCGGCCGATGCCAGCGCCGAAGCGCTGCCGGTCGCCCCGGAGCACGTGGAGCTGACCGGTTGGGATGCGCCCGTGGTGACCCCGGTGCAGACGGCAGTGACGCCGGCCGCTCCGGCACCGGGCCAGGTGCCGTCGCCGCCGCTGCCGGACTTCACCTTCGAGCCGCTGCCGGAGGTGGCTGCTGTCGCGCCGGTTGCGCCGGCCGGCAAGCCTGCGCCGACGCTGGTGTTCGAAGCCTCGACCGCTCCGGTCGCCCCGGACGCGCCACAGTGGACGCTGCACGCTGAGCCCGTGCGTACCGATGACGCGCCCACGTTCGCCCACTTTGATCCGGTACTGGCCGAAGATGCCAGCACCGGCACGTCGTGGGAGGCCGCAGCAGCGACCGATATCGCACCGATCGCCCTGGACGGCGTGGATGCGCCGTCGTCCGCCACCGAAGCACCGGTCGCCAGCGGGTTCGACCCGGTCGCTGCCGAACACGATGCGCTGGAACTGAGCGACGAGCCGATCGAATTCACCTTCGACGAGCCGTTGCACAATGCCGGCGATGTGCTCTCGCTGCAGATCGAAGACGCGCCGGCCACCGCCAGCAGCGAGCTGGATGTGCAGGCACTTCCTGCGTTCCTGCAGGAGCAGCCCGAACCGGTTGAAGCCGCCGTGCCCGCCGACGACCGGATTGATGCCGGCGAAGCAGCGGCCCGCGAAGACGAGGTCCCGCTCGACGCAACGGCAGCGGGCAGTGTCGCTGGCGTGCAGGAAGCGGTCATCGGCAAGATCGAGCTGGATGACGAATCCGCGCGCTTCCTTGCCGAACTGGATGCCGCCGCCGCGCAGTTCTCTACCGCCCCCGCCGTCCAGGCGCCCGCCGTGGTCGATGCGCCGCTGGGTGTTGAAGCGCCGGGCACCATTGAAGCCGGCTTCGAGGACGACGGCGAGAACATCGACCAGGACATCCGCGAGGTCTTCATCGAAGAGTTCGACGAGGAGCTGGTCAACCTCGGCAACCTGCTTCCGGTCTGGCGCATGGCCCCGGACAACATGGATCGCCTGCGCCCGATCCGCCGCGTGTTCCATACCCTGAAGGGCAGTGGCCGCCTGGTGGGCGCGCGCACCCTGGGCGAGTTCAGCTGGAAGATCGAAGGCATGCTCAACCGCGTGCTCGACGGCAGCCGTCCGGCATCGCCGGCCGTGGTGGCGATGGTCACCCAGGCCTATGAAGTACTGCCGCAGCTCAATGCGGCGCTGCGCGACGGCAGCCGCGTGAGCGCGGACCTGCAGGCCATGCAGGGCATCGCCGACCGTGTGGCTGCGGGCGAGGAAACCTTCCACGTGCCCTTGCAGCGTCCGACGCCAGCCACTGCGCCGGTAGAGCCGGCGGAGGCGGTCGTGTCGGACCTCGCGCAGGACACCGCGGACGCCGAACAGGGGGCGGGCACCCCGGCCAACATCGACGAAGTGCTGCGCGAGATCCTGGAGGCCGAAGTCGAGGCCCACCACGCGACGCTGCAGGCCTGGTTGGAGCAGGCGCAGTCGGCGCCGCAACCGGTCACCGACACCCTGCTGCGCGCGGTGCACACCATGAACGGTGCGTTCGCGATGACCGACGTGCCCGAAATCACCGCAGTGACCGGCGGCGCCGAGAGCTTCATCAAGCGCTCGCTGGCGGCCGATGCAGTGCCGGGCACCGAAGGCGTGGATGCGCTGGCGGCGGCCGCCGCCGCGATCCGGACCACGATGGTGGCGCTGCAGGCCGACGCTCCGCGTATTCCGTCGCAGGCCGCGCTGGCCGAACGTCTCCATGCGCTGGCTGAAACGCTGCCTGAGGCGCGCTGGCCGGCTCTGGTCGCCGACGAAGGCCTCGACTTCGAGGTCGAGGATGTCGACCCGGTGGATGTGGTTGCCGACGCCGACAACGTGGCGGACCACGATGCCCAGGCCGATGCATCGCAGGCCGCGCATGATGTCACTGCCCACGAGCTGGCGGCCTTCTCCGCACAGTTCGATGAGCGCAATGACCATGCCGTTGCAGACGACAGCGCCGACGCCGCCGATGCCGCCGCCGACCCGCTGGTCGCCGATGAGCTGACCGGCAGCGACGATCTCTCCGCCTACTTCAATGCCGAGCTGGTGACCCCGTTCGATGCGCCGTCCAGCGCGCCGACCGGGGACCTGCCGGAAACCGTCGGGCCGGCGGCTGTCGAGCACGGCCTTGACGCGGTCGAACTGACGGCTGCGGACGACCTGTCGCGCTTCTACGAGCACACGCTGCCCGATCCGGTGGATGCCACGGACGCGGAAGCTGCCGAGCCGTCGGCGCCGGTCGGGGTCGTTGACGAAGACGTGGTGGCCGAGGAAATCGCGGTTGAAGAGCTCCAGGCCATCGAACTGGAGGCCGCGGAGCTCGAGGTTCTTCACGAGGTGATTGCGGCGGAGACCGACGCACCGGCCACCGTCGGAGACGACGACGCGTACAGCCTGGACGCCATCGAAGAAGACGAAGCCGCCGCCGCGCTGGAAGACATCATCCCGTCTCCCCCGGCGTTCGGTGAAACGGTTGAACTGCAGCAGGCGCTGGATGACGGTCTGACCATTGTCGACGGTTCCGAGACGCAGGCGTCGGCCGAGGATGCACCGGTGCTGGGTCTGGATGCCCGTCACGAGGCGCTGGATGAGCGCGATGCGTTCGCCGAGGCCGATGCCGAAGCACGCGTGTCCGATGCTGCAGACGCGTCGCCGCCGGCACCGCTGTTCGAACTCGAAGACGCCCCGATGGCGGCCACGGCCGTGGCAGAGGAGGCCGCCGCCGACGAGGAGATCGACGACGCCGGTTCGCTCGACTTCAGCGTACTGGACCGCGAGCTGGTCGATATCTTCGTCGAAGAAGGCAAAGACCTGCTCGACCATTGCGATGGCCTGATCAGCGAACTGCGCGCCGCTCCGCAGGACCGCGAAGCGATCGCCGGCCTGCAGCGCGACCTGCACACCCTCAAGGGTGGCGCACGCATGGCCGGCATCAATGCCATCGGCGACCTGGGCCACGGCATCGAATCCCTGCTGGAAGCGGTCGCCGCCAACCGTACCGATATCGACCGCAGCGACGTCCACCTGCTGGAACGCGGCTTCGACCGTCTGCACCAGATGCTGACCCGCACCGGTCGCCACCGCGACGTGGCCATGCCGGACGACCTGATTGCCGCGTTCGAAGCGCGCACGCTGGGCCGCGCCGAGCCCGAGGACGCGCCCGTCGCGGCCGCGAGCGCGGTCGATGCCGCGCCGGTGGTCGATACGGCCGTCGCCTCGGCACCGTTGTCCGCACCGGTGCCGTTGGAAGCGTCCAGCGAGGACGACAGCCTGGCCCGTCCGCAGCAGGAACAGGTGCGCGTCCGCGCCGACCTGCTGGACCGCCTGGTCAACCATGCCGGTGAAGTGGCGATCTACCGCTCGCGACTGGAACAGCAGCTGGGTGCCTTCCGCGGCGCGATGGCCGAACTGGACCGTACCAATGCGCGTCTGCGCGACCAGTTGCGCCGCCTGGACCTGGAAACCGAGGCCCAGATCGTGGCCCGTTACCAGCGCGAGCAGGAACAGGTCGACCACAAATTCGATCCGCTCGAACTGGACCGCTTCTCCACGCTGCAGCAGCTCAGCCGTGCACTGAATGAATCGGCAGCCGACCTTGGCGGCCTGCAGGGCGTACTGGACGACCTGTCGCGCCAGTACGACGTGCTGCTGCAGCAGCAGTCGCGGGTCAGCTCGGAACTGCAGGACGGCCTGATGCGTGCGCGCATGGTGCCGTTCGACGGCCTGGTGCCGCGACTGCGTCGCGTGGTCCGCCAGGCCGGCCAGGACACCGGCAAGCAGGTCCATGTGACCCTGGACGGTACCCACGGGGAACTGGACCGCAATGTGCTCGACCGCATGGTCGCGCCGCTGGAACACATGCTGCGCAACTCCGTGGCCCATGGCCTGGAGACCCCGGAGCAGCGCCGCGCCGCCGGCAAGCCGGAGGAAGGCGAGATCGCCATCCGCCTGCGCCGCGAAGGCTCGGAAATCGTGCTGGAAGTGGCCGATGACGGCGCTGGCCTGAACCGTGAGGCGATCCGTCGCCGCGCCGAACAGCGCGGGCTGGTGGAACCCGACGCGGTCCTGGGCGATGCCGAACTGGACGCGATGATCTTCTCGCCCGGGTTCAGCACCGCCGACCAGGTCAGCCAGCTGGCGGGCCGTGGCGTGGGCATGGACGTGGTGCACAACGAAGTGCGCCAGCTGGGCGGTTCGGTGGACATCCACTCGGTGCCGGGCAAGGGCGTCACCTTCACCCTGCGCCTGCCGCAGACGCTGGCGGTCACCCAGGCGGTGTTCGTGCAGATCGGCGACACCACCTTCGCGGTGCCGGTGGCGTCCGTCAGCGGTATCGGCCGGATCTCCCGCGAGCGCTTCGAGTCGGCCAACGGCGGTTACCACTACGGCGGCGAAGAATTCGCGCTGCACGATCTGGGCACGCTGGTCGGTCAGGGCCAGGCCCGTGCCGAAGGGCAGGAGCAGGTGCCGCTGCTGCTGGTACGCGCCGGTGAACTGCGCGCGGCCGTGGCGATCGACCAGGTGCTGGGCAACCGCGAAATCGTGGTCAAGCCGGTGGGCCTGCAGATCGCCTCGGTACCGGGCATCTACGGCGCCACCATCACCGGCGATGGCCGCGTGGTGGTGATCCTGGACGTCGCGCCGCTGGTGCGCCGTCACCAGGCCAACCCGCTCAAGCCGATCGCACCGGCCGCGCAGGCAGCCGACCGCCAGGCACCGTTGGTGATGGTGGTCGACGACTCGCTGACCATGCGCAAGGTCACCGGCCGCATCCTGGAACGCCACAACTTTGAAGTGGCCGTCGCCCGCGACGGTATCGAAGCGCTGGAACGCCTGGAAGAGCGGGTGCCGGACCTGATGCTGCTGGATATTGAAATGCCGCGCATGGATGGCTATGAACTGGCCACCGCCATGCGCGCCGATCCGCGCTACAAGGGCGTGCCGATCGTGATGATCACCTCGCGCAGCGGCGACAAGCACCGTCAACGCGCCTTTGAAATCGGTGTCCAGCGTTACCTGGGCAAGCCGTACCAGGAGCTGGACCTGATGCGAAACGTGTATGACCTGCTGGGGATCGCCCGTGCCCGTGAATGACCTGAACCCGCTGCCGTCGGTGGCATTGCTGGCACGGGTCGGCCCGGCGCGCGAGCGCCTGCGCGAAGCGCTTGCCCAGGCCGGCGCGATCGTGGTGCTGGAAGAGGATCCCAACAGCGTGGATCTGGAAACCCTGGGCGGTGCGGATGCCGGCGCGGTGCTGATCGCGCTGGAGCCGGCCATCGAGGAGGCGCTGGAACGCCTCGACCCCGTATTGGCCTCGCCCTCACTGACCGTCATCTTCGACGAAGCAGAGCTGGCTGCGCGTCGCGAAGGCTGGGAAGCCCAGCGCTGGGCGCGCCACCTGGTGGCCAAGCTGCACGGCCACCAGGACGTGCTGCCGCCGGGCGCCGAGCAGGAAGGCCTGCTGCAGCCCGAACCGGGCCTGCCGCAGACCCCGGCCGAACTGCATGCCGACGCGCCGTTGGAATTCCATGTGCGCGAGGCGTTCGACGCGGCCGGCGACGTGCCACCGGACAGCCTGTACCAGGCGCCGGAAGGCTACAGCGAGCCGATCTCGCTGGAAGAAGCGCTGGCCGCCATGCAGGCGCCTGTGGCCGCGCCGCCGGCCAGCGTACCGCCGCCGGTTCCGACCTCGGTGCCTGCCGTACCGCAGGCGCCACTGGGCGACCACAGCAGCTGGGCGCTGGTGGATGACGACAGCGCCGCACCCGTTGCAGCGCCAGCTGCGCCGGTCAGTGCGCCGGTCGCGCCCGACGCGTTCGACATCGATCGCCTGTCGCTGGTCGAGCTTGAACCCGACGTCGACCCGAACGGCGCCGCACCGGGCGCGGTGCTGGTGCTGGCCGGCATCGGTGGCCCCGACGCGCTGCGCCGCCTGCTGGCCGCGCTGCCGGCCGGGCTGGCGGTGCCGATCCTGGTCTACATGCGCCTGGACGGCGGCCGCTACGGCAACCTGGTCAAGCAGATGGCCCGCGTGTCAGCGCTGCCGGTCGTGCTGGCTGAATCCGACCAGCCGGTGCTGGCGGGCAATGCCTACATCCTGCCCGACGACGTGGGTGTGGCGGTGCACAACCGCGGACTGCATTTTACCGCCGACGCCAGGGGCATCCAGGTGGCCGCATTGCCGCCGGCGCACAGCGCCGTCGTGATGCTCAGCGGCAGCGACGTAGCCCTGCTGGACGATGTCCTGGCGCTGGCCGTGGCCGGCGGCTGGGTCGCTGGCCAGACCGGCGAAGGCTGCTACGACCCGGTTGCCGCCAATGCGGTGGTTGCCGCCGGCATGGCCGCCGGGGATCCGCCGCAGCTGGCCGCCGCCATCGCCGAACGCTGGGGCGTAAGCGAGTAATCGCCGCGCCGCATCACTTTCAGGAAGCAGACTCATGAGCTACGCCAGCAACGACGAAATCCGCGGGGTATTGATCCAGGCCGGCAGCGAGCGCGTGCTGCTGCCCAATGCGACGGTGGCCGAAATGATGTCCAAGGTACCGGTCACCCCCGTGGACAACGCGCCCGCATGGCTGGTCGGTGAGATCCGCTGGCAGGGCTGGGACGTGCCGCTGATGTCGTTCGCACGGCTGTCCGGGCTGGGCGAGGAAGCGGTGGTAAGCAACAACAAGGTGGTGGTGCTCAAGGCGCTGGGCGGCAACGCCAACCGCCCGTACTTCGCGCTGCTGACCCAGACCTTCCCGCAGCTGATCGCCGTGCCGCGCGACGGCCTGCTGGCTGACGCGTCCGAAGAAACCCTGCCACCGGGCGTGCACATGCGCGTGCTGCTGGGTGAGCAGAGCGCGCTGCTGCCCGATCTGGACGCGCTGGAAGCCGCGCTGGATGAAGTGCTCCCGGTGAATTGACCAGGTATCGACCAACGGTCGATACCTACCGGACATTCGAACATCACCGGACATTCGAACATCACCGGACATTCGAACATCACCGGACATTCGAACATCACCGGACATTCGAACATCACCGGAAATGCGAACATCACCGGAATTGCGAACATCACCGGAAATGCGGTAGGTCACGACCGTTGGTCGTGACGCCGCCTTACCCGAGATCCCCCAGCCGCGCCTGCATCGCTGCAATAGCGGCCAGACCAGCGGTTTCCGTACGCAGGATCCGCGGCCCCAGCTGCAACCCCTGGAACCCGGCGGCGGCCAGCGCCTGCCGATCCCGCGGCGACCAGCCCCCCTCCGGCCCGATCGCGACCACCACGCCACCGGGCGCGGCCTCCAGCGTGGACAAGCTGTGCTCGCCCAGCGGGTCCAGCGTCAGCTTGAGCGCTTCCGCCGGCATTCCCTTGGCCGCCTCCTGCACGCCCAGCGGCGCAGCGACCTCCGGCACCCGTGCACGTCCGGACTGCCCACACGCGGACACCACCACGCTGCGCCAGTGTGCCAACCGCTTCGCGGCCCGCGCCGCGTCCAGCTTTACTTCGGTGCGCTCGGCATTTACCGGCACGATCGCGGTGACCCCCAGTTCGGTGGCCTTCTGCAGGATGAGATCCATCTTTTCACCGCGCGCGATGCCCTGCAGCAGCGTGATCGACAGCGGCGATTCGTTGTCCAGCGCCTGCGCGGCGTCGATCCGCACGCGCGCATCGCGCTTGCCCGCTTCCACCAGCGTGGCGGCGTAGTCGTGCCCGTCGCCATTGAACAGCACGCAGCCTTCGCCCTCGCGCAGGCGCATCACCCGCACCAGGTGGTTGGCGACCTCGTCAGGCAGCGAGAGGGTCTGGCCGACGGCCAGCGGGGCATCTACATAAGAGCGGGTCACGCGCATGCAACAGCTTCCTCGATGGCGGCCAGGGTGGTCTGGGCCAGCAGGTCCAGGTGTTCGTCCTCCACGCAGTAGGGAGGCATCCAGTACAGCACGTTGCCCAGCGGGCGCAGCACCACGCCGCGCCGCAACGCGGCGTTGTAGGCGTGCAGCCCCACCCGCGCTTCGGCGGGGAAAGGTGTGCGCTTGTCGCCATTGCGGGTCAGCTCGAAGGCCACCACCATGCCGGCCTGGCGCACATCGGCCACATGCGCATGGTCGGTGAACGGCGCAGCCAGGCTGCGCATGACCTCGGCCGTGCTGCGGTTGCGCGCGATCACATCCTCGCCGGCGAAGATCTCCAGCGTCGCCAGCGCGGCCGCACAGGCCAGCGGGTTGCCGGTATAGCTGTGCGAATGCAGGAAGGCACGCTCGCGGCTGTCGTCCAGGAACGCGTCGTACACGGCCTGGGTGGCCAGCACGGCCGCCAGCGGCAGGAAGCCTCCGGTCAGGCCCTTGGACAGGCACAGCAGGTCGGGCATCACGCCGGCCTGCTCGCAGGCGAACAGGGTGCCGGTGCGGCCAAAGCCGGTGGCGATCTCGTCGGCGATCAGCAGGGCCCCATTGGCGTCGCACAGTTCGCGCGCGCGCTTGAGATAGACCGGGTCGTGCATGCGCATGCCGCCGGCGCACTGCAGGCGCGGTTCCAGGATCACCGCGCAGATCTCGCCCGGGTGCTGGTCGAACAGGTCGGCCAGACGATCGGCCGCTTCATGGGCGCGCGCGGCGGCATTCTGGCCGGGTTCGGCCAGGTAGGCGTCCGGCGAGGGCGCGAACAACGCCTCGGTCAGCAGCGGCGCGTACACGCGGCGGTACAGCGGAATGTCCCCGACCGACAGCGCGCCCAGGGTTTCACCGTGGTAACCGTTCTCCAACGCCACGAAGCGGGTGCGATGTTCCTCGCCGCGGTTGCGGAAGTAATGGAAGGCCATCTTCAGCGCAACTTCGACCCCGGCCGAGCCGTTGTCGGCGTAGAACACTTTGGCCAACGGCGCCCGCCCGGCCTGGCGGGGGGCGATCGCCAGCAGGCGTTCGGCCAGCTCCACTGCCGGTTCGTGGCTGAAGCCGGCCAGCATCACCTGTTCCAGCCGGGTGGCCTGGCGGGCAATGGCCGCGCCGATGCGGGGTTCGGCATGCCCGAACAGATTGGTCCACCAGCTGCTCACCGCGTCCAGGTAACGGCCTCCCGCGTGGTCGATCAGCCACGGGCCTTCACCGCGCGCAATCGGCACCAGCGGCAAGGTGTCCGGGTGCTCGCGCATCTGTGTGCACGGGTGCCACAGCACGGCCAGGTCGCGCTGCCGCCACCGGTCGGCCAACGTAAGGGGGGCTGGGTCTGCTAGCATTTCGAGCTCATGGCCACGTTTTCACCTGCCTGCATTCTATCGATCTCCAAGAGCCCGTTCGCATGACCCGTCCGCTGCCCACCATCCACCAGATCACGGACGAGGAAAGCGGCCCGTTCCAGCGCCAGCATCTGGACCTGGAGTTCTCCAACGGCGAACGCCGCCGCTTCGAGCGCCTGGTCAGCCGTGGCCACGGCGCGGTGGTGGTGGTGCCGATGCTGGATGACGACACGGTGCTGCTGGTGCGTGAATACGCGGCCGGCGTGCACCGTTACGAACTGGGGCTGGTGAAAGGCCGCATCGACCCGGGCGAAACCCCCGCGCAGGCCGCCGACCGCGAGCTGAAGGAAGAGGCCGGGTACGGCGCGCGGCGCCTGGACGTCCTGCGCGCCATGACGCTCGCCCCGACCTATATGAGCCACCTGTCGCACCTGGTGGTGGCACGCGACCTGTACCCCGAGCGACTGGTCGGCGATGAACCGGAAGAGCTGGAAGTGGTGCCCTGGAAGATCGCCGAGCTCGACCAGCTGATGCTGCGCGAGGACTTTTCGGAAGGGCGTTCACTGGCGGCGTTGTTCATTGCCCGCCAGTGGCTGGAACGCGGGGAATGATCAAACTCACCACCGATCTGCGCGAAACGGTGATTGCCATTGCCCAGGACGCCGCCGCCGCCATCATGGCGGTGTATGCCACCCCGTTCGATGTCGAAATCAAATCCGACCGCAGCCCGGTCACTGCCGCGGACCTGGCCGCCAACCAGGTGATCCTGCGCGGGCTGGGCCAGCTGACCCCGGACCTGCCGATCCTGTCGGAAGAATCGGCACACGTGCCGTGGGAGGTGCGCCGGCACTGGGGCGCCTACTGGCTGGTGGACCCGCTCGATGGAACCCGTGAGTTCGTCAAGCGCAATGACGAGTTCAGCGTCAACATCGCGCTGATCTACCAGGGCGCCCCTGCGTTCGGAGTGGTGCTGGCGCCGGTCAGCGGCGTGGCCTGGCACGCCATGCGCGGCGAGCTGGCCTACCGCCGCGACGGCATGCACGACTCGGTGCTGCGCACCCGCACCCCGGCGCTGCCGCCGCTGCAGGTGGCTGCCAGCCGCTCGCACCGCAGCCCGGAAACCCAGGCGCTGCTGGACCGCATGGGCGAGATCGAGGTCGTCGCGCAGGGTTCATCACTGAAATTCTGCCGACTGGCCGAAGGCACGCTCGATGTCTACCCGCGGCTGGGGCCGACCGCCGAGTGGGATACCGCGGCCGGCCAGTGCGTGCTGCATGCCGCAGGTGGCGCGGTGCTCTCGGCCGCCACCGGCAAGCCATTCCGCTACAACCGCCGCGAAACGCTGTTGAACGGCGACTTCATCGCGCTGGGCGACACCCGCCTGCCGTGGCGCACCTGGATTCCCGCCTGACCGGAGCACCGATGTCCGCACCCGCCGAACTGGAACGCCTGCTGGGCATCATGGCGCGCCTGCGCGACCCGCTGCAGGGCTGCCCGTGGGACCTGCAGCAGGACTTCGCCAGCATTGCCCCGTACACCATCGAAGAAGCCTACGAGGTTGCCGATGCCATCGACCGTGGCGACCTGGATGACCTCTGCGACGAACTGGGCGATCTGCTGTTGCAGGTGGTCTTCCATGCGCAGATGGCCAGCGAGCAGGGCGCGTTCGGCTTTGCCGATGTCGCCCGCGCGATCAGCGACAAGATGCAGCGCCGCCACCCGCACGTATTTGCGCAGGTGTCGGTCGATGGGGCTGAAGACGTCAATACCAACTGGGAAGCGATCAAGCGTGCCGAGCGCACTGCCAAGGGCAATCGCGACAGCTCGGCCCTGGCGGGCATCTCGCGTGGGCTGCCCGAGTGGCAGCGGGCGGTGAAACTGCAGGCACGCGCGGCCCGGGTGGGCTTCGACTGGCCCGGCCCGGCGCCGGTGCTGGACAAGGTACGTGAGGAACTGGACGAGGTGGCCGCCGAATTCGCGCGCGGCCCGGTACAGGACAACCAGGCGCGGCTGGAAGAAGAGCTGGGTGATCTGTTGTTCGTCTGCGCCAACCTGGCGCGGCATGCCAAGGTTGACGTCGGAGCCGCGCTTCGCCACGCCAACCACAAGTTCGAACGACGCTTCCGCGCGATGGAAGCCCAGGCCGCCGCTGCGGGCGCATCGCTGGCCGGGTTGGACCTGGAGGCGCAGGAGCGGCTGTGGGAGCAGGCCAAGGCCGCCGAAGCCAAGCCTTGAAGACGTGCTGCCGTTCATGGGGACCGCCAGGGCCGGGATCGTCGGCTGCTGCCCGCCGTTGTCCGCCGCCCCGGAGGCCGGGACCTGAGCGCGGTGAGAGGCGGGAACAGCGCTATATTCGGCATTACCCATGGAGAGGAGTAAGTAATGTTTCCCACCGTGCTGTTTTCGCTGATTCTGGCCTTCGTCGCCGTGGTGATCCTGTTCAAGGCCGTGCGGATGGTGCCGCAGGGGTATGAATGGACGGTGGAGCGCTTCGGGCGCTATACCCACACCATGTCGCCGGGCCTGCATTTCCTGATTCCGATCGTCTACGGGGTCGGCCGCAAGGTGAACATGATGGAGCAGGTACTGGACGTGCCAAGCCAGGAAGTGATCACCAAGGACAACGCTGCGGTGCGCGTGGACGGGGTGGTGTTCTTCCAGGTGCTCGATGCCTCGAAGGCCGCCTACGAGGTCGCCAACCTGGAGGTGGCGATGATCGCCCTGGTGCAGACCAACATCCGCACCGTCATCGGTTCGATGGACCTGGACGAATCGCTGAGCCAGCGCGAGGTGATCAACGCCCAGTTGCTCAGCGTGGTCGACCATGCCACCAATCCGTGGGGAGTGAAGGTCAACCGGATCGAGATCCGCGACATCCAGCCGCCGCGCGATCTGCTCGATGCGATGGCGCGGCAGATGAAGGCCGAGCGCGAGAAGCGCGCGCAGATCCTGGAAGCCGAAGGCTCGCGCCAGTCCGAGATCCTGCGTGCCGATGGCGAAAAGCAGGCCGCCGTGCTTGAGGCGGAAGGCCGCAAGGAGGCCGCGTTCCGTGATGCCGAAGCGCGCGAGCGCCTGGCCGAGGCCGAGGCAAAGGCGACCACGGTGGTGTCAGA
This sequence comes from Stenotrophomonas sp. NPDC047960, assembly GCF_043204395.1. NCBI lineage: Bacteria > Pseudomonadati > Pseudomonadota > Gammaproteobacteria > Lysobacterales > Lysobacteraceae > Stenotrophomonas > Stenotrophomonas sp. NPDC047960. The sequence goes on along the minus strand of NZ_JBIDBX010000004.1, from coordinate 323,259 downwards.
GGCGATCGCACAGGGTGACGTGCAGGCCATCAATTACTTCATTGCCCAGAAGTACGTGGAAGCGTTCAAGGAACTGGCGACCTCGCCCAACCAGAAGCTGGTGCTGATGCCGATGGAAGCCAGCGGCGTCATCGGTTCGATCGCCGGCGTGGCCGAGCTGGCCAAGGAAGCATTCGCCAGGCAGGAAGAAAAGAAGACCACCCGCGCGGTGCCGCCGCGCATCGGAGGCTGAGATGCGTTGGGAAGTAGTGGGGTGGGGCGCACTGGCATTGGTGCTGTTCGCCGCTGAAGCGTTGGCCCCGGGCGCCTTCATGCTGTGGATCGGGATCGGCGCGGCCGCCGTGTTCGTGCTGGTGGCCGTGTTCGCCGACATTCCACTGCTCTGGCAGGTGGTGGCGTTCGTGCTGCTCAGCGTGGTCTCGATCCAGTGTTACCGGCAGTGGGGCCGTACGCGTGCGCGGAAGACCGATGCCCCGCTGTTGAACCGGCGGGCCGAGCAGCTCATCGGGCGGGTGGTGGCGCTGGACCAGCCGATCAGGGCCGGTGTCGGCCGCGCCAAGGTTGACGATGCGTTCTGGGTGGTGGCCGGCCCCGACCTGCCGGCGGGCACGCCGGTGCGCGTGGTCGCCGTGGAGGGCATGACGCTGAAAGTGCAGCAGGTGTGAGAGCAGACCCCATGAGATGGCGCACCGCCGCAGGCGCTGCCGGGACGGTTCTGGGATAATCAGCGTCAGTTGCCGGGCAGAACCCGGCACTGCCAATTTTTCTCCGGACCGTGGTCATGACCCAGAAGACGCTACTCAACGATACCCACCGCGCGCTTGGCGCCAAGATGGTCGATTTCGGCGGTTGGGACATGCCCATCCACTATGGATCGCAACTGGACGAGCACCACCTGGTCCGCGCCGATGCCGGCATGTTCGATGTGAGCCACATGACCGTGGTCGACCTGCGCGGCGCGCAGGTGCGGCCGTTCCTCCGCCGGCTGCTGGCCAACTCGGTGGACAAGCTGAAGGTGCCGGGCAAGGCGCTGTACTCGTGCATGCTCAATGCGCAGGGCGGGGTGATCGACGACCTGATCGTCTACTACCTGGCCGACGATTTCTTCCGGATGGTGGTCAATGCCTCCACCCGTGAAAAGGACCTGGCGTGGATCCGCACGCAGGCCGTCGCGTTCGACGTGCAGGTGACCGAGCGCGAAGACCTGGCGATCATCGCCGTGCAGGGCCCGACCGCACGCGAGCGCGTCATCGGCCTGGTGGCCGAGTCCGACCGCGCGGCGCTGCAGAAGCTGGGTCGCTTTGCCGCCATGGAAGCTACTGCCGCCAGCGGCGCGCCGCTGTTCGTTGCCCGGACCGGTTACACCGGCGAGGACGGCTTTGAAATCCTGGTCGCCCAGGACCAGGTGATCGCCTTCTGGAATGCGCTGGCTGCCGCCGGCGTGCGTCCGGCCGGGCTCGGTGCGCGCGACACCCTGCGCCTTGAAGCCGGCATGAACCTGTACGGCCAGGACATGGACGAAGCGATCAGCCCGTTCGAAGCCGCGCTCGCCTGGACGGTCGCGCTGGATGAAGGCCGCGACTTCATTGGCCGCGACGTGCTGGAAGCGCAGAAGGCTTCCGGCGACGCGCGCCAGATGATCGGCCTGGTGATGGACGAAAAGGGCGTGTTGCGCCATGGCCAGGCAGTAACCACCGCCGGCGGCACCGGTGAGATCCTGTCGGGTACGTTCTCGCCGACGCTGGGCAAGGGCATCGCGTTCGCCCGCGTGCCGGGTGGTGAGCTTGGCCAGGTGTACGTGGACATCCGCGGCCGGCAGGTGCCGGTGCGCGTGGTGAAGTTCCCGTTCGTGCGCGAAGGCCAGGCCCAACCCGGCGTGCTGGTCGAAGGCTGATCAGCGGTTGTTTTACACTACCCCCGTTTTCTGACCCCCCTGAAATTCTTCGGAGCAGTCCCATGAGCGAGATCCCCGGCGACCTCAAATTCCTCAAGTCCCACGAGTGGGCACGCGTTGAAGGCGACGGCCGCGTCACCATCGGCATTTCCGACCACGCCCAGGGCCTGCTCGGCGACCTGGTGTATGTCGAGCTGCCCGCCGTCGGCGACGAAGCCAAGGCCGGTGCGCAGATCGCGGTGGTCGAGTCGGTCAAGGCCGCCTCCGACGTGTACAGCCCGATCTCCGGTACGGTGGTCGCGGTCAACGGCGATCTTTCGGACAAGCCGGAAACGATCAACGAAGATGCCTACGGCGAAGGCTGGATCTGCGTGATCGAGCTGTCCAGCAAGGAAGAAGTCAACGACCTGCTGGATCCGGACGACTACGCCGAACTGCTGGAGGAAGAGGACAACTGAGCCTCGCCCGCCTGGAAGGAACGGCCGCCCCGCGCGGCCGTTTTTTTTTTGCCTGCGCCCGCCACCGTCCGCTTGCCGACGTCCATTACGTTATCCGTGCGTGAGGGATGGCGAGATGATCGACGCGCTCGAACCGTCGCTGCCGCGCTCATGCCGGACGGTATCCGGATGCCGACACGCAGGTCATGAGTTCGCGTCGCGGATCCCATCGATGCGCGTCGTCGCACCGGCGAACGGGTCATCGGCGCACGTCACCGGCACGAATCTGGCGACGACTACTGCCCAAAAGTTTGCGCAGTTCTGCAAATCCGGACGCAAAAAGCGTTCGCGGATGTGAAAAGTTTTCGCCCCTGTTTTGTTCCCGTGCGGGAAGCCGTTGCGATGCCGTCGCTGCGGGTGCCGGTTGTGGGCGGCAACGTCGACGAAGCCGCAGTGTCGGATACGAAAGTGCTTCTTTTAAGTGGTTTTCTTTCAGAGCGTCGTCGCTGGAGCGGATGCTCGCGCGCGCGCAACGAGTGTCGAAGGGGTGGCGCCGAGCGCTTGGGGTGGGGTTTGGCAAGGTGCGCTGAAGGGCGTCCATGTGAATTTTTTTCGCGGGGGTTGTTGACAGTGAAAAAAAGCGTGATTAGGTTTCGCCCAGCAGACCTTGCCTGCCAAAACGAGTGAGCCGAATCGACATCCAGTTGCGAAGCACAACCAGAACATCCGCCGCGCGTCCCAAGACGGTGGAGTCGGCTTCGCTACCTCCGGTGAAATGCAAGAGCACCCCGCATTCGATACCTGCCTGGCATCCTGTGGCAGGTATTCCCGTATCCGTCACGACGCGCTCGACGCGACGGCGGTCCCCGCACAGCAGTAACGGCGGGTTTGCTTTACCTGGGCGTTTCAACTCCATAGATCACTGACGAGGAGCCAATCCCATGGCAACCAAGAAAGCTGCGAAGAAAAAGCCGGCCGCCAAGAAGGCCGTGAAGAAGGTCGCCAAGAAGGCGGCTGCCAAGAAGGCCGTGAAGAAGGTAGCCAAGAAGGCGGCTGCCAAGAAGACGGTGAAGAAGGCAGCCAAGAAGGCGACTGCCCGCAAGGCAGTAAAGAAGACGGCAAAGAAGGCGGTCCGCAAGGTCGCCAAGAAGGCCGCCGCCAAGAAGACCGCAAAGAAGGCAGCCAAGAAGACTGCCAAGAAGGCCGTCCGCAAGGTAGCCAAGAAGGGCGCTGCCAAGAAGACCGCCAAGAAGGCCGTCCGCAAGGTAGCCAAGAAGGGCGCTGCCAAGAAGACCGCCAAGAAGGCCGTCCGCAAGGTAGCCAAGAAGGCCACCGCCAAGAAGGCCACCGCGCGCAAGCCGGCAGCCAAGAAGGCCTCGGCCAAGAAGGCAGTGAAGAAGGTCGCCAAGCGCAAGCCGGCGGTCCGCAAGAAGAAGGCTGCACCGGTCGCCCTGCCGGCAACCCCGGCACCGCTGATCTGATTCATTCCCGATAGCCGTACTGAAACCCCCTTCCCGGCAGCCCAGCGGGAGGGGGTTTTTTTTGCCCGCACGAAAAGCCCCTCCCGCGAGGGATCAGCCCCATGTTGATCCCGGCCGGTCATGAAAAAAAGGGCGACCCGTAGGCCGCCCTGTACTGCATGCGGTACACCTCGCTGGCGTTACCTGGGCGACGCCACCGCCCGATCCGACGACACGCCCTTGCGCTTGCCCGGGGCCGGCGTGCGGTCTTCGGTCATCAGGTTGTCGCTGCCGAAATCGGTATCCACGTCCAGCCAGCGCTGGGTGGGCAGGCCCATGGCCGCGTCGAGCACCGTAGGCAGCAGGCCGCTGGGCAGGCTGCTCTCGCCGTTCCACATGATGGCAATGCCCAGGTCGCGTTCGGGCACCAGCGCCACGAGGCCGCGATAGCCCTGCACGGCACCGGCATGGAAGATGACTTCATGCCCGGCGTAATCGAAATTGCGCCAGCCCAGCGCGTAGCCGGCCGAATTCAGGCGCTCGCGACGCCACCCCGAGCGCATCTCACCCGGAGTGTTGATCAGGGTCGAGTGCAGCGTGGCCAGCAACGGCGCAGGCAGCACGTCGGGGCGGTGGCCGGTGTGCGCCAGCAGCCACTGCGCCATGTCGCTGGCACTGGCATTGACGCCCGCAGCGGGGGCCAGCCGGTAGTAAGTCGGTTTCGGGCTCAGCGACACCCAGCCGTTGCGGCTGCGCACGTGCGGGCGCGCCCAGCGCGAGCTGGCCTGGATACCGGCCAGACCCAGGCTTGCATCGTCCATCCCCAGCGGTTTGAACAGGCGGCGTTCCACCGACTGTTCGTAGAAGCTGCCCGACGCGGCGTAGACCACGTCGCCGATCAGGCTGAAAGCGACGTTCTGGTACGCGTAGCAGTCGCCGGGCAGGCATTTGAGCGAGGTCGAGGCCAGCTTGTGGGTGAGCGTGTAGTACTCGGCGTTGGCCTCCACGTCACGATCGTAGGCGTTGTAGGGCAGGCCAACCCGGTGGCTGAGCAGATCGGCCACGGTCAGCCGCTCGGTGGCCTCGGGGCTGCTGAGTTGGAAACCGGGCACGTAGTCGGTGACCTTGCTGTCCCAGCGCAGCGTGCCGTCATTGACCAGCAGGCCGGCCATGGTGCCGGCAAACGCCTTGGACAGCGATGCCAGGCGGAACACGGTGTGCGCATCGACCATCTGGGGGTTGTTGACGTCGGTCACGCCATAGCCGCGCGCGCTGAGCACGCGGCCGCCCTGCACGATGGCCACTGCCATGCCCGGTACGCGCTCGCCATAGGTGAGCTGCTGGGCCATCGACTCGATATTGGCCACGTTGAACCCGGGCGCAGGCGGCAGCACCTTCGGGTTGGCCGTGGTGGCCCGGTACGCGGCCGGCTGCGTGTGCGGAATGGCGGACACGGCGCTGTTCTCGATGTTGACGGGGAACGCGGCCGGTGTCGCAGTGGGCGTCTGTGCGGTGGACGACATCGCGATGGGCATGAGCATGCCCAGCAATCCGGTTGCCGCCGAACGGATCGGTCGGCGCCTGCTGTTCTCTTTCATCGTTTGGGGCCCGTGCGCAACTGCTGGGGCCGATTCTAGCGCTGCTTTTCCTGATTGCACAAACGAAGCGAAGATGAATGCGTATCGCATTGAAAAGGCGCGGTTTTTGCATCGACCGGGCCGCTTGTGTCCGATGCCCTGTTCAGCCGGCGGGTACGGGCGCCCCCAGCCAGCGCGCGGCGCGTTCGGCGATCATCATCGTGGGGGCATTGGTGTTGCCGCTCACCAGGGTGGGCATCACCGAGGCGTCCACCACGCGCAGACCCTGCACGCCCCGAACGCGAAGCTGCGGGTCGACTACCGCATCGTCCCGCTGGCCCATCGCACAGGTCCCCACCGGGTGGTAAATGGTTTCGGCCTTGGCGCGGATGAAGGCGTCCAGTGCGGCGTCATCCAGGTCTTCACGGGCCGGGAAGATCGGCGCACCACGCCAGCGGTCAAAGGCGGGCTGGGCCAGGATCTGGCTGGACATGCGTACGCAGGCCTTCATCATGGCCAGGTCGTGCCCCTCCGCATCGCCCAGGTAATTGGCCTCGATCCGCGGTGCCGAGGAAGGGTCGGCATCGCGCAGCAGGATCCGTCCCCGGCTGCGCGGACGCAGGGCGCACGCATGCAGTGTGTAACCGTCGCCTGGCAGACGGTGGCGGCCATGGTCGTCCAGCATGGCGGGGACGAAGTGGAACTGCACATCGGCACCATCACCCTGCGCCAGCGGCGAGCGGGCGAAGCCGCCGGCCTCGGCGATGTTGCTGGTGCCGGCACCGCGACGCCCGCGAAGGAAATAGTCGAAGGCGATGCGCGCCTGGTTGCTGCGGTCGTAGCTGACACCCGGCCGGGTGTGTACCAGCGTGCAGATGTCCAGATGGTCCTGCAGGTTGCCGCCCACGCCGGGCAGGTCCACGCGGGTGCTGATGCCGTGCGCGCGCAGCTGCCGGTGCGGGCCGATGCCCGAGAGCATCAGCAGGTGCGGGGAGTGGATCGCGCCGGCGCTGAGGATCACCTCGGCGGCCGCCTGTGCATGCCGGTGTGCGCCACGGTGGCGGAAGTACACGCCGCTGGCGGTGTCGCCCTGGAAGCTCAGCGCACGCGCGCGGGCACCGGTGAGCACGGTGAGGTTGCGCCGGCCGCGCGCGGGGCGCAGGTAGGCGGTGGCGCTTGAGCAGCGCACGCCGTCACGCTGGGTGACCTGGTACAGGCCGACGCCTAGCTGGTGGTCACCGTTGAAGTCGTCGTTGCGCGCATGACCGGCCTGCACGGCGGCCTCCAGGAAGACATCGGAGAGGGGATTGTGGTGGCGCAGGTCGGACACCGACAGCGGCCCGGCATCGCCATGCCAGGCGCTGGCGCCGCGGCTGTTGGCTTCGCCGTGCAGGAACCAGGGCAGCACGTGCGACCAGTCCCAGCCGGTGGCGCCGGCGGCAGCCCAGCCGTCGTAGTCGGCCGCCACGCCGCGCACGTAGCACATGGCGTTGATGGCGCTGGAACCCCCGAGCACCTTGCCGCGCGGCCACCACAGCCGGCGGCCGTCCAGTGCCGGCTCGGGTTCGGTATACAGGTTCCAGTTGATGCGACGGTTGTTGACCAGGCGCGCCAACCCGGCCGGCATGTGGATGAAGGGGTTGCGGTCGCGCGGGCCGGCTTCGAGCAGCAGCACGCGGCAGTGCGGGTCGGCGCTGAGCCGGTTGGCGAGCACGCAGCCGGCCGAACCGGCGCCGACGATAATGTAGTCGTACATGTCCGTTCCCCAACGGTGATGGCATGAGCATAAGGCAGTGCACCCCTAGCGATGTTGCGGTGCATCGTTTACCGTGCGCGCTTTGCTGCCCGGAATCCCCACGATGCTGCCGCTTCCACGCCTGTGCGGGACCTGCGCGCGATGAACACCCCGGACCCGACCCCGCCGGCGCAGCCCGGCCTGCGCGCGGCGCTGCGCCAGTCGCCGCCGCTGTTCTGGGCCTGCGTGTATTTCTTCTGCCTGCTCAGTGGCTACTACGTGCTGCGCCCGGTGCGCGAGGCGATGGCGGCCTCGGCCGACCTGCAGACGGTGTTCCCGCCGGCGCTGATCGCGTGGTTCGATGGCCATGGCATCGCGCTGCAGGACTTCGTGCTGCAGGTGCTGTTCACCTGCGTGTTCGTGATCATGGTGGTGCTGCAGCCGCTGTACGGGGCGCTGGTGAGCCGCTACCCGCGGCGGGTGTTCCTGCCGGCGGTGTACGGCTTCTTCATCGTGACGCTGCTGGGCTTCTACGTGCTGTTCGACAGCGGGGTGCCGGGGCGGGGCATGCTGTTCTTCTTCTGGACCACGGTGTTCAACCTGTTCGCGGTGGCGGTGTTCTGGAGCTTCATGGCCGACGTGTTCTCCAACGTGCAGGCGCGGGCGTTCTATGGCTACATCGGGGCGGCCGGCACGATCGGCGCGTTCCTGGGCCCGACGTTGACCTCGACGCTGGTGCAGCGGGTGGGCATCGCCAACCTGATGCTGGTCTCGGCCGGCTTCCTCACGGTCTGCCTGTTCTGCATCTGGCGGCTGCGCCTGTGGGCGGTGGCGCGCGAGCAGGAGCTGCAGCTGGCCTCGGGCGAGGCACCGATGGGCGGCGGGGTGCTGGACGGGCTGAAGCTGATCGCGCGCGAGCCGCTGCTGCGCTGGTTGGCGCTGATGGTCGTGTTCGGGGTGGGCATCGGCACGCTGCTGTACAACGAGCAGGCCTCGATCGTACGCCGGCTGTACACCGACCCGGCAGCGAGCACGGCGTTCTATTCGCGGGTGGACCTGGCGATCAACGCGCTGACGCTGATCCTGCAGCTGGGTCTGACGCGCTGGCTGCTGTCGCGCTTCGGCATTGCGCCGGCATTGTTGATCCCGGGCTTTGCGATCATCGTCGGCTTCTCGGTGCTGGCCGCCTCGCCGCTGCCGATGCTGGTGGCGGTGGTGCAGGTGATGACGCGCGCCAGCGAGTTTTCGCTGGCCAAGCCGGCCCGCGAGACGATCTTCACCCGGGTGGACCGGCAGTGGCGCTACAAGGCGGGCGCGGCGATCGACACGGTGGTGTACCGCGGCGGCGACCTGACCTTCGCGTGGGTGCACAAGGGGCTGTCGCTGTTCGGCTCGCACGCGGTGTTCGCCGGCGGGCTGGTGGTGGCGTGCATCATGACGGCGGCGGCTTTCGGGCTGCTGCGCGAAGAAAAGAAGCTGCCGGTCGAGCGGCCGGAGTAAGCTTCCTCCCTCTTGCTGAGGATTGCCCATGTACTGGACCGCACTGATCCTGACCCTGGTGGTCGCGCTGCTGCACGTGTACTTCCTGGTGCTGGAGATGTTCCTGTGGACGCGCCCGCTGGGCCTGAAGACGTTCCGCAACACGCCGGAGAAGGCGGAGATCACGCGCGTGCTGGCGGCCAACCAGGGCCTCTACAACGGCTTCCTGGCGGCGGGCCTGCTGTGGGGGCTGTTTGATCACCTGCCGATGCTGGTGAACTTCATGCTGGGCTGTGTGATTGTTGCCGGCTGCTATGGCGCCTACAGCGTCAACAAGCGGATCTTCTTCATCCAGGCCGTGCCTGCGATCCTGGCGGTGATTGCCTGGCAGTTCGTGCCGGCCTGACCCGCCCTGCGGTAGGTACCGACCGTTGGTCGGTGCTCTGTCCGCCAAGAGCCAAGAGCCACAGCCCCAGGTCTGCGAACTCGCTCGCGCTGGGCCGGCGGGTGTGGGTTTGCGGGACACGCCGTGAATCCGTCCGTGGAGGCTTGTAGAAAACACCCCTGTTTTCTACAGTCCCGCAAACCCACCCCCGCCGACCCTCGACAGTGGGTTGGGGGCCACGGGAGATCAAGGGCGGCTCCGATCATTTTGATGCGTTACCGGGCGTTGGTGCGTTCCGTGCGTTCGTTCGGGAACCGAACCTACCACCGGCACAGCGTAGGGACACGCCATGCGTGTCTGCTTTTGCCCACCGCACGCGACCACCTGTCGGGGGCGGCCGGCGGGTAGCCCCCGGAGGGACTGTCAAAAACATGGATGTTTTTGACAAGCCTACATGGATGTATTCACGGCGTGTCCCGGAGCGGGGCTACCCGACGGCCGCCCCAGCTCGTATGAAGTGAGACGCTGCCGTTGGCGCAGAAAGTCAACCGCGCTTGACCGGCGACACCCACATATCAATCCGCGCTTCGAACACCACCGTTCCGGCGGTATCACGCACCTGCACATTCACCGGCAACGCATAACCCGCGTCGGCACTGACAATCGCCTGCGCAGGCGTGGCCACCGCATGCTGGGTGCCGGTCGCCTTGGCCAGGTATTTGACCTCCATGCCCTTGGGGATCCAGCGCATGCCCTTGGGCAGCGAGGCATCGACCATCAGGCCGGCGGTGAGTTCGGCCAGGTTGCACAGCGCGATCGCGTGCACGGTGCCGATGTGGTTGGTGACCTTGCGCCGGTGCGCGATGCGGCCTTCGCAGCGGCCCGGTTCGAGCAGGGTGATGCGCGGGGCGATGCTGGCGAAATAGGGCGCCTTGAAGCACACCGCACGCGAAAACAGCCACTGGCCGGCCGGCCAGCGCTGCATGCGGTGGTACAGGTTCAACAGGGGAGCTGCCACGGTGTGTCTCCTCAAAAAAACGGCGGACCGAAGTCCGCCGTTGTCGTTCATGCATGCGCAGCCGTTACGCTGCCTGCGACTGGGCGTCCTTGCGTTCGCGGTCGTAGTAGCTGGCCGAACGCAGTTCGTGCGGCTCGAAGTCGTCTACCGTGATGGTGTCCATCGTCAGCGTACGCAGTTCTTCCAGCAGCGTGCGCTCGTCCTGGGTGATCACGCCTTCGGCCACGGCTTCGTCCAGCTGGGCATTGAAGTCCAGCGCTTCGATACCCTTGGTCTTGAGCGCCTTGATGAACTTGCGCTCCACCGGCTCGGCCATGATCGCCTTGGACAGGTAGCTGTTGATGCGGCCGCCCGGGTTGTTCTCGCACGGGGTCAGGAACACGCCATTGGCCAGGCGGTCGCGGGCTTCGTTGGGCGCCATCAGCAGCGCGGCCACGCGGTGGCCCAGGCGGTCGCCCGGGGCCTCGGCGCGGCGGCCGAACGGGAAGATCAGCAGCCACATCAGCCAGCCGATCGGGCGGATCGGGAAGTTGCGCAGGGCCGCCGACAACGATTCTTCGATCTTGTGCACGCTGTCGTGGAACGCCCAGGCCAGCAGCGGCTGGTCGGCCACCGGTGCGCCTTCATCGTGGTAGCGCTTGAGCATCGCGCTGGTCATGTACACGTGGCTCAGCACGTCGCCGAGGCGACCCGACAGCGATTCCTTGAACTTCAGCTTGCCGCCGAGGGTCATCATCGAGATGTCGGCCATCAGCGCCAGGTTGGCCGAATAGCGGTCCAGCTTGCGGAAGTAGCGGCGGGTGTAGGCATCGCCCGGGGCCGCACCGAAGCGCGCGCCGGTCAGGCCAAGCCAGAACGAACGCACCGCGTTCGAGATGCCGAAGCGGATATGCCCGAACAGGCTGCGGTCGAACGCCTGCAGGCCAGCCTTGGTATCGGGGTCCTGCGCCGCCTTCATTTCCTGCAGTACCCACGGGTGGCAGAGGATCGCACCCTGGCCGAAGATCAGCAGGCTGCGGGTCATGATGTTGGCGCCTTCCACCGTGATTGCGATCGGTGCGGCCTGCCAGCTGCGGCCGGCAAAGTTGCGCGGTCCCAGGATGATGCCCTTGCCGCCGATCACGTCCATGACATCGGAGATCACTTCGCGGCTCATGGTGGTGCAGTGGTATTTGGCGATCGCCGACGGCACCGACGGCACGTCGCCGCGGTCGACCGCCGCAGCGGTGGCCTGGCACAGCGCGCTGATCGCGTAGGCCTTGCCGCCGATCCGGGCCAGCGCTTCCTCCACGCCTTCAAAGCGACCGACCGACAGACCGAACTGCTTGCGGATGCGCGCGTAGGCGCCGGTGACCACCGCGCCGGCCTTGGCACCGCCACTGGCAGTGGAGGGCAGGGTGATCGAGCGGCCCACGGCCAGGCACTCGTTGAGCATGTTCCAGCCCTTGCCGGCCTTCTCGGCACCGCCGATCAGCTGGGTGAGCGGAATGAACACGTCCTTGCCGCGGATCGGACCGTTCTGGAAGGTCGAGTTCAGCGGGAAGTGGCGACGGCCGATTTCAACGCCGGCGGTGTCGCGCGGCAACAGGCCCAGGGTGATGCCGATGTCGCGGGTGGGGCCGATCAGGCCGTCCGGGTCGTACATGCGGAACGCCATGCCGATCAGCGTCGCCACCGGGGCCAGGGTGATGTAGCGCTTGTCGAAGGTCAGCTTGACGCCGAGCACCTGCTCGCCGTTCCACTCGCCCCTGCAGACGATGCCGTAATCGGGAATCGAGGTCGCATCCGAGCCGGCGAACGGGCCGGTCAGGCCGAAGCAGGGCACTTCGCGGCCGTCGGCCAGGCGCGGCAGGTACTGGTCCTTCTGTTCCTGGGTGCCGTAATGCACCAGCAGTTCGCCCGGGCCGAGCGAGTTGGGTACGCCGACGGTGGAGCTGACCACGCTCGACACCGAGGCCAGCTTCTGGATCACCTTGTGGTGGGCCAGCGCGCTGAAGCCCAGGCCGCCGTACTCCTTCGGAATGATCATGCCGAAGAATTTGTTCTTCTTGATGAAGGCCCACAGCTCCGGGGGCAGGTCGGCGTACACGTGGGTGATTTCCCAGTCATTGACCATCGCGCACAGCTCTTCCACCGGGCCATCCAGGAAGGCCTGCTCTTCAGCCGTCAGCTGCGGCTTCGGATAGTTCAGCAGCTTGTTCCAGTCGGGGTCGCCGGTGAACAGCTCACCTTCGAAGCCGACCGAGCCGGTTTCCAGCGCGATGCGCTCGGTCTGCGACAGCGGCGGCAGCACCTTGCGGAACACCTTCATCATCGGCGCGGTCAGCAGCGGCTTGCGGATGAACGGCAGCAGCAGCGGCACGGCGATGACGGCGACGATCGCCGCCGCCACGATCGTGGCAGTCTGGTTGATGTAGGGAACGAACCAGCAGGCAGCCAGCAGCACCAGGCTGACGAGCGTCCAGGTGATCAGCCGCATCCGATGGTAGGCAACGATGGCGCCTGCCAGCAGGATGGCGAGGAAGGGAACGACAATGCTCATGAGCGTGCTCCGGTGACGTGCTCGGTTGTGGCGGACTGTGCCACGGCGGAGGCCGAGGGCAACACGTCCAGGTAGTCCAACACAGTAGCGGTAAAGGCGTTGTTGTCGTCGCCGGCGACCATGTGCGTGGCCTCCGGCAACTGCACGTGGCGTGCGTGCGGCACCAACGCCAGGAATTCGGCCACCGTTTGCGGGGTGACCAGGGTGCTGCGCCCGCCGCTGACCAGCAGCACCGGGCATTTCACCTGGCGCGCTGCGTCTGCAAGCGCGTCCTGGTGCTGTTCGCTGTCGCGCGCCAGTTCGGCAACCAGGCGCGGGTCCCAGTGCCACCGCCAGCGACCATGGCCGTCGTCGCGCAGCAGCGCGCGCAGCGCGTCTTCCGACTTGCGCGGGCGGTGCGGCAGATAGGCCGAGATCACGTCGGCCGCCTGTTCCAGTGAGGCGAATCCTTCCGGATGCGCGGTCATGAACATCAGGATCTTTTCGACCCCGGCGGTGTCCCAACGCGGGGTAATGTCCACCAGCACCATCGCTGAGAACAGACCCGGCCAGCGCGCTTCGGCGAGCAGACCGAACAGCCCGCCCATCGACGCGGCCACCAGGATCGGCGGCTGCGGCTGTTCGCCGGCCAGCACGATCAAGTCATCGGCGAACTGTTCGCCGTGATAGGGCAACGTGGCCGGGTTCCAATCGGAGTCGCCATGGCCGCGCGCATCGTAGGCCAGGGTCTGGTAGCCGGCGGCGGCCAGCGACTGCGCGGTAGCGGTCCAGGCGTGCCGGGTCTGGCCGAAGCCATGCGCGAACAGGACCGTGCCGCGGCGCCCGGGAGCCGAACGGGTTGCCGCCAGGACTGCGTCGTGCGCCGCAACGAGGCGCTCGTCGGTGGGGGCGGGCTGGAAGGGGGCGGGGGTTACCATACTTGCTAGTATGGACCTGGCTTTGGGCATGTCAATACTCTCTAGTATGGTCGGGGTCGCGCGCCAGCCACGCGGGACGTGGCGGCATGGGTACGGCCCGACGGCGCAGGGCTTTTCAGGCCGCGGTTTCGGCCAATTCCACACAAACCGACCCCGGCGTATGGTTAAATCAGGGCATGAATGAACCTGAAGCTTCCGCCGGCGAGCCACGTGCCGGCCGCAACAGCCGCCTGAGCGCGGAAGACTGGGCGCAGGCCGCCTTGGATCTCATCGCTGAACAGGGGGTCGGCGCGGTGGCGGTGGAGCCGCTGGCGCGGCGACTGGGGGTCACCAAGGGCAGTTTCTATTGGCATTTCCCTTCGCGCGACGCGCTGCTGCAGGCCGCGCTGGAGCGTTGGGAGCTGTTCGAGCAGGAGCAGGTGTTCGGCAGCCTGGAAGACGTGCCCGATCCCCGCGCTCGCCTGCGCCAGCTGTTCCAGGTGGTGGCGCACGAAGTGCAGCCGCACATCATCTACAGCGAACTGCTGAAGGCACTGGACCACCCGATGGTGCGCCCGGTGATCGACCGTGTGTCGCATCGTCGCCTGGAATACCTGGTGGCCTCGTTCCGCCAGGCCGGGTTGAGCCGCACCGATGCGCAGCATCGCGCGCGCTTGGCCTATGCGGCCTACGTAGGCTTCCTGCAGTTGTCGCTGCAGCTGCAGCAGCCGAAGCCGGCGCGTGAGGACTTCGAAGCGTACGTGGAGCATGTGATCGAGACGTTGATCCCGATCGGCTGAGCCAACGCTGCCGGCAATGCAGAAGGCCGCGGAGACGCGGCCTTTTTTCATGTCCGCAGGCCGCTGCGCACGTGGCCATGCACAAAAGACAACGGCCCCTTCCGGGGCCGTTGCTGCATCAGGTACCGATCAGTGGATCGATCAGAACTTCTGCTTGTACTGCACGTAGTAGTAACGGCCCGGCAGGTCGTACTGCGGGTCGAACATGTTGTACGACACCGAGTAGGAGACCGGCGGCTGCTTGTCCCACACGTTGTTCAGACCCAGCATGACGGTGCCGTTCCACGGGGTGTTGTAGCGGAACTGGACGTCGTGGTAGGTGGTGGCACCGATGTGGTTCTTCTGGTTGTCCGGATCCGAGCAGTAACCGCGGGTAGCCGGTCCCAGGAAGCAATCTTCGGTCATGCCGGACTTGTAGCGCAGGCCGTAGTTGACGCCGAAGTCACCGAAGGACCAGTCGACGTACAGGTTGGAACGGATGCGCCAGTACGGATCCTGGTTCAGGTAGTCGCCCTGGCGGCCGTCGACTTCAGAGTCTTCGGTAGCCTTGGTTTCCCACTTGCTCAGGTAGGTGCTGTCCCAGCTGATGCTGAACTGGCCGAACGAGGTTTCGGGCAGACGGTAGGCAATGCCCAGGTCCCAGCCTTCCACGTTGTAGGAGGACAGGTTCAGCAGCGGCATGTTGACGTTGGTGATCGCGTAATGCTCTTCCGTCGTGCCGTAGTTCGGGTCGCGGAAGATAAGGCCGCAGTACTCAGCCTGTTCCTGCGCAGTTCCGCTGTAGCAACGGGTCATGATGTCGTCGATCGACGGACGGGTGATCGAGTCTTCAATTTCGATCTTCCACCAGTCCAGCGTGACGTTCAGGCCGGTCACGAAGCTCGGGCTCCACACCAGGCCCAGCGTCTTGCTGGTCGAGGTTTCCGGCTTCAGGTTCGGGTTGGACTGCCAGGTGAACGGCTCAACGGTCTGCAACGGACCCGGTTCGCCATCGGTGTTCGGCTGGACCAGACCAGCCGGAACGCCCTGGCTCTGGCAGATCGCCAGGACCTGGCCGGTCGGGTTGTTGGCCTGGGCGCAGGGATCAGCGTAGGTTTCGAACGAGTCGGTGTCGCCGCGGTACAGGTCGTTGATGCTCGGCGCGCGGAAGCCTTCCGAGTAGTTGCCGCGGATCATCAGGTCGTCGATCGGCTTCCAGCGGAACCCGAACTTGTTGTTGGTGGTGTTGCCGAAGTTGCTGTACTTCGAGTAGCGGGTTGCCACGCTGAAGTCCAGCAGCTGGGCGCCCGGCAGGTCTGCCAGCACCGGGATCGACAGTTCGAGGTAGACCTCGTCCAGGTCGTAGCCACCCTTGGTCGGGCTGGCGCCGTTGCCGGTGCTCAGGCCCGACGCGATGAAGGCGTCCGGATCGAACTGACCGCTTTCCTTGCGGTACTCGTAACCGGCTGCGAAGGCCAGGTCACCGGCCGGCAGCGGAACGATGGTGCCGGAGATGTTGGCGTAGTAGCCCTTCGATACCTGCGACGCGGAGTCATGCGCGGTGAAGGAGGTGTAGTCCAGCGCTTCCTGCGAGATCGAGCCCAGGCCACCCAGCGGGTTGATCGGGGCGCAGCCCGGGATCACCGTGCCGGTTGCAGCCAGCGAGGTGACGCAGACCGGATTGCCGGTGATCGGATCGATACGCGACGGGCCATAGGCTTCCGCCAGGCGCGCCGTGTTGAACAGGCCGTAGGTCAGGTCGTTCTGGTCGGTCTTGTCGTAACGGTAGCCGACGTCCCAGTCGAAGGTGCGGTCAGCGAATTCGAAGAAGCCTTCGAAACCACCATAGAAGTGCCAGTTCTTGACGTTCTGGTTGAACGAACGGCCGCCGGTTTCATTGAAACGACGGTTCACGCCGGTCAGGTCGACGCCGTACGGGTTGTACATGCTGCTTGCGCTGAGACGCTGGCCGGTGACCGGCATTGCGGCCAGCAGCTGCTCGGACTTGCGCTCGTTGTACATCGCTTCCGTACGGAAGGTGATGTTGTCGGTGACGTTGTACGAACCGGAGGCGAACAGCGAGGTGCGCTCGTTCGGGGTCAACAGGTAGTTGTCCGGCGCGGTGTTGTAGCCGTGCACGTTGCTGACGAACGGGGTTTCGACGCCGTTGACGATGATGTAGCGCGAACCATTGCGGACGTACGAGCCCGGGATGCCGGTGCCGCTCTGGCCGCTGAAGAACGGCGGGCCACCGGCGGAGATCTTGCGATCACCGGCCATGACTTCGCGTTCGTTGACGTAGGAGGCGCCGATCATCACCGACGCGCGGTCGGTGGTGGTGCCCAGCACGAAGTCGGCGGCTTCACGCTCGCCGTCGCCCGCGCTGTACTGGCCCTTGTAGAAGTTCGCTTCCGCGCCGTCGAAGTCCTTCTTGGTCACGATGTTCACAACGCCGGCGATGGCGTCGGAACCGTAGATCGTCGAAGCGCCATCCTTCAGCACGTCGATGCGCTCGACCATGGCCACCGGAATGGTGTTCAGGTCGACGCTGCCGTCCAGGCCGGTGGTCCAGCGGCGGCCGTTGACCAGCACCAGAGTGCGCTGGCTGCCGAGGTTGCGCAGGCTGATGCCGGCCGAACCATCACCACCATTGTTGAAGGTGCGGTTCAGGGCGGCGCCGTTGGCGGCGACGCGCTGCAGCACATCGGCGATCGAGGTGACGCCCTGCTTGTCGATGTCCGCGCGGCTCAGGCTCAGCACCGGCTGCGAGGTCTCGATGTCGGTGCTCTTGATGCGCGAACCGGTGACCGAGATGCGGTCCAGGTTGGTCGTATTGGCGGCTTCCTGCGCCTGCGCGGTGGCGCTGCCGGCCGCGACGACCAGTGCAACGACCACTGCATCACGCAGCTTGTTGGACTTAAAGTTCATTGCTCTCTCTCTCCAAGGGAATCTTGGGTATTCACTGGGGTGTTTGCCTCAGGCGGTGCCAATAGAGAGCACCAAAGACCACGAGGCTGACTCGATAGTAACTGCCACTTGAAAAGAATTAAAGTAGCGTTAATGAAGTCTGTGATCTGTGTGAAATTCGGCAAAGTCCTTGTGGATCAAGGCCCTTGGAGGAGTTATAAGCGTCAGATGGCTCAATTGTTAATAAAATGTTAACAAAATAGTTGCAGTTGTTTTGTCACGCTCTGTATCAGGCTGGCGTGTTCAGCGACCCAGGCGGGCAGTCTGGAACGACAAAGGCGCGCCAGTGGCGCGCCTTTTGCGGTCTTGCAGGTCATCGAAAAGCGGACTCAGAGGTCCTGCTCGTACCGCACGTAGGGTACGGTGCCCTCGTCGGTGCTCTCATTGCGCGGTGCGAAAGGGTTCTTGCCGCGGGTGATCACGTTTTCCGCGCCGACCGTGAGCTGGCCGCTCCACGGGGTACGCCAGGTCAGGCCCACGCCCAGCCCTTCCCATTTGCCGGGCTGGCCGGGCACATCGACCACGCGGCCGATGATGTTGCCGCTGAAATTGCCGTAGCCGGCCCCCAGGGTGAGGCTCTTGCTGTCCCAGCGGTCCACCAGGGCCGGGGACACGTCGGACAGCGGCACCAGGCGCGCCTTGGCATACGTGCCGCCGATGGAGACGAAGCCTTCGCGGCCAATGTTCTTCTGGCCGAACACGGTCAGGTCGTTCTGCTCCGCGCGCAGCGCCGGGGACTTGTTCGGACCGGCCAGCCACGCGGGCAGGGTGTCCTTGCCGGTGCCGGCGGTAACGCCGACGCGACCGCCGGGGCGGTTGAACGCAGCGGTACCGGTGACCCGGCGGCTCAATGCGTTGTCGTCCTCGTCACCCAGGCTGGCCAGCATGCAATGGCTGGCCAGTCCGCTGATGCTGGTGCCGCGGCTGCTGTTGCAGAGCAGGCCGAGCGAATCGCCGGAGGACAGCCCGAAGGCGGCATCCAGCGAACTGCGCCCGAAGTGCCAGCGGGCGCCGGCGGCCTGTTCCCCGGTCGGTTCCAGATACAGCAGGGCTTCCACCTTGCCGCTGCCCTTGTTCCAGACCGGAATCACGGTGCTGTCCTGACGGGCCTTGGACTGCGCATAGGCGCCCGGGATCGCGGCGAGGGCGATCATCAGGGCCAGCGGTAGACGCAAAAGGGCGCGCATGGGAACTCTCAGACAGCGGTGATGAGCACAAGTTCCCGCCGGAGCGGGACACTGATCCTAGGGTGTTTATGAATTCTTAACAAGTCTTGGTTCTCCCCAGAACAAAACTCGCCCGGTCGTTACTGAAGCCGTTCAGGTGCCGGCGAGGGAACAGCGGCATCGCGGAACAGTATGTCGAATTCCGTCAACGGAAAGTGATACTCCCGTCCGCAGAATTCGCAACGGATTTCGACCGCCCCGGTGGGCTCGGCGGCAGCGCGGGCCTCGGCTTCGCCCAGTGACTGCAGCATGCCCTCCACCCGCTCGCGCGAGCAGGAGCAGGCAAAGCGGAGCGGGCGCTCGCCCAGCAGCTCGGGCGCCTCTTCATGGAACAACCGGTGCAGCAGTTCATTGCCGGCAACGTCCAGCAGCTCCTGCTTGCCCAAGGTCTCGAACAGCGCACTGGCCCGGGACCAGCCGTCGGTATCTCCCTCATCGCCGGGCAGCTTCTGGAGCAGCAGGCCAGCGGCGCGGTCGCCATCGGCTGCCAGCAGCAGGCGGGTGGGAAGCTGTTCGGACTGGCGGAAATAGTCTTCGAAGGCCTCGTCCAGGCCGGATGCGCCCAGCCCGACCAGGCTCTGGTAGCGCTGCGGTTCGCGCGGGTCCAGCCCCGGGTTCTCAATCGTGATGGCCAGCAGGGCATCCTCTCCCAACGCGGTCAGGTCGCGCGGGGCGTCGCCTTCGCCGGACAGCTGCACGATGCCGCGTAGGGTGCCGATGGCGGTGCACTCGGCAAACAGCGTGCGCATGGCGGTGGCGCTGCGCAGCTGGATCGACAGCCGGCCGTCCACCTTGGTGTGGCCGGTGAACAGGGCCGAGGCCACGGTGGCCTCGCCCAGCAGCTCGGAGGCGGCCGGCGGGTAGGTGCCGTGCGAGAGGATCTGCTGCCAGCTGGCGTCAAGGTGCACGTGTACCCCGCGCACGCCGGCATCGGGAAGCAGGAAACGGACAAGGGAATCGGTCTGGGCGGTCATCGGGTCGGTGGCTGCGCTTAAGTAATGAGGGCGTGTTGCCGGATAATGCGCCGACAACCGTGCAAGCAGAGGATGCACCAGTAATGGGGGCAGAGCGCAGCAACCACAAGGCCGAACCGGGCCTGGAACCGACCCGCCGGCGCCGCTGGCGCTGGAAACATCTGCTATGGCTGCCGGTGCTGTTCGTGGCCGGCAGCGTGCTGCAGGTAGCCGTGCTGCGCTTCATCGACCCGCCGCTGTCGACCGTCATGCTGTGGCGCTATGGCGAAGCACTGGGCCAGGGCGACTGGGGCTACCGGCTTCACTACCAGTGGCGCGATCTCGACCAGATGGCGCCGAGTCTGCCCATCTCGCTGGTAGCCGCCGAAGACCAGCGTTTTCCCGTGCACAACGGCTTCGACCTGCAGGCCATTGAAAAGGCGCGCGACCACAACGCGCGCGGTGGGCGCCTGCGCGGCGCCAGCACGATCAGCCAGCAGGTCGCCAAGAACCTGTTTCTGTGGCAGGGCCGAAGCTGGATCCGCAAGGGGCTGGAAGTCTGGTACACGCTGCTGATCGAAACGCTGTGGCCGAAGTCGCGGATCCTGGAGATGTACGCCAACATCGCCGAGTTCGGTGATGGCATCTACGGTGCCCAGGCTGCATCAAAGCAGTTCTGGAACAAGGATGCCGCGCGGTTGTCGCCGGCTGAAAGCGCAAGGCTGGCGGCGGTTCTGCCGGCCCCGCGCCGCTACAACGCCGCACGGCCCGGCCCTTACGTGCAGCGCCGCGCCGCCTGGATCCAGCGCCAGGCGCGTCAGCTCGGTGGCGACGCCTACCTGCAGCATGAGTAGGCATGCATGTCGGTGACCGCGCACCGCTACAATCCGGGCATGTCAGACGAACGCCTTACCCTGGTCATTGCCGCCCACAACGAAGCCCTGGCGCTGCCGATGCTGCAGCCGCGCCTGCGCGCGGTGCTGGATGGTCTGGAGGGTATCGAGGGCCGGATCGTATATGTCGACGATGGCAGCACCGATGCCACCTGGCAGGTCATGCTGGAACTGGCGGCGGCCGACGATCGCGTGGGCGTGCTGCGCCTGTCGCGCAACTTCGGCAAGGAGGCGGCACTCACGGCCGGGCTGGACTTCGTGGACGGCGGTGCGGTGATGATCCTCGATGCCGATGGCCAGGACCCGCCGGAGTTGATTCCGGAGTTCGTGGCGCTGTGGCGGCAGGGGTATGACAACGTATATGGCACCCGCCAGGTGCGCGATGGCGAGAGCTGGCTCAAGCGCGCCACGGCGGCGGCGTTCTATCGGGTGATAGGCCGGATGTCCAGGATTCCGATTCCGGCCGACACCGGAGATTTCCGCCTGCTGTCACCGCGCGCGCTGCAGGCGCTGGGTCAGCTGCGTGAACGCCACCGGTTCATGAAAGGGCTGTTCGGCTGGGTGGGTTTCCGCCGCGTCGCGCTGCCGTACCACCGGCACGCGCGGATGGTCGGCAACAGCAAGTTCGGGCTGTGGAAACTGTGGAACTTCGCACTGGAAGGGATCACCAGTTTCTCCACGGTACCGCTGCGCGCGGCGACCTACCTGGGGCTGGCCACGGCCAGCGTCGCGTTCGTTTTCGGGCTGTGGGTAGTGGTGAAGGCGGCACTGTACGGCGACCGGGTGGCCGGCTACCCCACGATGATGGCGGTGATCCTGTTCCTGGGCGGGGTGCAGCTGATCGCGCTGGGGCTGATCGGCGAGTACCTGGGCCGGCTGTACGAGGAGTCCAAGCAGCGGCCGCTGTATCTGGTTGACACCTGGCATGCACCGTTCGTGGCAGACTCGGCCGTGCATCCCATCGGTGGAGGGCAGCGAGATGGCCACGGTACGGCAGCTGTTGGAAGGCAAGTCCCCTGAGGTTTTCGCGGTAGGCCCGGAGTCGGCCGTGATCGACGCGATTCGGTTGATGGCCGACAAAGGCATCGGCGCCGTTCTGGTGATGGACGGCCGCAGCCTGGTCGGCATCCTGTCCGAGCGCGATTATGCGCGCAAGATCGTGCTGCATGACCGCTCGTCGCGGTCGACGAAGGTCAGCGACATCATGACCGCCAAGGTGGTGACGGTTGCGCCGTCAGAGCAGGTGGAACACTGCCTGCAACTGGTCACCGACTACCGCATCCGCCACCTGCCGGTGGTGGACAGCGGCGGCGTGATCGGCGTGATCTCCATCGGCGACCTGGTGAAATCGGTGATCGACGAACAGGCTCGGAAGCTGGACCAGCTGCAGCAGTACATCGTCGCCGGCTGAGCTGCCAGTGGCGTGGATGTCGCCGGTAGGCATCGACCGTTGGTCGATGCACTCGAAGAGCAGCGTTTCAGTCGTTCCGTGCTGGGGCGGCCGACGGGCAGCCCTCTACGGGACACGCCGTGAATCCATCCATGGAGGCTTGTCAAAAACATCCATGTTCTTGACAGTCCCTACGCGGGGTTTACTTCGCGTAACGACCACCACAATTCGAATCCTCACCCGGCCCGGTTTCAATCGTGGCCAGCAGCGCCGCCGGCGGGGCAATGCTGCCCAGCGTGAGCGCGATCGCACCACGCAGCCCCAGTGCCTTGAAGTCAGGCCGGAACGATGGATCCTTGAACGTGCCGCCGATGCGCAGCGGCGAACGCAGCGCCAGGATGCTGATGTCCTTTGGACGGGGGCGCAGCAGAAGGTCGAGCTTTTCCTGCTTCAGGTCCACCGTGCCTTCTCCAAGGATCAGCGTATCGGTGGTATCAAACGCCAGCTGCTGCGAGGTCATCAGGCCCTGCTTCACGCCGAAATCTCCCCATGCGCAGCGCAGCGGAATCTGCTTGTCACCGGTGAAAAGGAACTTCAGCGATTCGGCTACGTCCAGGCCGGCCAGTTCCATGATCAGGTTGCCGACGTGACCGCGACCGATGCCCACCGCAACACCGCCATCGGAGCTGCCCAGCATGGACGCGATGGAGTTGCCGCTGCCGCTGAGGTTGATCTCACCACTGATGCCACCGGAGGCCTGCTCGGCAAGCTTCGCGTCGGGGAACAGCCCGCCCAGCTGCACTTTGCGGATGCTGGCCTTGAGTTGGGTGGCGATGGTCGGCTTGCGCGCATCCATGCGGATGGTGCTGCGGATGTCGCCGCCGGCCACGCCGAAGTTGAGCGGTTCCAGACGCAGCAGGCCATCGTCCAGCTTCAGGTGCGCGTCCATGTCGTCCAGCGGCAGCGCCGGGGAGTTGATGCGCTGCGCTTTCCAGTGCACATCGGCATCCATTGCGCGCAGCTTGCTGAGATCATACGGGGTGTCCGGAAGCACGCGCGCCTTCACCGCGAGCGCGGCGGCCTTGGCCTTCTGTTCGGCATTGGCTGATTCGCCGGCGCCGGTCTTGGGCGGTGCGCCGACGAAGCCGGCAAGATCATCGAAGTCCAGGCGCTTGGATACCAGGTCGGCCTTGAGGAAGGGCCGCTCTCCACTGACATCGATCTGCGCGGTACCACCCAGGTCGCTGTCGCCGGCGACCCCGGTAAAGTTCTCGTACCGCCAGACATCGTTGTTGCGCTTGAGGCGGCCTTTCAGGCGATACGGCGGTGTGGAGGGGATGGCCAGGCCGATCAGGGGGTACAGGTCTTCCATGTCCTGCCCGCTCAGCGCGAAATCAAGATCGAAGGTGCGCAGCGCGAACGGGTTGGTCAGGGTGCCGCTGGCAATGGCGCGGGTACTGCCGGCACGGCCATCCAGATGGATGCGGAACGGATGATCGCTGTTGGTCAGTTCCAACGGCGATTCGGTGTTGCCCGCCAGCGTGAACGGGTTGCCCTGCCAGCGGCCTTTGCCGCTGACGAGCAACGGCGGTGCACTGTGGGCAGTGCGCGGCTTGCCACTGGAAATGGCGACCAGGATGTCGGTCTTTCCAGCGGCATCAAGGAATTTCAGGCGGCCATCGTCGACCAGCAGGCGTTGCAGGACGGGCGGCTCGCCATCGCTGGGCCCAAGAAAATCCCAGTTGCCGGGCTGGTCCTTGCCAGGCGCGGTTTCCAGCAGCAGGTCGGGGCGGGTAAGGCGGATTTCGGGAATGCGGATATTGCCGCGCAGCAGGGGCCAGGCGCGCAGGTCGATCTCGGCGCGGTCGGCGCTGGCCATTCGCGGGGTCTTGGACCATTCGGCATTGGCAAAGGTGAGCCCATCGGCGCGCACGGTAAGGGTGCGCCCGAGATCGACATCCAGATTGCCCCCGATATGGAATTCCCGGCCGGTCTTGGCCTGCACGGCGCGTTCGACGGGGCCCTTGAACCAGTTCCAGTCCCACAGCGCGATCACCAGCAGGATCAGCGCGAACAGGAACACCAGGACCGCCAGCCAGCGCTGTCCGCGCTTGCCGGGGCGGCGCAGACGCCAGCGTGAGCGGGAGGAGGGCGTATCAGGCGTAGGCGCGGGGACGGTATTCACTCACCCATCCTTGCCCGTTCATCGTGCAGGTAACGCGAAGCATTGGTAAGGATCGCGTCAGTGTGGCGCCAAAGCCAAAGCCAAAGCTGGAGCGCTTGCTATTCATTGATACATGCTGGGGCGGGCGGGGGTAGCCCATGCCGGGACACGCCGTAAACCCATCCATGGGGGCTCGTTCGCGCCATCCATGGCGCTCTACGGTCCCGGCATGGGCTACCCCCGCCCGCCCCCTCAGCAATTTCTCAGCGGTGGGTAAAGCAGAGCTCTGTGCTCTTGATCTTCCTTGCGTGCCGACCAGAAGTCGAAGGGGTGGTGTGGGTGGGTTGACGGGACCGTAGAGCGCCATGGATGGTGCGAACGAGCCTGCACGGACGTACTTGCGGCGTGTCCCGGCAACCCACCCACACCGCCCCAAACCAGTGAGCAACCGGCAACCAGCTGTTGCTCTTGCAGTTGCAGTTGCTTCAAAGAATCTGCGCAGTAACAGCGACGAAATGACAAACGCTGCCGCCGATGACGAACAGGTGCCAGATTGCGTGGGAGTAGGGGATGGATTCGCGGTGGTAGAAGTAGGTACCCAGCGTGTAGGACAGGCCGCCGGCGAACAGCCAGCCCAGGGTCCAGCCGTCGATGTGGGACCACATCGGCTTGATCGCCACCAGCACCATCCAGCCCATCGCGATGTAGATGATCGTGGACAGCAGCTTGAAGCGGCCGGTGAAAAACAGTTTGAAGATCACCCCCGCCAGTGCCAGCGCCCAGATCGCGGTGAACATCCCCCAGCCCCACGGGCCGCGCAGGCCGATCAGGGTGAAGGGGGTGTAGGTGCCGGCGATCAGCAGGTAGATCGCGCAGTGGTCGAACACCTTCAGGCGGCCCTTTGCGATCGGGTGCTGGATCGCGTGGTACAGGGTCGAGGCCGTGTACAGCAGCAGCAGGGCCACGCCGAATACGATCGCGCTGGCCAGCTGCCAGGCATCGCCATGGATCGCGGCCAGGGTGATCAGTACCGCGCTGGCGGCCAGTGCCGCCACCGCGCCCAGTCCGTGGGTCAGGGCGCTGGCGATTTCTTCACGTACGGAAGCAACAGAGGTCATGGCGATGATCGTCGCGCGGGGAGGGGGAGCCCGCTCCCCCCTATCATCGCCGGTTTCGCCAGGTCAGGCGACCGATACGCTGTGCGCCGCCTCGCGGGTGGCCGCAAAGCGCACGTCCGGCGCGCGTTCCTGCGCGAGCTGCAGATTGACCCGGGTCGGAGCCAGGTAGACCAGCTGGCCTGCCGCATCGATGCTGAGGTTGCCCGCGTTCTTTTCGCGGAATTCTTCCAGCTTCTTTGCGTCGTCGCAGGTCACCCAGCGCGCCGTGGTCACGCTGACCGGCTCGAAGCTGGCTTCCACGCCGTACTCGTCCTTGAGCCGATAGGCGGCCACGTCGAACTGCAGCACACCGACCGCGCCAAGGATCAGGTCGTTGCTCATCAGCGGGCGGAAGAACTGCGTTGCACCCTCTTCGGACAGCTGTGCCAGGCCCTTCTGCAGCTGCTTGAGCTTGAGCGGATCGCGCAGGCGCGCGCGGCGGAACAGTTCCGGTGCGAAGTTCGGAATGCCGGTGAAGCTTACCGCTTCGCCTTCGGTGAACGTGTCGCCGATGGAGATGGTGCCGTGGTTGTGGATGCCGATCACATCGCCCGGCCATGCCTCAGCGGCGATTTCGCGGTCGCTGGCCATGAAGGTCAGCGCGTTGGCCAGCTTCATTTCCTTGCCGGTGCGCACGTGGAAGGTCTTCATGCCGGCCACGAAGCGGCCCGAACACACCCGCATGAACGCCACGCGGTCGCGGTGCTGCGGATCCATGTTGGCCTGGATCTTGAAGACGAAGCCGGTCAGCTTGTTCTCCTGCGGTGCGATCTCACGGCCGGTGGTGGCGCGTGCCTGCGGTGACGGCGCATGCTCCACGAAGAAGTCCAGCAACGGCTGCACGCCGAAATTGTTCACGCCCGAACCGAAGAACACCGGCGTCTGCCGGCCCGCCAGGTAAGCGTCCAGGTCGAACGGGTGGCTGGCGCCCTGCACCAGTTCCAGCTCATCGCGCAGGTCGGCCAGCATGCCCGCGCCGATCTTCTCGGCCAGGCCGGGGGAATCGATCGACGGGAAGATGGTCGAATCCTGCCGGGTGAAATTACGGCCCTGTTCGTACAGGTGCACCTCGCCGCTGATCAGGTGGACCACGCCCTTCAGGCGCTGGCCCATCCCGATCGGCCAGGTGACCGGCGCGCACTGGATGCCCAGCACGCTCTCCACCTCGTCCAGCAGGTCGATCGGTTCCTTGCCTTCGCGGTCGAGCTTGTTGATGAAGGTCATGATCGGGGTGTCGCGCAGCCGGCACACCTCCATCAGCTTGATCGTGCGCTCTTCCACGCCCTTGGCCACGTCGATCACCATCAGCGCCGAGTCCACCGCAGTGAGCACGCGGTAGGTGTCCTCACCGAAGTCGGCGTGGCCGGGGGTGTCGAGCAGGTTGACGATCTTGCCTTCGTACGGGAACTGCATCACCGACGAGGTGACCGAGATGCCGCGCTCTTTTTCAAGCGCCATCCAGTCCGAAGTGGCATGGCGGGCAGCCTTGCGGCCCTTGACCGAGCCGGCCATCTGGATCGCACCGCCGAACAGCAGCAGCTTTTCGGTCAGCGTGGTCTTGCCGGCGTCAGGGTGGGAAATGATGGCGAAGGTGCGGCGGCGCGCAGCTTCGGTAGCGACTTCGGACATGGCGTGACGCGCCCGCCCGGGGCGCTTTTCATGGAGATGAGCCCACCAGTATACCGGGCCGCCCTGTCTGGCGGTTCAGTGGCTGGCCGCTTCACCGCTGTCGGCCTGTTCACGCGCGAAGTGCAGCTCGCCCTGGGGGGCCACGATCCGCACCGGTATCGAGCGCAACTGCATGCCGGCATTGGCCTGCACCACAAAATGCAGGTGCGGGGCGGTGCTGTAGCCGGTGTTGCCGGACACGCCGATGCGCTGGCCTGCCTCGACCCGCTGCCCGCTGCGCACCAGTACCCCGTTTTCGCGCAGGTGGGCGTAGACGGCCATGCTGCCGTCTTCATGCAGCACCCGGATGAAATTGGCGCGCTCACGGTCGCGCGCCGGGTCCTGCCCATTGCCGCTGAAGTTGCCCTGTACCTGCATCACCTTGCCGGCCCGGGCGGCCAGCACAGGCGTGCCCTCGGGCAGGGCAAAGTCCACGGCATCGTGGTTTTCCGCGTCTGTGTGGCTGAACCGCCCCTGCGGTGCCTGGCTCACCTGGAACCGGCGGGCATCGAAGGGCAGCTGGTACGCCACGTCCTGTGGCCGCGCAGCGGGGTCGCCCGGGACCGCGTCCAGCAGCAGGTTCAGGCGTTCGGTATCCGGTGGCAGCTGCAGCCGTGCCACCACCACGCTGGCCGAGCCGGGCAGCACGGTTTGAAGGGGCAGCCCGGGCAGCAGCGCGGCGCCGGCGTCCTGGCGCAGGGCGATCTGCACCGGACCGGTGAGGTGGTTGTCGACCCGCGCCTGCCAGTACGCGGCACCGCCTTCGAGCTTCACAGAGGCCAGCGTTCCGCTTCGGGCCCCCTGCGGCGCCTGGTCGGCCGGGCGCACCAATCCCCAGCCGCCGCGCCAGTCCGCTGCACCGTTCGGTTCAGCGGCCTGTGCCATGAACGGGCACGCCAGCAGGGTGAGCAGCAGGATCGGGCGCATCAGCGAACTTCCAGTAAGGGTGCGCGGACTCTACGCAACCGGGTTCGTTCAGGAAAGAGGGGGCTGCAGGCTGATGAGAAAAAACTATATCGCTTCATCCAGATGAAAGGATTGACATGCCCGGAATGTGCTGGCATCGTGGCTCCACCATCGAGACCGGCAGAGGGACAGGCCCTTTGAAGCCGGGGCAGCCCGCAGACGCGCAAGCGACCTGCGTAGGTGCCAAATCCTGCGGGGACCGTGGTGTCTTCCGAAAGATGGTTCGAACCGTGCACCGTGCGTGCGCTTCGAACGCGAGCTCCGCGAAAGCTCGATGGCCGTTTTCCTCTTCTGGATACCGCCATGAGTTTCGCCACTGCCGCCGCTGCTTCCGACTCCTTCGCCTCCTTGAGCGTTCCCGTTGATGCCGGGCGCAGCGCCGTGCGCGGCGAGATCGCCGCGATCCTGTCGATGCGTCACGGCGGGGCGCGCCCGGTGCGGTTGCGCTACGAACTGGTGGGCCGTGCCGAGGCGCCGGTGGTGGTGCTGGCGGGCGGCATTTCCGCACACCGGCATGTGGCCGCCAACGCCGAGTTTCCCGAGAAGGGCTGGGCAGAGGGCCTTGTAGCGCCCGGTCGCGCGCTGGATCCGGCCTCGCGCCGCATCCTGGCGTTTGATTTCATTGGCGCCGACGGCGCACTGGACCTGCCGATCGACACCGCCGACCAGGCCGATGCGCTGGCGCTGCTGCTCGATCACCTCGGCATCGCCCAGCTGCAGTGCTTCGTGGGTTACTCCTACGGTGCGCTGGTGGGCCAGCAGTTCGCGGTGCGCCACCCGCAGCGGTTGGCCAAGCTGGTCGCGGTCAGCGGCGCGCATCGCCCGCATCCCTATGCCGCCGCCTGGCGCGCGCTGCAGCGCCGCGCGGTTGCGCTGGGCCAGCTGCAGTGCGGCGAAAGCCACGGCCTGGCGCTCGCCCGCCAGTTCGCCATGCTCAGCTACCGCACACCGGAAGAGTTCGGCGAGCGCTTTGACGCGCCGCCCGAAGTGGTCAACGGGCGTGTCCGCGTGGCGGCCGAAGATTACCTCGATGCCGCTGGCGCGCAGTACGTCGCGCGCACCCCGGTTGAAGCCTACCTGCGCCTGTCCGAATCGATCGACCTGCACCGCATCGATCCTGCCGCGATCAGCGTGCCCACCGTGGTGGTGGCCGTTGAAGGCGACCGCCTGGTGCCACTGGCCGACCTGGTCGGCCTGGTCGAAGGGCTGGGCCCCCGCGGCAGCCTGCGCGTGCTGCGCTCGCCCTATGGCCACGACGCCTTCCTGAAAGAAACCGATCGCATCGACGCAATCCTCGCCACCGCATTTCGTACCCCGGGAGAAAACGCATGAGCCAGTCCGCCGGTTCCGAGCCGACCTGTAGCCGTGTCACCGCCGCCGTGCGCGCCGGTATCGATCGCGATACCGCGCATGGGGCGGTGACTCCGCCGATCGTGTTGTCGTCCAACTTCAGCTTCGATGGTTTTGGCAACAAGCGCCAGTACGACTACACGCGCAGCGGCAACCCGACCCGTGACCTGCTCGGCGAGGCGCTGGCAGAGCTCGAGGGCGGCGCCGGCGGCGTGATCACCTCCACCGGCATGGGCGCGATCAACCTGGTGCTCAACGCGCTGCTGGAACCGGGCGATACCCTGGTGGTGCCGCATGATGCCTACGGCGGCAGCTGGCGCCTGTTCAATGCGCTGGCGAAGAAAGGTCATTTCCAGCTGGTCACCGCCGATCTGACCGACCCGCGCTCGCTGGCCGACGCGCTGGCGCAGTCGCCGACGCTGGTGTTGATCGAAACCCCGTCCAACCCGCTGCTGCGCATCACCGACCTGCGCTTTGTCATCGATGCCGCGCACCGTGCCGGTGCCAAGGTGGTGGTCGACAACACCTTCCTGTCGCCGGCGCTGCAGCAGCCGATCGCCTTCGGTGCTGATGTGGTGCTGCATTCGACCACCAAGTACATCAACGGGCACAGCGATGTGGTCGGGGGCGCCGTGGTCGCGCGCGATCCGGCGCTGCACGAGCAGCTGGTGTGGTGGGCCAACGCGCTGGGCCTGACCGGGTCGCCGTTCGACGCCTTCCTGACCCTGCGCGGCCTGCGCACGCTCGGTGCGCGGTTGCGCGTGCACCAGGAAAACACCGCCGACATCGTGAAGCTGCTGGCCGCCAGCGATGCGGTGGCCAACGTCTACTATCCGGGACTGGCCTCGCACCCCGGCCATGCCATCGCCGCCCGCCAGCAGAGTGGCTTCGGCGCGATGCTGTCGTTTGAACTGGCCTCGTGCCCGGGCGATGACCCGCACGCTGCGGTGCGTGCGTTCGTGGATGGCCTGCGCTGCTTCACCCTGGCCGAATCGCTGGGCGGGGTGGAAAGCCTGGTCGCGCACCCGGCCACCATGACCCACGCGGCGATGACCGCCGAGGCCCGCGCCCATGCGGGCATCAGTGAGGGCCTGCTGCGCCTGTCGGTGGGTATCGAAGCCGCCGAAGACCTGGTCGCTGACCTGCAGGCCGGCCTGGAGCGGGCCCGGGCGGTGATCGACCGCCAGGCGCAGCTGGCGCAGCGCAGGCTGGTGGACGCATGAGCGTGGTACTGCCTTTCGCGCGATCGGCGCCACGTCGCTTGGCGTTGCTGGGTACGGGCACCGTTGGTACTGCGTTCGTGCAGCGCTACCAGGCGCTCGAGGCACGAGGCGTCGAGTTGCCGCAGTTCTCGTGGCTGGCCAACTCGCGCACGGCACGCGCCTGCGAACAGCAGCCGGCGCAGGCCCTGGCGCGCGCCAACGATGCCGCGCGCACGGTGCCGGCGCTGCAACCCTGGGCCGAAGCCGAAGGCCTGCAGCGCGGGGACGTGGTGGTGGACGCCACCGCCAGCGACGAGGTGGCCAACTGGCACGAGCAGTGGCTGGCCCGCGGCGTGCATGTGGTCACCGCAAACAAGCTGGGGCAGGGCGCACAGCTGGCGCGTGCGCAGGCCATTGCCGGCAGCGGGCTCGACGGTGGTGCCCGTTACGGCGACAGCGCCACGGTCGGCGCAGGGCTGCCGCTGTTGAGCAGCCTGCGCGGGCTGGTCGCCGGCGGCGACCGCATCCACCGCGTGGAAGGTGTGCTGTCGGGGTCGTTGGCGTGGCTGTTCCATCACTACGACGGTCAGCGTCCCTTCTCGGCATGGGTGCGCGAGGCGGCGGTCGCCGGGTACACCGAGCCGGACCCGCGCGTGGACCTGTCCGGCGAGGATGTGCGCCGCAAATTGTTGATTCTTGCCCGCGCCAGCGGCATCGCGCTGCGCGCCGAACAGGTGGCCGTGAACTCACTGGTGCCGGACGCACTGGCGGCGCTGCCGGCCACCGAGGCCATCAAACAGTTGGCGTTGCTGGATGCGCCGCTCCAGCGACACTGGGAGCAGGCTTCCGCGCAGAACGGCTGCCTGCGCTTCATCGGCGGCTTCGACCACGACAACGCCACGGTAGGCCTGCGTATCGTCCCGCTGGACCACCCGCTGGCCGGCGGCGCCCAGACCGACAACCGTGTGGCGATCCACAGCGACCGTTACAACGTGCAGCCGTTGTTGATCCAAGGCCCGGGTGCGGGTGCGGACGTCACCGCGGCGGCGCTCTTGGACGACGTCCTGCAGATCATCCGGGCGTAGCGACACGCCACGCGTGTCCCTACGAGGTCAGACTCCTTTCAACGCCTTCAACAAGGCGGCGTTGAACCGCTCCGGATCCTGCACCTGTGGCGAATGCCCCAGGTCGTCGAAGCTCACCAGGGTCGCGCCGGGAATGGCGGCAGTGGCGGCCTTGCCCAGCGCCGGGTAGTCGCCCAGTGTGGCCTTCAACGCGGGTGAGGCCAGGTCGCGGCCAATCGCGGTGCGGTCCTTCTGGCCGATGAAGAACGTGGTGGGAACCCGCACGTTGGGCAGTTCGTATACCACCGGCTGGTTGAACACCATGTCCGAGGTCAGCGCCTGGCTCCAGGCCACGGCCTGCTTGCCGGGGCCCGCATACATGCCGGCCTGCATCCGTGCCCAATGCTCGTACTCGGGCGTCCATTGGCCGCTGTAGTAGACGTCAAGCTGGTACTTCTTGATGCTCTCGAAACTGGTGTTCAGTTCGTTGGCATACCACGCATCCACGCTGCGCCACGGCACGCCCTTGGCCTTCCAGTCTTCCAGCCCGATCGGATTGACCAGTGCCAGCTGGCGCAGCTGCTGCGGATACATCAACGCGAACCGCGTGGCCAGCATGCCGCCCATGGAATGGCCGACCAGGTCGACCTTGCTGCTGTCCAGCTTGAGGTGGGCCAGCAGCGCTTCGGTATTGGCGGCCAGCTGGCCAAACGAGTACTGGTAGCGCAGCGGCTTGCTGGACTTGCAGAAGCCGATCTGGTCCGGGGCGATCACCCGGTAGCCGGCAGCGCTCAACGCCTTGATCGTGTCGCGCCAGGTGCCCGCGCAGAAGTTCTTGCCATGCAGCAGCACCACGGTGCCGGCCATCGGCACCCCTTCCGGCGGAACGTCCAGATAGGCCATTTCCAGCGGCTGGCGCTGCGAATCGAAGCTGAAGGTCTTGACCGGCCAGCCGTAGTCGAAGGCCTGCAGGCGCGCATCGTAGGTGTCGGCGGCGAACGAGGTCAGGGGCAGGCAGGCAAGCAGGGCGGCGGCCAGGATGCGCATGGCGGTCTCCGGTAGGGGGAGCCCCGAGGATAACCGCCCGCGCGGCCGATCAGCACTCGATGACGTTGACCGCCAAGCCGCCGCGGCTGGTTTCCTTGTACTTGTCCTGCATGTCGCGGCCGGTATCGCGCATGGTCTTGATGACCTTGTCCAGCGACACCTTGTGCTTGCCGTCACCGCGCATGGCCATGCGCGAGGCGTTGATCGCCTTCACCGCGCCCATCGCATTGCGCTCGATGCAGGGGATCTGCACCAGCCCGCCGATCGGGTCGCAGGTCAGGCCCAGGTTGTGCTCCATGCCGATCTCGGCGGCGTTCTCGATCTGGCTGGGGTTGCCCCCCAGCGCCGCGACCAGGCCACCGGCGGCCATCGAACAGGCCACGCCCACTTCACCCTGGCAGCCGACCTCGGCACCGGAAATCGAGGCGTTTTCCTTGTACAGGATGCCGATCGCGGCCGAGGTCAGCAGGAAATCGAACACGCGCTGCTCGTTGGCACCGGGGCAGAACCGGTCGAAGTAATGCAGCACCGCCGGCAGCACGCCCGCCGCGCCGTTGGTCGGCGCAGTGACCACGCGGCCACCGGCGGCATTCTCTTCGTTGACCGCCAGGGCGTACAGGTTCACCCAGTCCAGCGTGGTGAGCGGATCGCGCATGGCCGCTTCCGGCTTGGACGACAGCTCACGGTACAGCGCCGGGGCGCGGCGCGACACATGCAGGCCGCCGGGCAGGGTGCCTTCCTGGCGGATGCCGCGGGCGCAGCACTGCTGCATGGCGTCCCAGATTTCGCGCAGCTGGTCGCGGATCTCGTCCTCGCTGCGCCAGCACTTCTCGTTCTCGAACATGAGCTGGGCAATGCTCAGGCCACTGCGCGCGGTCTGCGCCAGCAGTTCGTCGCCGCTCTTGAACGGGTAGGGCAGCGGGGTTTCATCGGGCACGATGCGGTCATCGGCCGCGTCATCCTGGTTGACTACGAAGCCACCCCCCACCGAGTAGTAGTCGCGCGTGGCGATCACCTGGTCCTGCGCGTCGTACGCGGTAAAGCGCATGCCATTGGTGTGGTAGGGCAGCTTCTGGCGCTTGTTCAGGCCCAGGTCGCGCTTCTCGTCGAAGGCGATCTCATGGGTGCCCATCAGCCGGATGCGCTTGCTGCTGCGGATCCGCTCCAGCGTGCCGGGAATGATGTCCGGATCGATCAGGTTCGGGCGCTGGCCTTCCAGGCCCAGCAGCACGGCCTTGTCAGTACCATGGCCGCGGCCGGTCAACGCCAGTGAGCCATAGACGTCGGCGCGGATGCGCACCACATCCTGCAGGCAGCCCGGGTCCAGCAGCCAGCGGTGCACGAAGCGTTCGGCGGCCTTCATCGGTCCTACGGTGTGCGAGGAGCTCGGGCCAATGCCGATCTTGAAAACGTCGAACGTGCTGACAGCCATGAGTGCCAAACTGCGGGTATCGGATGGAGCACTATTCTATGCTGTCCGCGCCCGCCACCCTGGCTGCAACGCAACATATCGACCTTATGTTCATCCTTTACCAGCGCGATGACTGCCACCTCTGCGACCGGGCCCTCACAGTCCTGGCCCAGGCCCGGGTTTCCGGGCTGGACAGTGTGTTCATCGACGATGACGCGGCCCTGGAGGCCCGCTACGGCAGCCGCGTCCCGGTACTGCGCGACGGGCAGGGCCGGGAGCTGGACTGGCCCTTCGATGCCGCCACCCTGTCGGCCTGGATGAGCAACCACCGGTAGCGCCGGCGGTTGGCCGGCACCACGGACTGTCCCTCGACCAGGCAGTTACTTCGCCTGGAGCTTGACCACGGTGCTGATCGCGGTGTCATCCGGAATGGTCTTGGTGTCCTTCCAGTCGTCACCGCCGCCAACACCGAAGTCCAGGCGCTTGACCGTGGCCTTGCCGGTCAGCACCGGGTTGGCACCGGGCTTCCACTCGAAGGTGAAGATGACCGGCTTGCTCACCCCGCGCAGCGCCAGCGTGCCATTGGCCACGTACTTGTTGTCGCCGGTCTTGGTGAAGCCCTTTGCGGTGTACGTCGCGGTGGCGAACTTGGCCACGTTGAAGAACTCTGCCCCCTGCAGGGTGGAATCGCGGTCGCTGTTGCCGGACGTTGCCTTGGCCAGCGGAATGGTCACGTCCAGCGTACCGGCGGCCGGGTTGGCCGGATCGAAGCTGACCTTGGTCGAGAAGCCGGGGAAGCTGCCCGCGAACACTTCACCGTCGTACTTGGTGGCGAAGGCCAGGTGCGAGCCGGGGCCGGGCGCCTGCACGTAATCGGCGGCCAGCACCGGCGCGGTGGCCATCAGGCCGGCCAGCGCGGCAGCCACGGCGGCGGGGGAAGTGAGCTTGATGTTCATCGTCAGTCCTTCTGGGGGGAGGCGAGCCAACCCTGCGGCAGCATGCGCGCAAGCGTGGCGTCGCGTTGGAAAAGGTGGTGGTACAGCGCGGCGCCGGCATGCGCGACCACCACGGCGATCAGCAGCCAGAAGCCCCACTCATGGATGGCATGGGAGATGTCGCGCGCATCAGCGCTGGGGGCGACCAGCTTGGGTACGTCGACCAGCCCGAACCAGCGGAACGGCCGCAGGCCGCTGGCCGAATCGTAGATCCAGCCGGACAGCGGCAGCGCGAACATCAGCACGTACAGCAGCCAGTGGGTGGCGGAGGCGATGCGTTCCTGCCAGGTCGGCGTGCCGGGCACCGGTTCGGGCGCGCCCGCGTACAGGCGCCAGCCCAGGCGCAGCGCCACCAATGCAAGCACCGTGATGCCCAGCGATTTGTGCGCGGTGTAGACCCAGAAATACTTCGGGGTGCGCGGCAGTTCGCCCATGGTCAGGCCGACGATGCCCAGCAGCAGGATGAGCAGGGCGATCAGCCAGTGCAGGGCTTGGCTGACACCGCCCCAGCGGTCATGGGTATTTCGGGTGGTCATGGCGAGCGCTTCCGGGCTGGCGAAGGAGATGGGGTGTCCGAGCCGTCGATCGGGTCGGGAGTTCCCGGTTCGCCGACGGACGGTGTGTCCTGCGGATCGGTGGCGCCGCGGTCGCGCAGGGCCTCCGCTTCGATGCGCAGCTGGACCTGGTCGCCGATCATCGACGGCCACGCATCCACGCCGAACGCACTGCGGCTGAGCGTGGCGGTGGCGGAAAAGCCAGCAGTGCGGCGGAACGGAGGCATCGGGTGGCGCTTGACCGCGTTGAGCGTGACATCGAGCGCCACTTCGCGGCTCACGCCACGCAGGGTCAACTCGCCGATCACCCGTGCATGGGTGGCGTCCACCGGCTCGATGCGGGTGGAAACAAAACGCGCCTCGGGATGGCGTTCGGCGTCGAGCAGATTGCGCGCCAGGGCAGCCTTGTTCCATTTGTCATCGCCAAGATCCAGGCGTTGCAGCGGCACGCTGACCGTCAGCGCAGCGCTGGTCCAGTCGTCGGGATCGAAGGAAAGCACGCCTTCGCTGCCCGATACCGTGCCCAACGCCTGCGAGAAACCCGCATGCTCGACCGCAAACAGCACCCGCGTATGCACCGGGTCGAGGCGGTAGGTGTCAGGCGCAGCGCTCACCGCCCAGGGGGCGGTGCACAACATCAGGGCAAGGGTCAGGCGCTTGGTCACGGCCGGCTCCATTCAGGGCTGGGCCGATCATACGCGCTGGTCCGTGATGCCTGGCAGCACCATGGCTGCAACAGATCGTGGTGCGCGCCATGGGCTGCGGCGGGGGCGCTGTGCAGCGCACTGTGTGACAATCCCGGGCAACAGGGAGAACTCGATGGCGTTCAGCACGCGCAGTTGGCGGGCAGGCATCGTGCTGCTGGCACTGGCGTTGTATGGGGTGCCGACGGCGTTGTGGGCCGCAGGGACATCGGCAGAGACACCGCGCATGCGCCGCCTTGGTGCTGCCGAAGGCATGCCCTCACGCATGGTGCTGGCGCTGGCGCAGGACCGGCAGGGCTATATCTGGGCCGCCACCGATGATGGCCTGGCCCGCATCGACGGCGTCGGTCTGCGGGTCTGGCGCAATGAACCCGACGATCCCGGCTCCTTGCCCGGCAACGAGATCGAAACACTGCTGGTCGATCCGCTTGATCGGGTCTGGGTGGGCAGCAACGGCGCTGGCCTGAGCGTGCTCGGACCGGGCCGCGAACGCTTCGAACGGTTTCCCGACCTCAGCGAGCGGTGCGAGGGGCAGTTCTGGTCGCTGGCGTACGCGGGCAAGGCGCTGTGGATCGGTACCAATCGCCATGGCATCTGCCGGCGGGAGGAAGACGGAACGCTGGTGCGCTACCAGGCCAATGCCGCCGATCCAGCCGCGCTCCCCGACGACACCATCTACAGCCTGCTGTCCGATCCGCAGGGACGTGTCTGGGTGGGCACCGGAAGTGGCGTGGCGCGCTGGGATGGGCGTGGCTTCACCCGGATCGCCCCGGCTGTGCTGGGGGGGAAAAGCGTGTTCCGGTTGAGCCGTGACCCCGATGGCACCGTCTGGGCCGGTACCGAAGGGGGGCTGTTCCGGATCGACAGCGATGGCAGCGCCCGCCCGGCACCGTGGACGCTTGGCGCCGACGTGCGCGCCGCATCGGTGGTGCATGACCGGAACGGCGGGTATTGGCTGGGCACGGCCGACGGTCTGTACCGCGGCGACGAAACACAGCTGCGGCTTCTGGCCGGCGATGCCGGAAGTGGTTTCCTCACCGAGCGCAGCGGCGTGCTGGACATGCTGCAGGACCATGAAGGCGGCCTGTGGGTGGCCATGCTGACCCAGGGGCTGGCCTACCTCCCTCCGGACTGGAAGCGTTTCTCCACCTGGTACCAGCTTGATGGCAAGCCATTGGACAGCGTGTACCTGCTCGGCGCTGCCGCGGCAGGCAACGACTACTACGTGGCCGGGGCGCATGGTGTGTACCGGTTGGACGCCGGCGGGCGCCTGCGCCAGATCGCCACGGACAAACAGCTCGGCGTGGGTGCGGTCTGGTCGGTGTCCGCGCGCGCCGATGGTGCGCTCTGGCTCGGTCGGGCCGGAAGGCTGGGGCTGTTCCAGCCCCGCACCGGACAGCTGCGCGAGTGGAAAATCGGGGGCGGTGCGGATGTCCGCCAACGCATCGATCTGATCCGTGAAGCGCCCAATGGCGACCTGTGGCTGTCGATCATGAACTACGGGGTGCAGCGTCGTGACGGGCAGGGCAACCTGCTTGATGACATCCGCATCGGTGACGGCCGCGGTCTGGTCGAGGTGCCGGTGGAGCAGATGCTGTTCGACCCGCGCGGCCAGCTGTGGATCATGGGGGACATGGGCGAGCTGGGATTGCTGCGCTGGCAGGAAGATCGGTTCGAACGGGTGCCGGGCATCACACCCGGCAACATCTACGACATGGCCTGGTCCGGCCCCGATGAGGTCTGGATGGCGCGCAAGGGCAGCCTGGAGCGCTACCGCTGGGACGGGCTGAGCATGACCCTGCGCGAGCGCGTCGGGGCTGCGCAGGGCATGCCACCCGTGTCCGTGGGCGGGCTGATCCTGGGCCGCGACGGCCAGGTCTGGGCCACCACGCCGCGAGGCCTGGTGTGCTGGCATTCGCGCGAGCGCCGCCTGCGCCTGTACGGCGAACGCGACGGACTGCCCGACAGCGAATTCAGTGGACGTCCGCCGGTGGCCGCAGCCGATGGCCGGGCACTGGCGGTCACCGCCACCGGCCTGGTGGGGTTCGACCCCAACGCAGCAGACAGCGTGCTGCCGCCGTCGCAGCTGGTCATCGACAACATCCAGGTGCGCCGCGATGACGCCGAAGGCCAGCAGTCGCTGCCGGTCAATGCGCCACTGGTGCTGGGCCCGGGGGACCGCGACCTGATCATTTCGGCGCGCCTGCTGTCATATGCCAGCCCGATGGGCAACCGCTACCGCTACCGCGTGTCCGGTTACGACCAGAACTGGGTGATGCAGAATGCCGATGGCGAACGGCTGTTGTCGCGGCTGCCATCGGGCCAGTACGCCATCGACGTGCAGGCAGCGACCGCGCATGGAGAGTGGACACCGTCACGCACGATCAGTGTGCAGGTGCAGCCACCGTGGTGGCGCAGCAGCTGGGCCATCCTGGGCTACGTGATGCTGTGGCTGCTGCTGGTGGCAGCGGTGGCGGCATTTGCCCGCGCCCGGCTGCGGCGCCGCCAGCAATGGCAGCTGACCGTGCACAAACAGCAGATCGCCGAACAGGCTTCCCAGGCCAAGAGCCGGTTCCTTGCCACGCTCGGCCATGAGGTGCGCACACCGATGACGGGGGTGCTGGGCATGAGCGAGCTGCTGCTGGCCACCCCGCTGGATGAGCTGCAGCGCGGCTACGCCGCGTCCATCCAGCACGCCGGCACCCATCTGTTGCGGCTGGTGAATGACGCCCTGGACCTGGCCCGGATCGAAGCGGGTCGGCTCGAACTGGACATCCGACCGTTTGACCTGATGTCGATGCTGGCCCAGGTCGAAACCCTCATGGAGCCGATGGCGCATCACCGCGGGTTGGCGTTCGAACGCAGCTTCAACCTGTCCGGCCCGGTGCAGGTCAGCGGCGACGAGATGCGCGTGCGCCAGATCCTGATGAACCTGCTCGGCAACGCGATCAAGTTCACCGAACACGGCCACGTCGGTCTGGGTGTCGAGCTGGTGCCGGGAGGCAGCGGTATTGCCCTGGAGGTCACCGACACCGGGCCGGGCATCAACGAAGACCAGCAGCAGCGTCTG
Source organism: Stenotrophomonas sp. NPDC047960 (assembly GCF_043204395.1). Taxonomy (NCBI): domain Bacteria; kingdom Pseudomonadati; phylum Pseudomonadota; class Gammaproteobacteria; order Lysobacterales; family Lysobacteraceae; genus Stenotrophomonas; species Stenotrophomonas sp. NPDC047960. The sequence goes on along the minus strand of NZ_JBIDBX010000004.1, from coordinate 284,276 downwards.
TTCCACCGTTTCGAACAGGCGGACGGCCCGCGTACGGCGTCCCGCTATGGTGGCAGTGGCCTGGGCCTGGCGATCTGCCAGGAGCTTGCCGTGGCAATGGGCGGACGCATCGCCATCGACAGCCAACCCGGACAGGGCGCCCGCTTCACCGTGCACCTGCCGCTGCCGTGGAGTGAGCGCCAGGGTGCCGCCCCGCATGCGCCGCCGCATGGCGCGCCGATTGCGCTGCCGCCGCTGCGGATACTGCTGGTGGAAGATGATGCCACCGTGGCCGATGTCATCGCCGGCCTCCTGCAGGCCCGCGGACACAGTGTCGTGCATGCCCTGCATGGGCTGGCGGCATTGTCGGAAGTAGCTGCCGGACGTTTCGATGTCGGCCTGCTTGATCTGGACCTGCCCGCGCTGGACGGCATCGCCATCGCCGGGCAGCTGCGCGCGATGGGCTACGCGCTGCCGCTGATCGCGGTGACGGCACGTTCCGATGCCTACGCCGAGCAACAGGTCCTGGCAGCCGGGTTTGATGGCTTCCTGCGCAAGCCGGTGACCGGCGATCTGCTGGTGGCGGCGATCTCGCAGGCGTTCGCCAGCCGCCGAAGCCCGTCGGGGACAGCGGCCTCTCCATAGGCTGCGTATCAGAAATCAGCAAAATCAATCCAAAGTTTGATTCGCCGCTATGTGACGTATTTACGGGTGCGCGGATGCGCCCTGGTCGCGATGGCCCTACCGTGGCCGCAATGAGAACGATGACGTTGCGGTAGACGGTGACGCCTCCGCGAGAGGCCCTGCGCGGGCAGACCGTAGCGTTGCTGCTGGCCTTGCTGATGTGGCCGGCAGCGAGCCTTGCGGGTGTCGTACATGTGCCCTCGCCACGCCTGCTGGGCATGGCCGACGGCCTGCACGAGCCCTCTGTGCGTGAAATCGCCGAAGACGCGTCGGGCTATCTGTGGCTGGCGGGCAGCGACGGGCTGATGCGTTTCGATGGACAGCAGTACCGGCTCTGGCGGCTCGAAGAAGGCTTGCCGGACCTGGACCTGCGCGCGTTGCACGTGGATGCCGTCGACCGGTTGTGGGTGGGAACGGCCACCGTGGGGCTGGTCATGATGGGCGCTGATCGCGGTGGCTTCCAGCGGCTGCCGGCATCGGCCCCGTCGGCGCTGCGACAAGGCCCGGTGCGCCAGATACGCAGCAGCGGCGATGGCCGGGTCTGGGCCATTGGCAGCGACCGTCAGCTCTATGGGCTGGCGCCGCACGATCCGCATTGGCAGCTGCATCGCTTTCCGCTGGAGGGGGGCGCGGTGAGGGCCCTTGCGCGGGATCACACGGGCGCATTGTGGGTGGCCCAGTCCTCGTCGCTTTGGCACTGGGAGGGCGAAGCGTTTGCGCGGGTGGCGCTGCCACCTGCATTTACCGCACCCATCCAGTCGCTCTGGGCCGACCCGCAGGGCGGGGTGGAAATCACCTCGGTACGCGGCACCTGGGCAGTGGACATGGCCGCGCGCACCGGTGTGCGGCCGGTGGGCGCCCGCAGCGTGCTGCGCAGCGCTGACGGCACGCTCTGGCAGCAGCAGGGCGCCGTGTTGCTGCGGCGGGAGTCCGGCCCGGGTGTGCCGTGGGCACTGCAGCCACCTCCGGGCAGCGCGCCGGGGCCGGTGGTGATCCGGCAGGCGCTGGAAGATCGCAACGGGGACCTGTGGTGGGTGAGTGAGCAACATGGCGTGTGGTGGCTGTCGGCGCGCTGGCGACAGTTCACGGCATTGCCCGCCGGTGCCGACGGCGGGCCGGGAATCGGCAGTCACCATGCGCTGGGCCTGGCGGCCTCGGGCATGCACCACGCCTGGATTGCTGGCAGCCGCGGGCGCCTGCAGCGTATTGACCTGCGCTCCGGACGCAGTCGTGACGTACTCAGCTACCCGCTGGGCGGCGCCGGTTCACTGCCTGTCGGCGTGGCCGAAGATGCGCAGGGACGGGTCTGGGTTGCCAGTGCCGATCGGCTGTTGCGCCATGACCCGCGTCAGCACAGCACGCGCGACTGGGCATTGGGGCTGGGTACGGAACAAGGGGCCATCACCCTGCAGATGTGCGCGCAGGGGCAGATCTGGCTGGCGCACCCGCAGGCGATCCAGCGGTGGTCCACAGATGGCGAGCGGCAGCACAGTGCGCCCCCGCAGAGCCTTGGCCTGCGGCCCCATGTGCCGGTGCGGCAGCTGTTGTGCACGCGTGATGGCGAGGTGTGGGCCACTGACCCGCAAGGCGTGATGCGCTGGTCTGCCGCGCGTGAGCGCTTCGAGAGGGTCCAGGGCGACGGCGACGGACCGGTATCGGCCCTCGCCGAAAGCGACGATGGGACCCTGTGGGTCAGTCGTCCGGCGGCCCTGGAACAGTACCGTCGGGCGCAGGGGCGCCTGCATGCACTCCACCGCGTCGCCGGTGCCGAGGGCTACCCGCTGTTGCGCGCCAATGCGCTGGCGGTGGGTGCCGACGGCGTGGCGTGGGCGGGAGCCGCGCGCGGTGTGGTGCGGGTGGATCCGCATACCGGCGAGGTGGAGGTGTTGGGCACCGCGCAGGGCCTGCCCGTGCAGGAAGTGCTCCCGCACCGGTTGCTTCGGCTCGGCTCGGGTGCACTGCTGGCGGGTGTACGCGAAGGCGGCCTGCTGGCGTTCGACCCACGCGCCCTGCGTGGCCCTGCGACGGTGCCAATACTGGTGATCGATGCAATGAGCCGTCGTCGTCATGGGCGGGTGATCCAGGTGCCGATTGCGGCGCAGCCGGTCATTCTGGGCACGGGCGACCGCCATGTGCGGGTCGCCGCGAAGCTGCTCGGTCGCGGCGATCCGGATCGCATCCAGTATCACTTCCGCCTGCTGGGCCAGGACCCGTCGTGGGTCGACACCGGTCCTGTCGCGCAACGACTGTTCGCCCGGCTGCCGGCCGGTGAACACTCCCTGCTGGTAAAGGCGCGGCATGCCGGCGGTGCATGGTCGGCGGTGCGCCAGGTGCAGCTGCGCGTGGTGCCGCGATGGTGGGAAACCCGGCCGGGTCGGATCGCACTGGCTGCCGGGCTCTGCGCAGCGATCGTGGGGGTAGCGCGGCTGCATCATCGACGACAGCGGCGACGCGCGCAGCGCCGGCAGGCCCGTGCCCGCCACCAGCGGGCCGAGCAGGACTCGATGCAGCGTACCCGTTTCCTGGCCGAGCTGGGACGCCAGGTGCGCGTGCCGTTGACACCGGTGCTCGGCTGGAGCGAGCTGCTGCTGCAGTCCCCGTTGTCGCCGGTGCAGCGCGAGCAGGTGGGCAGCCTTCAGCAGGCCGGTCACCACCTGTTGCAGTTGATGGACGATGCGCTGGACCTGGCGGGTATCGAATCCGGCCGCCTGCAGCTGCAACCAGCGCCCTTCGTGCTGGCCGATGTGCTGCGCGAGCTGCACGCGCTGCTGCTGCCGGTGGCCCACCGCAAGGCCCTGGCACTGCACTGGACCAGTACGTTGCCGCCTGGCGCGTGCTTCCACGGCGATGTGCAGCGGCTGCGCCAGATCCTGCTGAACCTGCTCGGCAACGCCCTCAAGTTCACGGCGCACGGACAGGTCAGCCTTGGCGCGCGCAGCGCTCCGGATGATCGTGGGCTGTTGCTGTGTGTGTCAGATACCGGGCCGGGAATGAGCCCGGCGCAGCTCCGGCGGTTGTTCCAGCGATTCAGCCAGGTCGACGGCGCCGCTCCGGTCACCCACGAGGCCGGCAGCGGATTGGGACTGGCCATCAGCCGGGAGCTGGCGCACGCCATGGGAGGGCGACTGGACGTCGACAGCCAGCGCGGGCGGGGTACCCAGTTCCAGTTGATGCTGCCCTGGCCGGTGCTGCCACCGGCAGCTGCGCCGGCTACGCCGCACCCCGGCGCATCCCCTGCAGGTCCATCGCGCTCGTTGCGGGTGATGGTGCTGTTGCCCGCGGCCGAGCGCGAGGCCGTCGAGGTGATATGCGCGCTGTTGCGCTCGCACGGCCATCGGGTGGTTGCCGTGGAGGACGCAGACGCCTGGATGCGCGATGTCGATCCGGGGCCCTGGGACCTGATTGCGGCCGATCCGGACATGCTGGTGGCCGGCGGGCGAATGAGCGCGCGGCTTCCCTGGCTGTGGCCGGGGGTGCGGCGCCTGGCGCTCACGCCACGCGCGGATGCCGGCGCCGAGCGCGACGCACGGGCGGCCGGGTTCGACGGATTTCTGCGTCTGCCCGTGACCGGAGCACGCCTGGCGGCCGCCGTGGTGGTCGCATGATCGGCAGGCTGCGGACAGCTACGCGCCTGCCGCAACGCCTGATGGCGGTGGTGCTGCCGCTGCTGCTGCTTGCGGCATCGGCACGCGCGGCGGTCCCCACGGCTCTGCGTTTCACCACTGCCGATGGGCTGCCTTCCAACGCGGTGCACCAGGTGGTGGAAGATCGCGATGGCTACCTGTGGTTCGCCACCGATGACGGCCTGGCGCGTTTCGACGGCCAGCGCTTCCGGATCTGGCGCATCGAGCAGGGTCTGGCCGACAACCAGCTGCTGGCGATGGCCACGGATGCGCAGGACCGGTTGTGGCTGGGAACGGCGCAGGGCCAGCTCATGCGGATGTCGGCCGACCGCAGCCATGTCGAGCGTTTCGACAGCCGGCGTTATCCGGCCTTGGCCGGCACGTCCATCAGCGTCGTGTTGCCGGCTCCGGATGGCGTGGTGTGGTTCGGTACCCGTGATGCCGGTCTGTTCCGGCTCGGACCGGGGCATCGGCTGCGCCAGTATCTGCCTACCGCGAACGCGGACGGCCTGCCCGACCGCCGTGTCGAGCACCTGGCGCTGGCGGCCGATGGCACGCTCTGGGTCGGAACGCCGCGCGGATTGGCGCGCTGGCGGAACGGTCACTTCCTGCCGCCTCCTTCAATGCTGGCGACTGCGCCGGTCAGCGCGCTGCTGGTGGATGCGGAGCAGCGGCTGTGGGTCAGCGGCGCGGCAGGACCGTGGCGATCGTCGGATACGGGACGGCTGGAACCGGTGGATGCACCGGCTGGAACGCGTGCGCTGGGTGTGTCGCGACGCGGTGGGCCGTGGCTCGGCGAAGATGCCACGATCTGGAAGAGTGGGGCCGCGCCGCACTCCGGGTTGAGCGTGGCGCCGTTGGGCAGCAGCGACATGCCCCGGTTCCGCAGCGCCCTTGAAGATCGCCACGGCAGCGTGTGGTTGCTCGGGCGGCATCTGGGCGTTTGGCGGCTGCCACCGCATTGGCAGCACTTTGCAGCGCTTGATCAGACACCGCCTGCGATGCCGGCGGTCAGCGGGGTACATCTGGAGCTGGATGCGCCGACGCAGCATCTGGCCTGCGCCGATGGCAGCCGGTGGCAAGTGGACGCCAGCGGAATCCGGCGATTGCCCGCAGGCGGTGCGGGTGCCCGGCAGTGGCGATGGGATGCGATCGGGCAGGCTCGTCCCCAGGGTCCGCTGGCGCTGCATTGCGATGCCGCCAATGGGGTGTGGTGGGGTGGGCGGCATGGCCTGGCGCGATGGGCCGACGGGCGCTTCGAGGCCGTTTCCGGTGTGGAAGGCGAGGTAAGTGCGCTGCATCTGGCCGCGGACGGTGCGCTGTGGGTGGCTACTCCAGGCAGGGTGCGGCGCTATCTGATCCAGGACGGCCTGGCCCGGCCGGGTGTGCAGATCGACGCACGGCAGGGGCTGCCGTCGCTCCGATTGGCGTCCTTGGCCAGCGACGTCCACGGCGCGCTGTGGGCGACCAGCGCGCGCGGCCTGTTGCGTCTTCGCCCGCGCGAGGGCCAGGTGCGGCTGTACACGCGCAGCGAAGGCGTGCCGGAGGCCGTGTTCAATGCACAGCTGCAGGCCGCTGGATCGACGATGCTGGCCGTGGATGGGCACGGACGTGCAGTGCGCTTCGATCCGACGGGACTGGCGGCATGCAGGGGCGAGCCGGCGCTGGTGGTGGAGCGCGTGCAGCTGCACCGCGACGGCAGCCTGCACCTGCTTCCGTCCGCGACGGTCCTTCCACTGCGGCCGGATGACCGGGACATCCAGGTCAGCGTCCGCCTGCTTGGCGCTCCGGTGCAGGCCCGCCAGCAGTACCGGTTCCGGCTGTGCGGCCTGGACCGGGACTGGATCCGCGTGGGCCGCAGCGGTACCCGCGGCTTCCCGCAACTGCCGCCCGGCGAGCACCGGCTGGAGTTCCAGGCACGCCTGGCCGATGGCAGCTGGTCGCCGACCCGGGCGCTGCTGCTGCAGGTGGAGCGCAGTGGCTGGCACCACCCGGTGCTGGTGGGCGCGCGGGTGACCGCCGGTGCGTTGTTGGTGGGCGGTGGGGCCTGGGCGGCGGTGCGCCGGGTCGCGCGCGGCCGACGGGCGCAGGCGTCGGCACAGCGCCTGTCGCTGCTGCTGCGCTCGGCACAGGCCAAGGCGCACTACCTGGCGACCCTGGGCCACGAAGTGCGTACACCGCTCACCGGCATCCTGGGCATGGCCGAACTGCTGCTGTCGTCGCCGCTGCACGCGGCCCAGCGGCAGCCATTGGAGCGGATACTGCAGGGCGGGCATGCGCTTCTGGAGCGGGTCAATCACGCACTGGACCAGGCGCGGCTGGAGGCCGGCTGTGCGCCCCTCCACGCTGCCGACTTTGACGTGGCGGCGGTGCACCGGCAGTGGGTGGCACGCCAGATCGTACCGTCCTGCCGTCGGGGTACCGCGCTGGCCCTGTGCCTGCAGCTGCCCGGGGACGCACGCGCGCATGGTGATGCGCCGCGACTGGTTCAACTGCTCGACGCGGTCGCACGCGTCGTGGGCAGGCACACAGGTGCCGCGCACATGGTGTTGGAGGTGGCATGGCGGCCGGGCCGCGAGGGCCTGCTGTGGACGTTCAACGCCGGCGGCCGCGCCGCGCACCCGTCCGCGGCCGGCGTCGGCAAGGCCGTGCCTACGCCGTCGATGGCGTCCCTGCGCACGGCATTGACTGCCGCCGAACGTCTGGCCGGGGCCCTTGGCGGCACGCTGTGCGTGCACGCCCTCGGCAGCGGACGGTGGCGCGTGCAGGTGGGATTGCCGATGCCGACGGTGGCGCCGCAGCCCCGCGGCCGGGTGTTGCTGGTGGACGAAGACCGCCAGGCCGCCCGTGAGACCAGTGCGCTGCTGTCGGTGCACGGCTGCGAGCTGGTGCATGCGCCGCACGCGTTGGCCGGCCTGACCGAGCTGGCCGCAGGCCGCTTCGACCTGGTGCTGGTGGACATGGAACTGTCCGGCATCGATGGGCCGACCCTGATCGGCCTGCTGTCTGCGCGGAACGTGACCGCGCCGGTGCTGGCGCTGAGCCGGCGGTCCGCGACAGAGCTGCCTGAGCGGATTGGCGCCGTCGGCGGTGCGGGAATTCTGCCCAAGCCGGTCACCGCCACGACGCTTCGGCTGGCGCTGCAGCAGGCCGGTCTGGCCTGACGGTTCGTTCCGATCAAGCGAACCGTTTACCATCCCTCCGTAACTTGTGCCTTTTGCGACAAGTCCTGCCCGGTATGCACGTCACCGGGTGACCCAGACCCGCTCCAGGAGATTCATTGGTGTTGCCCATGCGTTGGCTGCTCCTGTTCGGGATGCTGTGGATGTGGCCGTCGCTGGCGGCCGCGCAGCCGGTCCCACCAACGCCGCGCCAGCTGACCGTATTCGATGGTCTGCCGTCCAACACCGTCAACCGCATGGCCGAAGACGGGTACGGCTACCTGTGGTTGGCCACCAACGATGGCCTGGCCCGGTTCGACGGCCGCAACTACCGTGTCTGGCGCGCAGAAGACGGCCTTCGCGACAACATGGTCTGGAGCGTGCACGTGGATGCGCGCAACCAGCTGTGGATCGGTACCGAAAATGCCGGGCTGGCGATGATGTCTGCCGACCGCCGCGAGCTGCGCTTCTTTGACCGTGCCAGCAATCCGGTGATCGGCAGCAACACGATCTGGAGCCTGGCTTCCACCGGTGACGGGGCGGTCTGGTTCGGCACCTACGAAGGCGGGCTGCACCGGCTTGACCGTAATGGCGTGATCACCCGCTTCATGCCGGAACCCGGCAACCGGCGCAGCCTGCCGGCTGCATCGGTGACGCATATGGCCACCACCCGGGACGGCAGCCTGTGGGTCGGTACCAAGGCCGGGCTGGCGCGCTGGACCGGGCGCGACTTCGAGCGGGTGCCTGCGTCCAAGCTGCCCACGCCGCTGGTCAACGGGCTGACCGCCGAACTGGATGGCAGCCTGTGGATCAGTACCAACGCAGGCACGGTGGTGCGACGGCCGGATGGCAGCTTCACTCCGGCGCCCTGGAAGGTGGACGCCGGCGACCAGGTGCTGGGCATGATGCTGCGCGATGAGCAGGGCGGGTACTGGCTCGACACCCGGTCCGGTCTTGGACGCGCCTACCAGAACCGGTTCCAGCAGGTTCCGCTTTACAGCGCGGTTGCCCGCGGCCAGGTGCGCCCCAACTGGACTGGCGCGTACGAAGATCGCGAAGGCGGCATATGGCTGGCCAGTACCAACAGTGGCCTGTGGCACCTGCTGCCGCGCTGGTGGCAGTTCTCGGTGCTGTCACGGCTGGAGGACGACCCGGCCTCGCTTCGCAACGGTTACGTGCTGGGCATGGCCGCATCGGCCAACGGTGGTGCCTGGGCCGTGGGTACCCACGGTGCACTTGACCGCTTCGATCCGGTCACCGGCCGGGTGGAACAACACCGGACCTGGGTGGATGGTGCCCAATGGTTGTTGTCCGTAGTGGAAGACGCGCGCGGACACGTCTGGATCGGATCGCATGAGGCGCTGCTGCGCTACGACCCCGATACCGGGGCCCTGCAACGCTGGGGCAGCGATGCGGGCCTTGATGCGGCGATGGAGGGCGACGTGGATACGCTGATGCTCTGCGACGGCGGCAGCGTCTGGAGCGCGTCATCCGGCGGACTGCAGCAACGCAGCCTGGACGGCCGCGTACGCCAGCGGATCGCGGCCGGCACGGCAGGATTGGTGCCCGGACAGCTGGTTTTGGACCTCATGTGTGGTCCACAGGACCATCTGTGGGTGGCAACCAACCAGGGCCTGATGCAGTGGGTGCCCTCGCGTGCGCGGTTCGACGGGGTGCCGGGCGCGGCGGCCGTCGCCAGCCATGCCCTGGCGCGGGCCAACGATGGCACGGTGTGGGTATCGGAAGATGGACGGTTGATCCGCTATCGCTGGACCGGGAAGCGGCTCGCGCGGGAGGCACAGATCGGGCCCGAAGAGGGCTTCCCGCAGCTGTCGGCGACGGGATTGGTGGTTGATGCCCAGGATATCGTGTGGGCCGCCAGCTCGCGCGGCCTGATCCGCGTCGATCCCAACCAGGGCAGCGTGCGCCAGTACGGCGTACGTGATGGGCTGCCCAGCCAGGAGTTCCGCCGCGGCACGCTGGTGCGTACGGCCAGCAACCACATCGCCGGCGGGACACCGGCCGGCGTGGTGCTGTTCGATCCGGACCAGGTACGCCCGGCGACCCGGCGCGCCCCGCTGGTGATCGAGCGCGTGGAAGTGCGCCGAGGCGAGCGGGTGCTGGACCTGACCCATCTTGCCCCGCTGGAGATCGCCGATGCCGACCGCGATCTGCGCATCGTGGCGCGGCTGCTGTCCTTTGCCGACTCGTCGTCCAACAGCTATCGCTACCGCCTGGCCGGCTACGACCCGGATTGGGTGGAAGTGGGACCGGGTGGCGAGCGCGTATTCTCGCGGCTGCCGCCCGGACGTTACCGGCTTGAGGTGCAGGCACGCTCGGCCGACCTGGTCTGGTCGCGGGTACAGGTGCTTGAGTTCCGGGTAATGCCCCCCTGGTGGCGCAGCGTATCGGGGCTGCTGGTGATGACTTCGATCGCCTTGTTGCTGCTGAGCCTGTGCGCCTGGTTGTACCGCCGCCGCGTGCAACGCCGCCACGCCTACCAGCTGGCGCTGCACAAGCAGGAACTGGCCGAGCAGGCATCGGCTGCCAAGACACGCTTCCTGGCCAACCTGGGCCATGAAGTGCGCACGCCCATGACCGGCGTGCTGGGCATGAGCGAGCTGCTGCTGGGGTCGCCGCTGAACGCGCAGCAGCGCAGTTACACCGAATCGATCCGGCATGCCGGCGAGCACCTGCTGCACCTGGTGAACGACGCGCTGGACCTGGCCCGGATCGAATCGGGGCGGCTGCAGCTGCAGACGCAGCCGTTTGCGCTGCAGGGCGTGATTGATGATGCCTGCACCCTGATGGCGGCGCTGGCAGAGCAGAAGGGGCTGCGCTTCGTGGTCGACAACGAACTGCCGGCCGGGCTGTGCAGCGTGGGCGATGCGGTGCGGGTGCGTCAGATCCTGCTCAACCTGCTGGGCAATGCAGTCAAATTCACCAGCAACGGCGAAGTGCGGTTGAAGGTGTATGCGCTGGCGCCGGGGCGTGGGCTGTACTTCGAGGTATCCGATACCGGGCCGGGCATCAGCAGCGACCAGCAGCAGCGCCTGTTCCGGCGCTTCGAGCAGGCCGATGGTGCGCGCACCGCCGCGCAGTACGGCGGCAGCGGCCTGGGCCTGGCGATCTGCCGCGAGCTTGCGCTGGCCATGCAGGGCCAGATCAGCGTTGAAAGCCAGCTCGGCGTGGGCACGCGCTTCAGCGTGACGTTGCCGCTGCCGCTGCAGATGGCCGATGCGACGGTCGGAAGCGCCGGCGTTGCCGAGGGCCAGCCCCTGCCGCCGCTGCGCCTGCTGCTGGTCGAGGACGACCAGACGGTGGCCAGCGTGATCATCGGCCTGCTGAGCGCGCGCGGACACGAGGTCGTGCACGCCGGGCACGCATTGGCCGCGCTGCGCGAAGTGAGCGATGCGCCGTTCGACGTGGTGCTGCTGGACCTGGACCTGCCCGGCCTGGGCGGCCTGGAACTGGCTGGACATCTGCGCAACCAGGGCTATGCGATGCCGTTGCTGGCGGTGACCGCGCGGACCGACCCGGGCATCGAACACCAGGTCCGCGAGGCGGGCTTCCAGGGCTTCCTGCGCAAGCCGGTGACCGGTGACCTGCTGGAACAGGCGATCGCGCGGGTGGTGGTGGAGGGGCGGGGGTAAAAATTTTTTAAAGGTCATCGGACCAACGGTCCGCTGCTACCGAGGTCGCCTATTCGGCGACCTCTTCTACATCGCGGGGGGAGGGGCGGGTGTCGGGCAGCTGCCAGAAGATCAGCGTGGAGGTGAGCGTGATCGCACCCACGCACACGAACGTGGCATGCAGGGCAGCGGTAGCGCCGCGCAGGGTGTCCAGATGCTCGAACGCAGCCAGCAGGCTGCCTGCAGCCGCGGCGCCGAAGCCGGTGGCCAGCATCATCACCATCGACAGCAGGCTGTTGCCCGAGCTGGCGAAATCACGGTCCAGGTCGCGCAGCGTCACGGTGTTCATTACGGTGAACTGCAGCGAATTGACTGCGCCGAATGCCGCCAGCTGCACCACGCGCAGCCCCATCGGCTGACCGGGGACCATGAAGATGAAGCTGGCCATCGCCAACCCGACCAGCACAGTGTTGACCATCAATACCCGGCGGTAGCCGAAGCGTTCCACCAGCTTGACCGCGTAGCGTTTGGACAGCATGCCGGCGGCTGCCACGGGAATCATCAGCAGCCCGGCGTTCATCGGACTCATGCCCATGCCCACCTGCAGCAACAGGGGGATCAGCAGCGGCATCGCGCTGCTGCCGATCCGCGAGAACAGGTTGCCAAGGATGCCGATGCGGTAGCTGGGCACGTGGAACAGCGCCAGAGAGAACAGCGGCGCGGTGGAGTTGGCCGCATGCAGCCAGTAGCCGACCAGTGCAGCCAGTCCGGCCACGGTCATCAGCATCACCAATGCGTGCGGCGTGGCCATGCCGGAAATGCCATCCAGTGCCAGTGACAGCACCACCATGCCGAATGCCAGCATCAGGTAGCCGGCGATGTCGAAGCGGGTGCGGTGTTCGGCGTAGTGGTCGGGCATGATCTTCAGCGCGGCCACGAAGCCGATCACGCCGATGGGCAGGTTGATCAGGAACACCCAGTGCCAGGACGCCACCTCCACCAGCCAGCCCCCCAGGGTCGGGCCGATCAGCGGCCCCACCAGGGCCGGGATGGCGATGAAACTCATGGCCCGCAGGAACTGCTCGCGCGAGACCGAGCGCATCACTGCCAGGCGCCCGACCGGCAGCAGCATCGCGCCACCCACGCCCTGCAGCACGCGCGCACCGACCAGCTGGTGCAGGGTCTGTGCCAGCGCGCAGGCGAGCGAGCCGAGGGTGAACAGGATGATCGCCGCCAGGAAGGTGCGGCGCGTGCCGAAGCGGTCGGCGATCCAGCCCGAGGCGGGAATGAACGTCGCCACTGCCAGCGCGTAGCTGAACACCACCGACTGCATCTGCAGCGGGCTCTCGCCGAGGCTGCGCGCCATGGCGGGCAGGGCGGTGTTTACGATGGTCGAATCCAGCATCTGCATGAAGATCGCCAGCGACACCAGCCACAACAGGGGCCGGAACGAGGCATAGCTGGGGGTCGTCATCGTGTGCACCTTCATCAACGAGGTGCACATGATCGCAGATGCGGGGCAATGCCCGGTGATGGGCACCGCGCTGGCTCGGGCACGTGCGCAGGATCATGGCTTTGACACGCATGGCTCGGGCACGTGCGCAGGATCATGGCTTTGACACGCATGGCGTGTCACTACGATCCTTGGTCGCTCGATCTGGGGGTCGCGCGGTCGTTGGATCAACGGCGGCTGTGGGAATGTACGGCTTCTACCAGTACCTGCACATGTTCAGGGTTCATGTCGGGCGACATGCCGTGGCCGAGGTTGAACACGTGGCCCTCGCGGGAGCCGCCATTGCCGCGCGCATAGCTGTCCAGCACCTGCCCGGCGGCACGTTCGATCGCCGCCGGGTTGCCGTACAACGTGGCCGGATCGAGATTGCCCTGCAGCGCCACGCGTCCGCCGGTACGTGCCACTGCGTCGGCCAGGTCCAGGGTCCAGTCCACGCCCAAGGCATCGGCGCCGGTGTCGGCGAGGTCAGCCAGGTGCAGGCCGGTGCCCTTGCCGAACAGGATCAGCGGGGTGCGCTGCTCGCCTTCACCGCGCTCCAGTTCACGCGCGATGCGGGTCAGGTAGCGCAGCGAGAAGTCGCGGTACATGGACGGGCTGAGCACGCCGCCCCAGGTATCGAACACCTGCAGCACCTGCGCGCCGGCCGCGCGCTGGGCAGCCAGGTAGGCAACCACCGCATCGGTCACCACCGACAGCAGCTGGTGCAGTGCGGCCGGCTCGTTCAGGGCCATGGCCTTGATGCGGGCGAAATCCTTGCTGCCGCCGCCCTCGACCATGTAGCACGCCAGCGTCCACGGGCTCCCGGAGAATCCGATCAGCGGTACGCGGCCATCCAGCTCGCGGCGGATCACGCGGACTGCATCCATCACATAGCGCAGCTCGGTCTCCATGTCCGGTACTGCGAGCCGGGCGATGGCGGCGGTGTCGCGGACCGGGTGGCGGAACTTCGGACCCTCGCCTTCGACGAAATACAGCTCCAGGCCCATCGCATCGGGAATGGTCAGGATGTCCGAGAACAGGATCGCCGCGTCCAGGTCGAACCGGCGCAGCGGCTGCAGGGTGACTTCGCAGGCGATGTCCGGGTTCTTGGCCATGGCCAGGAAACTGCCGGCCTTGGCGCGGGTGGCGCGATACTCGGGCAGGTAACGGCCGGCCTGGCGCATCAGCCAGACGGGCGTGCAGTCCACCGGTTCGCGGCGCAGGGCGCGCAGCAGGCGATCGTGGCGGGGGGGGCTGGTCACGGGATGCATCCTTGGAAACGGGTGGCGCAGGGCCGGGGGAGGCGAGGCCGCTCAGCGCGGCGGCACGCCGCGGGTATAGGTGATCTGGTAACCGCGCTTGAGCTCGCTGTCGCGTGCCTTCTCAAACGCGGCTTCTGCCTGCGCCTGGTCCGCGAAGAACTGGCGGTGCAGCTTGGCGCTCCTGCCGATCTGGCCCGACTCGCGCAGCAGTTCCCAGCCGCCGAACAGGTCCGGTTGCAGGGTGAGCTGGAGGTAGCCGGCCGGATCGGTGCCGCTGGCAGGTTGCTGCAGGAAGATGCGCATGGCCGCGATTGTAGCCGCGAACCGGCAACGGGTCCGTACCGGCCCGCTGGGCGGCCGCGGCAAGCGGTCGCAGCTCAACCCGTGGCCAGCACGCGCAGGACGTCGGCTTCGTCGATGTCGGCGACCACTTCGGCGCGGCCGATGCCCCGCCACAGCACCAGCCGCAGGCGCCCGGCCACGTTCTTCTTGTCAAGCCGCATGCGCGCCAGCAGGGCCTCGGGCGCAAGCCCGGCCGGAACGGCGACCGGCAGCTCGTAGCGCAGCAGCAGTTCGCGCAGGCGGGCGGTGTCCTCGTCGCGGCTCATGCCCAGCTGCGCCGACAGCCGCGCGGCGAGCACCATGCCCACCGCGACTGCTTCGCCGTGGTTGAGGTTGTCATTGCCGGGCGCACCGTAGCCCTGCTCGGTCTCGATCGCGTGCCCGAAGGTGTGGCCCAGGTTCAACAGGGCCCGCTCGCCGCGTTCCAGCGGATCGCGCGCGACGATCTCGGCCTTGTGCTCGCAGCTGCGCGCGATGGCCTGGGCCAGCGCCGCATCGTCACCGGCCAGCAGTGCGGCATGTTCGGCCTGCAGCCACTGGAAGAACAGCGGGTCGCGGATCGCGCCGTACTTGATCACCTCGGCCAGGCCGGCGCGCAGTTCGCGCGGCGGCAGGGTGCGCAGCGCGGCGGTATCGGCAATCACCGCACGAGGTGGGTGGAAGGCGCCCACCAGGTTCTTGCCTTCGGGAATGTCAACGGCGGTCTTGCCGCCCACTGACGAATCGACCATGGCCAGCAGCGAGGTAGGCAGCTGCACGCAGTCCACCCCACGCATCCAGCAGGCCGCGGCAAACCCGGCCAGGTCGCCGGCCACGCCGCCGCCCAGGGCCACCACGCACGCGTCGCGGGTAGCGCCGAGCGCAGCCAGCGCGGTGATCGCCGCGCCGAAGTTGGCCAGTGTCTTCGAGGCTTCGCCGGCCGGCAGCACCAGCTCGCCGATCAACAGTTCCGGTCGGGCATCCCGCAGAGCCTGCTTGACTCCCTCCAGGTATAGCGGTGCCACTGACGAGTCGCTGAGCAGCAGTACGTGGCGGCCGCGTACGTAACCTGCCAGCAGTTCGCCGCGGGCAAGCAGGCCGGGGCCGATATGGATCGTGTAGGGGGTGTCGCCGCCGACGGCGACGGTGCGGGGGGGCGCGCTCATGCGTGAGGTTCCAGTCGCTGCCATTGCGAGGCCAGCCGCAGCACCAGCTGCGCGGTCGCCTCGTTGGGCGTGTACAGATCGGTATCGAGGGTGAGGTCGGCCAGGCCTTGGTACAACGGGTCGCGCACGCCGGCCATCGCGTGCAGCACCTGCTCGCGGTCCGGTCGTTGCAGCAGCGGCCGGCCCCGGTCGCGGGCCAGCCGCTCCAGCTGCGCCGGGACGCTGACCCGCAGGTAGACCACGAAGCCACGCTGCGCGATTGCCTCGCGATTGCCCGCATCGAGCACGGCACCGCCGCCGGTGGATATCAGCTGCCCCTGACCGGCGAGCAGCCGCTGCAGCACCTGGCGTTCATGCTGGCGGAAGCCGGCCTCGCCCGAATGTTCGAAGATGGTGGGAATGCTCGCCCCGGCCGCGTCCACGATGGCCTGGTCGGCGTCCACGAAGTCCAGCGTGAAGCGCTCGGCGAGACGGCGGCCGATACAGGTCTTGCCGGCGCCCATCGGGCCCACCAGAATGAGGTTTGGAGCAGGATTCATTACCCGGAATGCTAACACCTCCATGTCGCGGCCTTTACGCACCGGACCCCATCGTGGGCGGCGCGGAATGTCCCGCACGCACCCGGAGCACCCCATGTCAGTGGCCAAAATCATCGAGATCAATGCCTCTTCGTCCACCAGCGTCGAAGACGCGGTGCGCAGCGGCCTGAAAAAGGTGTCCGAAACGGTCAAAGGCATCCAGGGGGCCTGGATCAACGAAACCAAGGTGGTCACCGACGGCGAGGGCAACATCACCGAATGGCGGGTCAACCTGCGTGTGACGTTCCTGGTCAGCTGAGCGGGCGGGAAAGGCTTCAGCCAGGCGCCGGCACGATCCGGCGCTGGTCGTCCAGCATCACCACCCGGTCGGCCAGCGCCGGCAGCGTCCGCAAGGCCTGCCGACTGACCCGCTCGTAGTACTGCACGAACCGCTCCAGCTGGGCGCGGCTCATGCTGCTGCGCTCGGGTTGGGCGGCCTGCAGGTTCTGCTCCTGCTGCCAGCGCCACCGCGGCACCACGGCGAAATCCGGGGGCTGCAGGAACCATAACAGGTCGCACCGCTGCCACAGCGGCGGGTAGTCCCGGGCCAGGGCCTGGTTGCACCAGCGGCGCCACCGGCCCCCGGCGTCGGCGTCGCGCTCGAGCGCATTGAGCGGGGCGTCCAGTTCGTCCTCCCGCTGCGCCGGGGTGCCGAGGAACCAGCCTTCAAAAACCAGCAGGTCCAGGCCATCGTTGAGGTGCGCCCAGTGCGCGTCCGGCACGCGCTCGTCGGCCAGCTTGTCGAACCGGGGCAACGCCACGGGCTGCCGCGCGGTAATCGCGTCCAGGGTGGCGTGGGCGAGGGCCAGGTCATGTGTTCCGGGTGGCCCGCGGGTCAGCAGCAGGGGATGCACCTGGCGCGCCAGGCGCTGGCGCTGGGCGCGGGTGAGGTAGAAGTCGTCGATGGACAGTGCCGCCGCACGCAGCCCCCGTTGCCGGGCCAGGGCCACCACCTGGGCCGCCAGCGTCGATTTGCCGCTGCCCTGCAGGCCGCTGATCGCCAATACTGGCACCGTGGCCGTGACGGCCAGCGCGTCATCCAGCGCCTGCGCGACCAGTGCATCGGGAAATCCCTTGTTCCGGGGCATGTACGCAGCAGCGGGCATGCGCAGACAATAAACCCAAACCGAGCCGCAAGAAACCGACCATGACCGATCTCTACGCTGAAGCGCTGTCCACCTTCGCCGCCCTGTACGACGAAGCCAGGGGCAGCGCTGAAATCGAACCCAATGCGATGACCGTGGCCACCGCCACGGGCACCGGACTGCCCTCGGCGCGCACGGTGCTGCTGAAGGCGTTCGATGAACGCGGTTTCGTGTTCTATACGCACCTGGACAGCCACAAAGGCCGTGAGCTGCAGGCCAACCCGCACGCCGCACTGCTGTTCCTGTGGCGCAGCCTGCGCGAGGCCGGCATCCAGGTGCGCATCGAAGGCACCGTGGAACAGGTCAGCAACGAAGAAGCCGACGCGTACTTTGCCTCGCGTCCGCGCCTGAGCCAGATCGGCGCGTGGGCGTCGCTGCAGTCGCGCACGCTGGCCTCGCGCGAGGAATTCGATACGCGCGTGGCCACCGCCGAAGCCAGCTTCGCCGGCCGCGATGTGCCGCGGCCGGAGGGCTGGAGTGGGCTGCGTGTGGTGCCGCGCCGCATCGAGTTCTGGTACGGCGCGCAGTTCCGCCTGCATGAGCGCTGGTGCTATGAGATCGACGTCAACGGGCAGTGGGGCAAGCGCCTGCTGTACCCGTAAGCGTCGCTCAGCCGACCACCGGCAGGGTCAATGCGCCGATCAGCGACGACATTGCCTTCTGCCGGGTGGTGATGGCCCCCACCGCCTCGAACAGCGCATACAGCTGGGCGCGCCGGGTCTCGGCATCGGCGGCCTGCTTGAACGCGTCCAGCGTGCTGGTATCGGCGTTTTCACGCCGGGTGGTGGCACCGCCCGTCGTGGTGGTGGGCTCACGCTGAAGCCAGTAGCGCGCTTCGTGCGCGGGGACCGAATCGGGGTCGGTCAGTGCGTTGGCCAGCCGGTCCAGGTCGGCGCCATGCGACTCCAGCAGCGCGGCCCAGGTTTCGGGACGGGGCTGGGTAGCCGAGCACAGCGACAGGTATCGCATCAGGGCACTGGTCAGCGTGCCTTCGCCCAGGCGGTCGTAGCGGGTGAACTGGGTGGAGCGGCTGTGCTGCACCGACAGGGTGGGCGACAGCCCCGGCAGCACGGGGACGGGCACGGTCAGATCCACCGTCTGCGCGGTGCCAGTGGCCACGCGCACTGCGTGCAGGTGATTGCCGCGCGCTGAGGCGGGGAAATCCGGGTCGGTCTGGTAGGACGGCCGGAAGAATCGCACCATGCACTGGGCGGTAGCGTTGACCCCGAGCTCGGCCGACAGCGGGGTAGTGAGGGCTTCCGCCTCGCGCAATGGCAGCGCGCCCCAGTCCGGCAGTTGCCGTTCGACTTCGCTCAGGATCGTGCCAAGCGCGGGTGCGAGATTCGACTCGAAGGTCAGTTCCAGGTAGTAGCCCGCCCGCAGCGGATCGGGATCCTGTCGGACGTGGCGTGCAAACCTCACCCCTCCGGTGGCAGTGAGCAGGGGCAGCGTCGCCGAGAGCGACAGGGTGCCACTGAGTGTGTCGATTTTCTGGATCTGCTCACGGAACGCATGGGTGGCCCGATACACCCACGCGCGGTCGTGCGGCAGGAGGGTGTCGTGGATGCGCCGCGCCTGTGCCTGGACGGTGCGCTGCAGCCGGGTCCAGTCCGCGTGCGCGGCGGGCGAGCCGGGATCGGGTGCGGGCACTGCCTGCAGCCAGGCAAGCGTGTCGAGCAGGGCGATCATCACCGGCTCGGGCGCGGTGCTGCTGCCGCCCCAGTCGCGTGCCAGCGACGCCAGCGGCGCGCGTGCCTGTTGCGGCGCCCGCAGCGACAGCGTGGTCAGCGCCTGCAGGTGATCGAACGCGGCACCCACGTGGTCCACCGCCTCCAGCCGCCGTTCCAGGTTGTCGGGGTCCCGCGGCGCCGCCATGAGCTGCTGGACGATCTGCAACGCGTGTGAACGAGGCTGGTCGCCCACCCGATGCGCCACGCGCGTGTCCAGCACCGTGCGGATGCCAAGTTCCTTGCTGGCGGGCAGGCCGTCGTTGCCGAGTTCGGTCAGCCGGGTGGGCAGTGCCGCGCGCAGCTCGGTTCGGCTCGCCGCGCCGGTGGCGCCGAGCTGGCCAACCCCGTATCCGGCACTTGCCGACAGCGCACCGCCGTGGGTGGTCAGGCCCGCGGTGATCAGCAGGCCACGCGTGCCAAACGCCAGCGGTTGCGCTAGCGCCGGTGCGCCGAGCAGGACCGGCAGTTTCGATTGCCAGGCCATTGCGCGGCTGGCGCGCTCGTCGTAGCGGTCCCGCCGTGGCTCGGTCACACGCTTGAACGCACGCTGCAGGGCGTTGCCGCCCAGCCGGCGGGCGACCGATGCATGCGCCAGCCGCAGCACGCGCGTGCGCATGGACATCGAAATGTCCGCATCGCCTTCGGTGGAGTAAGCGCTCAGTCCGCCTTCCACGCCTACCCGGGGCGCGACGGTGGCCTGGACACTGGCTTCACCCGTTACCGTGGCGCTGCGGATGGTGGCGATGGTCAGGTCATCGAACGTGGCAACGCTGCACTCCTGGCGTGCCCCGGCCGCCGCCCCCGCATGCACGCCACTGGGCAATCCGAAGCGGACGCCCAACATGCCGCCGTTGCCGACGCTGCGCTGCGAACCCGGCAGCACGTTGATGCGTTCGCGTTCGGTATGCCGTGCGATCTGCTCGTGCAGCATCGCCTCGGCGCGTGCTGCGCGGACAAGGTCATACAGCGCAGTGCGCACGGCCTTCTGCCGTTCGGAAACATGGCTGCCACCGGGCAGGCGCTTGATCGCACGCAGCAACGCGCTGCTCTGTCTGCGGGTCAGCGGCCGGCGCGGGTCCAGGGCCAGCGTGTCCAGGGCGTTGGCAAAATCCGCGGGCGCGTCGGCGCGGCACACCGCCAGCAGTGCATGGATCTGTCCGCTCAGCACCATCAACGCATGCTCGGAAGGGCCGGCAGCGCGGGGTGCATCCTCCGCGCCCTGCTCGGTATTGGCGGCGGCCGATGGCATCCGCCATACCCGGGTGGGCGCAGCCTGCGCGCAGCTGGCGTGATTGCTTATGCCGGTCAGCGGGATGGCGCCCGCAGCACCGCGCTGCCTGCGCAGGAGCAGTGCGGTGCCGCGGGTGACGAGGGTGGAGATCGGCCTGGCGTGCGTTGCTGGGAACATGCGGTGTCCTCGGTGATGGGCGGGTCGTCGCTCTGGAACCTAGCGGCGCCGCAGGCCGTTGGACATTGCTGCGTTCGCCGGCAGTTCACCCGGGATTCCCGTTGATGAACCCTCCCGGCGGACGGCAGAACGTTTTCTCTCTTGACCTCATCGATGACATCTATCGGATCGTGCGTCGCGACGCCGCACCGGAACCCCTGCTCTGCTGCGGAATTGCTGTGTTCACCAGACATCTGCTGCCGGCCGTGTCGCGTCAGGGCGGCCCGTATGCAAGGCCCCTGGATGTCCCACGCTGTCAGTTCCTGCCCGCGCACCAGGCAAAATGATGAACACGTTGCACAACCGGATATCCGCATTTGGCTTTAGGAATTTCCCCAATGCGTTGTCGGTTGAAGCCTGAACTGCGTATCAGGGATGTCGTCGCTGGCACGCGGTGCGCAGAGCCCGCGCGCTGGACCTCACCCCGAAGGCTGCCGAAGCCAACGCCATAGCGTGGTGCGCGATACCCCCAACCGGGCGGCCAGCTGCTCGCGGTTGCCGTGGTGTTCCAGCAACCAGTGCTGCAGCGTGGCGGCCGAAGGTCGCGTCGGCAGGGGTCCGGTACGCGATACGGCGGCGTCTGCGGCGGGTGCGTCGGTCGTGCCTGGCAGCAGTTCGGGCAGCCATGACTGCAGCTGTTCCAGGCCCAATACGCCTTGGTCGCTTCGCCAATGGATGCGGAGTCGATCGACCAGATTGCGCAGCTCGCGCACGTTGCCCGGCCACGCGTAGACGCACAGCCGGTGTGTGGCGGCTGCATCGAGCGGTGAAGGGCGCTGCCCCAATTGCTGGAAGAAGTGCTCCAGCAGCAGCGGCACATCCCGAGGGCGCTCACGCAGGGTCGGCAGCGCGATCCGCAGCGCGGCCAGGCGATAGTAGAGGTCGCGCCGGAAGCGCTGCGCCTCTACCAGCGATTCCAGGTTCTGCAGAGTGGCCGCCACCACGCGCACATCCACTGCGGTGGGCTCGGTGGCGCCCACGCGCAGCACTTCGCGCTCTTCCAGCACCCGCAACAGGCGGGTCTGCAGCGGCAGTGGCAACTCGCCGATCTCGTCCAGGAACAGCGTGCCACCGTCGGCCGCTTCGACCAGCCCGACCCGCCCCCCGCGCCGCGCGCCGGTAAAGGCGCCCTCGGTGTAACCGAACAGCTCGGCCTCCAGCAGAGATTCACTGATGGCGCCGCAGTTGAGTGCCACGAAGCGGCCACTGCGGCCGCTGGCCGCATGCAGCTGGCGCGCCACCAGCTCCTTGCCGGTGCCGGTGGCGCCGGTTACCAGCACGGTGCTGTCGTGGGGGGCATACAGCGCGATCCGCTCGCGTACCTGCTGCATTGCCGGGCTGTCGCCGAGCAGGCGGTGTTCGACCGGACGCAGCCGGGTCGGCGCACGCCGGCGCGGCGCCGCAACGCCGGAGCGCGCCAGGGTCTGGGTCAGTTCAAGCGCATGTTCGAACGCCTGGCGCACCGAATCGGCCGAATACAGCAGCACCCCGGGCAGTCCCACGCGCTCGGCGTGGTCGATGGCCATGCCGGTGCCGACGATCACCTCGATGCCGTTGGCGCGCATGTCGGCGATGCAGTCGCGTGCATCTTCACGGGTCACGAAGCGCCGATGTTCGATATCCAGCCCGAAGCTGTGCTGGAAGCTGCCGAAGCTGGGTACGTCGGTGGCATGGGTGACCAGCCCGATCCGCGGCGCGATCCGCCGGGCCCGCGCCAGCGCTTCCATCAGGTCGAAGCCGTTGGCCTGGATCGGTACCAGCGGTACCTCCAGGCGGCTGCGCAGGTACGCCGCGTTCGAGCCGCCGGCAATGACCACGTCGCAGTGCTCGCGGCGCAGACGCTGCCCGATCACGTCCACCGCCTCCTCGAAGCCGAGGTTGATCGGCACGATGCGGGCGCGGCGGTCGAACTCCGGAATGACATCGCCGAGCAGCCCGGTCAGCCGCGACACGCTGACCGTCCAGATCACCGGCAGCGCGCCGGGGTCGGGGTCGGGCAGACGGGGGCGGGGCAGGCGGATCGACATGGACGGTAGCTCTGTTTCAGTTCCATCCATGTTACAGCTGTTTCAATGTTTCAAAGTGAAACAGGCCGGACCGGTAGCCGCGCTAATGAAATCAATCACTTGGGAGTTGGCACGCGCCTTGCGGCTGTTCTCCGTCATCCTCGATGGAATGTTCCCCATGACCACTGCTGTTTCCTCCGCCGGCGCCCGCTTCCGCGCCGCGCTGGCCGCCGAATCGCCCCTGCAGGTGATCGGGGCGATCAACGCCAACCACGCACTGCTGGCCAAGCGCGCCGGCTACCGTGCCATCTACCTTTCCGGCGGCGGCGTCGCGGCCGGTTCGCTGGGCCTGCCCGACCTGGGCATCAACACCCTGGAAGATGTGCTCATCGACGTGCGCCGCATCACGGACGTGTGCGATCTGCCGCTGATGGTCGACATCGACACCGGCTTCGGCCCCAGCGCCTTCAACATCGCGCGCACCGTGAAATCGCTGATCAAGACCGGCGCGGCCGCCTGCCATATCGAAGACCAGGTGGGCGCCAAGCGCTGCGGGCATCGGCCGGGCAAGGAAATCGTCACCCAGGGCGAGATGGTGGACCGGGTCAAGGCAGCGGCCGATGCCAAGACCGATCCGGACTTCTTCCTGATCGCGCGCACCGATGCCATCCAGGTGGACGGCGTGGATGCAGCCATCGAGCGCGCCATCGCCTGCGTGGAAGCGGGCGCCGACGGCATCTTTGCCGAGGCCGCCTACGACCTGGCCACCTACCGCCGCTTCGTGGAAGCGGTGAAGGTGCCGGTACTGGCCAACATCACCGAATTCGGCAAGACCCCGCTGTTCAGCCGCGACGAACTGGCCTCGGCCGGCGTGGCCATCCAGCTGTTCCCGCTGTCGGCGTTCCGTGCGGCCAACAAGGCCGCCGAGAACGTGTATGAGACCATTCGCCGCGACGGCCACCAGAAGAACGTGGTGGACAGCATGCAGACGCGCGAGGAACTGTACGACCGTATCGGCTACCACGCCTTCGAGCAGCAGCTCGACGCGCTGTTCGCCGCCAAGAAGTAACGTCGCACCATTGTTTTCTGGAGGGATCATGAGCGAAGCAACCACCGCCCCCGGCTTCAAGCCGAAGAAGTCCGTCGCCCTGTCGGGCACCGCCGCCGGCAACACGGCGCTGTGCACCGTCGGCCGCAGCGGCAACGATCTGCATTACCGCGGCTATGACATCCTGGACCTGGCCAACACCAGCGAGTTCGAGGAAATCGCCCACCTGCTGGTGCACGGCAAACTGCCGACCCGCGCCGAGCTGGTCGCCTACAAGGCCAAGTTGAAGTCGCTGCGCGGCATCCCGGCGGCGGTCAAGGCCGCGCTGGAAGAGCTGCCGCCGTCGGCCCACCCGATGGACGTGATGCGCACCGGTGTTTCCGTGCTCGGCTGCGTGTCGCCGGAGAAGGACGACCACAACCACCCCGGCGCGCGCGACATCGCCGACAAGCTGATGGCCTGCCTGGGCTCGATGCTGCTGTACTGGTACCACTGGAGCCACAACGGCCGCGCGATCGACGTGGAGACCGACGACGACTCCATCGGCGGCCACTTCCTGCACCTGCTGCACGGCGAGAAGCCGCAGGATTCGTGGGTGAAGGCGATGCATACCTCGCTTATCCTGTACGCCGAGCACGAGTTCAACGCTTCAACGTTCACGTGCCGCGTCATCGCCGGTACCGGCAGCGACATGTACAGCTGCATCACCGGTGGCATCGGCGCGCTGCGTGGGCCGAAGCATGGCGGCGCCAATGAGGTGGCGTTCGAAGTACAGAAGCGCTACGACTCCCCGGATGAGGCCGAGGCCGACATCAAGGCCCGGGTCGAGCGCAAGGAAGTGGTGATCGGCTTCGGCCACCCGGTCTATACGGTCAGCGACCCGCGCAACAAGGTGATCAAGGACGTGGCCCGCGAACTGTCCAGCGAGCAGCAGAACCTGAAGATGTACGACATTGCCGAGCGCCTGGAATCGGTGATGTGGGACATCAAGAAGATGTTCCCGAACCTGGACTGGTTCAGCGCCGTCAGCTACCACATGATGGGCGTGCCGACCGCGATGTTCACCCCGTTGTTCGTGATCGCCCGCACCTCCGGCTGGAGCGCGCACGTGATCGAACAGCGCATCGACGGCAAGATCATCCGCCCCAGCGCCAACTACACCGGCCCGGAAGACCAGGCCTTCGTGCCGATCGACCAGCGCCGCTGAACGAAGGGCCGGCCCCCGGGCCGGCCTTTCCCGTTTGCAGCACGGCCCGCCAAACAGAAGCAGTTATCGCCAGCCATGAATACTGATTACCGCAAGACCCTTCCCGGCACCTCGCTGGACTATTTCGATACGCGTGCGGCCGTTGATGCGATCGCCCCGGGCGCCTATGCCACGCTGCCGTATACCTCGCGCGTGCTGGCCGAAAACCTGGTGCGCCGCTGTGACCCGGCCACCCTGGAGGCCTCGCTGCGGCAGCTGATCGAACGCCGCCAGGACCTGGATTTCCCGTGGTACCCCGCGCGCGTGGTGTGTCATGACATCCTGGGGCAGACCGCGCTGGTCGATCTGGCCGGTCTGCGCGATGCCATTGCCGACGCCGGTGGCGACCCGGCCCAGATCAACCCGGTGGTGCCGACCCAGCTGATCGTGGATCACTCGCTGGCGGTGGAATACCCCGGCTTCGACAAGGCCGCGTTCGAGAAGAACCGCGCCGTTGAAGACCGCCGCAACGAAGACCGCTTCCACTTCATCAACTGGACCAGGAAGGCGTTCAAGAACGTCGATGTGATTCCGCCGGGCAACGGGATCATGCACCAGATCAACCTGGAGAAGATGTCGCCGGTGATCCAGGTGCGCGACGGGGTGGCCTTCCCCGATACCTGCGTGGGCACCGACAGCCACACCCCGCACGTGGACGCGCTGGGCGTGATCGCCATCGGCGTGGGCGGCCTGGAAGCGGAGAACGTCATGCTCGGCCGCGCCTCATGGATGCGCCTGCCGGACATCATCGGTGTCGAGCTGACCGGTCGCCCGCAACCGGGCATCACCTGCACCGACCTTGTGCTGGCGCTGACCGAGTTCCTGCGCAGGGAGCGCGTGGTGGGGGCGTGGATCGAGTTTTACGGTGAAGGCGCCACCGCGCTGACCATTGGCGACCGCGCCACGATTTCCAACATGACCCCGGAGTTCGGCGCCACCGCCGCGATGTTCTCCATCGACCAGCAGACCCTGGACTACCTGCGCCTGACCGGCCGCGAGGAAGCGCAGGTGCAGCTGGTGGAAACCTACGCCAGGACCACCGGCCTGTGGTCGGATGACCTGGACCAGGTCCAGTACGAGCGCGTGCTGCAGTTCGACCTGTCCAGCGTGGTGCGCAACATGGCCGGGCCGTCCAACCCGCACAAGCGCGTGGCCACCAGCGAACTTGCCGCGCGCGGCATTGCCGACGAAGCCAAGCTGGCCTCCGGCAAGCTCGAACAGGAACAGGGCCTGATGCCCGATGGCGCGGTGATCATCGCCGCCATCACCAGCTGCACCAACACCAGCAACCCGCGCAACGTGATCGCCGCCGCGCTGTTGGCGCGCAACGCCAACCGTGCCGGGCTGAGCCGCAAGCCGTGGGTGAAGAGCTCGCTGGCCCCCGGTTCCAAGGCCGTGCAGCTGTACCTGGAAGACGCCGGCCTGCTCGGCGACCTTGAGCAGATGGGCTTTGGCATCGTGGGCTTCGCCTGCACCACCTGCAACGGCATGAGCGGCGCGCTGGACCCGAAGATCCAGCAGGAAGTGATCGAACGCGACCTGTATGCCACCGCGGTGCTGTCGGGCAACCGCAACTTCGACGGGCGCATCCATCCGTATGCCAAGCAGGCCTTCCTGGCCTCGCCGCCGCTGGTGGTGGCCTACGCCATTGCCGGCACGGTGCGCTTCGACATTGAAAAGGATCCACTCGGTTTCCGCGACGACGGCAGCGCGATCACCCTGAAGGACCTGTGGCCGAGCGATGCCGAGATCGATGCGGTGGTGGCTGCCAGCGTCAAGCCGGAACAGTTCCGCCAGGTCTATGAGCCGATGTTCACCTTCAAGGTCGAACATGGCGCGCCGGTCAGCCCGCTGTACGCATGGCGCCCGCAGAGCACCTACATCCGCCGCCCGCCGTACTGGGAAGGGGCGTTGGCCGGCGAACGCGGCCTGCAGGGCATGCGCGCGCTGGCGGTGCTCGGCGACAACATCACCACCGACCACCTGTCGCCGTCCAACGCGATCCTGGCCAGCAGCGCCGCCGGTGAGTACCTGGCGAAGATGGGCCTGCCCGAGGAAGACTTCAATTCCTACGCCACCCACCGCGGCGATCACCTCACCGCGCAGCGGGCAACCTTCGCCAACCCCAAGCTGATCAATGAAATGGCCGTGATCGATGGCCAGGTCACGCAGGGCTCGCTGGCGCGTATCGAACCGGAAGGCAAGGTCACCCGGATGTGGGAAGCAATTGAAACCTACATGGAGCGCAAGCAGCCGCTGATTATCATCGCCGGTGCCGATTACGGTCAGGGCAGCTCGCGCGACTGGGCCGCCAAGGGCGTGCGCCTGGCCGGCGTGGAAGCCATCGCCGCCGAAGGGTTCGAGCGCATCCACCGCACCAACCTGATCGGCATGGGCGTGCTGCCGCTGGAGTTCAAGCCGGGCGTGAACCGCCTGTCGCTGGGTATCGACGGCACCGAAACCTTCGACGTGGTCGGCGAGCGCGTACCGCGCGCGGAGTTGACCCTGGTGGTCAACCGCCGCGACGGTGAACAGCTGCGGGTGCCGGTCACCTGCCGCCTGGACACCGCAGAAGAAGTCTCGATCTACGAAGCGGGCGGGGTACTGCAGCGTTTTGCGCAGGACTTCCTGGAATCCTCGCAGGTGGCATGACATGACCCATCTTCCCCAACTCCGCATTCCCGCTACCTACATGCGCGGCGGTACCAGCAAGGGGGTGTTCTTCCGCCTGCAGGACCTGCCGTCTGCCGCGCAGATGCCGGGCCCGGCACGTGATGCGCTGCTGATGCGGGTTATCGGCTCACCCGATCCGTATGGCAAGCATACCGACGGCATGGGCGGGGCAACGTCCAGTACCAGCAAGTGCGTGATCATCTCGGCGCCATCGGTGCCCGACCACGATGTGGACTACCTCTACGGGCAGGTGTCGATCGACACCGCGTTCGTGGACTGGAGCGGCAACTGCGGCAACCTCAGCACCGCCGTGGGACCGTTCGCGATCAGCAACGGTTTCATCGATCCGACCCGCGTTCCACGCAACGGGGTCTGCACGGTGCGGATCTGGCAGGCCAACATCGGCAAGACCATCCTGGCCCACGTGCCGGTGGTGGATGGGCAGGTGCAGGAAATCGGCGATTTCGAACTTGACGGGGTGACCTTCCCGGCGGCGGAGATCGCGCTGGAGTTCCTCGATCCGTCCGACGACGGCGAAGGCGAGGGCGGTTCGATGTTCCCGACCGGCAACCTGGTCGACACGCTCGACGTGCCGGGCGTGGGCAGCTTCCAGGTAACCATGATCACCGCCGGCATTCCCACGATCTTCCTCAATGCAGCGGACCTGGGTTACACCGGTACCGAACTGCAGCCGGCGATCAACCAGGACAAGGCCGCGCTGGCCCGGTTCGAGGCGATCCGCGCACACGGCGCGGTGCGCATGGGCCTGATCGACAGCATCGAACAGGCTGCCACCCGCCAGCACACGCCCAAGGTTGCTTTCGTCGCCCCGGCGCAGGACTACGTGTCCTCCAGTGGCAAGCAGATCGCGGCGGCCGACATCGACCTGCACGCCCGCGCGCTGTCGATGGGCAAGCTGCACCACGCCATGATGGGCACTGCGGCGGTAGCCATCGGTACCGCCGCGGCCATTCCCGGCACGCTGGTCAACCTGGCTGCCGGTGGCGGGGAGCGCGGCGCGGTGACCTTCGGGCATCCGTCCGGCACGTTGCGGGTCGGTGCCGAGGCGCGCCTTGTTGACGGGCAGTGGACGGTGACCAAGGCCATCATGAGTCGCAGCGCACGCGTGCTGATGGAGGGCACGGTGCGGGTTCCCGCCGATACGTTGTAAAAGGCAGCCGGGCAGGGCCCGGCTCCACCCGTCCGGACAGGAGCGCAGCGATGTCCACAGGCAGTTCTCCTACCAACGACCGCGTTGCCTGGGACACGGTCATGGTCGACATCGTCGACTACGTACGCGATTACACGGTGACCTCGCCGTTGGCGTTCACCACCGCCCGGCACTGCCTGATCGACACGCTCGGCTGCGGGCTGGCGGCACTGGCGTTCCCTGCCTGCAGCAAGCTGCTGGGCCCGCTGGTGCCCGGCAGCCGCGCGGTCAACGGCGCGCGCGTGCCAGGCACCCGTTTCGAACTGGACCCGGTGCAGGCCGCCTTCAACATCGGCGCAATGGTGCGCTGGCTGGATTTCAACGACACCTGGCTGGCCGCCGAATGGGGCCACCCGTCGGACAACCTCGGCGGCATCCTGGCCACCGCCGACTGGCTCAGCCGCAATGCGGTGGCCCTGCGCCGGCCGCCGCTGACGATGCGCGACGTACTGGTGGCGATGATCAAGGCGCACGAGATCCAGGGCTGCCTGGCGCTGGAAAACGCCTTCAACCGGGTCGGGCTGGACCACGTGGTGCTGGTCAAGGTGGCCTCCACCGCCGTGGTCGCGCACATGCTGGGCCTCGACCGCGAGCGGATGCTCAATGCCGTCTCGCTGGCCTGGGTCGACGGGCAGGCGCTGCGTACCTACCGGCACGCGCCCAATACCGGCTCGCGCAAGAGCTGGGCCGCAGGAGATGCCACCAGCCGCGCGGTGCGGCTGGCGCTGATGGCGGCCACCGGCGAGATGGGCTACCCCAGCGCGCTGACCGCGCCGACCTGGGGTTTCTACGACGTCTCCTTCGGCGGGCAGCCCTTCCGCTTCCAGCGCCCCTACGGCAGCTACGTGATGGAGAACGTGCTGTTCAAGATCAGTTACCCGGCCGAGTTCCATGGCCAGACTGCCGTCGAGGCGGCGATGCAGCTGCACGCACGGCTGCGTGCGGAAGGGCGGCGCATCGACGACATCGCGCACATCACCCTGCGCACCCAGCAGGCCTGCCTGCGCATCATCGACAAGACCGGTCCACTGAACAATCCGGCCGACCGCGACCACTGCGTGCAGTACATGGTGGCCATCGCGCTGCTGTTCGGGCGGCTGGTGGCGGAAGACTACGAGGACGACGTGGCCGCCGATCCGCGCATCGACGCGCTGCGCGCGAAGATCCGCTGCGTCGAAGAGCCCCGGTTCACTGCCGATTACCTGGCCCCGGACAGGCGCAGTATCGCCAATGCACTGGAGCTGCAGTTCCTCGACGGTGATCGGCTGGAGGCTACCGTCGAGTACCCGCTGGGTCACGCCCGCCGCCGCGCCGAGGGGATCCCGCGGCTGGAAGACAAGTTCCGGGCGCACCTGGCGGCCACCTTCCCGACCGCCCAGCAGCGTCGCATCCTGGAGGTATCGCTGGACCCGGTTGCGCTGGAAGCGATGCCGGTCCACGAATACGTCGCGCTTTACGTCCCCGATTGACCGAACCCGCCTGGCTGCGCCCCCTCTATACTGGAGCCCTTGTTCAAGGAGTGACGTCATGGCTGCGCACCATCGGGTCGGGCAATGGAGCTGGAAAGGAATCCTGGGCATGGCGCTGGTCGCCGGCCTGGCACTGGGAGTCGGGGGCTGCAAGCGGAACGACAGCGGCCAGCTGCCGACGCCGTCCGGCGCGCCGATTGCCGCCAAGGCCGAAGCCGTCAGCGAGTTCACCCTGGTGCGGGCTTTCCCCGACCAGAAGAGCGACGGCCTGTCGCTGGCACTGGAGTTCTCGCGGCCGCTGGTCGGCACCCAGGATTTCGACAAGCTGGTCCGCTTCGGCGAGAAGGTCGGCACCGAGGACAGCAGCTGGACCCTGTCCGACGACGGCAAGACCCTGCGCTACCCGTTCGTGGAAGCGGCCAAGGAATACACCCTGATCGTTTCGGCGGACCTGCTGGCCGCCGACGGCAGCCGGATCGGCAAGGAATTGCGCCAGAAGGTGTTCAGCGGTGAGCTCAAGCCGGTAGCTGGCTTCGCCTCGCAGGGCAGCGTGCTGCCCGCGCGCGAAAGCCGCGGCCTGCCGGTGGTGTCGGTCAACGTGAACGAAGTGGACGTGGAGTTCCTGCGCGTGCGCGACAAGGAACTCTCCCGCTTCTTCAGCCAGTACCAGCGCGGCGGCCGCCGTGGCAGCTGGGAGCTGGACAGCGAATACGGTGACAAGACCCCCATGTCGCAGCTGGCCGAGCCGGTCTACGTCAACCGCTTCGTGCTGGGCGGCAAGCAGAACGAGCGCGTGCTGACCTACCTGCCCACCCAGGACATCAAGGAGCTGCAGGAACCGGGCCTGTACTTCGCCGTGATGAAGCGCAGCGGCTCGTTCGACAGCGAGTTCGACACCGCCTTCTTCACCGTCAGCGACATTGGCCTGCACACCCGCGCCTACAAGGACACCCTGTTCGTGCACACCGCCTCGCTGCAGAGCGGGGCCGCGCTGAAGAAGATCGACCTGCGCATCATCGACGCCAAGGGCGAGGTGGTGCTCAAGGGCAGCACCGACGGCAATGGCAACGCGCTGCTCAATTACACGCTGGATGCGGGCCATGTGCTGATTGCCAGCAGTGGCGCCGATACCTCGATGCTGCCGTTCAACCAGCCGGCGCTGGACCTGAGCGAGTTCGCCGTGGCCGGTCGCGACAACGCCTGGTTCGACGTGTTCGCCTGGTCCGGCCGCGACCTGTACCGCCCCGGCGAGACCGTGCGCATTTCCGCGCTGCTGCGCGACAACGACGGCAAGCCGGTCAAGCCGCAGCCGGTGTTCCTGCGCCTGAAGCAGCCGGACGGCAAGACCTTCCGCGAAACCCGCCTGCAACCGGGCGAGCAGGGCTACCTCAGCTTCGAACAGACCATCCCGGTGGAAGCGCCGACCGGGCGCTGGCAGGTGGAGTTCCGCACCAACCCGGCCAGCAAGGAAGCCATCCAGGGCATGACCCTGCGCATCGAGGAGTTCCTGCCCGAGCGCATGAAGCTGGACCTGGACAGCCCGCAGAAGACCCTCAAGCCGGGCGAGCCGCTTAAACTGCAGGCCGATGCGGCCTATCTGTATGGCGCGCCGGCCGACGGCAACCGATTCACCGCGCGCCTGGCCGTGGCGGCCGAACAGTCACCGGTGGAATCGCTGCCGGGCTACTTCTTCGGCGACCCGACTCTGGAACTGCCGCGCGAAGCGCGCGATGTGATCGATACCGAGTTCCCCGCCGACGGCAAGCTGCGCCAGGACGTGGAGCTGCCGGCCGAGGTCAAGGCCAGCGCCCCGGTGGCGGTGGTGCTGTCCGGCAGCGTGTATGAAACCGGGGGCCGCACGGTCAGCCGCACCCTGAAGCGGGTGCTGTGGCCGGCCCCGGTGCTGGTTGGCGTACGCCCGCTGTTCAACCCCGAAGACGGCGCCGATGCCAACAGCAACGCGCGCTTTGAAGTCCTGCGCGTGGATGCGGCCGGCAAGCCGCAGCCGGGCAAGGGCCTGAAGGTCACCTTGGTGCGCGAGCTGCGCGATTACCACTGGACCTTCAACGACAACCGTTGGGATTATGACTTCAGCCGCCGCTTCGAGAACAAGGAAAGCCGTACGGTCGATGCCGGCAGCGCGGCGGTGGGCGTGGACTTCCCGGTGGAGTGGGGCGAGTACCGCCTGGATGTGTTCGACCCGGCTACCGGGCTGACCAGCCGCTACCCGTTCCACGCCGGCTGGAGTTGGAACGACGAAAACCGGGGCCTGGATGCACGCCCGGACAAGATCAAGCTGGGCCTGGACAAGACCGGCTACAAGGCCGGCGACAAGGTGCGCGTGACCGTCACCCCGCCGCACGCCGGCAAGGGCGTGCTGATGGTTGAAAGCGACAAGATGCTGTACGTGCAGGAGATCGATGCCAAGCCGGGCAGCACCTTCGACATCCCGGTCACCGCCGAGTGGGAGCGCCACGACGTCTACATCACCGCGCTGGTGTTCCGCGGTGGCAGTGCGCCCAGCAAGATCACCCCGGCCCGCGCGGTCGGCGTGGTGCACGTGCCGATGGACCGCAAGGCACGCCAGATCGCGGTGGGGCTGTCGGCGCCCAAGCAGATGCGGCCGGAGCAGACCCTGCCGGTGACGGTGAGCGCGCCGCAGCTGGCGGGCAAGCTGGCGCATGTCACGGTGTCGGCAGTGGACGTGGGCATCCTCAACATCACCCGCTTCCCGGTGCCGGATGCGGCCGGCCACTTCTTCGCCCAGCGTCGCCTCGGCGTGGATGCGTACGACATCTACAGCCGCGTGATCGAAAGCTTCGATGGCAGCAGCGGCAAACTGAAGTTCGGTGGCGACATGGCCTTGGCCGCGTTGCCGCAGGCCAAGCGCCCCACCGCGCGCGTGCAGACCGTGGACCTGTTCTCCGGCCCGGTGAAACTGGATGCCAAGGGCATTGCCCGGATCGCGCTGAAGGTGCCGGATTTCAACGGCACCCTGCGCGTCTCCGCGCTGGTCTACGCCGATGACCAGTACGGCAAGCGCGATGTGGAAACCGTGGTGCGCGCGCCGATCCTGGCCGAAGCCAGCATGCCGCGCGTGCTGGCGCCGGGCGACCGCAGCACGGTCACCCTGGATGTGCAGAACTTCACCGGCAAGCCGGGCGAGTTCAAGGTGCAGGTGGACGGGTTGGGTCCGCTGACCCTGGGCGAGCCCAGCCGGGCGCTCAAGCTCAACACCGACGCCAAGAGCACGCTCAGCTTCCCGCTGGTGGCGCGCGAGGGCTATACCGTGGCCAAGGTGCGGGTGCGGGTGGAAGGCAACGGCTTCAAGGTCGACCGCCGCTATGACCTTCCGGTGCGTGCGGCGTGGCCGCAGGTACTGCGCGCGCAGACCCGCACGCTGGACCCGTTGGCCGACGTGGAGATGGGGGTCGGCCTGGCCGACGGCCTGATGAGCGATTCGGTCACTGCGCGCATGCTGGTCAGCGCGCTGCCGCCGATTCCGTTCGCCAGTGCGCTTGATGGGGCCTTGAAGTATCCGTACGGCTGTGCCGAACAGACCACCAGCAAGGGCTACGCCGCGCTGATGCTCGATGAGGCCACTTCGGCCATGCTCGGTGCCGATGGCCTGGACGCCAGATCGCGCCGCGAACGCATGGAAGGCGCGTTCGGTCGCCTGGCGTCGATGCAGGTGGCCAACGGCAACTTCTCGATGTGGGGCGATGACGGCTATGTCAATCCGTGGCTGACCCCGTACATCGCCGAGTTTCTGCTCGATGCCAAGGACGCCGGGTTCGCCGTGCCCGATGGCGTGTTGCAGAAGGCGCTCAACCGCCTCAGCGAGGACCTGCTCTCTGGTGGCAACCAGTTCTACGGCGAAGACCGCCGCGAGAACCTGAAGTTCGCCAACCAGGCGTACTCGGGTTACGTGCTGGCGCGGGTCAACCGGGCCCCGCTGGGCACCCTGCGCGCGCTGTACGACAACGAACGCAGCAAGTCGCTCACTGGGCTGTCGCTGGTTCATCTGGGAATCGCGCTGTCACTGCAGGGCGATCACAAGCGCGGCGATGCGGCCATTGCGGCCGGCTTCGCCAAGCCCAGCAGCGAGCGTCCACAGTACTTCGGCGATTACGGCAGCGCGGTGCGTGACGATGCGTTGATGATCGCGCTGCTGCACGAGCGCAAGCTGTCCAAGCCGGCCTACGACGCCCGCGCGGTGGAGCTGGGGCGTGCGCTGGATGCCCGCCGCAACAACGGCTGGATGTGGCTGAGCACACAGGAACAGGTGGCCATTGCCCGCCTCGGCAAGGCGCTGGCGGCCAACCAGACCAAGCAGGTATCCGGTGAGCTGGTCATCGGCGGCGAGGTGGACGCGATCGCCGCGCGCCGCATGTTCGGCCGCAGCTTCGACTACGCTGCGCTGGCCAAGGGCGTGCGGTTCAGCCCGAAGGGCGAGCCGCCGATGTTCGCCAGCCTGGAAGTGGCTGGCATTCCGCGCACTGCGCCGGAACCGGACAGCCGTACCCTGGGTGTCGAACGCAGCTGGTTCACCACCGACGGCAAGCCGTGGACGCCGCGGGCGCTGAAGGAGGGCGAAGCGCTGATCGTGCGGGTCAGCGTCACCCCGAACGTGGACATGCCCGATGCGTTGCTGACCGATCTTCTGCCGGCCGGGCTGGAGATCGAGAACTTCAACCTCGGCGATGCCAAGCAGTGGGCCGACGTGGTGGTCGATGGCCTGCGTGTGGAAGACCGTGGTGAGGCGGCCACGCTGCGCCACGAAGAGTTCCGCGACGACCGCTACGTGGCCGCGCTCAAGCTGTCACGCGGCAGCACCGCCAAGGTGTTCTATCTGGTGCGTGCGGTGACCCCCGGCACCTATACCGTGCCGCCGCCGCTGGTCGAGGACATGTACCGCCCCGACCTGCGCGGGGTGGGGCGCAGCAACCCGACCACCCTGACGGTGGTCCAGCCGTGACCGATGGCGGGTCCCGGCCGATGCCGGGGCCCGCGATGCCGGCCGTACTGGAATGACAATCCTTCGCTCCCGACTGCAGTGGAACCGGTGGCGCCCCTGGCTGTGGCCTGCGCTGCGCTGGGGCACGGCGGCGCTGCTCGCGGTGCTGCTGGTGCTGGACCTGGCGTTCCCGCCGCCGCTGCCGCGGCAGCGCGACACCAGCACGCTGGTGGTCGCTGCCGATGGCACGCCCTTGCGTGCATTTGCCGACGCCGATGGCGTGTGGCGCTATCCGGCCTCTGCCAGCAGCGTGTCGCCGCTATACCTGCAGGTCCTGCT
The DNA here is from genome assembly GCF_043204395.1 of Stenotrophomonas sp. NPDC047960. Taxonomy (NCBI): domain Bacteria; kingdom Pseudomonadati; phylum Pseudomonadota; class Gammaproteobacteria; order Lysobacterales; family Lysobacteraceae; genus Stenotrophomonas; species Stenotrophomonas sp. NPDC047960. Next base: position 249,108 of record NZ_JBIDBX010000004.1, on the reverse strand, counting down.
GAACTACGAGGACCGCTGGTTCTGGCGGCACCCCGGGGTCAATCCGTGGGCGTTGCTGCGTGCCGGCAAGCAGTGGGTGCTGGAACGGCGGATCGTTTCCGGCGGCTCCACCCTGACCATGCAGGTGGCGCGCATCCTCGACCCGCACTCGCGCACGCCGTGGGGCAAGGCCAAGCAGCTGCTGCGCGCGGTGCAGCTGGAACTGCACCTGGACAAGGCGCAGATCCTTGCGCTGTACCTGGAGCGCGCGCCGTACGGCGGCACCATCGAAGGCGTGGAAGCGGCCAGCTGGGCGTATCTGGGAAAACCGGCGGCGCAACTGTCGCATGCCGAAGCCGCGCTTCTGGCGGTACTGCCGCAGTCGCCCAGCCGGCTGCGCCCGGACCGCCACCCGGAGGCGGCACGGGCTGCGCGCGACAAGGTGCTCGAACGCATGGTCGCGTTGGGCGTATGGACCCGCGAGGAGGTGGACGACGCCCGCATCGAAGCGGTGGTGACCCGCGCGCTGCAGCCGCCGCTGCACGCGGCCCTGCTGGCGCAGCGGCTGCACGCCGCGCAGCCGCGTGCAGCACGCATCCAGAGCACGCTGGACAGCGGGCTGCAACGCACGCTCGAAGAACGCGTGGCGTCGTACTTTTCGCAGCTGCCCGAGCGCACCTCGGCCGCGCTGCTGGTGGTGGACAACCGCACGCTCGAGGCACGGGCCTACGTCGGTTCGGTGGCGTTCGGCGACAAGCAGCGGCTGGGGCACGTGGACATGGTGCAGGCCTGGCGTTCGCCGGGTTCCACGCTCAAGCCGTTCCTGTATGGCATGGCCATCGATGACGGCCTGATCCACTCTGAAAGCCTGATGGTGGATGCACCACAGAGCTTTGCCGGGTACCGCCCGGGCAACTTCGATGCGGCCTTCAATGGGCCGGTCAGTGCCGCTACGGCATTGCGTTTGTCGCTCAACGTGCCGGCGGTGGATCTGCTGGACCGGGTCGGCTCGGCGCGCTTTGCCGCCCGCCTGTCGCATGCCGGCATCACCCTGCGCTTTCCGCACGGCAGTACGCCCAACCTGTCGCTGATCCTGGGCGGCACCGGCGCGCGGCTGGAGGACCTGGTCGGCACGTTCGCCGCGTTCAACCGCAACGGCATTGCCGGCCGCGTGCGCTATACGCCCGACGATGCGGTGATCGAGCGGCGGCTGATGTCGCCGGGCGCTGCATGGATCACCCGCGAAGTGCTCGAATCCAACCCTCGGCCGGGGTACGGCGCGGGCACCTTCGATGTGACCGGGCGCCCGCGGGTGGCCTGGAAAACCGGCACCAGCTACGGCTACCGCGATGCCTGGGCGATCGGCACCACCCGCCATTACACGGTAGGCGTGTGGGTGGGGCGACCGGACGGCACGCCGCTGCCCGGCCAGTATGGCGCGGTCACCGCATTGCCGCTGATGTTCGAAGTAGTCGACAGCCTGCCGCGTCAGCGTGGCGATGCGGCCGCTGCACCGCTGCCAGCCAACGTTACCCAGGCGGAGGTGTGCTGGCCGACCGGCGAACGCGCGGAAAACACCCCGCCCGCGCTCTGCCAGCGACGCCTGCATGCCTACGTGCTCGATGACGTGGTGCCGCCGACGTTCGCCGAGCGCGATGCCCGGCTGTGGCAGGCCGGCCGGCAGACATTCGACGTGGATGCCCGCACCGGTCTGCGGCTGTCACCGGAATGCGCATTGCCGCACGAGGCGCAGCAGCGTGAAATCGCACGCTGGCCGGCACTGGTTTCGCCGTGGCTGCCACTGGCGCAACGCCAGGCCGCGCAGTTGCCGGCGTTGTCGCCGGACTGCCGCGATGATGGCCGCAGCAGTGCGGGCAGCCTGCATATCGAAGGCCTGAACGACCGCGCCACGCTGGCGCGCGCGCCCAATGCCGAACACGGCGTGCGGCTTCAGCTGCGTGCACTGGGCAGCGAGCAGTCGGTGGACTGGTTGCTGGATGACCGCTGGATCGCACGCAGCGAAGGCGCGCGCAGCTTCCAGCGCGATTTCGACGAAGCCGGCGAACACACCCTCACCGCGCTCGCCGCCGATGGTGCCTGGACCCAGGTGCGGTTCCGGATCCTGCACTAGTGGGCCGCCCGGCGATCGGCGCGAGGCCTACTCGCCGATCCACCCTTCCAGCAGATCAGCGAACTCGTCGGCGTGCTCTTCTTCCTGGGCGAGGATTTCTTCCAGGATCCGCTTGGTGGTGGTGTCCTTGTCGCCCACGAAGTTGATCATTTCCCGATAGCTGTCGATGGCGATGCGCTCGGCGATCAGGTTCTCGCGCACCATGTCGCGAAGATCCTTGCCTTCCTTGTACTCGGCATGCGAACGCTGGGTCAGCGTGGCCGGGTTGAGGTCCGGTTCGCCGCCCAGCTGCACGATGCGTTCGGCCAGCTTGCCCGCATGCGCCTGTTCCTGCTGCGCGTGCTCGAGGAACTCGCCCTTGACCGCGTCGGCCAGCATTCCCTTGGCCATGAAGTAGTGGCGGTAGTAGCGCAGCACGCACACATACTCGGTGGCAAGTGCATCGTTGAGCAGCTTGATCACGGCTTCGCGGTCGGCCGTGTAGCTGTCGGTGATGGCGCCGTCTTCGATGTCTTTGCGGGCCTTGGCGCGCAACGTAGCGGTATCGCTGATGCCCGGCGGCCGACCGCGGCTTTCGTTGGAGGAGGGAGTGTTCGACTGCTGCTTGGCTGGCTTTGACATGGCTGGCCGGGTTCCTTTTGTTGCGTGAAAGGGATCAGCTGGGCAGGTGCGCCAGCACGTACTGCGCCGAAGAGACGTCGAACCTGCCGGGCTCTTCGATGAAGGTGTCGCGCACCACGCCGTCTTCGACATACAGCGCGAAGCGGCGGGACCGCATGCCCATGCCGGAACTGCTGGCATCCAGTTCCAGGCCGAGCGCACGGGTGAATTCGCCGTTGCCATCGGACAGCAGCTGCAGGCCGTCGGGCACCTGCTGGCTTTCGCCCCAGGCCTTCATCACGAACGGGTCGTTGACCGCCATGCAGAACACGTCAATGCCACGGTGGCGGAAATCGGCAAAATGCGCCACGAAGCCGGGCAGGTGCTGGGCCGAGCAGGTTGGGGTGAAGGCACCCGGCACGGCGAACAGAACCGCCTTTCGACCCTCGAACAGGGCATGCGTGTCCAAGGTCTCCATGCCCTCGCGGATGCGCTTGAGGGTGACTTCGGGAATGCGGTCGCCAACGTGGATGGTCATGGGAGCTCCGGGTTCAAGGGCAGGGTAGTGAGGGCGATGGAAGGGCGGCGTCAAAATGTTGAAACCGGCCTGTTCATTCCCATATCGGGAGCCGGCGCGGCCCGTCGGCGATGGGTCGGGACCGGCCGTCGGTCGAATTAATGCCACCGTAGCCAATGAGCCAGACTGCTGCATTGCGCAGGATCATCCGCCCGATCACGGCGACCGGGCTGGCAGCCGCTAGAATTGCGCGACGGCGCCCGCTGGCCCCGGCGGCCGAACTTATTCGAGGTGTATGGATGGAATTCAAGGATTACTACGCCACGCTGGGTGTGGAACCCAGCGCGGGCGATGCCGAAATCAAGACCGCCTACCGCCGGCTGGCGCGCAAGTACCACCCGGACGTGAGCAAGGAAACCGGCGCGGAAGAGAAGTTCAAGGCGGTCAACGAGGCCTACGAGGCGCTGCGTGATCCGCAGAAGCGCGCGGCCTACGACCAGCTCAAGGCCCAGGGCTACCGCCCGGGCGAGGAGTTCCATGCCCCGCCGAACTATGGCGGCGCGCAGGGCTTCGATTTCGAGGAAGTGTTCGGCGGCGGCGCCGGTGGTGGTGGTTTCAGCGACTTCTTCGAGAGCCTGTTCGCCCGCCAGCGCGGCGGCGGTGCAGGCCGGGCCAGCGGCTTTGGCGGCACCGGGGCTGGCCCGCAGCCGGTCCGCGACACCCGCGCCAAGCTGTCGGTGCCGCTGGAGGCGGCCTATGGCGGCGACAGCCTGCGCATCACCGTCAACGGCAAGCAGCTGGATGTGCGCGTGCCCAAGGGCATCCGTCCGGGCCAGGTGATCCGGCTGGGCGGGCAGGGCACCAACGGCGGCAACCTGCTGCTGGAAGTGGAATATGCCGCGCACCCGCAGTTCGAGGTCGACGGCCGCAATATCCTGTACACGCTGGATGTCACCCCGTGGCAGGCCGCACTGGGGACCTCGATCAGCGTGCCTACCCTGGGTGGGGCGGTTGAACTGAAGGTGCCGGCCGGTTCGGATGCCGGGCGCAAGCTGCGCCTGCGTGGCCGCGGCCTGCCGGGCAACCCTGATGGCGATCAGATCGTGGAAATCGAGATCATCGCGCCGGCGCCGACCGATGAGGCGCAGAAGAAGGCCTACAGGGCGCTGGCCAAGGCGTTCGGCGAAAAAATCTGATGGGCACGGGTACCGACCACCGGTCGGTACCTACCCCCGGGGACATCGCGGCAGGTATCGACCGTTGGTCGATACGGCACCGCCCGCGATCACACCGCCGGCGATTCCTTGTTGCTGAAGACCCGCTCCAGCACTTCGGAGAGCTCGTCTTCGGAGAACGGCTTGGTGATGTAGGCCTTGGCCCCCTGGCGCATGCCCCACATGCGGTCGGTGTCCTGGTCCTTGGTGGTCACCAGGATCACGGGGATGTGCCTGGTGGTGGCTTCGCGCGCGAGCGTGCGGGTGGCCTGGAACCCGTTGAGGTTGGGCATCACCACATCCATCAGCACCAGGTCAGGAAGCTCGGCCTTGGCCACCTCGACCCCGGCGGCGCCGTCTTCGGCGGTCAACGTCTCGTGCCCCAGCTTCTCGACGATGCGCTTGATTGCCAGTTGCTGCGACTGCGAATCGTCGACGATCAGAATGCGTGCCATGTTGTTCCCCGTGTGATGCCCGCAGTGTAGAGCGGCGCCCGTGTCATCGTGAAGCATCCGCCGCGCCGTCCGTCGCCCAGCTGCAACGCTCAGTCGATCCGCACCACGGTGCGGCCCAGCGCGCCGCCGGCCAGCATCCGCTTGAACGCGGTCGGCAATGCATCCAGACCGATCTCGCCGGTACAGATCGCGTCCAGGTGACGCGGCTTCCACTCACCGCCCAGCTTCTTCCAGACCTGCTCGCGCAGCACCCGGGGTGCCGAAGACGACGACACGCCCAGCAGCGACACGCCCCGGATGATGAACGGCATCACCGTCATGTCCAGCACCGGGCTGGCGGCCAGGCCTGCGCTCACCACGCTGCCGTAGGGCGCGGTCTGGGCCAGCAGGCTGGCCAGCATCGGCCCGCCGGCATTGTCGAGGCCGCCACCGAAGCGGGCCGACGCCATCGGCTTGGTCGTGGCCAGGCTGTCGCGCGCCAATACCTCGTGGGCGCCGAGCCCGCGCAGGTAGTCGGCCTGGTCGGCCTTGCCGCTGATCGCGTGGACCTCGAACCCGGCGCGGCTGAAGATGTCCACGGCCAGCGATCCGACCCCGCCGGTGGCACCGGTCACGGCCAGTGGACCGTGGTCCGGGGTGAGACGGTTGTCGAGCATGCGCAGCAGGGCCAGCGCGGCGGTGAAACCTGCAGTGCCCACGATCATCGCCTCGCGCGCGCCGAGCCCGGGCGGGCGCGCGATCACCGCACTGGATTGCAGCCTTACGTACTGGCTGTACCCGCCATCGCGGGTTTCGCTGAGGCCGCAGCCGGTGGCCAGCACCGCATCGCCCTCGCGCCAGGCCGGGTCGGTGGAGGCGACCACCGTGCCGGCCACGTCGATCCCGCCCACCAGCGGGAAGCGGCGCAGGATGCGCCCCTCGCCGGTGCCGGCCAAGGCATCCTTGTAGTTCACCGACGACCATTCCGCGCGGACCACCACCTCGCCCGGGTTGAGCTGGCCCAGGCCGATCGGCTCCAGGCCGCTGTGATGGCCCTGCTCGTCGTGGTGGATGCGGAAGGCGGTGAACCGGTCGGGGATCGCCATGGGGGTGGCCTGCAGGATGGGGGGTTCCACCTTACCGTGATGAATCGCGACCTGCGCCGGGTGACCCCTTCCAATCCTGTCGGTCAGCCCCATCTAGTAGAATCGGGCGGGATTCAACGGTTGACGGTGCGGGACTGGCCCGCAGGCAACCTTTACTGATGGAGCGTGCATGGCCTGGAATACACCCGGCGGCAACAAGGGCGGACAGGGTTCCGACGAGAATCGACGAGGGCCGTTTGGTCCGCGCGGTGGCGGCGGTGGTGGCGGTTGGGGCGGGTTGCCCGGACCGCTCAAGGACCTGTTCGATGGCGGCATCCTGCGTTGGGTGGCGGTGGCGGTGGTCCTGCTGCTGCTGTTCTCCAGCTTCCAGCTGATCGGCGAACAGCAGCGCGGCGTGGTGCTGCGCTTTGGCCAGTTCTCGCGCATCCTGCAGCCCGGCCCGAACTTCAAGCTGCCCTGGCCGATCGAGTCGGTGACCAAGGTCAACGCGACCCAGATCAAGACCTTCAGCAGCGAAGTGCCGGTGCTGACCCGCGACGAGAACATCGTGCGCGTGTCGCTCAACGTGCAGTACCGCATCGACGACCCCCGCCTGTACCTGTTCGGCACGATCGCGGCCGACCAGGTGCTGGAGCAGGCCGCACAGAGCGCCGTTCGCGAACAGGTCGGCCGTGCCGACCTCAACGCCGTGCTCAACAACCGCGGTCCGCTGGCCGTGGTGGCGCAGGAGCGCCTGCAGGCCGCACTCAAGGCGTACCGCACCGGCCTGGTCGTGACCGGCCTGACCCTGCCCGATGCCCGTCCGCCGGAAGAGGTCAAGCCGGCCTTCGACGAGGTCAACGGTGCCCAGCAGGTCAAGGAACGCCTGATCAACGAAGCCCAGGCCTACGCGGCCAAGGTCGTGCCCGAAGCCCGTGGCCAGGCCTCGCGCGCCCGGACCACGGCCGAAGGCTTCAAGCAGGCCGTGGTTGCCCGCGCGCAGGGTGATGCCGAGCGCTTCAGCCTGCTGCAGGCCCAGTACAAGGACGCCCCGGAAGTCACCCGCAAGCGTCTGTGGCTGGAAACCGTCGAGAAGGTGCTGGCCGAAAACCGCAAGGTCATCGGCGGCGATGGCCGCCAGCTGATCTACGTGCCCATGCCCGACAACCGTGCCGGCACTGCCGCTGGCAACAGTGCGACCCCGCTGGTGACCCCGGAAGTGATGATGCCGTCGCTGCCGGCCAGCACCCCGGTCGACGGCGTGCGCAACGCCGAGCGCCCGACCACGCGCCCGACCACTCGACCGACCGGTAGCGAAGGAGCCATCCGATGAAGAGTCCGCTTTGGATTGGGCTGGCCGTTGCCGTCCTGCTGGGCCTGCTGGGCTCGGTGTTCGTGGTCCGTGAGGACCAGACCGCCATGGTGCTGAACCTGGGCAAGGTGGTCCGTTCCGACATCAAGCCCGGCCTGCACTTCAAGCTGCCGCTGGTGGAAACGGTGCGGGTGTTCGACCGGCGCTTCCAGGTGCTGGCCACCGCCCCGGCCCGTTACTTCACCGCCGAGCAGAAGGACGTCAGCGTCGACTTCTTCGCCATTGGCTACATCTCCGACGTGCGGGCGTACTTCCGTGCCACCGGCGGCGACGCCAGCGTGGCCTCGGCGCGCCTGGCACCGATCATCACCGACTCGCTGCGCAACCAGATCAACTCGCGTTCGTTGCAGCAGCTGGTGTCCGGCGACCGCAGTGAACTGATTGCCGGCCAGCTGACCGGCATCAACGAGGCGGTCAAAGGGTTGGGGATGCAGATCATCGACCTGCGCATCAAGCAGATCGACCTGCCGACCGACAGCCAGGTGATCAACGACGTCTACGAGCGCATGCGCGCCCAGCGCAAGCAGGAAGCGGCCAAGCTGCGTGCCGAGGGTGAAGAGCAGTCGCTCACCATCCGTGCCCAGGCCGACCGCGAAAGCACGGTGATCGTGGCCGAAGCCGAGCGCGACGCCCAGCGCCTGCGTGGTGCCGGCGACGCCGAAGCGGCCCGGATCTACGGCCAGGCCGGCTCGGCCGACCCGTCGTTCTTCTCGTTCTACCGCAGCCTGGAGGCCTACCGGAACTCCATGACCGACGGCAACGGGGTGATCGTGCTGGACAAGAACGACCCGTTCCTGCAGTACCTGAAGAACGACCGCTGACCGCCGGTTGAATCCGCCCCCCTGCAGGGTGGCGGTCGACCCCGGAAACCCGGATAATGCACAAAAGCCGGACGGGCCTCCCCGTTCGGCTTTTTCCGTGTCTGGGCCTGCCTTCGCCGACCGCTCCCCGATTGGAGCCGTCACCTCCGCGCTGGCCGGCCCTGCTACGGTTTACCCGTCCGCGGCCCCGATGGCCGCAACAATTCGAGGAGCCCGTCATGGGTCAGTCTGTCGTAGTGCTTGGTGCCCAGTGGGGCGATGAAGGCAAGGGCAAGATCGTCGATCTGCTCACCGAGGAAATCGGTGCCGTAGTGCGTTTCCAGGGGGGCCACAATGCCGGCCATACGCTTGTCATCAATGGCAAGAAGACCGTGCTGCACCTGATTCCGTCGGGCATCCTGCGTGAAGACGCGCTGTGCCTGATCGGCAACGGCGTGGTGATCTCGCCGGCCGCCCTGCAGAAGGAAATCGCCGAGCTGGAAACCTCTGGCGTGGAAGTGCGTTCGCGCCTGAAGATCTCCCCGGCCGCGCCGCGGATCATGCCGTACCACATCGCCCTGGACCAGGCGCGCGAACGCGCCGCCGGCGGCAAGGCGATCGGCACCACCGGCCGTGGCATCGGCCCGGCCTATGAAGACAAGGTGGCGCGCCGCGGCATCCGCATCGCCGACCTGCATTACCCGGCCCAGCTCGAAGAGCTCCTGCGCACCGCGCTGGATTACCACAACTTCGTGCTGACCAATTACCTCAAGACCGATGCGGTCGACTTCCAGAAGACCTACGACGAAGCCCTGGCCTTCGGCGAATACGTCCAGCCGATGAAGTCCGACGTGGCCGGCATCCTGCACGATCTGCGCAAGCAGGGTAAGCGCGTGCTGTTTGAAGGCGCGCAGGGCGCGCTGCTGGACATCGACCACGGCACTTACCCGTACGTCACCAGCTCCAACACCACCGTGGGCGGTGCGCTGGCCGGTGCCGGCGTCGGCGCCGACGCGATCGACTACGTGCTGGGCATCGCCAAGGCGTATGCCACGCGCGTGGGCGGCGGTCCGTTCCCGACCGAGCTGGACGACGAGATCGGCCAGGGCATCCGCGACCGCGGTGCCGAGTACGGCGCTTCCACCGGCCGTCCGCGTCGTTGCGGCTGGATGGACATCGTCGCGCTCAAGCGCGCCGTGGCCATCAACGGCATCAGCGGCCTGTGCATCACCAAGCTGGACGTGCTGGACGGCATGGAGAAGCTGAAGGTCTGCATTGCCTACGAATACCGTGGCAAGCGCACCGAATACGCACCGCTGGACGCGCAGGGCTGGGAAGAGTGCACCCCCGTGTACCTGGAATTCCCGGGCTGGAACGAGAACACCCACGGCATCACCGAATGGGACAAGCTGCCGGTGGCCGCCCGTGCCTACCTGCGCGCCCTGGAAGAGCTGGCCGGCTGCCCGATCAGCATCGTCTCCACCGGCCCGGACCGTGACCACACCATGGTCCTGCAGGACCCCTTCGCCTGATCCAGGCGCCGGGCCACCCCCGGCACCCCCCGGCGTAGTGCCAGGCCCTGCCTGGCAACCAGAAGCCCCGCGAAAGCGGGGCTTCTGCGTTTTCGAAGTGCTTCGAAAATGCCCAATTTGGGTAGAGGTCTACCCAATATGGGCATCCCGTCCACATTTCGAAGCTACTGTTTAGTTTTCGATGATTCGCTCGGTGTTTGCCCTAAATTCGAAGCTACTGCTTAGAATTCGTTGCAAATAACCGTATCGCGCTGCATCATGTAAACAACTGCTTAGATTCGGTGGCAACGGCCGTGATCGACATCAAGGTGAAAACCCCCGGGGACATTGGCGAGATCATTCGCCGCGTCCGCCGCAACCAAGGTATCCGCCAGGACGACTTGGCTGCCTACATTGACTCCAGCCACGTTTTCATGCGCGATGCCGAACATGGAAAGCCTTCGGTGCAACTGGGAAGAGTGCTGCGTGCGCTGGACGAACTGGGCATCAAAGTGACCCTGCAGGTGCCCGACGCCTTCATGCAGCCTAAATCCAAGCGATTGGACAAATGAACATCCCCGCCCCACGCCTATTGTGTGTCTGGCTGGATACCGAGCTTGTTGGTCGCCTTTCCGAACAGGGAAACCTGTGGCGATTCGACTACGACCCCGCATGGCAGGGCGGTGATTTGTCGCCTGCGATCCCGCGAGCTCAAGGCTCGATCATCGACGGCGCTTCGCTGCGCCCGATCCAGTGGTTCTTCAGCAACCTCTTGCCGGAGGAGGGCGCAAAGGTCCTTCTGGCTCGCGATGCACGCGTGGATGCTGCCGATAATTTTGGTCTGCTCCACTACTACGGCCGCGAGTCGGCAGGTGCGCTCACGCTGCTGCCAGACGGCGAGGGCATCGCACCGGCCGGCCTTGAGCCCTTGTCAGATGAGGCGCTCTCGCAGCGCATTCGCCGCCTTCCCCAGGTGCCCCTGAGCCACGATGCGCCCAAACGGATGTCCTTGGCTGGCGCCCAGCACAAGCTCGCCGTGACCCTGCGTGATGACCGGCTGTATGAGCCTGTCGGCTCGGAACCTTCCACCCACATCTTGAAGCCCGATCATCCGCAACTCGACCACTACTGGCAGACCACCATCAACGAGTGGTTCGTGATGCGGTTGGCGTCGGCCGTTGGAATGGATACTGCGGAAGCATCCATCAAGCGAGTTCCCGAGCCGGTTTACCTGGTACGTCGCTTTGACCGTACCTTCCGTACGCCCCCAGGCAGATTGCAGGTGCTCGATGGGTGCCAGATGCTCTCGTTGGACGCCCTCTACAAATACAGCGAGGCGACCTCGGAAGCTTTCAATGCCCTGATCGATCTCTGTGTATCCAGGGCCGATACGCGCGCCAGGCTGTACCGGTGGTGGCTGTTCAACCTGGTCACCGGCAATTCCGATGCCCATCTGAAGAACCTCAGTTTCTTCGCCAGTTCAGACGGCTGGGTACTGGCGCCGCACTACGACTTGATCTGTACCAGCATCTACGCAGCTGGCAATGCCTGGGGCGATGATGTCCCGGTCACTCCACCGGGAGGCCTGCCTTACAACAGGCAGGACCGAGGTAGTGCCATCGCGTTTGGCTCAACCGTCGGCATCAACGCCCGTGCAGCAGAACGTGAGCTGGACTTCCTTCTCGAACGCATTAAAGCGCATGTCGGCAGACTCTACGACGAGTATGAAGCCGGCGCCGCTCACGGCGTTGATCCCGGAGAAGCTCGACTGCTCAGGGGGATCATCCATGGCCCAGTAAAAGAGATGCTCGCGCAGCTGCAGTAGGACATGCAGGGTTGAGCTCAACTTCCCATCATGGTTCCATCAATACCCACCGCCAAAGGCGTTGAACAACATAGGCAAGAAGGCCACATGGCTGGCAGGAATTTCGGGCTCACCAACATCTATCTGAAGTTGGGGCTGGGCATGATGCTGTTGGGGGCTGCGATCTTCGCGATTGGGGTAGTGCTGGGCCCGCGTATGGACCAGTTCCCATGGCTGGCAAATCTCGCCTTGGTGCTGATCCCCGGCGGCGTGGTGGTCTATGTGATCGGCCGCATCGCCAAGGCCGTTGCCGGATTGCGCTCAAGTCCCTGACCGGTGGCGCCACGCCGACTGATGCGGTCAGCGCATCTCAAACGAAGACTGCAGCGGAATAGTGACGTTGCGCAGCGTGTCGTGCACGGTGATCGCCACTGTCCAGGTCCCTTTGGGGTCGCCGGCTTCAGCAGTGAACTTCATTCCAACTGAAGACAGATAGACACTGTTGGGATCGGTATCGAGGTGGGTAACGAAGCAGGGCAGGTCATGCTCGTCGCCGCTCAGGCTGCCGTCGGGCCGGGTGATCCGCAGGTCGCAGCGCACCTGCGCCATGCCGGCGGCGTCCAGCTTCGGGTTGGTCAGGAAGGACAGGATGTAGAGCGAGCCGCCTTCCTTGACCTCGGTCGCCAGTTCGAAGCGAGGCACCCCGTTGACCGGGTTCTCCCACTTCTGTTGCCATTCCGGGTCCGCGGTAACCACCATCGACGCCGAGAAGCCTTCGCTGGATTTTGCCGAGGACGTATCGGGCAGGGCATTGCCCTGGCCATCATGGACGGCCGTCTGCGCCAGTGCGGACAACGGCATCAGCAGGGCCAACACGGCCAGCGTGCGTGCAGATTTCATCTAGTGGTTCCCCCTGTCCGCATCCTGCGGTGATGGCCGAGTATCGCCCATCCGCCGCACAGGACGTCAAGCGAAAAACGGGGTGCCGGTGTCTTCCGGCACCCCGTTTCGGGGATCAACGTCTGCTGCGGTTCGAGGTAATGCGTTGTCGGGGGGCTGCTACGAACCCGGTGATGTGGGAATCGCCCTTACCGATGCTTGGCTGAGTGCTTCCTGCCGCCGCCGTCCTGCTTGTTGACGGTGGCCCAGGCAATGCGCTCGGCCGCTTTATCGCTGCGGCCCTCAGCCTTTTCACTTTCCTCGATGTGTGCGGCCTGGCGCTTCTGCTTGTCGGTGTAGCTGGATTTTTCTCCACGGGGCATGGTGGGGTCTCCTTCAGGCAAGGGTGCGGACCTTCGGTTCACGGGTCCACTGGCGGGTGGCGGCGGCGGTGACAAACCCCTTGGCGTCTTCTGCCTCGACTACACCGTTGTCTTTGCCGACGCGGGCGGTCTTGAGGAGCAGTTGCGCTCCTTCGTCCGCAGCGATTGCCTTGAGGTGGGCCCAGGCGTCGGCGGCGAAATCGATCGCGGCCGATTCCTTGGTCAGGCGCTTGGCGGCGTCGGCGCTCAGTACGATCGCCACGGCGTCAAACACCACCGAGGGCGTGCCGGCAAGCTGGCCATCGGCAGGCTGCAGCCTGCCGTCGCTGAGCTTGCCGCCGCCGACCTTGGGCGCAACCAGCTTGACCTTCGCGCCCGCTTTCTCCGCTGCCTTGCGCAGGTTGCCAATCAGCCCGGCGTCGGAGCCCTCATCGAACAGGATGCCGACACAGCGGCCCTTCAGCAGATCCTTGTTGCGACCGATTACGCGGACTTCCGGGGCCTTGGGCATGTCTTTGGCCGGGGTAGCGGTAGGTGCAGGATCGGGCAGGGCGGGCATCGCCAGGCCATCGGCCACGCGCTTGGCCAGCGACTCGTCGATGTTGCGAAGGTGGCTGACAGTGCGTTCGCGCACGGCCACCGTTTCCACCTTGGAAAGCTCAAACACCAGGGCGGAGGCCAGATGGGCCTGCTCCGGTGCTTCCAGGCTGCGGAAGAACATGCGCGCCTGGCTGTAATGATCGGCGAAGCTGGCCGCCCGCACGCGTCCCTTGCGGCCGTCGTCGGCCGGGGTGGCGTGGCTCGGGAATCCTGCGGCGGTTTCACGCGGGCTGTCGCCCTGCAGCGAGCTGGGGTCATACGCCACCCGGCCCTTGGGGATGTTCATCTGCATGTGGCCATCGCGCTGATGGTTGGCGAACGGGCACTTGGGGGCGTTGACCGGGATCTGGTGGAAATTCGGGCCACCGAGGCGGCTGAGCTGGGTGTCCAGGTAAGAAAAAAGCCGGCCCTGCAGCAGCGGGTCGTTGCTGAAGTCGATGCCCGGTGGAACGTTTGCCGGGCAATAAGCCACCTGTTCGGTTTCGGCGAAGAAGTTGTCGGGCCAGCGGTCCAGCACCATCCGCCCGATCACGGTCAACGGCACCAGCGATTCGGGGATGATCTTGGTCGAATCGAGATGGTCGAACGGGAAGGCTTCGGCTTCCTGCTCGGTGAACAGTTGTACTGCCAGCTCCCATTCGGGGAAGTCGCCGCCGGTGATCGCCTCGAACAGGTCGCGGCGGTGGAAGTCGTTGTCGGCGCCCTGCAGTTTTACTGCCTCGTCCCACACGGTGGACTGCAGCCCCAGTTTCGGCCGCCAGTGGAACTTGACGAAGGTGGATTCGCCGGCATCATTGATCAGCCGGAAGCTGTGGATGCCGAAGCCTTCGATGGTGCGCAGCGACCGCGGAATGGTGCGGTCGCTCATCGCCCACATGATCATGTGCATGGACTCGGGCATCAGCGAGACGAAATCCCAGAATGTGTCGTGGGCGCTGGCGGCCTGTGGGAAGGCACGGTCCGGCTCCATCTTCACCGCATGGATCAGGTCGGGGAATTTGATCGCGTCCTGGATGAAGAACACCGGGATGTTGTTGCCTACCAGATCCCAGTTGCCTTCCGGCGTGTAGAACTTGACCGCAAAGCCGCGCACGTCGCGCGGCGTATCGACCGAGCCTGCGCCGCCGGCCACCGTCGAGAAGCGGGTGAACACCGGGGTGCGTACGCCGACCTCGGTCAATACCCGGGCACGGGTGTACTGCTGCAGCGAACGGGTCAGTTCGAAGTAGCCGTGGGCAGCGCTGCCCCGCGCGTGCACGATGCGCTCCGGGATCCTCTCGTGGTCGAAGTGGGTGATCTTCTCGCGCAGGATGAAGTCTTCCAGCAGCGTCGGCCCGCGCGGGGTATCGCGCAGCGAGTTCTGGTTGTCGGCGACCGGGATGCCTTGATTGGTGGTCAGCGCAGGGTGGCCTCCGCCGGCACGCTGGTGCAGTTCGTCACCCTCGCCGCGCGCATCGGCCGAGGGGAGGGACTTGGTACGTTGCTTGCTGGTGGCCATCAGGCGACTCCGGGAGCGGGCAGGGGTTCAATCCCCGAGACTGGCGACCGGCGCGTTAATCGCCGGTCGGAGAATCCGACATGGCTTGCACCTGCGCTTCACGCCGGGCGCCGGGGGCGGAACCGGCCGGCGGCAGGGCGGGTATCCTTGTCACCGTGTCCACCCTCCAGCCGCCCCCGCATGCGCGTTGAACCTGCCGACATCGAAGCCCTGTTCGATGCGATCCCCGACGTACTGTTCTTCATGAAAGATCGTGAAGGGCGCTACACGCACATCAACCAGACCATGCTGCGCCGTCTGGGGCTGAAATCGCGCAAGGAGGTGATCGGGCGCACCGCCGCCGAGATCTACCCCACCGGGCTGGGCGCGGACTACGCTACCCAGGATGCGCAGGTGCTGGCTGGCAAGGTGATCGAGAACCTGATGGAGCTGCACCTGTTCGCCAACCGCGAGCCGGGCTGGTGCCTGACCTGCAAGCGGCCGCTGCTGGTGGACGGGCAGATCCGGGGGCTGATCGGCATCTCGCGCGACCTGGGGCAGAAGGACAGTCTGGGCACCCACTATGAGCAGCTGCGGCTGGCGCTGGCGCACCTGAACGCGCATTACGCCGAAAACGTGCGCATGCAGACGTTGCTGGATATCACCGGGTTCTCGCTGTCCAAGCTGGAACGCACCTTCCGCAGGGTGTTCCAGATGACCCCGCAGCAGGTGCTGACCCGGTTGCGTATCCAGATGGCCGTGCATCTGCTGCACGGCAGCGATACCATCGCCAGCATCGGCCAGGCCTGCGGGTTCACCGACCAGAGCGCGTTCACCCGCAAGTTCAAGGCCGAGGTCGGGGTGTCGCCACGGGCCTATCGCGCCCAGATCGCGGAGCGCGCAGAGGCCTGATTACAGGGGCATGGGCACTGCCCCTATCCCGTCTGCCGGCTGGACAAGGTATGGTGTCGCACCTGTTGCCCGCCAATCGATTCCGATGCCCGCATCCCAGATTCCGGCCTCCGCCGCCGCACCCGCCGACACCCGCCTCGGGAGCTCACTCAAACCCCGCCAGCTGATCATGATGGGCCTGGGCAGCGCCATCGGCGCCGGCCTGTTCCTGGGTTCCGGCGTGGGCGTGCAGGCCGCCGGACCGGCCGTGCTGCTGTCCTACCTGGTCGCCGGTGCGTTGGTGATCATCGTGATGAACGCGCTGGGTGAGATGGCCGCGGCCAAGCCGACCAGCGGCGCGTTCTCGGTGTACGCCGCCGACGCCATGGGCGCCACTGCCGGCGCCACGGTGGGCTGGTTGTGGTGGGTGCAGCTGGTGATCGTGATCGCCGCCGAAGCGGTTGGCGCGGCCGGCCTGCTGGCCACCGTGTGGCCGGTCATTCCGGTACCGATGGCGGCGTTGGCCTTCATGCTGTTCTTCACTGCGATCAACCTGCTGGGGGTCAAGAACTTCGGTGAATTCGAGTTCTGGTTCGCCATCCTCAAGGTGGCCGCCATCATCGGGTTCATCCTGATCGGCGTGGCGCTGCTGATGGGCTGGCTGCCGGACGTGGTCTCGCCGGGCCTGAGCAACTTCACCCAGCACGGTGGGTTCGCCCCCAACGGCCTGGCCGGGATCGGCGCGGCGCTGCTGGTGGTGGTGTTCGCTTTCGGCGGCACCGAGATCGTGGCGGTCGCCGCGGCCGAAACCGAAGACCCCGAGCGCAGCATCGCCCGTGCCATCCGCACCGTGGCCTGGCGCATCCTGGTGTTCTACATCGGCTCGCTGAGCGTGATCATCGCCGTGGTGCCCTGGACCAGCGAAGCGCTGAAGTCGCCGTTCGCCGCCGTGCTGCAGGTAGCCAACATCCCGGGGGCGGCCACGGCCATCACCCTGATCGCGGTGATCGCGCTGCTGTCGGCGCTCAACGCCAACCTGTATGGCGCCTCGCGCATGATGTACTCGCTGGCGCGCCGCCGCGAAGCCCCGGCGGTGCTGGGCTGGACCGACCCACGCCACGTGCCGATCATCGCGGTGCTGGCCAGCGTGCTGTTCGGCTTCGCCGCCACGGTGATGGAGCTGCTGTTCCCCGACAAGGTATTGCCGGTGCTGCTTAACATCGTGGGCTCCACCTGTCTGCTGGTGTGGACGATTTCGCTGCTGTCGCAGCTGATCCTGCGCCACCGCGCCAACCGCGACGGCACCCGCCTGCCATTCCGCATGGCCGGCTACCCGTACCTGACCGTACTCGGCCTGTGCGTGCTGGCGCTGATCTTCGGCCTGCTGCTCTCCGAAGCCCACACCCGCGTGCAGTTCCTGTCGATGGCCGCGCTGACCGCGGTGATCGCGATCACCAGCGAAGTGGCACGGCGGGTGCGTCGGAACCGGCAGGACGTCTAACGCCTGCAGGATGGAAATGACACGGCCCGCGAATGCGGGCCGTTTCGTTTTCAGCGCTCCTGCAGGCAATCCGTTTGATCACCGCCGGATGTTGTGTGCACCATGGGAATCAGCTCAATGCAAAGGGCCTCGCAGGCTGGCGTTGTTCGCGTTGTGCTTCTTGCATGAATCCATCGGCATCTGGCGCCGAGCAGCAGCCACGCAGGGCGTGGCCCTATGCGTCCTGGTAAACAAAAACGGCCCGCTTGCGCGGGCCGTCTTCGTTTCACCAGGCTGGAGGAATCAAACCTCCACGCCCTCGTCTTCCTTGTACGCATCCACCGGGATACAGGCGCACATCACGTTCTTGTCGCCGTACACGTTGTCCACGCGCGCCACCGGCGGCCAGTACTTCTGCTGGCGCAGGCTGGCCAGCGGGAAGGCGGCCAGTTCACGCGGGTAGGCGTGCGACCACTCGCTGGCCGACACCGCCGTGGCGGTGTGCGGGGCGTGCTTGAGCGGATTGTCTTCGCGGTCCAGGCGGCCGTCTTCGATTGCGGCGATTTCCTCGCGGATCTGGATCATCGCGTTGATGAAGCGGTCCAGCTCATGCAGCGATTCGCTTTCGGTGGGTTCGACCATCAGCGTGCCGGCGACCGGGAAGCTCAGGGTCGGGGCGTGGAAACCGAAGTCGATCAGTCGCTTGGCCACGTCTTCCGCGCCCACGCCGGAGGTCTTCTCCAGCGGGCGCACGTCCAGGATGCACTCGTGCGCCACCAGCCCGTTGCGGCCGGTGTACAGCGTCTTGAAGTGCGGGGCCAGGCGCTTGGCGATGTAGTTGGCGTTGAGCAGGGCGACCTGGGTGGCCTTGCGCAGGCCTTCGGTACCCATCAGCGTGATGTACATCCAGCTGATCGGCAGGATCGAGGCGCTGCCGAAGCTGGCCGCGCTGACCATGCCCACCGGGCCGTTGTCGCCCAGCTTGCCCGGCAGGAACGGGGCCAGGTGCGACTTGACCGCACACGGGCCCACGCCCGGGCCGCCGCCGCCGTGCGGAATGCAGAAGGTCTTGTGCAGGTTCAGGTGCGAGACGTCCGAGCCCCATTTGCCGGGCTTGGCCACGCCAACCAGGGCGTTCATGTTGGCGCCGTCGGTGTACACCTGGCCGCCGTGCTTGTGGATGATCTCGCAGATCTCGACCACTTCTTCCTCGAACACGCCGTGCGTGGAGGGGTAGGTCATCATGATCGCGGCCAGGCGGTCGCTGTACTTCTCGGCGTTGATGCGGATGTCTTCCACATCGACGTTGCCATTGCCGTCGGTCTTGGTCACCACCACCTTCATGCCGCACATCTGCGCCGAGGCCGGGTTGGTGCCGTGCGCCGAATCGGGAATCAGGCAGACATCGCGGTGGCCTTCGCCGCGTGAGCGGTGGTAGGCGCGGATCGCCAGCAGGCCGGCATACTCGCCCTGCGCACCGGAGTTCGGCTGCAGGCTCACCGCGTCATAGCCGGTGCACTCCACCAGCATCGCTTCCAGCCCGTCGATCAGTTCCTTGTAACCGGCGGCCTGGTCGGCCGGGGCCAGCGGGTGGATGTTGGCGAATTCCGGCCAGGTCACCGGGATCATTTCGGCGGTGGCGTTGAGCTTCATGGTGCAGCTGCCCAGCGGGATCATGGTGCGATCCATTGCCAGGTCCTTGTCAGCCAGCGAGCGCAGGTAGCGGAGCAGCTCGTGTTCGCTGTGGTGCGTGTTGAACACCGGGTGGGTCAGGAACGCGCTGGTGCGGACCAGGCCGGCCGGCAGGGCGTCGGCAGTGGTCGCGTCCAGTGCTTCCACGTCGACGTCGGCACCGAACAGCCGGCCCAGCGCGATGATGTCGGCACGGGTGGTGGTTTCATCCAGGCTGATGCCGACCGCTTCGCTGTCGATCGCACGCAGGTTGATGCGGGCGGCGGCGGCCTTGGCGTGGATCGCTGCGGCGTCGATGTCCTTGACGTGCAGGGTGTCGAAGAACTGCTCACCGACGTTGACGCCGGCGGTGCGCAGCGCGGCCGCCAGGATCGCGGCCAGGCGGTGGGTGCGGCGGGCAATGCGGGTCAGGCCATCGGGGCCGTGGTACACGGCGTACATCGAGGCCATCACCGCCAGCAGTACCTGCGCGGTGCAGATGTTGGAGGTGGCCTTCTCGCGGCGGATGTGCTGCTCGCGGGTCTGCAGGGTGAGGCGGTAGGCCGCATTGCCCTGGGCATCGACCGACACGCCGATCAGGCGGCCCGGCATCGAGCGCTTGTAGGCATCCCGGCAGGCCATGAACGCCGCGTGCGGGCCGCCGAAGCCGAACGGCACGCCGAAGCGCTGCGAGTTGCCCACCACGATGTCCGCGCCCCATTCGCCGGGGGCGGCGATCAGGGTCAGCGCCAGCAGGTCGGTGGCCACGGCGACCAGGCCGCCACGCGCGTGCACGGCATCGGCCAGTGCCTTGTAATCGCCGATGTGGCCGAAGGTGTCCGGGTACTGCAGCAGCACGCCGTAGGCTTCGGCTTCCATGGCCTCGGCCGGGGTGCCCACGCGCAGCACGATGCCCATCGGCTCGGCGCGGGTGCGCAGCAGTTCCAGCGTCTGCGGGTGCACGGCATCGTGCACGAAGAAGGTGTCGGACTTGCTCTTGGCCGAACGCTTTGCCAGGGTCATCGCTTCGGCCGCGGCGGTGGCTTCATCCAGCAGCGAAGCGTTGGCGATCTCCATGCCGGTCAGGTCGGCGCACAGGGTCTGGAAGTTGATCAGCGCTTCCATGCGGCCCTGCGAGATCTCGGCCTGGTACGGCGTGTAGGCGGTGTACCACGCCGGGTTTTCCAGCACGTTGCGCAGGATGACGTTCGGGGTGAGGGTGCCGTAGTAGCCCTGGCCGATGAAGGTGCGGAACACCTGGTTCTTGTCGGCGATGGCCCGGATCTTGGCCAGCGCTTCCACTTCGGTCAGCGAGCTGGGCAGCGCCAGCGCGGCCGGCGACTTGATGCCCGACGGCACGATGGCGTCGGTCAGTGCGTCCAGCGAGGCGTGGCCGACCACGTCGAGCATCTGCGCGATTTCGGCGTCGTTGGGGCCGATGTGGCGTTCGACGAACGCGTGGTGGTGTTCAAGCTCGCGCAGGGAGGGGGTGTTCTGGGACATGGCTGGCATCCAAAAGAGTGGGCACGCACGTTCGGAAGCGCGGACGGGGGCGTGTCGTGGGCGACAACGGTCCACCAGACCCTGCGGTCTTCCTGGGTGCCCCTCTGTCCTTTTGCCTGAGAGTTTAAAAGCGCGCGGCTGCGTGCTTCGTGCCCCTTCGGCGCCGGCACTGGCCGGTCTCTCCAGAGTTTTGGTGCGGGTGGTATCGGGCCTGAGCGATTACGGGCGTTGCGCCTTCGGCAGCGGGGCTTCAATACAAAGCGCCGCTTCTCCCACCAGTAGCCCGGCGATTATAGCCCAGAGCCCCGCCCATCAACGGCCGTCCGGCAAATGAACAGGGGGTGCAGACCGCTCCATCACCGGCTGCCGGGCATGGTGCCAGGCAGGCGGACGGCCTATCATGGCCTGATCCTCGTATTCATCAGGCGCCACCGCAGGCTGCGGCCGGCGCCTTCCGTGCGTTCACGCGCGGCCGCTGACGGAAGACCCGATGACACCCGCCTCACCTTCTACCCGCCGCCTGGCCCTGCTGCTCGCCGGCCTGGCCATGTTCGGCCCGTTCTCGATCGACACCATTTTCCCGGCGTTCCTGCTGCTGGGCGAGCGCATGCAGGTCGACCAGGTCGCGGTGCAGCAGACGGTCAGCGTGTATTTGCTGTTCTACGGCCTGATGAGCCTGGCGCACGGCCCGCTGTCGGACGCGTTCGGTCGCCGGCGGGTGATCCTGGGCGGGCTGGTGCTGTTCATCGCTGCTTCGATTGGCTGCGCGCTGTCGCGCGACCTGACCACGCTGCTGGTGTTCCGCGCGCTGCAGGGCGTGACCGCCGGGGTGGGCGTGATCGTCGGTCGTGCGGTGATCCGCGACCTGTACCATGGCGCCGACGCGCAGCGGTTGATGAGCCAGGTCTCGATGATCTTCGGGATTGCGCCTGCGATCGCGCCGATCATCGGGGGCTGGATCCTGCTCGGCGGCGGCGACTGGCCGCTGATCTTCTGGTTCCTGGTGGCGTTTGCGCTGGTGCTGCTGGCGGCTACCAGCAAGTGGCTGCCGGAAACGCACCCGGTCGAAGCACGCACGCCGCTGTCCACCGGCGCGCTGCTGCGCAGCTACGTGCAGATGGGTACCAACCCGCGGCTGCTGCGCCTGGCTGCGGCCGGTGCGTTCAATTTTTCCGGCATTTTCCTGTATATCGCCTCGGCGCCGGTGTTCGTGATGCAGCACCTGCAGCTGGGCGAGGGCGGCTTTGCCTGGCTGTTCATTCCCACCATCGGCGGCATGACCACGGGTTCGTTCCTGTCCGGGCGCATGGCCGGGCGGATGACGGCGGCGCGCCAGGTCGGGATCGGGTTCAGCCTGTGCGCGGTATCGGCGTTGGTCAACCTGGCCTATGTGCTGGCAGTGGGCCAGATCGCGCTGCCGTGGGCGGTGCTGCCGATCTTCATCGGCGGCGTGGGCATGGCGCTGATCTTCCCGATCCTGGCGCTGGCGGTGCTGGACATGTACCCGCACCAGCGCGGCCTTGCCTCGTCGATGCAGATGTTCCTGCAGTTGATGATCAACACCGTGGTGGCCGGGGTGGTCTCGCCGCTGCTCAGCCATACCCCGCTGCACCTGGCATTGGGCTACGCCGGCTTCTTTGCCATAGGCGCCAGCTTCTGGTTCTGGGAGCGCCGCTGCGAACGCCGCCGCGAGGCCCTGGCCGGGCTGGCCTGAGCCGGTGCGCTATCCTTTCCCCATCTGTTGAAGTCCGGAAGTCCTGATGTCGACCACCTCCAAGCTGCGCCGTGATCTGCGCAAGCGCCGCGAAACCGAAGCGGCCAATCGTGAAAAGGCCAACGCGTCGCCGGTGGAGCCGCATGCCGAACTGCGCGACCAGCAACGCACGCTGCTGGCCGGCGTGGTCCGCCGCGATGGCGAATGGGTGCTGGGCATGGACGGCCGCATCGCCGGGCAGACCCCCAGCGCCGCCCGCGTGCTGGCGCTGATCATGCAGGCCGCCGAACTGCATGAGCGCCAGGGCACCCCGGTGCGCCTGGTGTATTCGGATGCGCTGAAAGACGCCGCGCACGCCGAGGCCAAGGCCGAGGGCAAGGATTTCGAGCAGTTCAAGACCGAGCTGGCCGCGTCGTTGAAACCGAAGTCCTGACAACCAACCGCGCAAAAAAAAACCGGCCAATGGCCGGTTTTTTCGTTTACGGAGCTTTCGGCGCTGCCGCCGCTGCGGCGGGTGGCTGCCACCCGCACATCTGGCCCTGGTTCTGCTGCTTGAGCCAGTCGTTGACCGGGGTGAAGTACTCGATCATCGGGCCGGCATCGAGCTTGTCGCCCCCGGTGATTTCCTTCAGCGTGGCCTGCCACGGCTGGCTGGCACCCTTGCTCAGCATCGCCCAGAACTTCTGGCCGGCTTCCTTGTTGCCGTAGAAGCTGCACTGGTGCAGCGGGCCCTTGTAACCGGACGCATCGCACAGGCCCTTGTAGAACTGGAACTGCAGGATGCGCGCCAGGAAGTAGCGCGTGTACGGGGTGTTGCCCGGGACGTGGTACTTCGCGCCGGGATCGAAGAACTCCTCGCCACGCGCCGAGGCCGGGGCCACGCCCTGGTACTTGGCCTTCAGGTCCCACCACGCCTTGTTGTACTGGTCCGGGGTGATCGAGCCATCGAACACGCCCCAGCGCCAGCGGTCGATCATCAGCCCGAACGGCAGGAACGACACGCCGCTCAGGGCCATGCGCATCTGCGCGTTGATGGTCGCCTCGCGGCTTTCCTGCGGCTTGTCGACCAGGCCGATCGAGTTCAGGTACTGCGGGGTCATCGCCAGCACGATGGTGTCGCCGATCGCTTCGTGGAAGCCATCGTTGGCACCGCCCTGGAACAACGGCGGCAGCGGGTTGTAGGCCAGGTCGTAATAGATGTGGCCAAGCTCATGGTAGATGGTGGTGAAGTTTTCTTCGTTCGGCTTGATGCACATCTTGGTGCGCACGTCGCCTTCCATGTTCATGTCCCACGCGCTGGCGTGGCAGACCACGTCACGGTCCAGCGGCTTGATGAACTGGGTCTTGTCCCAGTACGACTTCGGCAGGGCGGGCATGCCCAGCGACACGTAGAAGTCCTGCGCGCGTTCGGTCATCTGCTTGGCGGTACGCAGTTCGGCCTCCCGCTGCGCCTTGTACAGCGCTTCCACGTTCGCGTTGCTGCCGCCGGCCTTGGCCAGCGCGCCGCTGAGGTTGGTCTGGTACTGCTTCTCCAGCGCGGCGGTGATGTCCAGGCTGCCCGCGCCCGGGTACGGCTCAAGCTGATCCCACAGGTTGGACCAGTCCTGCTGCCACATGTTGCCCAGCAGGTGCGCGGCGATCAGGCCACCTTCGGTTTCGGCCTTGTCCTTGCCGTAGGTGCCGTCCAGCTTGGTACGGGCGTAGCAATGCAGCTGCTCGTACATCGGCTTGACCTGTTCCCACAGGCGGTCGGTCTCCGGGCCGATCTGCTCGGGCGGCATGTCGTAGCCGCTGCGCCACATCTGGCCGGCATCGGCAAACCCCATTTCCTTGGCCCCTTCATTGACCAGGCCGACGAAGCGCTGGTAATCGGCGCGCATCGGCTTGGTGGTGGCGTGCCAGCCTTGCCAGGCGTCCAGCTGCTTGTCGTAGTCGCGGCTGCTGGCAAGCACCTGTTCGAGATCGCCGAGCTGGCGGCAGGTGGCCGGGTTGGCTTCATCGGTGCAGTACCTGCCCGAACCGTAAGCGCCTTCCATGCGGCTGGCGATGCGGGTCAGTTCGCCCAGCTTGGCCGGGTCGCGCGGCGCCGGCATGGCGGTCATCAGTTTGAGCAGGTGGATCTGGCGCTTGGTGTCCTCGCTCATCGGCTGGCCGTCGTACTTGCCGGCCTGGGCGATCCAACCATTGAGAATGGTCAGCCAGCGTTCGTTGGCCTTGGCCGCCACCCGCTCGGAATCGTCATTGATGTAGGTCGAGGACAGCCACTGGGCCGAGGTCATTTCCGGGTACAGGGCCTTGTACTCGGCGTTGACGCGGGCGATGAACTGGTCCGCGGTTTCGGTCGGCGCGGCGGTGCCTGCGGCCGGAGCATCGGCCGGGGACGGTTCCTTCTGGCAGGCCGCCAGCGTCAGTGCGGCAGCACCGACAGCCAGGGCCAGCAGGAGCGGGCGGTGTTTCACGGGGACATCCTTGGGTGGTGACAGACCGGCGAAGGCTAGTGGGGCCGCCGCCGCACCGCAAGGGCCACAGGTCCCGTCAGCGCCCGCAGCCGGCGAACAGGTCGCGGTCGCGCTGGTACAGCGAGGTTTTCACCTGCATCAGGCCGAGCACCGACGGGAATATGTTGTCATGGTCGGTGTACTGGCTGGCGCGCCGGCGCAAACAGGCCAGGTCCAGGCCGCGGCTGGCAGCGAAGCTGGGCGAGAACCACATCGTCATCGGCACCCGGGTCTGTTCCTGCGGGGCGATCGCGTACGGCACGCCGTGCAGGTACAGGCCCTTCTCGCCGAGCGATTCACCATGGTCGGACAGGTAGATCATCGCGGTGTCGTAATCCTGCATGCCCTGCAGCGTGCCGATGGTGTGGGCCAGCAGCTGGTCGGTGTACAGCAGTGCGTTGTCGTAGCTGTTGGTGATTTCCTGGCGGCTGCACTTGCCCAGGTCCGGGGTGTCGCAGGTCGGCGTGAAGCGGCGGAAGCGGGCGGGGTAGCGCTCGAAGTAGCTGGGGCCGTGGTTGCCCAGCTGATGCAGCACCACCACGCGGTCGCCCGGCCTGGCACGGACCTGTTCGGCGAGTTTGTCGATCAGGATCTCATCCATGCAGCGCCCGTTGGCGCACAGGGTGGGGTGGGTGGCATCGTCCAACGCCTGCATCGGCAGGCCTTCGCACACGCCCTTGCAGCCGGACTGGTTGTCGCGCCACAGCGTGGCGATGCCGGCATGGTCGAGCACGTGCAGCAGCGACTGGTGCGCGCGGATCTTCTTCTCATCGTAATCGTGGCGGCCATAGGGCGAGAACAGGCATGGCAGCGACACTTCCGTGCTGGTACCGCACGAATGCATGTCCGGGAAATTGATCGCACTGGTCTGCGCCAGCTGCGGCGTCGTCTGCCGGGCGTATCCGTTCAAGCCCCAGTTCTGCGCGCGTGCGGTTTCGCCCATCACGATCACCAGCAGCCGCGGCTTGCTGTCGGCCGCGCGCGGTGTTGCTTTGGCATCCAGCCCGATCGGCAGCTTCGGTGCGCGCTGGATCGGGTTGTCGCCGCGCAGCGCCTTGGGCAGGCCCAGCAGGTAGTTGCCGGGCGTGGCCAGGTAACGCACTTCGCGCTGGTTGCGCATCAGCGCCGACATTTCCTGGAACGACAGCAGTGAACCGCCCAGTGCAATGGCCGCCGACAACAGCAGGAAGCCGGCACGCCACAGCAGTGCCTTGCTCCAGCTGCGGCGCAGCAGCTGCACGCGCGACAGCACAACCATGGGCAGCGCCGCCAGCAGCACCAGCGGGGCGATCAGGCTGGGGGTGATCAGCTCGCGGCTTTCCTTGTGGTCGGTTGCCAGCACGTTGCGCAGCATGTCCGCATCCAGGTAGATGTGGTAACTGCCCATGTAATGGGCAGCCATCGCGGTGCCCAGCAGCAGCACGCCGATCATCACCTTCGCATTCCAGCGCCACACCAGCAGGCCCATCAGCAGGCTGTGCGCGCCGACCAGCAGCAACAGCAGCGACAGGGCGAAGCGCAGGCTGCCCGGGTGGGTGGCCATCGCGCTGTGCCAGAACAGGGCGTTGCAGGCCAGCGCGAAGAACACGCTGGTGAGGGCGATCAGGGTTTCGGTGGACCAGGTTGGGCGCCAATGGCGCAGGGCGGACAGCGAAGCAAGGCGCGGCAGGCGCGAGGCGATGGCATTGGCATTCATGCGCGTGCTCCCGCAATGCGGCGTACCAGCAGGAACAACAGCAGCGACACCGTCCAGCAGGTTGCCAGCGTCCACAGGTCATGCGACAGGAAATGCGCGCCGCGCAGCTGCTGCGCGATACCGAACACGCCGCCGGCAACCAGCCCTGCGGCAAGGCCGCGCCAGCGCCACGCCGGACGTACCAGCAGCGCAAAGAAATACAGGCTGACCCAGGCAAAACCGGCGCTGGAATGCCCGGCCGGAAAGCACGCGCCGCGCGGCATGCCGTGCGGGCGGGTGGCGAACAGGCCCACGTAGTCGCGCATGCCGCCGTAGCGCGCCAGGTCCCACGGGCAGTCCATGTTGGTCATCGACTTCAGCAGCGACACCACGCCGGTGCCCAGTGCGACGGCCAGCACCAGATACAGCAGCGGCCAGCGCCATGCAGCGGCGCGTTGGTGGCGCCATGCATGGAAGCACAGCACGATGGCCAGCAGCGTTGCCGCTGCGCTCAACCACTTGCCGCCCTTGTGGATCAGCTGGCTGGTGGCCCATGCATGCTGCAGGAGCCAGTGATGGCCCTCCATGCGATAGAACTGATCGGCCAGCCACTGGTCGCCACCGCCGGCCATGAGCAGTGCGCTGGTGGCCAGCACCGCCAGCAGCGGCCACGCGAGGTGGCTGCGCAGGAAGCGATGGGTGCCGGAAGGGTCATGCGTGGCGAGCGGAAGGGACGCAGCAGGAACGGGAAGCATGAAGTCGGAGCCGGCGGGAAAACCGGCGCCATGGTCGTCAGCGGCGTGTCGGAGACCGGTCGGAGCGATGTTCCCCGCGCGTTAATCGGCCGCGCCGTGCATCTGCGATTCAGTCGCCGTCGTCCACGCCGGCGGCTGCATCCTTGGACAGCTCCGCATGGCAGGCCGCCTTCCACGCGGTGCCGGGCACGAGCCACCACTGGTTGCGGTTGGCGCTGCCGATGTTCACCGCCTGCGCGCGGTCCACGCACGGACTGATCGCCTGTTCCAGTACCAGCAGCCAGCGGTTGTGCGGCGCCTGCGCCAGCCAGGGGCCAGCGTCATGCCATTGCTCGTCCCACGGGCGCTTGAACCCGAAGTCGGTCACCGGCCGGTCGGCCTGCAGCAGGTTCTGCTCGCGCCAGGCGAGTGCGCCCAGCTCGGCCGACGGGCCGATCCGCTCGCCCACCTCGTGCATCAGCGCGGACGACGAGCTGTAAGGCCCCAACGCAGGCATCAGGCCCCAGCCATGCAGGTTCCACAGCAACAACGTGGTCAGCACCGCGAGCGCGCCGGCACGCCGCTGGCGCAGCCATGCGGCCAGCAGCAGCACCACGACGCCGAAGCCGAGCAGCCAGCCGCCCAGCACCGGCAGCAGGGTCTGCGGCATGCCGCGCCGGGCCAGCTGTGCATGCGCCCAGGCGCCGTCGCCAAGCAACTGCGCGCCGATGCCCAGCGCCGCCACGCCCAGTACCAGGACGTAGGCCAGCAGCAGCCAGCGCGGGCCCGGGCGGCGCAGCAGGCCGGGCAGCAGCGGCGCGGCGGCCACGCACAGTGCCGGCAGCATCGGGAAGATGTAGACCTCGCGTTTTCCGGGGCTGGCAGTGAAGAACAGCAGCACCAGCAACGCCCAGCCCAGCAGCAGCCACCAGCGGCCATCGCCCCGGCGCAGGCGCCGCCACCAGCCCGGCAGCAGCGCGGGCAGCAGCAGGCTGCCCGGCAGCCACAGCGTGGCAATCACCTGCAGGTAGTACCAGGCCGGCTGCACGTGGTGCCAGGCATTGGCATAGCGGGTGCCGGTCTGCTTGAACAGCAGTTCGCGGGCATAACCCTGCAGCTCGGGCGAGGGATCATTGAGCAGTGCGATCCCAAGTGGGCCCAGCCACACGGCGGTGCCGAGCAGAAAGGCGGGTATCAGCCACAACAGGGACCGCGCGCGGGGCAGGGCAGTGCCAGGCCGCGGTTGGCCCTGCCAGCGCCACAGCGCCCACGGCAGCAGCACCAGCAGTGGCAGGAAGCCCACGCCCTTGGTGACCGTGCCGAGACCGGCGGCGATGCCGGCCACCCACAGCATCGGCGTGTTCGGCCGTTCCAGCAGGTGGCGCAGCAGCGCCCACAGCGACAGGGTGGTGAGCGCAACCAGCACCATGTCGATCTGCGCGCGCTTGGCCATCAGCCCGAACTGCAGGCAGCTGGCCAGGGCCAGCACCGCCCACCACGCGATGCGCCGGTTCCACAGGCGCCGGGCCAGGTCCCCGCTCAGCCACAGCGTGGCCAGCGCGGCCAGCAACGAGGGCAGCAGGAAGGCCAGGTTCCAGTGGCCGATCAACTGGTAGGTGGCCGCCTGGATCCACATGAAAACCGGCGGTTTTTCGGCGTAGAGTTCGCTGCCCCGGTGCGGCAGCAGCCACTGCCCGGTCTCGACCATGGCCCGTGCGGCCAGCACGAAACGGGGTTCATCCGGCGGGGTAGGGGCGCGCAGGCCGATTCCCGCCGCAAGGGCCAGCAACAGGGCAAGGCAGGTGAGCAGGTGCCACCGATGGCGCGTCAATTGTGTCGGCAAGGAGGGCACGGAGTTCCCGGAAGAGCAGGCACTTTCGCCGAAGCAATGTAAGAAAAGCGTCGAATCGGGGCAATTGCGACTGGATTCCGACATTCCCGGGGCTACCATGGCGGCCATCACCCCCGAGTTCCGGACGCATGCGGCTCCTGGTCATCGAAGACAACCGCCAACTGGTCGCCAACCTGTTCGAGTATTTCGAAGCGCGTGGTCACGTCCTCGACGTCGCCCCCGATGGCGTCACCGGCCTGCACCTGGCCGCGACCCAGAACTACGACGCGCTGATCCTGGACTGGATGCTGCCGCGCATGGAAGGGCCGGACGTATTGCGCCGCCTGCGCGTCGAACACGGCTCGGAAGTGCCGGTGATCATGCTCACCGCGCGCGACGATCTGCCCGACAAGATCGCCGGCTTCCGCGCCGGTGCCGACGACTACCTGACCAAGCCCTTCGCCCTGCCCGAACTTGAAGTCCGCCTGGAAGCGCTGCGCGTGCGCGCGCAGGGGCGCAACCCGCGCAAGGTGCTGGAAGTGGCCGACCTCACCCTGGACCTGGCCACGCTGGAGGCGCAGCGCGATGGGCAGGCCCTGCACCTGTACCCGGCCTGCCGCAAACTGCTGGAAGTGCTGATGCGTGCCAGCCCGGCGGCAGTCACCCGCCAGCAGCTGGAATTCGCGCTGTGGGGCGATGAATTGCCTGACGGCGACCTGCTGCGCTCCCATATCTACGAACTGCGCCGCAGCGTGGACGGCCCGTTCCAGCGCAAGCTCATCCACACCCTGCCACGCGTGGGCTATCGGCTGGGCGCGGCAGCCGCTGAAGGCGCCGATGAAACTGCGTAAGCCTGCGCCGCTGCATCGGCGGCTGGTGTGGTGGCTGCTGGGCTACCTGGCGATGATCTCGCTGGCAGTGTTCAGCGTCGGCAACTACGTGCACGAACACGCCGAGCACTCGGCGTGGCGCGCGCTGCTCAACTCCGAACTGGACAGCATTGTCAGCCACATCGAACACGAACCGCACTACCGCTGGCAGGACTCGGACACCCTGCGCCTGTTTACGGTCGATGACAGTCCCGAGCTTCCGCCGATCCTGCGCACCCTGCACCCGGGGCTGCATGACGGCGTCGAGATCGCCGGTCGGGCCAGCGCGGTGATGGTGCGCGACACCCCCGGGCAGGGCCGTCTTGCACTGGTGCTGGACATCAACGACTTCCACGACCTGGAAGAATTCGCCACCCGCTGGGTGATGCTGGCCAGCGTGGTGATGATCGTGGTGACGGTGGTGATGGCCTCGTTTGGTGTCAGCCGCCTGGTCAGCCCGCTGCGCTCGCTGGCCCGTCATATCGACGGCCTCAAGCCCGGCGTCCCCGGGCAGCGTGTCGAGGTTGATCCGCGCGGCAGTTCCGAGTTGTACGTCATCGCCGCCGCGCTCAACGACTACCTGGCCCGCAACGAACAGTTCGTCGAACGCGAACGGGTCTTCATCAGCACCGCCAGCCATGAACTGCGCACCCCCATCGCGGTGATCACCGGCGCGGCCGAACTGGCGCTGGAGCAGCCTGCGCTGCCGGACCGCGCGCGCCAGCAGATGCAGCGCGTCCATCGCACTGCCCAAGGCGTGGAACAGCTGATCCAACTGCTGCTGGTGCTTGCGCGCGAACCGGCGCGCCTGGCCGCGTTGAAGGAGCGCATCCCGCTGCACCAGCTGGTGCCGGACATCATCGAAGACCACCGCCACCTGATGGGCGACAAGGACCTGCAGATCGCCGTGCAGGGTCTGGCCAACGTGGACATCATCGCGCCATTGGGCGTGGTCCAGGCCGCCATCGGCAACCTGCTGCGCAATGCCATCGAGAACAGCGGCCGCGGCACCATCACCATCAACGTATCCGAACGTGCCGTGGTCACCCTGCAGGACCCGGGCGAAGGCATGAGCCCGGAAGAAATCGCCGCGGTCTACGCACGCCTGGCCCGCGGTGATCGCAACGGGCAGAGCGGCATCGGCCTGGAACTGATCAGCCGCCTGTGCGAACACCTCGGCTGGGCACTCACCATCGAACAGAGCGAACCGCGTGGAACGCGCGTCATCCTCGATCTGAGCGCATCGCTGCCCGGGCACAGCTAGCCATTGCGCGGCAGCGCAACGTGGCGCGAAGCAGGGACAATGTTAAGCTCAGGAAAGCGTCGCCTCATGCGGCGCTTTTTTTTGCCCTTTCGATCGACAGAGGATCGCATGCCGACCGAACCCAGTACTGCCCTCATCACCAACGACATTGTGGGCCTTGGCCTTATCGCTGCCACCCTGGCCTTGATTTTCTGGGCCGCCAGCGGCCCGACCCCATTGCTGAAGAAAATCTTCGCGTGGGTTCCCGCATTGCTGCTGTGCTACTTCATCCCGGCCATCTACAACACCGCCGGCGTCATCGACGGGCACAACACCGCCCTCTACAACCCCATCGCCCGCGACGTGCTGCTGCCCGCCGCCCTGGTCCTGCTCACCCTTTCCATCGACCTCAAGGGTATCCTCAAGCTCGGCCCCAAGCTGCTCATCGTGTTCTGCGCCGGCACCTTCGGCATCATGCTCGGCGCCGTGGTTTCCTTCCAGATGATGTCCTGGATCCACCCCGAAACCATGGCCGGCGATACCTGGGCCGGCATGGCCGCACTGGCCGGCAGCTGGATCGGTGGCGGCGCCAACATGGTCGCCATGCGCGAAGTATTCGGCACCGACGCCACCACCTTCGGCCAGTTCGCTGTCGTCGACGTCGCCTGCGCCAGCCTGTGGATGGCCGTCCTGCTGTTCCTTGCCAACCGCGCCACCCAGATCGACACCCGCAACGGTGCCGACACCCGCGCCATCGACGAAATGAAAGCGCGCATCAGTGCCTACGAGGCCCAGAACGCCCGCATTCCCAGCCTCACCGACCTCATGCTGATCGTCGGCGTCGCCCTCGGTGGCGTCGGCCTTGCCCACGCCATCGCCGCCCCGCTGAGCGCCTGGTTCAAAGCCAACATCAGCTGGGCCAGCCAGTTCAGCCTCGACAGCGCCTTCGTCTGGGTGGTCCTGCTTTCCACCCTGGTGGGCCTGGGCCTGAGCTTCACCCGTGCACGCAGGCTCGAATCGGCAGGCGCATCCCGCCTGGGCACCGTGTTCCTGTACTTCCTCATCGCCTGCATCGGCATGCAGATGAACCTGCTGTCCCTGCTGGATCGCCCGTGGCTGTTCCTGCTCGGGGTGATCTGGATGCTCACCCACATCCTGGTGCTGTGGACCGTCGCCAAGCTGGTCAAGGCGCCGTTGTTCTTCTTCGGCATCGGCTCGATGGGCAACATTGGCGCAGCCGCATCAGCACCAGTGGTGGCAGCGGCGTTTCATCCGAGCCTGGCGCCAGTCGGTGTGTTGCTGGGCACCGTTGGCTACGCCACCGGCACGGGGTTGGCATATGTGACGGGCTTGATCCTCAAATGGATGGCTGGAGCGTAACGACAGCGCCATTGGCGATAGAAATGCAGAGCTAAAAGAAAAGGCGGCGCGAATGCGCCGCCTTTTCGGTTTTGAAGCCGTCCCGACCAACGGTCGAGACCTACCGTTTCAAGAGAACAACCGTTTCAACAGCAGCGACCGCCGTTACGGCCGCCGTAACGCGCTTCCTGACGCTCGCGGAAGAACGTCTTGTAGTCCATCGGCGTGCGGTCCGGATGTTTCTCCAGCACGTGCCGCACGTAGTTGTCGTAATCAGGAATCCCGCAGCACAGACGTGCGGTCTGCACCAGGCGCCGCCAGATGCGGCGGTGCGCCTGGTACTGCCCGACCGGAACCAGACCCGTACTCATCACAGGTCCGCCATCTGGTGCGGCTGCAGCGCCACGTATTCCGTCTCACGGTCCGTGCGTTGCGGCGTACGACGGGCCACCATGATCGTCTTGATCGCATAGGCCAGGATCGCGAACACCACGAACAGGAACAGCACCGTCAGCCCCGTGTTCACGTACGCATTCACCACGATCTGCTGCATCTGCCCCACCGACTTGGCCGGTGCCGTGATCGTGCCACTGGCGATCGCATCCTGGAACTTGTGCGCCTGTGCCAGGAAGCCCTGCGCCGGATTGCTGTCGAAGATCTTGATCAGCCCCGCATACGTCGTGCAGATCAGCAGCCATACCGCTGGCACTGCCGTCACCCACGCATAGCGGTCACGCTTCATCTTGAACAGCACCACCGTACCCAGCATCAGCGCGATACCCGCCAGCATCTGGTTCGAGATGCCGAACAGCGGCCACAGCGTCTGGATGCCACCGAACGGATCCACCACGCCCGTGTACAGCAGGTAGCCCCACAGCGCAACGCAACCTGCCGTCGCGATGATGTTCGCCGTCCACGATTCGGTCTTCTTCAGCGCCGGGATGAAATTGCCCAGCAGGTCCTGCAGCATGAAGCGGCCCGCACGCGTACCCGCATCCACCGCCGTCAGGATGAACAGCGCCTCGAACAGGATCGCGAAGTGGTACCAGAACGCCATCATCGCGTTGCTGCCGCTGGGAATGGCCTGGTGCAGGATCTGCGCGATACCGACCGCCAGCGTCGGCGCGCCACCGGCACGGTGCAGGATCGTCGGCTCGCCAATCGCCGCCGCCGTCGCCTCCAGCTGCTCCGGCGTGATCGTGAAGCCCCACGTCGTGGTGATGTAATGCGCCGCCGAGACCGCATCGGCGCCAATCACCGCCGCCGGGCTGTTCATCGCGAAGTAGATGCCCGGATCGATGATCGATGCCGCCACCAGCGCCATCACCGCCACGAACGATTCCATCAGCATGCCGCCGTAACCGATGTAGCGCATGTGGCGCTCATTGGCCAGCAGCTTGGGCGTGGTACCCGAGGCGATCAGCGCATGGAAGCCCGACACCGCACCACACGCGATGGTGATGAACAGGAACGGGAACATCCCGCCCTTCCACACCGGACCATCGCCGCTGGCCGCGAACTGGGTCAGCGCCGGCATCTTCAGCTCCGGCATCACGATCAGGATG
Organism: Stenotrophomonas sp. NPDC047960; assembly: GCF_043204395.1. Classification (NCBI taxonomy): domain Bacteria; kingdom Pseudomonadati; phylum Pseudomonadota; class Gammaproteobacteria; order Lysobacterales; family Lysobacteraceae; genus Stenotrophomonas; species Stenotrophomonas sp. NPDC047960. The sequence continues at coordinate 215,289 of NZ_JBIDBX010000004.1, read as the reverse complement.
CCGATCGCCAGCGCTACGATCGTGCCGATTTTCAGGAACGTCGACAGGTAATCGCGCGGTGCCAGAAGCAGCCACACCGGCAGCACCGATGCCACGAAGCCGTAGCCGATCAGCATCCACGTGATCTGGATCCCGGTGAAGGTGAAGGCGGGGCCCCAGACCGGGTCTGCCGCCACCTTGCCGCCGTACCAGATCGCCAGCAGCAGCAGGATCAATCCCACCACCGAAATCTCGCCGATCTTGCCCGGCCGGATGTAGCGCATGTAGATGCCCATCAGGATCGCGATGGGCATCGTCGCAATCACCGTGAACATGCCCCACGGGCTTTCCGCCAGTGCCTTCACGACCACCATCGCCAACACCGCCAGGATGATGATCATGATCAGGAAGGCGCCAAACAACGCGATGGTGCCGGGCACCTGGCCCATTTCCTCGCGCACCAGGTCACCCAGTGAACGCCCGTTGCGGCGGCTGGAAATGAACAGGATCATGAAGTCCTGCACCGCGCCGGCCAGCACCACGCCCACCACCAGCCACAGCAAGCCCGGCAGGTAGCCCATCTGCGCCGCCAGCACCGGGCCTACCAGCGGCCCTGCACCGGCGATGGCCGCGAAGTGGTGGCCGAACAGCACGTGCTTGTTGGTCGGCACGTAGTCCAGGCCATCATTGTTGATCACTGCCGGGGTGGCCCGGGTGGGATCGAGCTGCATCACCTTGTCGGCAATGAACAGGCTGTAGAAGCGATACGCGATGAGGTAGATGGAGACTGCGGCGACCACGATCCACAGCGCGTTGATGTGTTCGCCCCGCCGCAATGCGACGGTGCCAAGACAGAATGCGCCGAGCAGCGCGAGCGCCGCCCAACCCAGCTTGGAAAAACCTTTCATGAGATTGCGTCTCCCTGAAGAACTCCGTAAGGGTCCGCCCTGGCAGTGACCGGGTCAATGCGCGTGCGGAGGCTTGCCGCTAGTACTTTGGTCGTACACGGGTACGAAACACCACGCTTGGAACAATCGGTTGCGGGCATGACGGTTGGCGCCTCCGGGCGCCGCGCCCATCTTGTACCCAGTATCCTCTTGCCGGAGTCAACATGAGCAGCCCAACCCCGGTGCGCGTGACGCGCACCATCCGTGGCATGGCCACCTCCGACGGCGCCGGCGTGCGCCTGACCCGGGTGATCGGCGGCCCCTCGCTCCCCGACCTGGACCCGTTCCTGCTGCTGGATGAATTCGGTACCGACCGCGCCGAAGACTACATTGCCGGCTTCCCCAGCCACCCGCATCGCGGCTTCGAGACCGTGACCTACATGCTTGATGGGCGCATGCGGCACAAGGACAACCACGGCAACGAAGGCCTGCTCACCCCGGGCAGCGTGCAGTGGATGACCGCCGGCCGTGGCCTGGTGCATTCGGAAATGCCCGAGCAGGAATCGGGGCAGATGCGCGGCTTCCAGTTGTGGGTGAACCTGCCGGCGCGCGACAAGATGATCGACCCGAAGTACCAGGAATTCGCGCCGGACCGCATTCCGGTGGCGCAGCCTGCGCCGGGCGTGCAGGTCAAGGTGATCGCGGGGCAGGTGGGCGACACGGTCGGCCCGATCGTGCAGCCGGCGACCGATCCGCTGTACCTGGACGTGCAGCTGGACGCAGGGACGGCGTGGGACTACGTGCTGCCGGAAGGGCATAACGCCTTCGCCTATGTGTTCGAAGGCGGGCTGACGATTGGCGACGGTGATGACGCGCGGCCCGTTGACCGGCAGGAAATGGCGGTGCTCGGAGGCGGCGAACTGCTGCAGCTGCGCGCCGCCGCAGGGGGGGCGCGATTGATTCTGGTCGCCGGCAGGCCGCTGCGCGAGCCGGTCATGCGCCATGGTCCGTTCGTGATGAACACCAGGCAGGAACTGATGCAGGCCTTCGTGGATTTCCAGGAAGGCCGGTTCTGAAACACGCTGGTGCCGGCCGTTGGCCGGCCCCGGCGATCGGTGTGCCGGCCAACGGCCGGCGCTACCGGGTGTCACCGCTCCGCAGCGACCGCCGACGGATTGAGGTTCATTCCCTGCGACAACGTCTGCAGCGTCCGCAGTTCGCTGGCGTCGGCGGGGTACAGCGAAATCTGCGCATAACGGTTCTTGTCGAACTTCACCACGGTCATCCGGCGGGTGGCATACCCCGGCGGCTGCTGTCCGCCCAGGTCGGGCTGGTACCAGTACAGGGACTCACCGGCGAAGGCGCCCTTTTCCTGGCGTAGCGGACGCGCCAGCGGAATATCCGGGTCGCGCCCGGTGAGCATCATTGTCATGACCTCGCGCCCGTCTGCCGCGGTCGCCTTGCAGAGCACGTAGGTAGCCTCGGACTGTTCCTGCCATTGCAGGCCGCTGGTTTCGGGCAGGGTCGGGCATTTGGCCACCGATTGCGCCGAGGCGATGCCGGCCGTCAGTGACAAACCAAGGAATATCAAAGCGTGCAGGATCTTCATGCGTTCCCCCAAGTGTGCAAGTAGCCGTGCCGTTCCCTGCGGGCGCTTCCGGTGGCCAAGTGTTCCCTGGCCGATGCGCTGCGCATGCCCCATGCGCGTACCGGAAGGACCCGTCAGGTGACGGCCTGGTGATTTCGACCTTAACGGAATGTGACCGGATCTTCAAATAACCGTTTCAAATGTTCCTGAATCCGGCTAGCGGGGTGGGGGATCGACGCCGATCCACTTATAGGCGATGCCGCCGATCAGGCCGCCCAGCAGCGGGGCCAGCCAGAACAACCACAGCTGGCCGAGCGCGCCGCTGCCGGCAAACACGGCCACTGCAGTGGAGCGGGCCGGGTTCACGGACGTGTTGGTGACCGGGATGCTGATCAGGTGGACCAGGGTCAAGGCCAGGCCGATGGCGATCGGGGCGAAGCCGGCGGGCGCGCGGCCGTGGGTGGCCCCCATGATGACGACCAGGAACAGGGCGGTGAGCACGACCTCGCACAGGAAGGCGGCCGCGACGCTGTAGCCTCCGGGAGAGAGTGCGCCGTAACCGTTGCTGGCAAAGGCACCGGCCTGGCTGCCGTCGATCTGGAAGCCGGGCGCGCCGGAGGCAATCTGCAGCAGGATGAAGGCGGCCAGCAGGCCGCCCAGCACCTGGGCGACGACGTAGGGCAGCAGGTCGCGCGCGGGGAAGCGGCCGCCGGCCCACAGGCCGACGCTGACAGCGGGGTTGAAGTGGGCGCCGGAGATGTGCCCGAAGGCATAGGCGCCGGTCAGTACCGTCAGGCCGAAGGCCAGGGCGACGCCGAGGAAGCCGATACCCAGCGGGTTGCCCTCCCCGCCGAAGTTCGCGGCGAGGACGGCGCTGCCACAGCCGCCAAGGACCAGCCAGAAGGTGCCGAGGAATTCGGCGGCCACACGCTTGCCCATGCTCATTGAAGATCTCCACGGATGCCCAGGGGGAATCACGTCGGAAATCGGACGTTGCGGCGCGCGCTCAGCGATCCGGCAGTGGAATGAATTCCTTGTCGTCGCCGGGAATGGTGCCGAAAACTCCCGATTCCCAATCGTGCTTGGCCTGCTCGATGCGTTCCTTGGAACTGGAGACGAAATTCCACCAGAGGTGGCGCGGTCCATCCAGGGGTTCACCACCGAGCAGCATGGCCTTCAACGGGGTCTTGGCACGCAACCGGCCACGGGCACCGGTTTCGGGGATGACCAGGTGCTGGGCGGGCAGGTCGACGCCGTCGAGCTGGGCCTCACCTTCAAGGATGTAGAGGGCACGTTCGACGTGGTTGGTATCGAGATCCAGTTCAGCGCCGGGGTCGAGGTCGATGGCGACGTTGAGGGTGTCGGCGAACACGTTCACCGGCGACTCTTCGCCGTAGGCGCGGCCGGCGATGACGCGCAGCCAGGCACCGTTGCGGCGCTGCTCGGGCAGGGTGGCGGCCGCATGGTGGTAGAAGGCGGGTGCGGTTTCTTCGAACTCCTTCGGCAGGGCGACCCAGGTCTGCATGCCGTGGATGGGGTGGTCGTGCTCGCGTTCGACCGGCGGGGTGCGTTCGGAGTGGGCGATGCCGCGGCCAGCGGTCATCCAGTTGACGTCGCCGGGGCGGATCACCTGGTCGGAGCCAAGGGTGTCGCGGTGGCCGATCGCGCCGGACCAGAGGAAGGTGACGGTGGCCAGGCCGATATGCGGGTGCGGGCGGACGTCGATGCCGGCGCCGGCACCCATGACGGCGGGGCCCATCTGGTCGACGAACACGAATGGGCCAACGCTGCGCGCCTGGATGCTGGGCACGGCGCGGCGGACTTCGAGGCCGCCGATGTCGTGGACGCGCGGGGCGATGATGGTCGACATGCGGGCTTTCTCGCTGGCGGGGACAGGTCGAAAGGATGGCATGCGGGTCGGCCCGGTGCATGGCCCGTTCGGGTAACAGGTTGTTTCGTTTGCAGTGGCGTTACGACCCCGGTAGGTACCGACCGTTGGTCGGTACTGCTCTTTGCGCAGTCGTGCATCACGCGAACGGCCCTGGTCTGCGAGTGTCCCAGGCTTGGGCCGGCGGGGGTGGGTTTGCGGGGGGCGCCGTAAACCCATCCATACAAAAACGCCACCTTTCGGTGGCGTTTCCGCTTCCATCAATCGATTTTTAAATCACCGGTTCGCGCAGCACCGCGGCGTCCCAGCCCGGGCGCGGGGCGAAGCGGTCGCCGTGGCGCTGCTGGAGCGCCTTCAGGCGTTCTACCAGCGCATCGGCGCCGGTCGCGCGGATGTACTGGATCGGGCCGCCGCGGAACGGGGCGAAGCCGGTGCCGAAGATGACGCCGGCGTCGAGCAGGTCGGCATCGGCCACGACGCCTTCGTGCAGGCAGGCGACGGCTTCGTTGAGCAGGGGCAGGATCAGGCGGTCTTCCAGGTCGGCCGGGGCCTGGTAGTTGGCGGGCACGTCGGGCTTCTGGGCGCGGCCGTTGTCCCACGTGTAGATGCCCTGGCCATCCTTCTTGCCGCGCTTGCCCGGTTCGACGGTCTGCAGGGCCGCGGGGATCTGCAGGCCCAGGAACGGGGCCAGTTCCTTGCCGACCCCGGCGGCGACGTCCAGGCCGACGGTGTCGAGCAGTTCGATCGGGCCCATGGGCATGCCGAACTTGACGGCGGCTTTGTCGATGACCGGGCCGGGCACGCCTTCGGCGTAGGCGGTCGCCGCTTCGAGCATGTACGGGAACAGCACGCGGTTGACCAGGAAGCCGGGGGTACCGGCGACGGGCACGGGGAACTTGCCGAGGGCCTTGCAGAAGGAGGCGAGGCGGCGTTCGGTTTCCGGGGCCATGCCGTCGTGGTGGATGATCTCCACCAGCGGCATCTGCGCGACCGGGTTGAAGTAGTGCAGGCCGGCGAACTGGGCCGGGCGCTGGATGTGGTCGCGCAGCTCCACCAGCGGGATGGAGGAGGTGTTGGTGGTGAGCAGGGCGTCGGCCTTCATGTTCGGCTCGAGCGTCTGGTACAGGCCACGCTTGGCGTCGGCGTCTTCGATGATGGCTTCGATCACCAGGTCGGCCACGGCCACGCCGTCACCGGCGAGGTCGCCCTTGAGGCGGGCGGCGACGGCCGGGCGCTTGCTCTCGTCCCGCACCTTCTTGGCGAACAGGGCCTGGGCGCGTTCGATGGCCGGATCAATGAAGCGCTGTTCGCGGTCCTGCAGCGTGACCTCGAAGCCCTTGTAGGCCGACCAGGCGGCGATGTCGCCGCCCATCACGCCGGCGCCGACCACGTGCACGTGGCGGATGCCGTGATCCTTGCCGCCAAGCGCCTTGAGGCGCTCGGTCAGGAAGAAGATGCGGATCAGGTTGCGTGCGGTCGGGGTGCCGGCCAGCTTGACCACGGCGCGGCGTTCGGCGTCCAGGCGGGCCTGGATGCTGCTGCCACCCGTGCGTGCCCAGGTGTTGATCAGCGCATACGGGGCCGGGTAGTGGTCCTTTTTGGCCTTGCGCGCGACCTGCTTGGCCATCTGCGGGGCGAGCAGCTTGCGCGCCAGCCAGGTGTTGGTGGCCCAGGCGGTCAGGCGCTGCCTGAACGGACGGGTGGTGCCGGACAGGCCCAGTGCGACGGCGGTATCGAGCAGCACGGCCGGGGCAACCACCTTGTCGACCAGGCCGATGTTACGGGCGGCCGATGCCGACAGGTTGCGGCCGGTCAGCATCATGTCCATGGCGGCGGGGGCGCCAACCAGGTGGGGCAGGCGCGCGCTGCCACCCCAGCCCGGGAAGATGCCGAGCTGGGTTTCGGGAAGGCCGATCCGGGTGGAGGGATCATTGGAGGCCACCCGGTAGCGGCAGGCCAACGCAAGCTCGGTGCCGCCGCCGAGGCAATGACCGTGGATGGCCGCCACGGTCGGGCAGGGCAGCTCGGACAGTTTCTGGTATGTGGCCTGGCCGCGGCGGATCGCGTCGTTGACGGTGCCGCGGCGATCGAATTCCTGGAATTCCTTCAGGTCCGCGCCGGCGATGAAACCGGCCGGTTTGATCGACTGCACCACCACCGCCTTGGGCGGGTCCAGCGCCAGGCGTTCAAGCAGATCGCCCAGTTCCAGCAGCACGTCCTGCGACATCGCATTGACGCTGCTGTCGTGGCGGTCGAGGCTGAGCACCACGACACCATCGTCACGGATCTCGGGGTGCCAATGTGAGAAGCGGAGCCCATCGAAGCCTGAGAGCATGGAGTCGTTCCATCCGGTTGTGTATGGAGAAGGGGGCTATGATCCAGAGGTTGTTTCCTCCCCGTCAAATCCCTATAGCTTGGGGGTAGGTGCACCCGGTTCATGGCCGTGATCTGCAACCTTAACGGAACGGTGGTTAAAAGCTGGTACGGCGTGCGGTGATCGGCGCTGAACTTTTCCCGGGATTGGCAGTCTCATTGCCCGACGTCGGTTGGGCTGACAGGAGTGCGGCCCCCCATGGCCGAGGTTGAAACACCACAGGAGCTGGACCTGGAGCTGGTCCGGCGCGTGCAGCGCGGCGAAAGCGCGGCGTTCGATGTGCTGGTGCGCAAGTACCAGCATCGGATCGTCGCGTTGATCGGGCGCTACATCGCCGACTGGAGTGAATGTCAGGACGTTGCCCAGGATACGTTCGTACGCGCTTACCGCGCGATCGGCAGTTTCCGGGGCGATGCCCAGTTCTATACCTGGTTGCACCGGATCGCCGTGAATACTGCCAAGAACCATCTAGCCGCCCACAACCGCCGCCCGCCCACCGATGACATCGAGATCGGGGACGCCGAACAGTTCGACAGCGGCACCCGCCTGCGCGATACCGACACGCCCGAACGCGAGTTGATGCGCCAGGAGCTGGAGCAGACGGTGATGAAGGCGGTATCGGCGTTGCCGGAAGAACTGAGATCGGCCATCACCCTGCGCGAGGTGGAGGGCCTGAGCTATGAGGAAATCGCGCAGAAGATGGGGTGCCCGATCGGCACCGTGCGATCGCGGATTTTCCGCGCCCGCGAGGCGATCGACACTGAACTTCGGCCGCTGCTGGATGTTGGCAGCGCCACCCGCGAGAAGAGCCGCGTATGAGCCACGAGATGCCTGACAAATTCGATGTCCACCACCGCCAGCAGTTGTCCGCGCTTATTGATGGGGAACTGCCGCTGGAAGAGGCGCGGTTCCTGCTGCGCCGGCTGGAGCACGACGAGGACCTGTCCGGCTGCCAGGAGCGCTGGCAGCTGCTGGGCGATGTCCTGCGCGGGCGCGCCTGTGCGCCGGCCCCGCAGGGCTTTGCCGAGCGGATCCAGGCGGCTGTGGCGGCCGAGCCGGCCCCCGTTGCCGCGGCAATGCCGGCGCCGCGCCGGCGCCGGGGCGCTCTGCTGCGTTGGGGCGGCGGAGGCGCGCTGGCCGCCTCGGTGGCCGCCATCGCGCTGTTCATGAGCCGCCAGGAGTTGCCAGGGCAGGCCCCGCTGGAGCAGCCCACCACGATCATTGCCAGCCAGGCGCAGCTCCCGCCGGCCCCGCCGCGTGCGCCGCTGGACACCCGCGGGGTGGCAGATGCCGCCGTGGCCGTAGCTGCCGTGCCGGCGGCCGCCGTGACGGCGCGCCGTGCCAGCGCCACCCGCACCCAGCAGGTGTCCACTCGCCGCGTGGCCAGCCGCAGTGAACCGGTGCGTGCACTGGCCAGCCAGCCTGCACTGGCCCCGGTGGTACCGGCGGCCGCTGCGCGCACCCTCCCGTTTGGTGAGGTCGGCGCCCTGCAGGCGCGACCATGGCCGCGCTCCACGGTCGGCAGCAGCGGCGCGCTCAATACCAGTTTCTCGCCGCAGGAGCCGCAGGCCGCGTTCTATCCGTTCGAGCCGCGCCTGCAGGAAGAGGTGTCCGGCACGCCGCCGGCACGCCGCGGACGCGACTGACGTTTGCCTCGATTTCCGCCATCCAGGCGCTGCATGCGACGCGCAGCGCCCCCATCCCTTGATATTCCTGACCCGGAGGTTCGAGTCTGATGACCGCCCGTATCCGTACGCACGCCATGGCCCTGCTGGCCATCACCCTTCCCTTGGTGGCCTGTGCCCAGTCGCCCAGTCCGAGCGCCCCCGCCGCGGTAGCCGCCGCTCCGCGTGCGCCGGCCACGCCGCTGGTCAGTGGCCTGCCTGACTTCACCAACCTGGTGGAACAGGTGGGGCCGGGCGTGGTCAACATTGAAACCACCATCGTGCGCAGCAACCGCCAGGCGCGCGGCCCCGGTCCCGGCCCCGGCGATGACGAGATGCCGGAATTCTTCCGCCGGTTCTTCGGGCCGGACTTCCAGATGCCCGGCCAGCCCGGCGGCGATGAAGGCCCCAGCATCCGCGGCCGTGGCATGGGCTCTGGCTTCATCATCTCGCCCGACGGCTACGTGCTGACCAACCACCATGTGGTGGCCGACGCCGGCGAGGTGAAGGTCAAACTGGGCGACCGCCGTGAATTCACGGCCAAGGTGATCGGCAGCGACCAGCAGTACGACGTGGCCCTGCTGAAGATCGATGCGAAGAATCTGCCGACCGTGCGGGTCGGCGATTCCAATACGCTCAAGCCGGGCCAGTGGGTGGTCGCGATCGGCTCGCCGTTCGGTCTGGACCACTCGGTCACCGCCGGCGTGGTCAGTGCGGTCGGGCGCAGCACCGGCGGCCAGGACCAGCGCTACGTACCGTTCATCCAGACCGACGTGGCGATCAACCAGGGCAACTCGGGCGGCCCGCTGCTCAATACCCGCGGTGAAGTGGTCGGCATCAACTCGCAGATCTTCTCTGCCTCGGGCGGCTACATGGGCATCAGCTTCGCGATCCCGATCGACCTGGCCATGGGCGCGGTCGACCAGATCAAGAAGAACGGGCGCGTGAGCCGTGGCCAGCTCGGCGCCATCGTCGGCGCCATCACGGGCGACGTGGCACAGGGCTTCAACCTGCCCGACAGCCGTGGCGCGCTGGTCAACGAACTGGTTCCGGGTAGTGCTGCTGCCAAGTCCGGGCTGGAAGTCGGCGATGTGATCCGTTCGGTCAATGGCACCCCGATCAACACCTTCAGCGACCTGCCGCCGCTGATCGGCGCCCAGGCCCCGGGCAGCAAGGTCCGCCTGGGCGTGCTGCGCGACGGCCGCGAACGTGAGATCACCGCGACCCTGACCGAGCTGGCCGAAGACGCGCAGCGCGGCACTGCCGCCCCGGCGGCGGCTGACGCCGCGCCGCAGGCCGGTGCCAATGCCCTGCTGGGCCTGGACGTGGCCGACCTGACCGCCCCGCAGCGCCAGCAGCTGGGGCTGGACGCGGGCGAGGGCGTGCGCATCACCAACGTCAAGGGCGAGGCTGCCCGCGATGCCCGGTTGTCTCCGGGTATGGTGATCCTGCAGGTCGGGCGCACCCCGGTCGGCAGCGTCGCCGCGCTGAACAAGGCGCTGGGGGGCTACAAGAAGGGCGATGTGGTGATGCTGCTGGTTCGCGCCGGCGGCAGCAGTGCCTTCGTGGCGGTCAAGACCGGCCAGTAGGCCCCGCCTCTGCTGCGTTTCCGGGCCCGCTTCGGCGGGCCCGGTCGTATTTGGCCCGCCGGCACGCGGGGAGGGGCCGGCCATGCGATAATGTGCCGTTATCCTGACGACGCGCCGCGCCGCCACCTATGTCCTCTGATTCGATGCGGAACATCCGCAACTTCTCCATCATCGCCCACGTCGACCACGGCAAGTCCACGCTGGCCGACCGCATCATCCAGCTTTGCGGTGGCCTCCAGGCCCGCGAGATGGAGGCGCAGGTGCTCGACTCCAATCCGATCGAGCGCGAGCGCGGCATCACCATCAAGGCCCAGTCGGTGTCGCTGCCGTACGTGGCCAAAGATGGCCAGACCTACCACCTGAACTTCATCGACACCCCCGGGCACGTCGACTTCTCCTATGAAGTCAGCCGCTCGCTGGCCGCCTGCGAAGGTGCGCTGCTGGTGGTGGATGCCGCCCAGGGCGTGGAAGCGCAGTCGGTCGCCAACTGCTACACCGCTGTGGAGCAGGGCCTGGAAGTGGTGCCGGTGATCAACAAGATCGACCTGCCCACCGCCGACATCGAGCGCGCCAAGGCCGAAATCGAAGCCGTGATCGGCATCGACGCCACCGACGCGGTGCCGGTCAGCGCCAAGACCGGCCTGAACGTGGTGGACGTGCTGGAAGCCATCGTGCATCGCATCCCGGCCCCGCAGCCGCGCGATACCGACAAGCTGCAGGCGCTGATCATCGATTCCTGGTTCGACAACTACCTGGGCGTGGTCTCGCTGGTGCGCGTGATGCAGGGTCAGATCAAGGCCGGTGACAAGCTGCAGGTGATGTCTACTGGCCGCAACCACCAGGTCGACAACGTGGGCGTGTTCACCCCCAAGCGCAAGGTCCTGCCGGCCCTGCGTGCGGGCGAGGTGGGCTGGGTCACTGCCAGCATCAAGGACGTGCACGGCGCGCCCGTGGGTGACACCCTGACCTTGGCCGCCGACCCGGCCCCGGCGGCGCTGCCCGGCTTCCAGGAAATGCAGCCGCGCGTGTTCGCGGGCCTGTTCCCGGTCGACGCCGAAGACTACCCGGACCTGCGCGAAGCGTTGGACAAGCTGCGCCTGAACGACGCAGCGCTGCGCTTCGAGCCGGAAAGCTCCGAAGCGATGGGCTTCGGCTTCCGCTGCGGCTTCCTCGGCATGCTGCACATGGAAATCGTGCAGGAGCGTCTGGAGCGCGAATACAACCTGGACCTGATCAGCACCGCGCCGACCGTGGTCTACGAGGTCCTCAAGACCGACGGCAGCATCATCAACATGGACAACCCGGCCAAGCTGCCGCCGGTGAACATGGTGACCGAGATCCGCGAGCCGATCATCCGCGCCAACGTGCTCACCCCCGAGGAGTACATCGGCAACATCATCAAGCTGTGCGAGGAAAAGCGCGGCAGCCAGATCGGCATCAACTACCTGGGCAGCCAAGTGCAGATCAGCTACGAGCTGCCGATGGCCGAGGTGGTGCTGGACTTCTTCGACAAGCTCAAGTCGGTCAGCCGCGGCTATGCTTCGCTGGATTACCACTTCGTGCGTTTCGACGCAGGTCCGTTCGTCCGCGTGGACGTGCTGATCAACGGCGACAAGGTCGATGCGCTGTCGCTGATCGTGCACCGCAGCCATGCCGACCGGCGCGGCCGCGAGCTGTGCGAGAAGATGAAGGAACTGATTCCGCGGCAGATGTTCGACGTGGCCATCCAGGCCGCCGTCGGCTCGCAGATCATCTCCCGCACCACGGTCAAGGCCATGCGCAAGAACGTGCTGGCCAAGTGCTATGGTGGCGACGTTTCGCGCAAGAAGAAGCTGCTGGAGAAGCAGAAGGAAGGCAAGAAGCGCATGAAGCAGGTGGGCCGCGTGGAGATCCCGCAGGAAGCCTTCCTCGCCGTGCTGCAGATGGACAAGTAAGGCTCCCGTTCCCAAGGACACTGCATGAAACTGTTTGAAATCCTGCTGGTCGTACTGACGCTGGCCTCGGGCCTGATCCTGCTGGCCGACAAGCTGTACTTCGCCAAGCGCCGCGCGGCGCGGGCCGGCCTTCTGGACAGCGAACCGGTACTGGTGGACTACTCCCGGGCATTCTTCCCGGTGCTGGCCATTGTGCTGGTGGTGCGCAGCTTCATTGCAGAGCCGTACAAGATCCCGTCCAGTTCAATGATGCCGAACCTGCTGATCGGCGATTTCATCCTGGTCAACAAGTTCGCCTATGGCCTGCGCCTGCCGCTGAACAATGCCAAGATCGTCCCGATCGGCGAGCCGGCGCGCGGCGACGTGGTGGTGTTCCACTTCCCGGGCCACGCGGAGAACGACCCCAACAAGGGCGAGAATTTCATCAAGCGTGTGATCGGCATCCCGGGTGACGAGATCGCCTTCCAGGGCGATGGCGTCATCCTCAACGGCACCCCGCTCAAGTATGAGAGCAAGGGGTTGTATGCTGGGCACCGTGGCCAGGGGGAGGGCGCCTCACTTCTGGTGGAGCACCTGCCGGGCCGCACCCATACCGTGCTGGAGACCGATTACCCGCGTGGCGAGGGCCAGTGGACCGTGCCGCCGGGCAAGTACCTGGTGATGGGCGACAACCGCGACAACAGCGATGACGGCCGTTTCTGGGGCCTGCTGCCGGAGGAAAATCTCCGCGGCAAGGCGTTCCTGATCTGGCTGAACTGCTCGGGCTGGTTCTGCAAGGATGGTTTCGAGCCGTCCCGCATCGGCACCGGCATCAACTGATTCCATGACAACCGCGTATCTGGGGAGAACGCAATGAAGAGAATGAGCACGCAGCGTGGCATGACCCTGACCTCGTTCCTGATCGTGCTGTGCGCGGTCGGATTCGTGCTGTACATCGGCATGAAGCTGTTCCCGATGTACTCGGAGTTCTATGCGGTGAAGTCTGCCCTGAAGGGCGTGGCACAGGAACCGGGCGTGGCCAACAAGGAGCCGGGGCAGGTACAGGAAATGTTCTTCCGTCGCCTGTACATCAATTATTCCGAAACCGTGAAGCCGTCCAACGTCAAGTTCGAACGCGTCAGTGGTGGTTGGAACATGAAGGTCAACTACGAAGTCCGTCGCCCGCTGATCGGCAACCTCGACGTGGTTGGAAAGTTTGAAGCACACCAGGAATTGACCCTCAGCGGTGCCGACTAAAACCTATCAACGTGGTGACCGCATCGGTCACGCTTTCCAGGATCCGGGCCTGCTGCAGCAGGCCCTGACGCATCGCAGTGCCGGCACGCCCAACAACGAGCGGCTGGAGTTCCTCGGCGACAGCATCGTCAACATGATGGTTGCCCAGGCGCTCTACCAGCGCTGGCCGAAGGCTGACGAAGGGGCGCTGACCCGCGCCCGCGCCGAGCTGGTGCGCGAGGGCGCGCTGGCGGTGATCGCCCGCGCACTGGAGCTGGGCGAACGGCTCACGCTGGGCCCGGGTGAAATGAAGTCCGGGGGGCATCGGCGCGACTCGATCCTGGCCGACGCGCTGGAAGCTGTGGTGGCCGCGATCTACCTGGATGCCGGCTTCGCCGCCTGCCAGGCCGTGGTACTGCCCTGGTTCGGTCCTTCCATGGAGGCGCTGCCGGCTACCGGCAAGCCCGAAAAAGACCCCAAGACCCGCCTGCAGGAATGGCTGCAGGGCCGACAAAAGGCATTGCCGGTGTACGAATTGGTGTCAGAATCAGGCGACGATCACGCCAAGACCTTCCGGGTGCGCTGCGGCGTAGCCGATCCCGCTGTCAGCACCGAAGGCGAAGGTGCCTCGCGACGGCTGGCCGAACAACAGGCGGCAGCTGCCGCCCTCGAGCAACTGGATTCCAAGTGAGCGAAGCAATTCCCCATCATTGCGGCAGCGTGGCCGTCATCGGGCGCCCCAACGTCGGCAAGTCGACCCTGACCAACGCCCTGGTGGGCGCCAAGGTCAGCATCGTCTCCAACCGGCCGCAGACCACCCGCCACCGGTTGCTCGGCATTGCCAGCTATCCGGAAGGCCAGCTGGTGCTGGTGGACACCCCCGGCCTGCACCGCGTGCAGAAGCGCGCCATGAACCGGGTGATGAACCGCGCCGCGCGCGGCTCGCTCGAGGGCGTGGATGCGGGCATGCTGGTGATCGAGGCCGGCCGTTGGGACGAAGAAGACACGCTGGCGTTCAACGTCCTCAGCGACGCCGGCGTTCCGGTGGTGCTGGTGGTCAACAAGGTAGATCGCCTGAAGGACAAGGCAGCCCTGCTGCCGTTCCTGCAGCAGGTCACCGAAGGTCGTACCTTCGCCGCCGTACACCCCATTTCCGCGCAGAAGCGCAACGGCCTGGACGCGCTGGTGCGCGACCTGCTCAAGCTGCTGCCCGAAGCCCCGCCGATGTTCGGTGAAGACGAAATCACCGACCGCAGCCAGCGTTTCCTCGCCGGCGAACTGGTCCGCGAGCAGCTGATGCGCCAGCTCGGTGAAGAGCTGCCGTACGCCACCACGGTGGAGATCGAGCGGTTCGTTGAAGACGGCAACCTGCTGCGCATCGGCGCGGTGATCTGGGTCGAACGCGAAGGCCAGAAGGCGATCGTGATCGGCAAGGGCGGCAGCCGCCTGAAGGACATCGGCGCCAAGTCGCGCATGCAGATGGAGCGGCTGTTCGACGCCAAGGTGTTCCTGGAAACCTGGGTCCGCGTGCGCGAAGGCTGGTCGGACGACGAAGCCGCGCTGAAGGCCTTCGGCTACGAGTAAACCCGGCAGGGTTGCTGCTCAACGCCCCTGGCCATGCGTATCGACGACGAACCGGCCTTCGTGCTGCATGCCCGCTCCTGGCGGGAGACCAGCCTGCTGGTTGAGGTCCTGACCGAACAGCATGGGCGGATCGGGGTGCTGGCGCGTGGTGTGAGCAGCCCGCGCAGCCAGGCGCTGCGCGCTGCCCTGCAGCCCCTGCAATGGATCCGCCTGGCGGCCGTGCAGCGGGGCGAGCTGGCCCAGCTGCGCGGGGCCGAGGCGCTGGATGCCGCGCCGCGACTGAGCGGCGAGGCGATGCTGGCCGGCTTCTATGTCAATGAACTGGTGATGCGGCTCGCGCCCCGCCAGGACCCGCTGCCCGAACTGTATGACCACTACGCGCAGGTGCGCCAGCGGCTGGGGGCCACCGGGCCCTTGGCCTGGACCCTGCGACGGTTCGAACGCGACCTGCTGGAGGCGCTGGGGTTTGGGTTCGATCTGGAACATGGCAGCGATGGCGAGCCGATCGACCCTGCCGCCCGCTATGAACTGGACCCCCAGGAGGGGCCGCGGCGGCTGCTCAGCGAGCGCGGCGTGGACCCGCGGCGGGGGACGGCGACCGGGAGCGCGCTGTTGGCATTGGCCAACGACGTCCTGCCCGGGCCGGATGACCTGGCCAGCCTGCGCCGGGGCATGCGCGCGGTGCTGCTGCACCATCTGGGCGGGCGCGGCCTGAAATCGTGGGAGATGCTGGAGGATCTGGCGCGGCGGCGGTGATGAAGGTACCCCGCAGACACGCACGGCGTGTCCCTACGAACCGGGTGCAGCCAACAGCAACGTTCGACCCAAACCCAGGCGACCAAGGGTCGTAGTGACACGCCATGCGTGTCAAAGCCGCGCCCCTGCGCACATGAACCCGCCCATGCGAGTCTGCGGGGTGCCTAATGCAACAGGGACTCTACGGCCGCCTTGAACTGGGTGTGTGCGCCGTTGGATTCCGGGGCCTGGTGCAGCTGGCGCACCGCGCGGGCCAGGCGGGCGGCGCCCACGAAGCCGCAACTGGCCTGGAGCCGGTGCAGCTGGCCCTTCAAGGTGCCCACATCGTGCTGCTGCACGGCTTGGGCGACCGCGTCGCGGACGCCGGGCAGCTCGGCCAGGAACAGCTCACGCAGGGCGATCAGGTGGTTCCGCTGCCCGTTCAGGGCGGCCAGGGCGGTGATTTCGTCCCAGTCTTCACGCTCGCCATCGGTACCGGCACCAGCCGTCGGGGTCGCGCTGCCCGGGCTGTTGACCAGCGCACGGCGCACGGCCTGGAGCAGCTGCTCACGGCTCAGTGGCTTGACCAGGGTTTCGCTGAATCCGTCATCACGCAGGCGGGCGTGGATGCTGGTGTCGCCATCGGCCGTGTGAGCCAGTGCCGGCGTGTGCGGCCGCGACAGGCGCAGGGCATGCAGCAGCTGGCTGCCATTGCCGTCCGGCAGGTTCACGTCGATCAGCCACAGGTCGTGTTCGCCGTGGCGGCCCCGTTCCAGGGCGCTGGCCAGCGAATCGGCGGTGTCCACCTGCGCGGGCAGGGTTTCCAGCGCGGCCCGGAAAAAGCCGCGGCTGACGGTGTCGTCCTCGACGAGCAGGAAACGGGGCATGGAAGCCCTCGGGGTCATCTGCATTGCGGCTGCCTCCATGTCAGCTATGTGCATATTAAACACGATATGGCGTCCTGCAAGCTGCGACAATACGCACCCTTTTTGCCCGCAGCCTGTTGCCACGTGGCCCGATCCCGTTCCCGCCTCGACAAGACCCCGTTCCAGACCGCCATCCTCGACCTCAGCCATGACGGCCGCGGCGTCGCCCGCCGTGAAGGCGAGGGCGGCAAGGTCACCTTCATTTCCGGCGCCCTGCCGGGCGAAGTGGTGCGCGCCGAGCCCACCGCCCGCAACCGCCATTTCGACGAGGCGCGGACCGTGGAGGTCCTGCAGCCCTCGCCGCAGCGGGTCACCCCGCGCTGCCCGCACTTCGGCGTCTGCGCCGGCTGCGTGCTGCAGCACCTGGAAGAAAGCCAGCAGATCGTGGCCAAGCAGCGCGTGCTGCTCGACAATCTGACCCGGATCGGCCACGTCAGCCCGGGCACGGTGCTGCCCCCGCTGGTCGGCGAAAGCTGGGGCTACCGTCGCAAGGGCCGCTTCTCCGTGCGCCGGGTGGAAAAGAAGGACAAGACCCTGGTCGGCTTCCGCGAGCAGGATCCGCGCTTCGTGGCGGATCTGACCCAGTGCCTGACCGTGATCCCGGAAATCGGGCTGAAGGTGTCGGCGCTGTCGGCGTTCATCGAAACCCTGGACGGCAAGCGCGACATCCCGCAGGTCGAGTTCATTGCCGGCGACGACGCGATCGTACTGACCATCCGCCACATGCTGCCGCTCAGCGATGCCGACAAGGCTGCCTGGGCCGCGTTCGGTGGCGAGCACGGATTTGCGATCTTCCTGCAGCCCGGCGGGGTCGAGTCGGTGCACCCGCTGGTGCCTGGCGAGGTGCCGCTGTCGTTCCGGCTGGCGCCCTGGGACGTGGAGCTGGCGTTCCGGCCGCTGGATTTCATCCAGGTCAACGCCAACCTCAATGAAAAGATGATTGCCCTGGCGCTGCAGCTGCTCGACGCCGGCCCGGACGAGCGGGTGCTCGATCTGTTCTGTGGTCTGGGCAATTTCACCCTGCCGCTGGCGCGCACCGTGCGCGAAGTGGTGGGCGTCGAAGGCGAGGCCGGGCTGGTGGCGCGGGCCAGGGACAACGCTGCACGCAACGGCCTGGACAACGCGCAGTTCTTCGCCGCCGACCTGACCCAGGACCAGCGCCAGACCGCGTGGATGCGCCAGGGCTTCGACAAGCTGTTGCTGGATCCGCCGCGCTCGGGCGCGATCGAAGTGCTGCAGCAGCTGCCGCTCAAACAGTTCAAGCGCATCGTCTATGTCAGCTGCCACCCGGGCTCGCTGGCCCGTGACGCCGGCTATCTGGTCAACGAGCAGGGCTTCACCCTGGTGTCGGCCGGTGCGATGGACATGTTCCCGCACACCGCGCACGTCGAAAGCATCGCCGTCTTCGAGAAGCGTTGAGATGGGCATCGAGATCGAGCGCAAGTTCCTGGTGACCGGCGATGGCTGGCGCGCTGCCGCGCACGCGGTGATTCCGATGGCACAGGGCTACATGAACGACGCTGCCTCGATCGACAGCGGTGCCCAGAAGGCCTCGGTACGGGTGCGCATCCAGGGCGACGACGCGTTTCTCAACATGAAATCGCGCGAGATCGGGCACACGCGGCAGGAATTCGACTACCCGATCCCGGTCGAGGACGCCCGCGCGCTGCTGGCCCTGTGCGTAGGGGGCCTGATCGACAAGCGGCGGCACCTCGTCCACCACGGCGGGCTGCTGTGGGAAGTGGACGAGTTCCTGGGCGACAACGCCGGGCTGGTGGTGGCCGAGGTCGAACTGGACCAGGCCGACCAGGCCATCGATCTGCCTTCCTGGATCGGGGAGGAGGTGACCGATCAGGCCCGGTACTACAACCTGGCCCTGGCCGCGAACCCCTACAACCGCTGGCCCTGAATACGCCGCCCGCGCCCGTGGCCTCCGATACGCGCCTTCTGCGACAATGCGGCAGTGCGCCATCACGGCGCCCCGCTTTGGAGATCGACCCATGCTCGTGATCGGCGTTGCCGGGACCGAACTTACTGCCCAGGAACGCGATTGGCTTCAGCACGACGCCGTGTCCGGCGTCATCCTGTTCAAGCGCAATTTCGCCTCGCGCCAGCAGGTCGCCGAGCTGTCGGCCGCGATCCGCGCTGCCGCGCCGCGCCCGCTGTTGATCTGCGTGGACCAGGAGGGCGGACGCGTGCAGCGCTTCCGCGAGGGCTACAGCGCACTGCCGCCGCTGCAGGGTTTCGATACGCTGTACGCGCAGGATCCTGAAGCCGCGCTTGTGCTCGCCGAGCAGCACGCCTGGCTGATGGCCAGTGAAGTACGCGCCAGCGGGGTAGACCTCAGTTTCGCCCCGGTGGTCGACCTGGGCCGCGGCAACCGCGCCATCGGCGACCGCGCCTTCAGTGCCGACCCGCAGGTGGTGGCCGCCTTCACCCGCGCCTACGTGCGCGGCATGCACAGCGTCGGCATGGCCGCCACGCTCAAGCATTTCCCGGGCCATGGCAGCGTGCTGGAAGACACCCACGTGGCGGCCGCCAGCGACCCGCGTGACCTCGATGCGCTGCGCGCGCTGGACCTGGTGCCGTTTGCCGCGGGCATCGATGCGGGCGCCGACGCGGTGATGATGGCCCACGTGGTCTACCCGCAGGTCGCACCCGAACCGGCCGGATACTCGTCGCGCTGGATCCAGCAGATCCTGCGCGGAGAGATGGGCTTCCGTGGCGTGGTGTTCTCCGACGACATCGGCATGGCCGCCTCGTTCTCCGCCGGCGGCGTGCAGGCACGCGTGCATGCGCACCTGGATGCCGGCTGCGACGTGGTGCTGGTCTGCCACCCGGAACTGGTCGATGAGGCGCTGCGCGCGGTCGACGGCCGCCCCCTCAACACTGCTGCGCTGCTCGGCCTGATCGGCCGTGGCGCGCTCGGCTGGGACGGCCTGCTGGCCGATGCCCGCCATGGCACCTCCCAATCCCGTTTGCTCGACACCCTTGGAAGAACCGTCTGATGCCCAACCTCACCATTTCCCAGGCCCTGGCCCAGGCCGACCTGCTGGTCGACCGTCCCACCATCGATGCCGCCATCGCAGCCATCGCCGATGCCATTGCGGCCGACTACAAGGGCGAGGTGCCGCTGTTCCTGTCGATCATGCACGGCGCGCTGCCGTTCGCCGGCCAGCTGGCGCTGGAACTGGGCGCACGCGGCCAGGACCTGCAGTTCGATTACCTGCACGCCACCCGTTACCGCGGTGAGACCACCGGTGGCGATCTGGTCTGGAAGCACAAGCCGGCCACCTCGCTGTTCGGCCGCCGCGTGCTGCTGGTCGACGACATCCTGGATGAAGGGTTCACCCTGCAGGGCGTGCGCACCTGGTGCCTGGAGCAGGGCGCCACCGACGTGCGCATCGCGGCGATGACGGTGAAGAAGCATGATCGCGCGCTGCCCGACGTCAAGGCTGACTACGCGGGTGTGGAACTGCCGGACCGTTACGTGTTCGGCTTCGGCATGGACGTCAATGAAGCGCTGCGTGGCGTGCCGGCCATCTACGCGATGAAGGAATAAGCAGCACCATGGAATCTATTGCCCTGGCCGTCATCGGCGGCACCGGTGTGTACAAGCTGGCCCAGCTCGATGACGTGAGCAGCCACGCGGTCGAAACCCGTTACGGCACACCGTCCGGCCCGATCCGGGTCGGGACGCTGCTCGGCCAGCGCGTGGCGTTCCTGGCCCGGCATGGCGAAGGGCATTCGCTGCCGCCGCACAAGATCAACTACCGCGCGAATCTTGCTGCGTTGCACCAGATCGGTGCCACCCGCGTGCTGGCGCTCAACACTGTCGGCGGCATCACCGAGCACTTTGGTCCGCGCGTGCTGGCCTGCCCGGACCAGCTGATCGATTACACCTGGGGAAGGATCTCCACCCTGAGCGAAGAGCCGGGCACCGAGGTGCTGCATGTGGACTTCGGCCACCCGTACACCCCGATGCTGCGCAGCAAGGTACTGGCGGCGGCCAAGGTCACCGGCGTGCGCCTGCGCGACGGCGGTTGTTACGGCGCCACGCAGGGCCCGCGCTTGGAGACCAACGCGGAAATCGCGCGGATGCGCCGTGATGGCTGTGACCTGGTCGGCATGACCGGCATGCCCGAAGCAGGCCTGGCCCGCGAGCTGGGCCTGGACTATGCCTGCCTGGCCATCGTCGCCAACTGGGCGGCCGGCTGCGGCGACGGCGATGAGATCACGATGGCCGAAGTGTTGGCCAATGTTGACGCGGCTTCCGCCGGATTGCCAGAACTGATTGGCGAATTGGCACGCGGATGATTGTCATTGCCTGACAAGCTTTGCATACTCCGCCAGTGCGCTGGTTGAGCGTACACCACCCATTCATTGAAGAAGGTCTTGCATTACCATGCCGAACGGTACCGTCAAGTGGTTCAACGACGCCAAGGGATTTGGCTTTATCTCGCCGGATGACGGCAGCGCTGATGTCTTCGCGCACTTCTCCGCGATCAACTCCAAGGGCTTCCGCAGCCTGCAGGAAGGCCAGAAGGTCACTTATGAAGTGAGCCAGGGTCCGAAGGGCGCCCAGGCCTCGAACATCGCGCCGGTCGAGTAATCTCCATCGCTGCGCAAGGAGAACCCCGCTTCGGCGGGGTTTTTTTTAATGCGGGACAGGACGTCAGATGAAAAAACGCACGATCGCCATCGTTGGCTACGGCACTGCGGGCCAGGCGCTCTCGATTCTTCTTTCACGTGACCATCACGATGTGCATGTGTTCGAACGCGCGGCCCGCCCCGGGCCGGTGGGTGCAGGCTTCCTGCTGCAGCCCAGCGGGCTGGACGTGCTGTGGCAGATGGACCTGCTGCCCGGCGTGCTCCAGTACGGCGCGCCGGTGCGCCGGCTGTACGGTGAAACGCCGTGCGGGCGTGCGGTCATGGACATGCGCTATGCGGCGCTGCACGCGCACCTGCATGGCATCGGCATGCAGCGCGGCGCGTTGTTCTCGCTGTTGGCGCAGGCCTGGGAGTACCCGGACAACCTGCAGGCCGATACCGCCATCGTCGACGTGGATACCGTCCGGGGCCGTGTGCGCGACGCACGTGGGCACTGGCACGGCCCGTATGACCTCGTGATCGCCGCCGATGGCTCGGCATCGTCGCTGCGCACCCGGGTGCAGGGCACCCGACTGGATCGCGAATATCCCTGGGGGGCCCTGTGGTGTCTGTTGCCGCGCGGCGACTGGCCACACCCTGACGAGCTGCGGCAGCGCTACGTGGCGGCGCGCAAGATGATCGGGCTGTTGCCGGCCGGCACGCGCCCCGACGATGCACAGCCGCGCCTGAGCTTCTTCTGGAGCCTGCCGCGAGCGCAGTTCGACCAGTGGGAACGGGATGGCATGCAGCGGTGGCTCGAGGAGATCGCCGCGTTGTGGCCGCAGGCCCACCTGCGCCTGCAGGACGTGCGCGACGGCGCGCAGCTGGCACGTGCCGGCTATCGCGATGCGGTGATGACGCGCTGGCACCGCGACCGGCTGGTGCTGGCCGGCGATGCGGCGCATGCGATGAGCCCACAGCTGGGACAGGGCGTGAACATGGCGCTGATGGACGCGCTGGCGCTGCGCGATGCGCTGCGCGCGCACGATGCCGCCGATGCCGCGCTGCAGGCCTATCAGGCGCAGCGCAGCGCGCACGTAGGCATCTATCAGTTCTGGAGCCGCTGGCTTACCCCGGTATTCCAGTCCGAGCGCGACCTGCTGGCGCACGCGCGCGATGTGCTGTTCCGGCCCATGGGGCGGCTGCCGGGCGGCCGTGGTCACATGCTGCGTGTGCTCAGCGGAACCCAGCAGGGCTGGTGGGGCAGGTTGGGATTGTCGCCCGGCTTCGTAGCGGCGATGAGTACATGAATGGCCGCCATTGACGGCAGGGTCACTCCGCATGTGGCACAAGAAGACTGCTGAGTTGTTGCCCCAAGGAGAAAGACATGCTGTTTCCGGCCGACGTTCTCGATTCTGAAATCCGCAAACTGCGCGGGTTGCTGCAGATGCTCCACGAGGATCAGCCGGATGTCATGGAAGATGTGTTCGATTTCCATGTCACCAGTCTGATCACCCATGCCGCCCCTGAACACCACGCCCGCATCCGCGCCGCGGCCCGTTCCATGCTGGTCGAGGTGCAGCGTGGCCCGGTCCGGCGTAACCCCGACGGCCCCGAAATCCTGCTGATGGAGGCGCTGCCTTCGGCAGCCTGAGCGCCATACGCCCGCCTGCCGGCATCAACGTATCGGCAGCGCAATCGCGTCGTCTTCGACGCAGGCGACCAGTTGCTCGCCGGTCGCCACGACCGGTGCAATGCCCGCGGTGAACCGCGAATACGCTGGCAGCACGGTCAAGCGCTCGCGCAACCAGAAGGCTGGCCAGCGCCGCTGCATGCCTGGCAGTCGCGCAAGCGGATGCAGGTGGCCGCACAGGACGTGCAGGGTGGGATGCGGCTGCGGATCATGCCGCAGCAGGAACGGACCTTCCTGCACGCGTTCGCCCAGCAGGGTGATGCCCAGGTCGGCCTTGGGCAGCACGCGGTCATGGTTGCCGGCCACTGCGCCTATCTCCAGCCGTGGATGCTGCTCCCGCCAGGCCTGCCATTGCCGGTACCACGCGGCCCGATGCGCGGGGCCATGCAGCACGTCGCCCAGGATCCGCACCGTGCGGACCGGGCGTTCGGCAACCAGTTTCGACAGCCGTGCCAGATCGTCCCCGGTGCCGCCGCTCGGCAACCCGATGCCCGCGCGCCGGAACAGATCGGCCTTGCCAAGGTGCAGGTCGGCAATCAGCAGCGCCTCGCGCGCCGGCCAATACAACGCGCGCGCGCCGAGCAGGTGGACCTGCTCTCCGGCGAGCGCGACCGGGACATCAATCGGCATGGCGTTTCTCCAGCTGGCCAACAGCGCGCAGAACGCGTGTTTTCCAGTCTTCGTTGCTGAGCTGGCCGCGCAGGCGCTCGGCCCACAGCGGGAAGGACAAGGGGCCTAGGGTAACCGGGTGCTGCACGCACACCGTGCGTGACTGGCAGCGGCGCAGCGTGTCGGCAAGGCAGGCCAGGTCGAGCTGATCATGGATGACCTCGCGCTCGGCCAGGCCGAGCAGGATGTGCCCGGGATCATGCTGGCGCAGCACGTCATACAGCAGGCCTGCCGAGGCCTGCAGCTGGCGCAGGCTGCGCGGTGTGCGCCCCGGCAGGGCCGGGATCAGCAGCCCGGAGACGCGCGCGATGTCGCGGAACTGACGTCGCGCCAGCTCACCAAGGTTGAGGCTCTCGCGCAGGTCCTCGAACAGGCCATCCGGCCGAAGCAGCGCCGCAACCTGCACTGCATCCACCTCGACCGCGCGTGCTGGCGCAAGCACGAACCCGTAATCGTTGGCGGCGTAGCCGAAGGTGTTTGCCTGTACCCGGGTCCATCGCATCGCCATGAGCGCGGCCAGCCCCTCGTTGACCTGGCGCCCGGCAAACGGATACACGAACACGAACTGTCCTTCGCGGCGGCGCACGCTTTCCACCAGCAGCAATGAAGGGCCGGGCAGCGCGGACACGCGCGCCTGCAACTGCAGCAGGGGTGCCAGCCACCGCATTTCCGGGCTGTCGGGCGCAGATGCGAGCACGGTTTCCATTTCGTGGCCCAGCGCCTCCGACAGCGGCAGTCGACCGCCCTGCCAGCGCGGCACCACGCCGTCACCGCCACGTGCCATCTTGACGTAGGCGGTGAGGTTCTCCAGCCGCACCAGTTCCAGCAGCCGGCCGGCGAACTGGAAGCGGTCGCCGGGGCGCAGGCGGCCGACGAACTGTTCCTCCACGCTCCCAAGCCTGCCGCCGCGCATGAACTGCACCATGACGCTGCCATCACTGGTGATCGTGCCGATCGACAGCCGGTGGCGCAGCGCCACACGTCGGTCATGTACGCGGTAGACGCCATCCTCGTCGCGCACCACCTTGTGGAAGTCCGGATACTGCGCCAGCGCCTGGCCACCCTGCACGATGAAATCCAGCACGCCCTGCCACTGCGCCTCATCCAGCGAGGCAAATGCGTGCGTGCGACGCACCTGTTCGAGCAGCGCCCCGGCATGGAAGCCGCCGCCCAACGCACAGCTCACGCAGTGCTGCGCCAGTACATCCAGCGACAACCGCAGCGGGCGCCGCGCCTCGATCACGCCGTCGGCCAGAGCGCGACGTGCCGCAGCGTACTCCACCAGCTCCAGCGCGTGCGACGGCACGCAGATGATGTGGCCGGATTCGCCCGGGCGGTGCCGTGCGCGCCCGGCGCGCTGCACCAGCCGTGCGATGCCTTTCGGGCTGCCGATCTGCAGGACCTGGTCCACGGCCGGGAAATCCACCCCAAGGTCGAGGCTGGAAGTGGCCACCACGCAGCGCAACGCGCCGTCGCGCAGGCCCTGCTCGACGATGCGGCGCTGGGCCGGATCCAGCGAGCCGTGATGCAGGGCCAGCGTGGCCGGGTCTTCCGGCCACACCGCTGACAATGCCTGGTGCCACAATTCGGCCTGCGCGCGGGTGTTGGTGAACAGCAGGCTGGTGCCGACCGCAAACAGCTTCTGCTGCACGCGCTGCAGCTGAGACAGACCCAGGTGGCCCGCCCACGGGAAGCGTTCGCCGTGCGCGGGGATGAGTGTTTCCACCTGCACCGGACGCGGTCGCACCCCGGACACCGTCGGCGCGTCGGGCACATCCGGCAGCAGAACTCCGCGCGCTTCGTCCAGGTTGCCCAGCGTGGCCGACAGGCCCCACAGCTGCACCGCAGGCAACGCATCGCGCAGGCGGCGCAGGTTCAACTGCAGAAGCACGCCACGCTTGTTGCCGAGCAGTTCATGCCACTCATCCACCACCACGCAGCGCAGCCTGCGCATGCGCTCGAGCGTATCGGGATAGCTCAGTAGCAGGGCCAGCGACTCCGGCGTGGTGACCAGCACATCAACCCGGCCTTCGCGGGCCAGGCGTTTGTCACGCGCGCTCGCGTCGCCGGTGCGCAGCCCGACCTGCCAGTCCAGCCCAAGCGCCGCCAGCGGTTCACGCAGCGCACGCGCGGTATCGCTGGCCAGCGCGCGCAGCGGCGTGATCCACAGCACCTGCAAGGCCGGCACGGTCTTGCCCGCGCGCGCGCCCGGTGTGCGTGGCAACGGATCGACCATGGCCTGCAGCAGCGGTCCGCCGAACATTGCCAGCGTCTTGCCGCTGCCGGTAGGGGTGTGCAGCAGTCCGGATTGGCCGGCCAGGTAATGCCGCCACATCGTTTTCTGGAACGGCAAGGGCGACCAGCCGCGGCTGGCGAACCACGCGGCCAGGCGCGCCATCGCCTCGCGTCTTGTCACCGCGCCAGCGCCTGCAGCTGGGCCAGTGTGTCGGCTTCGCTGGCCGGCTTGTCGTGGCGCCAGCGCAGGATGCGCGGGAAGCGCACGGCAATACCCGACTTGTGTCGGCTGCTGCGGTTGACCGCTTCAAAGCCGAGTTCGAAGACCTGCTCGCCCTGGACGCTGCGCACCGGCCCGAAACGTTCGATCGTGTGTGCGCGTATCCAGCGATCCAGCGCCATGATCTCCTTGTCATCCAGTCCCGAATACGCCTTGGCCACCGGCACCAGCCGTTCGCCATCCCATACCCCGAAGGTGTAGTCGGTATACAGCGTGCTGCGTCGGCCATGCCCGGCCTGCGCGTAGATCATCACTGCATCGATGGTCAGCGGCTCGATCTTCCACTTCCACCAGTCGCCGCGGCGACGGCCGCTCTGGTACACCGAGGCGCTGCGCTTGAGCATCAACCCTTCCACACCGCGGTCGCGCGCCAGTGCCCGCTGCGCGGCCGCCTCGTGCCAGTCCGCCGCATCCAGGGTGGGCGACAGCACCACCCGTGGGTCGTCGAGCGTGGCGAGTACCTCGGCCAGGCGGGCGCGTCGTTCGGCCAGCGGCTGCTGGCGCAGATCGTTGCCATCGAGCTCGAGCAGGTCGTAGGCGAGCACGCGCACCGGCGTATCGCGCAGGGTCTTCGGACCGGGCTTGCGACGCTGGATGCGGGTCTGCAGGGCTGTGAACGGAAGCGGTTGGGCATCGTCCCCGCGCCAGGCCAGCAACTCGCCATCGATCACGGTACCGTCCGGCAAGGTCATTGCAGCTGCTTCGATTTCCGGAAAGCGGCCATCCAGCCGCTCTTCACCGCGCGACCAGAGTGCAACCTCGCCTTTGCGCCGCAGCAGCTGCAGGCGGATCCCATCCCACTTCCATTCCAGTGTCCACTCGCTGATGGGCCCGAGGCTGTCGACCTCTGCCTCCAGCGGCGATGCGAGGAAAAACGGATAGGGCTGCTGCCGGTCCTCAGGACGTTCCTCTTTGCTGAGCAGGTCGGCAAGCAACCCTGGTGAGGGAACCCATTCCCCCAGCATGCGTTGCGCGATGCGGGCGATGTCCATCCCCGACAGTTCAGCCAGCGCCTGCTGCACCAGCCGCTGCGACACCCCGACGCGCAGCGCGCCGGTCAGCAGCTTGTTGAACACCAGCCGCTCGGCGGCAGGCAGCTGCATCCAGCCCGCTTCCACCGCAGCGCGACGTACCGGTTCGGGCTGGTTGGCCACGGCCAGCAGATGGTCTTCGATCCACTCTGCAAGGGGACGGTCCACCGCGCTCCCGACCGGATCATCCAGCAGCAGGGTCAGGGTTTCGGCCAGGTCGCCGACCTGGTCGTAACTGTCGGCGACCAGCCAGGCCGGCAGGCCAGAGGCCTCGGCGATCCATGCACGCAGCTCGCCGCTGGCTGCGATTTTCCGCCTTGCGCCCCCCACCTTGCCGCCGCTGAGCAGGTACAACGCCCACGCTGCATCATGCGGACGCGCATCGCGGAAGTAGGCCACCAGCGCGGCGCGCTTGTCCAATGTAGCAGTGCTGCGGTCCAGACGCTGGTAGAGCGCGGCGAACGCCTTCATTCTTCGCTCCCGAAATCGGTACGGAAGGCTTCTGCGGCGACGCCACGTTCGCGCAGGAATGGAATCAGCGCATCGGTGTTGCCGTGGGTAGCGATGACCCGGCGCGCACCGGTCTGTTCGATCGTCTGCAGCAGTGCGGGCCAGTCCGCGTGGTCGGACACCACGAAGCCACGGTCGTAGTTGCGCCGCCGCCGGTTGCCGCGCAGCCGCATCCAGCCTGAAGCGAACCCCAGCTGATGCCTGCCGAAACGGCGCACCCACGTGGTTCCTGCCGCAGAAGGCGGTGCCAGGATCAATTTCCCCGCCGCATCGGGCTCGCGGCCCTGTTCGGCCACCGTGCGTGTTTCCAGCATCGCGACGCCGGCCTGCCGATACACCGCAACCCCATTGGCGATGGCGCCGTGCAGCCAGGCCGGCTGATCATCCAGCGGCAGCAATTCGGCCAGCACCCGTTGCGCTTTACCCAGCGCGTAACACAGCAGGATCGCCGCTTCCCCGCGCTGCTCGCACTCGCGCCGCCATGCCACGATCTCGGCGGCAACCTCGCGGGTCTCCTGCCAACGGTAAATCGGAAGGGCGAACGTCGCTTCAGTGATGAACACATCGCAGGGCACCACCTCGAATGGGTCGCAGGTGGGGTCTGACTGACGTTTGTAGTCTCCAGAGGCCACCCACACCTGCTGGCCGTCGTCGATGCGCACCTGCGCCGAGCCCAGCACATGACCTGCTGAATGCAGCGATACCTGCACGCCACCCAACGTGAAGCGTTCACCGTAGTCATGCGCCTCCAGTTCCACATCCCCCAACCGCCAGCGCAGGATCGGCACGCTGCCGGTACTGCAGTAGTACCGGCCCATGCCGCCGCGCGCATGGTCGCCGTGGCCGTGGGTGATCACCGCGCGCGGCACCGGGCGCCATGGGTCGATATGGAAATCGCCGGCAGGGCAGTACAGGCCCTCGGGGCGGAGCACTACCAGGTCACCGTTTGCAGAGCGCGTCGTCATGCCTGTACTGTGCCGCCGCGTTCGTGCACGAGGTGAGAATCCGCCTGAACAGCACGCCGCATGCGGATGCGGCAGAATTGCCGGGTCCGCCAGGAGGCCCGCACGATGACGTCCGTATTGCCTGTATTCGAGACCCACGAGGTGGCCAACCAGCCCCCGCCGTTCGGCGGGCGCAATCTGTGGGCCGACGACGTGGCGTTGAGTGAAGCCGTGCAGCGCGAGGGCGGTGCTGCATTCATTGGCCAGCTGCAGGCGTACGGCGCCATCGCGGGCGACACGCTTTACCAGTGGGGCTTTGACGCCAACCGTGACCGGCCACGGCTGCGCACGCATGACGCGCAGGGGCACCGCATCGACACCGTCGAATTCCATCCGGCGTACCACCAGCTGATGGAGGCGGCCAAACGACATGGGGTGGCAGGATTATCCTGGCAGCAGGGCGGCCACGGCGCGCACGTGGCCCGCGCCGCACTCAGTTTCCTGCACCACCAGGCCGACGCCGGCACCAGCTGCCCGCTGACCATGACCCATGCCGCAGTGGCGGTACTGCGCCAGGACCCGTTGCTGGCGGAGTGGGCCGAAAAGGCCGCGGCGCCGGTGTACGATCCGCGCGACGTGCCAATGGCCGACAAGGCCGGCATCACCCTGGGCATGGGCATGACCGAGAAGCAGGGCGGCTCGGACGTGCGCAGCAATACCACCCGCGCCGAGCTGCGCGAAGACGGCAGCTACGCACTGGTGGGACACAAGTGGTTCTTCTCTGCCCCGATGTCCGATGCGTTCCTGGTGCTGGCGCAGGCGCCGGGTGGACTCACCTGCTTCCTGATGCCGCGCCGGCTGGCCAATGGCAACCGCAACGCGTTCCGCCTGATGCGGCTCAAGGACAAGCTGGGCGACTGGTCCAATGCCTCCAGCGAGATCGAGCTGTGCGGGGCCTGGGCGCGCAGGGTCGGCGCCGAAGGGCGTGGGGTGGCGACGATCATCGGGATGGTGATGATGACGCGGCTGGACTGCATGCTGGGCGCGGCCGCGGAAATGCGCATGGCCTTGGCGCAGGCGCTGCACCACACCCGCCACCGCAGCAGCTTCGGGCGCCGCCTGTGTGAACACCCGTTGATGGCCAACGTGCTGGCCGACCTGGCGATCGAATCCGAGGCAGCCACTACCTTCGCCATGCGCGTGGCCCGCGCGGTGGACCAGGCATCGCAGAATGCGCAGGAAGCCGCGTTTGCGCGTATTGCAACGGCGGTGGGCAAATACTGGATCTGCAAGCGCGCGGCGGTGTTCGTCAACGAGGCACAGGAATGCCTGGGCGGGGCCGGTTACGTGGAAGAGTCCATCCTGCCACGCCTGTACCGGCAGGCACCGTTGAATTCGATCTGGGAGGGGAGCGGCAACATCCAGTGCCTGGATGTGCTCCGGGCGCTGGCGCGTGAGCCGCAGGTGCTGCCGGTGCTGGATGCGGAGCTGGACGCGGTGGCCGGGCGCGATGCCGACTACGACCGCGCATTGTCCTCATTGCGGGGGCTGCTCGCCGCTACGCCATCTGAAGCCCAGGCGCGGGTGGTGACCGAGCGTCTGGCGTTGTTGCTGCAGGCCGCCGTGCTGCTGCGTGCGGGCAGCCCGGTTGCGGCTGCATTCGCGCATTCGCGGCTGGGCGGTGCGCATGGAGCGGCGTTCGGGACGCTGCCGGATGAGGTAGACCTCGGCGCGGTGCTGGCGCGGGCGTTGCCGTAGCGCCGGGCAGGGCCCGGCGCTACGCAACGTCTCAGCGCTTGGCGGCGTCTGCGTTCTGCTTGGCGTCTTCGGCCACGTCGCGCGCCTTGTCAGCCACCTTCTCGGCGGCGTTGGCCGTCGCCTCGCTGGCATGCGCTGCCGCATCGCGCGCGGCAACCTTGGCATCGGCTGCGGCCGCTGCACTGGCGTCGGCGGCACGGTCCAGCGCCGGCTGCACGTCGGCGGCGGCGCGTTCGGAAGCGGCCGCTGCTTCATCGGCGGCATCGCGGGTGGACGCAGCCGCCTTGTCCACGGCGGCACGGGCGGCTTCGCCGGTGCTGTCTGCGGCCTGCGCGGCATCGGCACGCGCCTGTTCGGCTTCCGGGCCCTTGCAGGCCGCCAGGGCCAGCAGCAGCGAGGCGGCCATCAGCGGGGTGGTGATCGAACGAATCTTCATGGCGCTCTCCGTCAGGTCTCAGGGAGGCCGATCGTATTCATCCAGACGTGAAGCCAAAGAAAAAGCCGCTGGCGAACCAGCGGCTTCTTCAGACTTGCTTGAAGAAAGAAGTTATTACTTCTTGGCTTCTTCAGCAGCGTCCTTGGCCTGCTCGGCGGTGGCTTCACCGGCCTTGGCAGCGTCGGCAGCAGCGTCGGCGGTTGCGTCGGTGGCAGCGCCAGCAGCCTGGGCAGCGGCGTCAGCCGAAGCGTCAGCAGCGGTGGTGGCGGTGTCGGCGGCAGCCTGGGCAGCGTCGGCGGTCTGGGCGCCAGCAGCAGCGGCCTGGTCGGCAGCGACCTGGGCGTCGGCAGCAGCTTCGTTGGCCGAAGCGGCGGCGTCAGCAGCCTGCTCCTGCTTCGAGCAGGCGGTCAGAGCCAGGCCCAGGGCCATTGCGATCAGCAGCTTGTTGATGCTCATTTGTGTGAATCCTCGTCGTTAGATTAGGCAACGCGCTATTGCGCGCCCGGCAACATGATGACAAGCCACGTTGGGCTGTCAAGCGATCCCGCATTCAGTTTTGCGAAACGGGTGTTAAAACCAATCAAATCAATTCGATGGCGATGGCCGTTGCTTCCCCGCCACCAATGCACAGTGTAGCAATTCCGCGCTTTGCATCACGCTTGCGCAAGGCATTGACCAGCGTCACCACCAGCCGGGCGCCCGAGGCGCCAATCGGGTGGCCCAGTGCGCAGGCGCCGCCGTTGACGTTGACCTTCGCCGGGTCGAGGCCCAGTTCGCGGATGGGCGCCATGGCGACCACGGCAAATGCCTCGTTGATCTCGAACAGGTCCACCTGGTCCAGGCTCCAGCCGGCCTTGTCCAGCACCTTGTGGATGGCGCCGATCGGGGCCGTGGTGAACCACTCCGGTTCCTGCGAGTGGGTCGCGTGGGCCACGATCCGGGCCAGCGGCTGCACGCCGCGGGCGGCGGCGGCGTCTTCGGCCAGCAGCACCACCGCGGCGGCGCCGTCGGAGATGCTCGACGAGCTGGCCGCAGTGACCGTGCCATCCTTCTTGAAAGCCGGACGCAGGGTCGGGATCTTGGCAACATCCGAACGGCCGGGCTGTTCGTCCTGGGTGTACTCCACCTCGCCCTTGCGACCGGCGACCTTCACGGCGACGATTTCGTCGGCGAAGGCACCGGACGCCTGCGCGGCCTGCGCGCGGCGTACCGATTCGATCGCGTAGGCGTCCTGCTCCTCGCGGCTGAACTGGTACTTGTCCACCGCGCATTCGGCGAATTCGCCCATGGCCTTGCCGTCGTAGGCATTGACCAGGCCGTCGTGAGCCATGTGGTCCACCGCCTGGAAGTTGCCGAAGCGGTTGCCGGTGCGGGAGTTGGGCAGCAGGTGCGGGGCATTGGACATCGACTCCATGCCGCCGGCCACCACGATGCTGGCCGAGCCGGCCTTGATCAGGTCGTGGCCCAGCATGATGGCCTTCATGCCCGACCCGCAGACCTTGTTCAGGGTGGTCGCGCCGGTGGCGTAGGGGATCCCTGCGGCAACCGCAGCCTGGCGGGCCGGGGCCTGGCCCAGGTTGGCCGGCAGCACGCAGCCCATGATCACTTCGGAGACGTCCGCCGCCGGCACGCCGGACTGTTCCAGGGCGGCGGCAATGGCCACGGCACCGAGGGTAGGGGTGGGCACGCCGTTGAACTGGCCGAGGAAGGAGCCGATGGCGGTCCGCTTGGCAGCGGCGATGACAATGTTGGGCATGGCAATCTCGTTATTGCGTGAGCGATTTACGAAAAGGAAACGCTGGGCATGGTATGGCGGCGCGTTTCCCGGCAGACTGCGTGGGGGTGGCCCAGTATAGAGGGTCGGGGTTTGCCACCGGTGCCGGCCGAAACGGCGGGACGCCACGCGTGGTTTCAATTACGTTTTGGGGAGCAGGGATGAAGCAGGCAATATTCGCCAGGAACATGTTGGCCGGTGCGCTGGCCGTGGCATTGAGCGCGTGTGGGGGCGGCGGCGGTGGCAACACGCGGGGGGACCTTCCGGTGGCGCCGGTTGTTCCGCCGGTCACCCCGCCGGTTGTGACGCCGCCGGTCACGCCACCTCCGGTCAAGCCGACGCAGCCGGCAATCGATGCGCATCTTTCCCTGATCAATGGCAAGGACCGGCAGGGTCTGACCGGCGCGGGGGTCAAGATCGGCGTGGTCGATTCCGGGGTCAACCGGGCTCATCCCACCCTGGCCGGCCGGGTCGTCGCCAGCCACAGCTATGTGAATCCGGGCGCCAACAACCTGGCCGTGGACGACGTGGTCGGGCATGGCACCACGGTGGCGTCGCTGGCCGCGGGCCGCGCCTTCGGCAGCTGGCCAGGTGGCGTTGCCACCGACGCGCAGATCGTGTCGGCGCGCATCATCGCCGACAAGGCTCCGGTCGATGACGGTACCGGCAACGGCAACCAGGTCGATGGCGCGCTCGGTCTCGCCGAGGTGCACCAGGATCTGATCGCCGATGGCGTGAAGGTCATGAACAATTCCTGGGGCGGACTGTACTGGACCAACCCGGCCGCCACCGCCTCCATCGCAGCAGAGTACCGACCCTTCATCACCTCCAACAATGGCCTGGTGGTGTTTGCCACCGGCAACGAAAGCAAGCCGGACCCGTCCAACATGGCCGCGCTGCCGAGTCAGGCCGGTCCGAACGGCTCCCGTCCGGCTGCGGACCTGGAGCGTGGCTGGCTGGCGGTGACCGCGATCAATTCCAGCCAGCCCGACAGCCTGGCGTCCTACGCCAATGCCTGTGGTGTGGCAGCCAGTTATTGCCTGGCCGCGCCAGGCGAAGCGGTGTTCGTCGATCCAAAAAGTACTGCCAGCAGCACGCCCAGCTATCTGTGGGGCGGTGGTACGTCCTATGCGGCGCCCCTCGTTTCCGGCGCGGCCGCGCTGGTCTGGCAGAAATACCCGTATTTCAGCAACGACCAGGTGCGGCAGACCCTGCTTGGTACCGCCACCGACCTGGGCGCGGCCGGGGTGGACAGCGTGTTCGGATACGGCCTGCTCAACGTCGGCAAGGCGATCAACGGCCCTGGACGGTTTGATTGGGGCGACATGGTGGTGAACGTTCCGGGGTCGTCTTCCCCAAGCGTCTGGAACAACGACATCAGCGGTGCCGGCGGACTGGTGAAGTCCGGCGCGGGTACGCTTGTCCTGGCAGGCAGGAACACCTACACCGGTCAGACCGACATCCGCCAAGGCGCGCTGTCGCTGCGTGGCGGGGCCTCGCTGACGTCCAACGTGCAGGTCCAGGGCGGCGGACTGCAGTTCCGCCCCGGCACCACCCGCATCACCGGCAACGTGGTGAACAACGGCGTGCTTTACCTGTTCGAAGGCGGCATCAATGCGGTCATCGAGGGGAACTACACCAACGAAATCGATGGTTTCTTCAACACCGCACTCGGCGCGCAGGCGCTGCAGGTAACCGGCAAGGCCACGCTCAACGGCGGCGACGTGGTCATCGACCGGGCCGTTGCCGGTTACGTCCCGCAGGACGGTACCCGGCAGGCGCTGATCGTGGCCGGTCAGGGGCTGACGGGTGCCTTCGACAGCTACTCGCATGTCGGCAGCGTGGTGCTGCTGGACGCGACCCTGTCCTACGACGCCAGCACCGCGTGGCTGAACATCAATCGCGTCAATGTCAGCGCGGCGGCGATGTCAGCAGGGCTCAATGCCATCTCGACCGCCTCGGCCCTCCGCGTGGAACAGGCGTTCGACCTGCTCGACACGGGGACCGGCAACGGCGCGCCCGGGTTTGCCGATGCCGCAGGCGATCTGCAGCGGGTACAGGGCCAGGCCGCGCTTGCCGCCAGCCTGGAAAGCCTGTCCGGCAAGGCGCACAGCCTCGCCAATGGCATGACCTTCGACAACCTGGACATGAATCGCCGCGCGCTGTCCACCCGCTTCGATGCCGTGTCCGCCGCGCCGCGCCTTCGCGGCGCGTGGCAGAGTGCCTTGGGCGAAGCCGGTCAGGGCAGCTTTGCCGGCAGCGGCTTCCAGACCCAGGGCTGGATGATGGGCCAGGACATGGCGCTGGGCAGCAACGGCGTCATGGGCTTTGCCTTTGGCGAAACCCGCAGCAACAGCAGCCGCGAGTGGGGCGGCGACAGCGGTCGTGACCGCCAGTCGCAGGCGCAGCTGTACGCGGGCTGGAACAGCGGTGCGGCTTACACGCTGGCGCAGCTGGGCGCCGGCCAGTTCACCCGCGAAATTGACCGGCAGCTGCTGCTGGGCGCGGGGCAGTACGGGGTCAATGCCCGTTACGGCGGCAACTTCAGTACCGCAAGCGTGGAATCGGGCTACCGCTTCGGCGGCGCTGCGGCATCGTTGACGCCTTACCTGGGGGCGGACTACGCACGCCTGGACAGCGACAGCTTCAGCGAAGACGGCGGTTTTGGCTTCGGCCTTCGCGCCCACAGCCGCGCGTCCAGCCGCAGCCAGGCGCTGGCCGGCCTGCGTGCGGAAACCCGCCTGCGTGGCTGGTCGCTGCGCGGCTACGCCGAATGGCAGCAGACATTGTCCAGCGATGGCCTGGCATTCGATGCCAGCTTCGTTGGCGTCGATGCCTGGGCGCCGGTGGCCGGGCTGCAGCCAGCGCGCTCCGGCGGCCTGTTCGGCCTGTCGGTGCAGTCCTGGCTGACGCGCAACTCGCAGCTCTCGTTCGGCTACGACCAGCGCTTCGGCCCGCGAGGCGACCTGAGCCAGGTCGCGCTGCGGTACGCCGCCGCGTTCTGATCCAGACGCGACAGGCAACAAAAAAGGGCGCGGGATGATCGCGCCCTTTTTCTTCATCTACCCGCTGGGATCAGCCGCCGCGCAGCGTGCCCAGTCGCGGTCGCGCCCGGCCCAGCGGCATCTTCAGCTTGCCGATCGACTGGATGCGGGTTTCGGCGATGCGGTCAGCCGCGCGCTGTGGCGCGATGCCTTCCTGCTGGGACAGCGCGAAGACGCGGCCCAGGTTGTGATAGATGCTGCGGATCAGGCGCATCGCACGCTCGCGGTTGTAACCGTCGATTTCCAGCGATACGTTCATGACCCCGCCTGCGTTGACCGCGTAGTCCGGAGCGTAGAGGATGCCGCGCGCGTGCAGCTCATCGCCGATTTCTGGAGTGGAAAGCTGGTTGTTGGCCGTGCCGCAGACGATCCTGCACTTCAGGCGCGGCACGGTCTGCGCATTGATCGCGCCTTCCAGCGCGCACGGCGCGAATACATCGGCGTTGACATCGTAGATGTCGTCGGGCTTGACCGCCTCGGCGCCGTACTCGGTCACCGCACGTTCGACCAGGGCAGCGTCGAGGTCGGTGACAAACAGCTTGGCGCCACGATCCCGCAACAGCTTGACCAGTTCCATGCCGATGTGGCCAAGGCCCTGCACCGCGATGCTCACCTTGCCTACTTCCTCGTGTCCCAGCTTGTGCTGCATGGCCGCCATGAGCGCCTGCAACGCGCCATAGGCGGTGAACGGGGCAGGATCGCCCGAGCCGCCGTGTACCTGGTGTACGCCGGTGACGTACTCGCTTTCGAGGTAGATGTTCTCCATGTCATTGACATCGGTGCCGACATCCTCGGCGGTGATGTAGCGCCCGCCCAGCGAATCCACGTAACGGCCGAAGGCGCGGAACAACACCTCGGTCTTGTCCCTGCGCGGGTCACCGATGATCACCGCCTTGCCGCCGCCGACATTCAAGCCCGCCAGCGCGTTCTTGTAGGTCATCGTGCGGCTGAGCCGCAGGGCGTCGGCCAGCGCGTCGTCGGTGCTGGCATACGGGCGCATGCGCACGCCGCCGAGCGCCGGGCCCAGCGTGGTGTTGTGAATGGCGATGATGGCCCTCAGACCGGCATCGCGGCTGTGGCAGAACACCACCTGTTCATGGCCGGACGTTTCGAGGGTTTCAAATAACATGGTGACTCCGATGGTGCGAACGGCGGCAAACGCCGGCGAACTTACCAGCAAAAAGAGGGGTGCAAAATAAAAAAAGCGACGTCGTCGGTTCGGCAGGACGGGTCGCGCGGCGCCATTCTAGTGCATTCCGCCGGACGGTGTTGTCAGGGCCGGGTGACCATGACGCGCTAAAGTTGGCCCGTTCCGGGCCGATGCCGTGGCAACGGTGCGCGGTACCGGCAAGCCAGGACGGAACAGGTGGGTGGAGTGGCGACAATTCGGCTGTGGTGCCGCACCGGCAGGGGCGCGGCCCGATGATGGCAATCCTGGCCGGCGCGGCGGGTGTGCTGATCCTGGCGTTTCTGGGCTGGGGACTGTATCGCCGCCCGGCGGGGGCGGGGGCGGCGCAGCCGGTGCCGGGTGCCGCCGGCAGCCGCAGCCGGGCGCAGCCGCAGGCTGCTTCGCCCGCGCCACCGAACGGCGATGGGGGGGAGGTGCTCCAGGCAGGCCTGCATGCGCTGGCGCTGCTGCCGGGCGCCGGCACCGCGCGGGCAACGGGCGTGCAGGACACGGCCCTGCTGGCGGCGGTGACCGCCGCGCTGGACGCGCAGGACTGGTCGGCCCGGCACCTGCCACGCCGGCCGCAGCTCCTGCCGCAGTTGATCCAGACGGTCAACGACAGTGATGCGTCGGCACGCAGCATGGCCTCGATCATTGGCCAGGACGCGGTGTTGACCGGTAACCTGCTGCGCATCGCCAACAGCCCGGTGTACCGGCTGCAGGCCAAGCCGGTGGACAGCCTGCAGCGCGCGGTCACGCTGGTGGGGACCGATGGCATCCGCCAGATCATCAGTGCGGTGCTGGTGCAGCCCGTCATGCAACTGCACAGCGACGCCTTTCCGCAGTTCGGTACGGTGGTCTGGGAGCATGCGTTGCTGGCCTCGCGGGCCGCAGCCGATCACGCCCGCCTGGTGACCCATGAGGACGGATTTGCCGCGCAGTGGATGGGGCTCACCCAGGGCCTGGGCGCGGCCCTGGTGATGCGGCACCTGCTTGACGTGGCCCGCGACCAGGGTGCAGCGCCATCGCCGCCGTTGGCCAGCGCGCTGCTGGATGCGTGGACGCTGCCGGTGGCCAGCCGCATCGCGGCCGCCTGGGAGCTTCCCACGTCGGTGCACGAGGCGCTGCTCCGCGAGGCAGACGCCCCCGGCGGTGGACTGGCCGCCAGCCTGCACTTCGCCCGCGCAGCGGCATCGGCCAGCCTGCTGTGCCGGCATGGCCGGATCAGCCAGGCCCAGGCGCTGGCACTGCTGGAGCAGTTGCAGGACACGCCCGCGCATGCGCTGCAGTGGATCTGGCGGCGTCTGCATGGGCGCGCCGTGGAAACGCTGGAGGCTGACGAACCGGCCGATGCGTAGAGCCACCGCTTGCGCGGCTGCTTCTAGAGCTGTGATTCCAACGGCAACCAACTGATGACGCGCGCGCTGGCGCGCTGCCAGAATGAGGTGTCGGGCTCTTTGTCCAGCAATACCGGCGGCTGCTCCGCCCGGTCCAGCCAGCGCACCTGGTCGTCCTGTCCAAGCGTCACCCAGTAGCTCTGCTTTGGATCGGCCAGGCGCAGGTATTCGGCGCGCAGTTGCGCGGCCAGTTCCCGATCATCGAACAGCACGCCCATCTCGGTGTTGAGATACGCAGAACGGGGGTCCAGGTTGAACGAGCCGACGAAACCGCGCTGGTCATCGATCAGGAACGCCTTGGTGTGCAGGCTGGCGCCACTGCTGCCGAACAGGCCACCGCTGCCACCGCCCGCGCCGCGCGAGCGCAGCTCATACAGGTGCACGCCATCGCGCAGCAAGGGAGCGCGGTAATGCATGTAGCCGCTGTGCACGGCGGCCACGTCATTGGCGGCCAGCGAGTTGGTGACTACGCCCACGTAGGCGCCACGCTCCACCATCGCAGCCATTCCGCGCGTGCCTTCCTCGCCCGGCACGAAGTAGGGCGAGATCAACAGTGCTTTACGGCGCGTGGCTTCAAGCTCGCGTACCAGCCGGGTGACCAGCCAGTTGGCGGGGTCGTCGCGGCGGTGTTTCATCGCCGGATCGGACACGATCTCGACGCGTGGCGACCAGTGCAGGGCTACCGCATCGGTGTAGAACGAACGCGCCGCGGGCGAACGCTCGACGCGCTCCAGGTAGGGTCTGGCGGCTTCCAGCTTGGCTTCGTGCGCCGATTCAAGCATCAGCAGGCGCAGCTGGGCCGGGGTGTGGAAGGCCAGCGCGGCCACGGGTACTGCCGCTTCGCTGTTCCAGTATGCATCGAAGATCGTGTTGGCCTGATCAACGGCTTTGCCGGCCACGATCAGGTCCAGGTCGCGGAAGTTCACATCGCTGCGGGCACTGAAGTACTCCTCGCCGATGTTGCGTCCGCCCACGATGGCGACCCGTCCATCGGCTATCCACTGCTTGTTGTGCATGCGGTGGTTGACGCTGAAGAAACGCTGGACCATCTCCACCAGCCGCCACAAGCCGTCGCGGTTGCGGAACGGGTTGTAGAGGCGGATTTCGATGTTGGGGTGCTCATCGAGCGCCATCATCAGGGCATCCTTGTCCTGCGCGTTCATGTCATCCAGCAGCAGACGCACGCGCACGCCGCGCTCGGCCGCCTGGTAGAGCTCCCGCGCCATCAGGTGGCCGATCAGGTCGTCCTTCCAGATGTAGTACTGCAGGTCCAGGCTGCGCGCGGCATTCCGGGTGATCACCGCGCGGGCGGCATACGCATCCAGGCCCTCGGACAGGAAGGCAACGCCGGACTGGTCGGGATGCCCAGCCTGCAGGCGCACCACCTCCCGGTCGATCGCACTCTGCGCTGGCTGCAGGGGCAGCACGCGGCTGTGCGGCCCCATGGCCTTGGGGGTGAGATGGTCGCCCAGCAGCAGCCCGCTGAGAACCAGCAGGACCATGATCGCCAGCAGGATGCCCGTGCCCCGCACCAGGCGCCGCCAGAAGAGTTTTTGCTTGGTCATGCCGCGATCCTAAGCCGGCCGCGCGTGCACCGCGAGTGCAGGGGCCGCGTGCGGATCAGAAGCGTTCGTCCGGGGCAAGGTAGCGCCACTGGCCCGGGGAAAGCTTGCCCATCGCCACCCGGCCGATGCGCAGGCGGCGCACGCTCACGGCCTCCAGCCCAACCTGCCGGCACATGTCGCGCAGCTGGCCGGGGACCACCGGCTTGATCGCGAAGCGCAGCCGGGTTTCGTTCTGCCAGCTGACCTTGCACGGGGGCAGCGGCCAATTACGGAAGCTCAGGCCGTGGGCCAGCCGCTGCATCCCATACGGCACCAGCTCGCCGCTGACCTCGACCAGGTATTCCTGTTCCAGCGTCGCGCCACGGTCCTTCAGATGCGACACCACCCGGCCGTCCTGGCTGACCACCACCAGGCCGCTGTCTTCGTCGGCCAGCGGCATCACCAGCTGCAGCGCGTGGAAGTGCCGCTGCAGCAGGGCCACGCCGGTGGCATCCAGTTCGCTGCGGCTGTCAGGGGTCACCAGCGCACAGAGTTCATCGGCACGCATGCCGGCCGGCTTGTGCAGCAGCATGCTGACAGTCTCGGCGCGGGTGGCCTCGGCGTTGTCGCGCAGTACCACCTCCTCATCGGTGACCATGGCCTGTGGTTGCTCGACCACCACGCCATTGACGGTGACCCAGCCCCCCTCGATGTAGCGCTGGGCGTCGCCCCGGGAGCAGCCGATCAGGCGGGTCAGGCGTTTGTCGAGTCGGATCGGATCGGTCATCAGGCAGGCAGCACAAAGCGGGACGCGGGCGGGGAGTGTACTGGCTCGGGGCCGGGCCTGCGCGTGACGGGGCCGCGAGCGCGTCAGCCGCTTGCCCGTTCCAGGTGGGTCAGGTACAGGCGCAGGTCGAACTCCAGCTGATGGTAGTCCGCTTCCATGTGCGTGCACAGCTGGTAGAACGCCTTGTTGTGGTCCGATTCCTTCAGGTGCGCCAGTTCGTGCACCACGATCATCTTCAGGAACGGCGCCGGCGCCTCGCGGAACACGCTGGCGATGCGGATCTCGCGGCTGGCCTTGAGCCGGCTGCCCTGCACCCGCGACACGGTCGTATGCGTGCCCAGCGCATGCTTGAGCACCTGCAGCCGGCTGTCATAGATCACCTTGGACAGCGGCACTGACTGGCGCAGATAGCGCTCCTTCAGCGCCTGGGTGTAGTCGTACAACTGACGGTCGTTGCGCACCGTGTGCAGCTCGGCGTAGCGGCGTTGCAGCCAAGGTCCCAGGCGGTCGGCAGCGATCAGCTCGCGCACCTGCTGCTGCAGCGCGTCGGGGTAGCCGGCGAGGTACTTCAGGGCAGTCATGCGGCGGTTGGGGAGCAGCGGTGGGGGCAGTATGATGGCCCCTGGAATCCCGCACCAACAGATGCAAAGGCAATGGCGAAGGCAAATCCCCTGCAGGAACAGCTGCTCAAGGCCGGGCTGGTCAAAAAGTCCCAGGTGTCCCAGGCCGCGCGAGAACAGGTGAAGGCCCGCCACGGCAAGGCCCCGGTGGCGCCCACCGACAGCCAGCGCGAGGCCGAGCGCCTGCGGGCGGAAAAAGCCGAGCGCGACCGCGCGCTGGAAGCCGAGCGCAAGGAAAAGAACCGCCTGCAGGAGCTGCAGGCCCAGGTGCGCCAGATCATCGACAGCAACCGGGTCAAGCGCGAAGGCGAAAGCGAGTACCGCTTCAACGACGGCACCCTGATCCGCACGATGCTGGTCAACGAGATGCTGCGGCGCCAACTGGCCGCGGGCAGCCTGGTGATCGTGCGGCTGGGTGAGGGCTTCGAGCTGGTACCGCGTGCGGCCGCCGACAAGATCCGTGAACGCGATCCGGCCGTGATCGTGCTCGATAACGGCAAGGATCGCGCCGCGTCCGCCGAGCCCAGTACCGGCAATGCCGAGGACGATGCCTACTATGCGCAGTTCCAGGTGCCCGACGACCTGATCTGGTGATGCCGGGCTGAACGGTTCACCGCAGGCGGCGGGTGTTCAGCCCGCCGTAAACCGGCGTCGCCCGGCCGGATCTATGCTGGTGGTCCGGCAACGGCATGGGAGATGCGGCATGGCCACAGGTTGGGCAGGCGACGGCGCCGTCCAGGACCAGATCGATGCGACCGTCGATGACGCCATCCAGCGCGCCCGCGCGCAGCTGCGCCAAGGTCCGGGTCTCACCCATTGCGAGGAATGCGGAGCACCGATTCCGGAGGCGCGCCGCCGTGCCGTGCCTGGGGTCCGCCTGTGCGTGCGCTGCCAGGAAGCCGAAGACGCTGCACACCAGGAGGCCGGCACCTACAACCGGCGCGGCAGCAAGGACAGTCAGCTGCGCTGACGGTTCATCCGCAACGACGAACGGTCATCGCCTGTCGGGGGATGGATCAACCGTCGCCCTGGATGCCGCCGGGTGCCTGCGAAGGGTCGCGCCAGCGGCGCACCGTGCGCTGGAAGAACATGTTGTTTGGAATCTGCAGCACCGTGCCCTCGTGGCCACCGTTGTGTTCCTGCAGCGTGGTGTAGATCAGGTTGACGTCGATCACACGCCCTTTCAGTCCAGGCTTCTCGCCGTTCTCCAGCACTTCGATGTAATCGTGCAGCCGGAACGGCCGGGTGGTGAAGATCAGCAGCGTGCAGAAGATGTTGGACAATACGCTCCATGCGGCGAAGAACGCCACTGCGCCCACGGCGGCAAAGCCGGTGAAGGCCGTCCACAGCACGCTGGCCTGCACGCCGATGATCTGCAGCACCACCAGCAGCACGGCGAAATAGACCACGAAGCTGAACACCCGGCGGGCACCCATGATCATTTCCGGCGGCAGCGTGTAGTGCTCGCCGACGCGGCGCAGCAGCCGGCGTGCGACCAGGCGCAGCAGCCAGGCCACCAGCAGGGTCAGCAGGATCTGCAGGGCAGGGACCCCGTAATGCAACCACTCATGGGTCCAGGCGGGCAGATGCTCTTTCATGGAATACGCGGTTCCTTGCAGCGGTGATATCGGGGAAGCGCAGTTTACCGTGCGGGTTTAAACCTTTTCGAACGCCGCCGCATCCAAGGGATATGCTCGATACGACCATGTCCGCCCTCCGCACCGCCAACGACGCCGACACCCGCGACGAGTCAGCGTGGGTGCGGGCGGCGGTGGCCGGCGACACCGCCGCCTACGAGCGCATCTACCACCGGCACGCGCCGCGCCTGTATGCGGTGTTGTGGCGGCTGTGCGGCGGT
Organism: Stenotrophomonas sp. NPDC047960; assembly: GCF_043204395.1. Taxonomy (NCBI): domain Bacteria; kingdom Pseudomonadati; phylum Pseudomonadota; class Gammaproteobacteria; order Lysobacterales; family Lysobacteraceae; genus Stenotrophomonas; species Stenotrophomonas sp. NPDC047960. The sequence goes on along the minus strand of NZ_JBIDBX010000004.1, from coordinate 172,588 downwards.
CATGCGGCGCGTGCCGAGGATGCGCTCCAGGAAGCGTTCCTGCAGGCCTGGCGCGCACTGCCCGGGTTCCGCTTCGACAGCAGCCTGGGTACCTGGCTGCACCGGCTGGGGGTGAATGCGGCACTGATGGAGCTTCGCGCCAATGCCGCCCGCGACGCGGGCGACAGCGGCGAAGAAGATTGGGACCTTCTGGCGGCAGTGCCGGCAGTGGATCGCTGCGCGGGGACCAGCCTGGACCTGGAGCGCGCGCTGGAGACCCTGCCGCCGCGCGCCCGGGCGGTGCTGGTGCTGCACGACATCGAAGGATGGAAACACCAGGAGATTGCCGACCAGCTGCAGATGGCGGTGGGCAGTTCCAAGGCACAGTTGCACCGCGCGCGCGGCCTGTTGCGCGCGCGTCTGGGAGAACCGGCATGAACGACAACCACGACCTCGATTCCGATCTGCAGTCGCGACTGCGCGCGCTGCCTGCCGAACGATTGCCGCCCGCGGATGCCTGGCAGCGGATCGCTGCGCAGCTTCCGCCGCGCGTGGCTGCGCTGCCAGCCTCTGCGCCGGCTGCGCGCGCGCACCGTTGGTCGCTGCGGGTCGGCCTGGGCCTGGCCGCCGCGCTGACGCTGCTGGCCGTGGTGCCCACCTCCACGCCGCCTGCGCCGCGCGCATCGCCCCTGCAGCGGCAGGCCGACGTGATCGCCGCCGAATACCAGCAGGCGATGGCCACGCTGCCCGAGGTGCCGATCGGCGCGGACTGGCAGCCCGCACTGCATGAGCTGGATACCAGTGCCGTTTACATCCGCGCGGCCATCGCCGAAAACCCGCGCTCGGGTTACCTGCTTGCCCAACTGCAGCGCACTTACGCGCTGCGTCTTGAACTTACCCAGCAGGCCGTCACCGCCGCTGGCCTGCCATCCTGAAGGAGAGTTCCATGCGAAATACCCTGCGTTTCACCGCTGCCCTGGCACTGCTGCTGCCATTGGCCGCGCAGGCTGCCACCCGCGTCGACGAGCGCCATCCGCTGGCGGCGGGCGGGCGCGTTGAAGTCAGCAATATCGCCGGCAAGGTCACCGTGCGCGGGTGGGATCGCAATGAAGTGGCGTTGACCGGGAGCATGGCCGATGGCCTGCGCCTGCAGCAGGACAAGAGCACCAACCGGGTGCGTTGGGAGGTGATCTACCCGCGCAATGGCAACAATGGCAGCGCCACGCTGGAACTGCGCGTGCCCCGCTCGGTGGAAGTGCAGCTGGGCTCGGTCAGCGCCGACATCGACGTGGCCGAGGTGGACCTGCGCCGGCTGCAGGCCAACGCGGTGAGCGGCGATATCTCGGCGGCCGGTCGCACTGCCGAAGCCAGCCTCAGTACCGTCAGCGGCGACATCCGCGCACAGGTACAGAGCCAGCGCATGGCGCTGCGAGCGGTCAGCGGCTCGATCCAGGCCGGCGGCGGCATGGCCGGTGAGGTGTCGGCGGAGACAGTGTCGGGCAGCATCCGCCTGGACACAGCGCAGGTGCAGCGCCTGGCCGCCGAAGCAGTGTCGGGCAGCCTCACGGTTGCATCGTCCGGCCTGGCGCCGGGCGGCAAGGTGACATTGCAGACGGTGAGTGGGTCGATCGCATTGCGTTTGCCGGCCAAGGTATCGGCGCGGCTGGCAGTGAAGACCTTCAGTGGCGACATCCAGTCCGATGCCGGCCAGGTAGAACGGCCGCGTTACGGGCCGGGTCGCAGCCTGGACACACGCCTGGGGGGCGGCGACGGCGATATTTCGATCAATGCCCATTCGGGCAACGTGCGGGTGTCTCTGGGCGGCCGCTGAGTGCGGCCCCCGCACCGGCCTGGGGCCGGTGCGGACGGCAGCGGCGTCAGCCGGCCTTTTTCAGCGCCAGGGTATTGCCGAGTACTTCGATCTTGCCGCCGCTCTTGCGGAATGCAGCCAGATCGGCAGCGATGCTGGCGCTGCTCAGTGCGGTATTGGAACCCTGCTTGCGGTCAACGCGAACGGTGTTGCCTGCCTTGGGGGAGGTCTTTGGCGAACGGGCCATGGATGCTCCTGTCATGGGTGTAACGTGGAAAAAATCGTCGACGCATCATGCTGTTGTCGACGGTAGTCCTGCCGCACGCTGCGGCAGTCATCGCCGCCCATCGCAAACTGGCGGCAGATCGCAGGGCGCTGCGAATAAATCGTGCAGCGCAGGTGATAGGGGTCGATCGCGGCGCACCAACCCTCGTCGTTGCGCGCCATCACGGTGCGGCCCGCTTCGTCGGTATCCAGCAGGTAGCCGGGTACCGCATCGTCGGGCATGACAGTGACCGACAGCCGGCAGCAGACCGCGTCGCAGCGGCGGCAGTCGATGGGGTCGGGCTTGGCGATTTCGCCCAATCGAATCTCTCTTGGCGGCTCAGGGATGCTGCGTGCTGGGAACGAGCCGGATCACAGCGATAGACGATCCCAGCGCCACGGACGGATCCGGACGGCGGCGGTATCGGTGAGGATGATGGCCTCGAAGAGGCTGGGTACGACATGCGCATTGCGCATCAACGCGGAAAGATGATAGCGCTTTCGGCGTAACGTTTTGTTAATACCAAGGTTCCACGGGCTGAATCCCTTGCGCCGCAAGGACTTCGGGATTACGGACTCAGCCTGCGGCGGCCAGGGCCAGGCCGTGCACCACGCCGAACGAGGGGTTGCCGCGCACCAGCGTGGCGCCGGGGAAAGCAGCCGCCACCGCCGCCTGCAGATAGCCGGCGCGCGACATGCCGCCGGTGAGGAAGATCGCCGCCGGATCGCGCCCGATATCGGCGCGGACCTGTTCCAGCAATCCGGTCAGCTCGCCCAGATAGCTGCCGGCGGCGGCTTCCAGGCGGGACGGGTCAACGTCCACGCCGAGGTCGCGTTCAATGAAGTCCAGCGCGCTTGCATGGGTGGGTGCGCTGCTCAGGGCGATCTTGCAGCGCTCCACCTCGCGGTACAGGCGCGCGGTGTTGCCGGTGTCCTGCAGGGCCTGCAGGCGCTTGCCCCATGGCGCCTCGGCCTCACGGTAGTTGTGCTGGCGGAAATCGCGCTGGCGGGTCATGTCCTGCACCATCGCCGCCTCTACGTAATGGTGTGCCGGCACGCGACTGTGGCCGCGACCGAACAGCGGCATGTACGCGCCCAGGCTCAAGGCGAGGTCGATATCGGTACCGCCGCGCGCGATACCCCAGGCGCGATGGATTTTCGGAGCCTGTACCCCGCCGACCCGCGCATGGGCGACATCGGTGGTGCCGCCGCCGATGTCGACCACCACTGCGTCGTGTTCCTGCGCGCTTTCAGCGTGGTAATGCATCGCTGCGGCGGCGGGCTCCTCAAGGAAATCGACGCTGTCGAAGCCTGCCGCGATGGCGGCGGTATGCAGGATGTCCAGCGCCTGGTCGTTGCCGGCCGCGCCGATTGAGCTGCGGAACTGCACCGGGCGGCCCAGCGTGGCGGTGCGCACCGCCACGTCGAGCTGGCGCGAGGCGGTCAACCGGATGTGCTCCAGGATATGCGTGGCGATGCCGGTGATGGTCTGGCGTGCGCGCGGGTGCAGGTTGTAGCCGAGCATCGATTTCGGGCTCTGTACCAGGTTGCCTTCGTTCTCCTCGAAGTAGGCTTCCAGCGCCTCGTCGCCGTAGACCGCGTTCTGCAGCAGCCTGGTCGAACTGAGTGGCGCGCGCATCTGCTCTTCCATCCACTGCCGGCGCACTACGCGCAGGGCCTCGCGGCGCAGCGCGTCCGGCGCGCGCTCCTGTCCGGCAGCACGGGCATCGCGCGCGGCGGCGTCGATCAATCGAGCCAGTTCGTGCTCCAGCGCCGGGGTCAATTCGAAGTCGTTCGGATCACGCATCACTTCCGGGAAGTACACCGTGGTGCGGAACTGTTCGGCGTCACCAAACCGGATCGGTACGACCCGGCCGTCCACTACGGCGGCGGCGGCGGAGTTGCTGGTGCCAAAGTCGATGCCGATTTTCATGCGGGGCCGGGCCGGAGGTCAGGGGGCGCGCACTGTGCGGCAAGCGGGCCGCCGGTGCAAGGCCTGCCCGGGCCGGGCGGTTACAATGGGGGTTGTTCCGAACCTGAAGGCTTCACCATGTCCGCCGCACCCGCCTGCCCGCAATGCACCCTGGAAAACACCTATGCCGATGGCGCGCTGTGGATCTGCGCCGACTGCGGCCATGAGTGGGCGGCCGGCGATGAAGGCGGCCAGGGCTTGGTCGTGCGTGACAGCAACGGCAACACGCTGGCCAGCGGCGACACGGTCACCGTGATCAAGGACCTGAAGGTCAAGGGTTCGTCGATCCCGCTCAAGCAGGGCACCGTGATCCGCAACATCCGCCTGGTCGAAGACGATGCCGAGCACATCGAAGGCAACTCGGACAAGATCAAGGGCCTGGTCCTGAAGACCTGTTTTTTGAAGAAGGCGTAAACGCCTGCGTGCGTGGTTGCCGGCCAACGGCCGGCGCTACCGTTGGCCACCCTGAAGCTTCAATTGGTTGTTCGTTGCCGCCATTTCTGCAGGCTGTCCAGCTTGGCCTGGTAGGTCGCCCGCAGCACGTCGGCATCTTCACCGGCCAGGTCGCGGGCGCGCAGCATTTCCAGTGACGCGCGGCGGGTGTCGCCGGCCAGGAAGTAGGCGCGCGCCAGCCCGAAATGGAACTGGTGCGCGCTGCTGTAGAGGCGCACCGCCCGCTGGTAGTACTCGATGGCCTGCGCATAGTCGTGGCGCTGTTCGGCTTCGTTGCCGAAGCGGAACTGCGCGAACGGATCGCTTTTCTGCACCTGTTCCAGCCGCTTGGCCAGCACGTCAGCCCGGCGCGCATCGCCCAACCTGCGATACAACGCGCTGGCGTTGGTCAGCGCCGCTGCATGCCGCGGTTGCAGCTGAAGGGCCTGTTCGTAATCCTTCCGGGCCTGGTCCAGGCGACCTTCGCGGGTATCGAGCACACCCAGGTTGTTCCAGCCGGCAGGGAAGGCCGGTGCGACCGCCAGCGCAGCATCCAGGTAGACGCGCGCCTGCGCGGTGTCCCCCCCGGCCATATGCTCGGCGCCGCGGTTGTTGTAGAAGTGCGCCATGGCGCGCTCTTCGGTGATCGGGCGCGGCCCGTAGCGGTCATAGAGCACGTTGCGGTCCAGGTCCACCACGGCGGTGCGTCCGTTGAGGTTGAGCCCCACGTTGACGTGGCCCACGTTGTAGATCACGCCCTGGTCCTGGTGCCAGGTGACCACCTGCGCCACCTCCTGCACCCGGGCATCGATGCCCGCCGCGCGCGCCAGGGTGACAAACATCAGGGTGAAGGACAGGCAGTTGGCGCGGTGGGTCTTCCACGTTTCGGCCAGGGTGTGGGTGGCGTACGGGTCGTACTCCAGGTGCATGGCATCTTCGTCGAAGATCAGGTGCACCAGCTGCACCAGCCGCTGCTCGCGCGAGCTGAACGGGGCAATCACCCGTTCCTGCAGCAACGCGCGCAGATCCGGCGGGATGGCCAGGATCTGCTCGGGGGAGGGAATGGGCTCGACTGCCGGGACCTGCGCGGCAGCGCCTGCCGGCCGCGCGGCCAGCGCAGGAAGCGATGCGGCAGCCAGCAGGCCCAGCAGGGCAAGGGATTTCCAGCCGTTCATCGCGTCACCTCGCAGGCATGACGAAGCTGTCGTGCCTCCAGTCTAGGCCAGCGCCCGGCGCCCGGCGCACCGCTTGTCGGCGTGGCGTGCCATCCACAGCGGATGTGGACCAGCCGCGGGTAAACCTGTGGGTAACCGTGCACAGCCCCCGCCGCGCGGGGGACTGCAGCCGGTGGTGAAAGATTCGCCGCTGCTTGCCATTCGCCATGGGGCCGGCCAATGATGCCGCCATGACCTTTTCCCCGCTCTCATTGCCGGCGGCCATGCAGGCCGACCTGGAATCCGCCTACGCCACGCCCCCGCGGGCCTATCACGGCTACCCGCACGTGCGCGCGGTGCTGGTGCACTGCCAGGCGGTGGCGGACGGCCCGGGTTGGGTGCATCCGCGCGAAGTGCAGCTGGCCGCGCTGTACCACGATGCGATCTACGAGGCCGGGCGCAACGACAACGAAGCGCGCTCGGCGGCGTTGGCGCGTGCGCAGGTGGAGCGTTGGCTGCCGGGCGCCGGCGTGGACGTGTCCAGGATCGAACAGCTGATCCTGTTGACCGCACGCCACGGCACCCTGGCCGCCAGCGATGTGGACCCCGAGGCAGCTTTGTTCCTGGACTGCGACATGGCCATCCTGGGCGCGCCGGCCGAGGTGTTCGATGCCTATGACCGCGGCATCGCCGAGGAATACGCCGGCCATGTACCAGGCTTGCTGTTCCGGCTCAACCGGCGGCGGTTCCTCAAGCACCTGCTGCGCAGTCCGCGCATCTTCCTCAGTGATTTCTTCCATCAGCGCCTGGATGCCGCGGCACGGGCCAACCTGCGACGTCGACTTGGGCACTGACACGGGTCGATTACACTGCAGAGGTTGACCGCCGTCCCTCACGCCATGCCCGTTCCCCTCCCGTCCGCCACGCCTGATCCCGATCCGCGCCCGCAACCGCCGGAACAACCCGGCCCCAACGAGTGCTGCGGCAGCGGGTGCCCGTTGTGTGTTCTTGATCTGTACAGCGACGAGCTGCAGCGCTATCGCGCGGCCTTGTCCGCCTGGCGGCTGCGTCATCCCGATGCCGAGCCCTGAACCCTGCCCGCGATGAAGCTTCCTGCCCACGCTCATGTGGCCCGCCTGGCACTGCTGGCGCTGGCCGGGTTCGTGCTCACTGCCTTGTGGACGCAATGGGCTCGCCAGGACCTGGACTGGGTGCAGGCGACGTTGAGCCTGTATCTGCATGGTCCCTGGGGCCTGGCGTTGCGGACGGCGTACTGCGTGCTGGCCGTGGCGATCATGCTGCTGGCCTGGTCGTTGCATGCCGCCAGCCGCTCGCCCCGGCGCAGTGCGGCAGCGCCCCTGCTGTTCTGCGTGGCGGGACTGGGCCTGATGGGTGTGGCCATCGGCGACAGCTGGTTGCCTGAGCTGGCACCGCTGCTGGCGCCATTGGTCCATGGCCTGGCGGCCAATACGGCGTTCCTGTGCGTGAGTGTGGCGATGCTGCTGCAGAGCTGGTACCTGCGTGCCGATCCGCAGTGGACGCGCTGGGCCAGCGCAGCGTGGTGGTGGGCCTGGCTGTGTTTCGCGTTGCTGTGGCTGCACGTGCTGTGGCGCGGCCCGCCGCGCGGGGCCGGGCAGAAGCTGGTCATCGCCGCCGTGGTGCTGTGGCTGGTCGTCGCCGCGCTGCAGCTGTGGCGACATGCACGATGTGAGAATGCTGCCCGTCCGGACTAGGTGCTGCGGCCAGCCTGTGTACATGCCGTTGGCCGTGGACAGGCGTATCGTTGATCCACTTTTCCAGGATGCGTGACGATGCGGCGAGCCAGTGTGGGCAGGGGACTGGGCGTGGTGCTGGGCCTGGTGTCGATGATTGGGGCCGCCGCGGCCCCGGCGGCGCCGCAGCAGGTCAGCCACGGGCGCTTCAACGACGTCCCGATCCACGCGCCGGAAGGCCGCCCGCAACGCGTGGTGGTCTGGTTCGATGGCGGCAGTGAACCCCAGCGCACGCGCGAGCGCATCGAGGCCCTGCGTGCGCAGGGCGCCCTGGTGGCCCAGGTCGATGTGGCCCGGCTGCGCAAGGGACTGGCGCGCGAAGGCGGCGGGACCTGCAGCTTTGGCGCGGGCGACGTGGAGAATTTCTCGCGCTGGTTCCAGGCGTACCTGCACGTGCCGGGCTACCACCTGCCGCTGATCGGCGGCGATGGCAGCGGCGCCGAGCTGGCCTATGCGGTAGCGGCACAAGCGGATGCCCAGGTCTTTGCCGGCCTGGTCACCACCGGCGTCTGCCCCGACCAGGCGCGCGAGCGCGCGGTGTGCGGCGCCGGTGTCAGCCATGGCCGCCTGCAGCCGGCGGAGCTGGCGTTTCCGTGGTTGAACGCCGCAGGTGACCGCAGGTGCGCGGCAGGTGACGCCACCGCGTTCGTGCACAAGGTGGAGATGGGGCGGCAGTTCCAACGTACCGGGCGTGGCGATGACCTGCCAGGTCTGCTCGCCGCCGCCCAGGTCATCGGCGCGCAGAAGGGCGTCAGCCTGGCGCCGCCGCCGGATGACCTGGAGGGGCTGCCGGTGGTGGAAGTGCCGGCGCGGAAAGCAGGCGATACGCTGGCCATCTTTGTCTCCGGCGACGGCGGCTGGGCCGGTCTGGACAAGGATGTGGCCGGCGCGCTGAGCGAAAGCGGCATTTCGGTGGTCGGCCTGGATTCGCTGCGCTACTTCTGGACCGAGCGCACGCCGGAAGGCTTTGCCCGTGACCTGGAACGCATCGCGCGGCATTACGGTAACCAGTGGCAGCGCAAGCGGCTGTTGCTGGTCGGCTTCTCGCAGGGCGCTGACGTGCTGCCGGCCGCGATCAACCAGCTGGATCCGGCCACGCGCGGGTCCGTCGCCCTGATTGGGCTGATGTCGGTGGGGCGCAAGGCCGATTACGAGTTCCATGTCAGCAACTGGCTGGGCGGTGGCGGTGGCGGTCTGCCGATTGCGCCGGAAATCGCCCGTCTGCCGGCCGGGCGCACGCTATGCCTGTACGGTGAACAGGATGACGACGCCTTGTGCCCAGAGCTGCCCAGCAACGGGGTCACGGTGCTCGCCCTGCCCGGCGATCACCACTTCAAGGGCGACTACGACCTGCTGGCGAAGTCGTTGCTGGAGCATCTGCCGGCGTCGCCCCGGACGCCCTGATGGGCCGGAACGCCGACATCGAGGCACAGCTGTTCCAGTTGTTGAGGGCTGATGGTGCCACCGCGCGCGACGCGCCCGCCTCGGCTGCACAGCGGATGGCCGACGCCCTGGCGATGCAGCAGGCGGGGGACGACGCCGACGCCGCAGGCCGGCTGTTCTGCGCAGCCCTGCTGGAGACACTGGCGTGGCTGGTCAAGGAACACGATGTCGAGTTGCGCAGGGCGATGGCCTGGCAGCGATCGGCCGAGGTGCGCCGCTATACCCAGCTGCTTGACGGTACGCCGTACGCGGCAGCGCGGCGCGCGGCAAAGAAACTGGCCGATGTGGCCTACCCGGCCCGGATCGAACGCGAACCGGATCCGGACCGGCAGCAGCGGCTTGTGGCCCTGGCCAGCGCGGTCAACGACGCCCGTGGAGGAGCGGGCACCTGGGCGCAGGTGCTGGCGCGCGCGGCGGCACTGCATGCGGAGTCTGCCGCCGCGTTCGCCCCGCATGTGGCGGTGCTGGATGAGAAGGCGGCGTTGGATCGGGACGCCGCTGTCAGCGCCTGGTTGGCCCTGCGGGCGGCGACCCGGACGGTCAGCGGCGGCGCTGCACGTGGCCGGGACGTGGAGGACCATGTCGGGGCATCGCTGGCGCGGTTGTGCGCTGCCATGAACGAGGCGGCCGGTGACGCCCCCGAAGCGGGGTACCGCATTGCCAGGGGCGCCCATGTGCCTGCCGGACTACGGCCGGAGAACGGGCGCCACGTCAAAGGCGAAATCGACTTCCTGCTGATGCACGGCAGCGAGGTGGTGCTGGTGGGGGAAACCAAGGCGGGTGGCGCGACCGCCATCGCCGCCGATTGCGTGAAGTTCCGCAACGGGGTGGTCGAGATGGCTGCACGTGCCCGCGAGGACATGACCTACGCGTTCGCCGCAGCGAGCGACAAACGCCTGCCACAGGTCCTGCACATCAGTGGCGCGTCGCTCAGGCGGCTGGGCCGGACCCACTCCGCATGGCCCATGGCTGCCCGCTATTTCCTGCCGGAGCCGGTGGCCGCCATCCCGCTCTCGCCCCGGGCGATCGCATACATCACGCAGCAACCCGCGGGTATCGCGGTGGCCGAAAAGTTGATGGCCGGCGAAACGGTGCCATCCGACGCCCTGCTGGACGTGTGGCAGGACCTGACCGGCAGCGCACGGCTGGCGTGGATCCGGGAAGAGCGGATGCTGGCAGCGGAGGCACTGCATGCCATCCATGGCAGCAGCAGCGTGGCGCGGTTTACCGACGTGTTTGCGCGGAGGGCGGCAGCGATATGAGCCGCGTTGCATCCAGCAACGCCGCAGGCAGGTGCATGCCGCCCGGCGCAGCCAGGTAGCGGGCGCGCCACTGCGGTGCGAACTTGGATTTGAAACGGCGCAATCCGCTGAAGCCGTAGAAGCGTTCGCCATGGCGTGCAACCACATTGGCAAAACGGTTCCAGCGTCCGGCCAGCCGATGCTGGGCAAGTCCCGACAGCGGCGCCATGCCCAGCGAGAAACGGTGGAAACCCTGCGCGCGCCCCCACAGGAACAGCTCGATGAACAGGAAATCCATCGTGCCTTTCGGTGCATCGTCGACGTGCCGCATCAGGTCCACCGACAGCTCGCGGCCGGCAGGGGCCTGCCACAGATTGGCGAAAGCGACGATGCGCCCGTCAGCCTCCACCAGGGCCATCGGGAACCGTGCCAGGTAGGCAGGATCGAAACTGCCCAGCGAAAAGCCCTTTTCATCGCCCGCCTTGTCGTCCAGCCATTGCTGCGAGACCTGGGCGAGCGCCGGCATGAGGGCAGGCACCTCATCTGGCGCGGCCACGCGGAAGCTGAGGCCCCCCCGCTTGCCCCGGTTCCAGGCCTGGCGCAGGTCGGCACGTTCGCGCCCTTCCAGCCCGAAATCCTGCAGCGGCACCATGGCTTCCTCGCCAAGCTTCACCAGCGTCAGCCCAAGGTCCAGGTAGGTCTGCCAGTACGCCTCACCGACTTGATAGAACACCGGGCGGAGACCGAGCCGGTCCGCCTCTTCGCGGAAACGCCAGATCAATGCGCGGGCCACATCCGGGGGGCCGACCGGATCGCCCATGGCGATCAACGAACCGCCATAGCGCTGCATCATCACGAAGCCGCCGCCTGCCTCATCGCGCAGCACCGCCTTGTCGGCGGTGAGTACCAGGCAGGCCTGGGTGTCCTGTGCCGCGAGCAGCACCGGTGCCAGTGCATCGAGCGTAGCGGCGTCAGCCGCCGGCAGCGGTGTGCGGGTACTGTGCAGCAGCCGCGCCAGGCCGAAGATGGCCAGCGCGATGGCCACCACCAGCAGCGCCCGCAGTGCACGCGGCGCGTTGCCTTGGGCGGCGAACTGCCACCACAGCTCGTTCTGGTATTCGACATGGCTGTACACGAAGAACAGCAGCCAGATCACCGCCACCAGAACCAGGCCAAGGTTGCGGATCCACGGCCACGACCACGCTTCGTCGAGCAGCGCGCCCTGCCGGTAGAACTCGCGGCGCGACGCCCACAGCGCCATCGCCACCAGCACCGAGGCCAGCGCGATCAGCACCTGCCCGCCGCGCAGCCAGATCGGCAGCGGCGCGATCACGCAGATGGCCATGGCCAGCATCCATGCCGCATGGCTGCGCCGCTGCAGGCCCTGGCCGATCAGCAGCAGCACCACGCCCGCCAGGCTGCCGAGCAGGTGAGACGTTTCCAGGATCGGCAGCGACGCGTGCAGCAGGTGCCGGCGCGGCGTTGGCAGGGTGCCGTCAATGACCAGCGCTGCCCCCACGCTGAACACGGCCAGCGCAATGATCTGCGGCAACCACGGGCGCAGCGCGGTCCAGCCCGCACGGGTGGCCCCCGCGCCCACGCGCAGCGGGCGGCGCAACGCCGGCGCCACGGCCAGCACGGTGGCCAGCAGCAACGGCAGCACGTAGTAGGTGACCCGGTAGATCAGCGCCGCTGCCAGCACGGCCGCAGGTGCTACCTGCGGCAGCAGCTTGAGCAGGCTCCACTCGAAAACGCCCAGCCCAGCCGGCACGCTGGAAATCAGCCCGGCAAGAACCGCCACCAGATACAGGCCGACAAAGCCGGGCAGGCCGGTCGGGGTGTCCATCGGCAGCAGCACGTAGAACGCCGCGCTGGCCAGTACCAGTTCAACCACGCTGAGCACGGTAACGCCCAGCATGGTGCGGCGATCAGGCAACCACAGCGCATGACCGCGGATCTGGAAGCTGCGGCCCTCACGCCCGACCACCAGCACCGTGCCTACGTAAGCAAGCAGGCCCACCGCGCCCAGGACGCGCACGGCCTGCGCCGACACGGGCAATGCAAGCGCAGCGGCGCCCGGCTCCAGCAGGAAGGCCAGCGCCAGCAGCAGCCAGGCACCGAGCACGAAGCCGAGGGTGCTCATCAACACCACCTGGCCGATTTCGGCCAGGCTCAGCCCGGCGCCACCGTAGCCGCGCAGGCGCACTGCACCGCCGGTCAACGCCGCAAAGCCCAGCGTCTGCCCCAGGGTGTGGGCGAGGAAAGCGGTGATGCCCACCCGCGCGGGGTGCAGGCGCTTGCCGCTGCGGCGGAGGCCGATGGCATCGAAGCCGATCAGGCAGGCATAGCTGGCCAGGCCCAGCACCACGGTCAGTGCGATCTGGCCACCGCTGAGCTGGTGGAAAGCGTCGCGAATGGCCCGATAACCATGATCGTCGAACTCGTTGGCAAGGCCGTGCAGGGCCAGCGCCAGGATCCCCAGGCTGAAGATGACGGTCGCCGCGCGGCGCCAGCCGACGCGGGACGGAGGGGCAGGGGCGGGGTCGGTCATCGGGACAGCATGCTCCGGGGAGGCGGGGAAAGAGTCAAAACACCCTGCGGTGCCTTGCGGGCGAATCGTGCGCCTCCGGCAGGCGCTTGCCAAGCAGGGGCGCTGTGCGGTCTGTGGCCGTTTTGATCGGGCGCAACGACGGCACTACCCGGCATCGGTGACAATGGGGCACCATCACAGAGGAGCCATCGCCATGTTGGAACGTTTCGACGTCGGTCCGCGCATGTCCGAAATGACCGTGCACAACAAGGTTGCCTACCTGTCCGGCCAGATTCCCGAAGACACCAGCCAGGACATCACCGGCCAGACCCGGCAGGTGCTGGCCGAGATCGACAAACTGCTGGCACTGGTGGCCAGTGACAAGCAGCACGTGCTGCGCGCGGAGGTCTACCTGGCCGACATCGGCGACTTCGCCGGCATGAACGCCGCGTGGGACGAATGGGTGGTCAGCGGCATGACCCCGGCGCGTGCGACGGTGGAGGCCAAGCTGGCCGACCCGAGCTGGAAGGTGGAGATCGTGATCACGGCCGCGTTGCCCTGATCGTCCGCGCAGCCACGCCTGCGTGGCTGCGCCGTATCAGGCGACCAACACCAGTTCGATGCAATCCACCGGGCAGGGTGGAATGCACAACTCGCAACCGGTACACAGATCGGCAATCACTGCGTGCATGTACCTGGCGCCGCCCACGATCGCATCCACCGGGCAGGCCTGGATGCACTTGGTGCAGCCGATGCAGTCGGCTTCGATCACCCGCGCGACCTGCGCGGGCTTGTGCTCACCACGGCGGCGGTCGAATGGCAGTGCTGGCACACCCAGCACCCGTGCCAATGCACGTGCACCCTGATCACCCCCGGGCGGGCAATGGTCCACGCCCGCCTCGCCGCGCGCCATCGCCTCGGCGTAAGGACGGCAGCCGTCGTAGCCGCATTGCCCGCACTGGGTCTGCGGCAGCAGGCGGTCGAGGCGTTCGATCAGCGTGTTCATTTCAGGGGTTTCCCGCGATACCAGCGTTCCTGCGCCAGCGCCAGCATCGGGCGATCTTCGCGGCTGTCGCCGTAAGCGTGGATGCGTAGATAGCGCGACAGGTCGTAGCGTTCGCGGATGCGGTCCACCTTGTGCGGCGCGCAGTCACCGTCGGCATAGCGCCCGGTCAGGCGGCCATCCAGGCTTTCAAGACGGTTGCAGATCAGGTCCACGCCCATTGCCTCGCACCACGGCCGCAGGTACAGGTCCAGCGAACCGGACACGATCACCACCGTGTGCCGCTGCTGCAGGTGCCAGCGGATCTGTTCCAGCATGCTTGGACGCACCACCTCCGGCAGTACCTCGCGGGAGAAGCCCGACGCCTGCGTGGCGATGTCGTCTGCATGCCGATCACGCAGGGTCAAGCGAGTGACCCGTGCCCGGATCCGTTCGGCGGAAATCAGCTTCAATCGATAGGCCAACAGCCACGGTCCCACCTTCCACCACGCCTGCGCCAGCTGTTCGGGCGTGGCCACGCGGCGCAGGAAGCGCCCGTACGTATCGCAGGTGGTGACGGTATGGTCGAAATCGATGAGCGCCAATTCCACGCCAATTCCCCCGGTAGGCCACGACCGTTGGTCGTGGCCCGTCGCCATCAACGAACCGGCATGCCCGGCAGGGCGCTGCTGTCGGCATCAAGCAGGGCCAGCGCGCCGCCATCGAAACCGGCCGACAGGATCATGCCTTCGCTCAGTCCGAAGCGCATCTTGCGCGGCGCCAGGTTGGCGATGAACACCACGCTGCGGCCAACCAGCGCTTCCGGCTCGCCGTAGCTGGCGCGGATGCCGGAGAAGATCTGGCGCTTGCCCAGTTCGCCGGCATCCAGCTCGAAGCGCAGCAGCTTGTCCGAGCCGTCCACGAATTCGCAGGCCAGCACCTTGCCGATGCGCAGGTCGAGCTTGGCGAAGTCCTCGATGCCGATGTAGGCCGGGCCTTCCGCAGGCGCAGCTGCAGCGGCGGCCGGCGCGGCGGCCGCTGCCGCCGGCTTGGCGGGCTTGGCCGGGGCCGCAGGGGCGGGGGCGGCGAGGGTGTCCTTGGAAGCGTCGGTCATGGCGTCAATCATTTTCGGGTCGATACGGGTGAACAGCGGGCTGTACACGGCGATGGTGTGGGAAAGCAGCGGCGAGGCGATGTCGGTCCAGCGCGGCACCGGGGCGGCCAGGAACGTTTCGGCCTGCGCGGCAGTAGCCGGTAGCACCGGCTTCAGTGCGGTCACCAGCACGCGGAACAGGTTCAGGCCCTGGGTGCACACTGACTGCAGCTGCGTATCGGCGCCTTCCTGCTTGGCGATCACCCACGGCTTCTGCTCGTCGATGTAGCGGTTGGCTTCGTCGGCCAGCGCCATGGTCAGGCGCAATGCGGCGGCCGGATCGTTGCGCTCGTAGGCCTCGCGCACCGGTGCCAGCGCGGCCACGAAGCGCTCGTACTGCGCGGCATCGGGCAGCGCATCGGCCAGGCGACCGTCGAAGCGCTTGCTGATGAAGCCGGCGCAGCGGCTGGCCAGGTTGACGAACTTGCCGACCAGGTCCGCGTTGACGCGTGCGACGAAGTCGCCCAGGTTCAGGTCGAGATCGTCGACGCCGCCCGATGACTTGGCCGCGAAGTAATAGCGCAGCGCCTCCGGCTCGAGGCCGGCATCCAGGAAGGTGCGGGCCATCACGAAGGTCCCGCGTGACTTGGACATCTTCGCGCCATCCACGGTGAGGTAGCCGTTGACGTGCAGGCGGGTCGGCGCGCGGTGGCCGGTACCGTGCAGCACCGCTGGCCAGAACAGGCCGTGGAAGTTGACGATGTCCTTGCCGATGAAATGATGCAGCTCGGTGCTGGTGCCGGCGCGCAGGTGCGCCTCGAAATCCTCGCCGTTCTTCGCGCACAGCGCCTGGAAGCTGGACAGGTAGCCGATCGGCGCATCCAGCCAGACGTAGAAATACTTGCCGGGGTGGCCCGGAATCTGGAAGCCGAAGTACGGCGCGTCGCGGGAGATGTCCCACGCGCGCAGGCCGCCCTCGGCATTGAGCCACTCGCCCAGCTTGGCCTTCACCCCGGGCAGGGCCACGTCGCCAGCCAGCCACTCGCGCAGGAACGCCTCGAAACGGCCCACCTCGAAGAAGAAATGCTCCGAATCGCGGATTTCAGGCGTGGCGCCAGAAATGACCGAACGCGGGTCCTTGAGGTCGGTCGGTGAGTAGGTGGCACCGCACACTTCGCAGTTGTCGCCGTACTGATCGGGCGTGCCGCAGTTGGGGCAGATGCCCTTGATGTAGCGGTCGGGCAGGAACATGCCCTTGGCCGGGTCGTAGAACTGGGCCACCGAACGGCGCGTGATATGCCCTTCCGCCTCGAGCTTGAGGTAGAACGCTTCGGTGAGTGCCTTGTTGCCGGCCGAATTGGTCGAGTCGTAGTGGTCGAACGCGACCCCGAACGCGGCGAAATCACGCTCGTGGCTGGCCTGGATGTTGGCGATGAAGGCTTCCGGGGTCACCCCGGCCTTCTCGGCCGCCAGCATGATCGGCGTGCCGTGGGTGTCGTCGGCGCACACGAACCAGGTCTTGCCGCCACTCATCCGCCGCGCGCGCACCCAGATGTCAGCCTGGATGTAGCCGACCAGGTGGCCCAGGTGCAGCGGGCCGTTGGCGTAGGGCAGTGCGGTGGTGACAAGAGCGGTGCGGGTCATGATCTGCGCGGGTGCGGGGGGAACGCGGGATTATCGCACGCTCCCCCCGGGCCAGCGCTTACTCGCGGATCCAGGTCTGGGCGCGGCAGATGAACGCCACGCAGCCGGACATGTCCAGCTTCTTGCCGCCCGGCTGCAGCTCCAGCTTGGACTTGTAGGTCTTGCCGTTGGCCGGATCCAGCACGGTGCCGCCCGACCACTGGGTGGTGCTGCCCTTGTCCTGCTTCAGGTTCCACAGGATGGTCATGCCTTTCACCGGCTTGCCCTTGTTGGCGCCAGTGCAGTCGTCGCAGACCGGGTTGGGGCCCTTGTCCGAGTGCAGCACTTCCACCACCTTGCCGCTCAGCGTGCCATTGCTGGCCTGGGTGATCTCCACGATCGACTTCACCTTGCCGGTCTTGTCGTCGATGGTCTTCCAGCGGCCCACCGCGCCGTCGGCGGCCGAAGCGGACAGGGCGGCCATCATCAGTGGCAGCGCCAGCAACAGGGTCTTGAAGGTCTTGCGCATGGTTCCCCTCCCAGGGATGTACGTGAATGCCGGCGTGCGGCCGGGACAGCTGGACTGTATACCCATTCGCTCTGGTACGGAACGTAGGGCGCCGCCCCGCCACAACCTATTCAGTTGGATTCGTACAGCTCCAGTGGCAGCCCGTCCGGGTCGGCGAAAAAGGTGAAGCGCTGGCCGGTGTATTCGTCAACGCGGACCGGTTCGCAGGGCACGCCTTCAGCGGCCAGCCGCTCGATCATCGGCTCCAGCGCGGCCACCCGGAATGCCAGGTGGCGCAGCCCCTGGGCTTCGGGGCGGCTGGGCCGGGGCGGGGGCGACGGGAACGAAAACAGCTCCAGCTGGCCACCGTCGGGCAGGGCCAGGTCCAGCTTCCACGAGTCGCGCGCGGCGCGGTGGTGTTCCGCCCTGACCGTGAGGCCCAGCACGCGGACATAGAAGTCGCGCGAGCGGTCGTAATCGGCACAGATCAGGGCGACATGGTGGATGCCGAGCAGCGGTGTCATGGGATCGATTCCTGGTGGCGCCTGCGCGCAACCGTCTGGATGGGGTCGCTACAAATACCGCAACTCGGGGCGGCTTTCTAACTTCTTGTAGAGCCTTGCCCCCCTGTCGTCTCCAACATGCAGCCCTCATCGAGCAGGGCCGCAGACCGCGTCCCGCCTCGGCAGTACCTGAACGGGAGTGGTTGGATGCACGTCATCGTCAATGCAGGGCAGGGCTCCATCGACCTCAACGTCGGCGGGCGGGCCGTTTGCCTGTCGGCCGGTGACCGCCTGCTGCTGGCCGGCCTGCCGCTGCCGCGCGACAGCGGGCTGGGCATCATCGCGCTGGCCGGCGGCGGCATGGCGCGCGCGCTGGCCCACTTTGACCATGCCAGCAACGTGCTGCGCCCGACCGCCGAGCCGCAGCCCGTGTGCTGGGTGGTACCGGCAGCGCTGGAGGACCCGGATGTAGCGTCCGCGTGGCTGATCGACCAGCTGGCCCGCGGTGCCGGGCAGCCTGACGACAGCCAGGCCGCCCACCTGCTGCGGCACCTGGCGCGCAGCGAAAGCTACGGACTGATGCGGTTCCTGCTGGACGAAGGCGGCGAAAACACCGTCGCCGCGCTGGCCCAGCGCTACGGTCTGTCCTCGGCGCAGTTCCACCGCCGTTGTCGGCAGGTGCTGGGCCGCCCGCTCAAACGCGAGCTGCGCATCCAGCGCGCTGCGCGCGCGCTGCTGGCCTATCCCGGCCGCGCGCGCTCGTTCACCTATCTCGCCGCCGATCACGGCTATGCGTCGCTGTCGCACTTCTGCACCGACGTCAAATCGCTCATCGGCTGTTCGCCCCTTTCCGTCTACCGGGCCGTCTCGACGCCCAACGAGTGATCCATGCGTTCCCTGACGTTGTATCTGTTGCTGTTGATCGTCCCCTCCCTTGCCTTCGCCCAGACCCCGCTGGAAGGCACCGCGATCCAGGATCGCGCAGACCTGCCTCACGCCTCCGGTTTCGTTTCCCGCGCCGACAACGCCAGCCACCTGCTCAACGCCCTGGGTGCGCGTGCGCGCCAGGCGGTGGTGATCAGCCCCAAGGCCAACAAGAAGAAAGTCAGCGGCAGCTTCGACCTGGCGCGGCCGTTCGACGTGCTGGCCAAGGTGTCGGCCGAACTGGGCCTGGTCTGGTACAGCGACGGCCAGTCCATCTACGTGTACGACGCCGATGAGCAGAAGAATGCGGTGGGCCGGCTGCGGCATACCTCGATCGCCACGCTGTCGGACTTCCTGCGCAAGGCACGGCTGTCCGATACGCGCTATCCGGTGCGCGGCGGAGGCGCCGACGGCACGTTCTACGTGGCCGGTCCGCCGGTGTACGTGGACATCGTGATGAACGCGGCGCGCTACCTGGACGACCTCTACGAGGGCGCCGATGCCAGTCCACACCACGTGGAGGTGATCAAGCTCGAGCACAGCTTCGTCAACGGGCGTCGCTACGGCCTGCGCAACACCGAAGTCCCGCTGCCCGGCCTGGCCGACGTGTTGGCCAGCGTCCTCCAGCTGGGCGATTTCGGCGCCGTGGTGAAGCAGCCATCGCTGCCGGCTGATCCGGCCACCATTACCGAAGAGACCCTGCCGGTAAACCCCGCAGCGCAGCCGACGGCGCAGGTGGCGAGCTCGGTGCCGGTCGGCCCGAGCCCGGCCGTGGTGATGGCGTATGCGGAAACCAACAGCCTGGTCGTTCGGGGGACGCTGGCGCAGATCGAACAGGTCAAGCGCCTGGTCGGCGAGCTGGACGTGCCGCGCAAGCAGATCGAAATGTCGCTGTGGATCATCGACATCAAGAAGACCGAGCTCGATCGCCTGGGCGTGAACTGGAGCGGTGGCATCAACATCGGCAACCGGCTGGCGATCGGCATCAACCAGTCGCCCTCGGTCAGCACGCTCGACGGCAGCCGCTTCCTGGCCTCGGTGCAGGCCATGGCAAGCAAGGGCGACGCGCATATCATCTCGCGCCCGGTGCTGCTGACCCAGGAGAACATCCCGGCGTATTTCGACAGCAACCAGACGTTCTACACCCAGCTGGTGGGTGACCGCGCGGTGTCGCTGGAACAGGTGACCTACGGCACCCTGATCAGCGTGCGCCCGCGTATTTCCAGTGGCAACGAAGTGGAAATGCAGTTGAAGGTCGAAGACGGTGCGGTCGATGCCACCCGCTCGGTCGATGCGTTGCCGGTGGTCAACCGTACCGTGATCGACACCGTGGCCAGGGTGCCGCAGGAGCTCAGCCTGCTGGTGGGCGGCTACACCCGCAGCCAGTCCGACACCGGCTACAGCGGCATTCCCGGCCTGCGCCGCATACCCGCGGTGGGCAAGCTGTTCGGCCAGGACAGCCGCTCGGCCGAAAGCCTGGTACGCGTATTCCTGATCCAGCCGCGCCTGCTCACCGGCAGCGATCCGGTCGATGGGCGGCGCATGCCGGAGATCTACGGCCCCGAGGTGGGCGACAGCGTGCGCGACACCATCCGCGCCGTGCACCCGCACCTCAACGCTGCGGAGGGCGCACATGGCACTGCCGGCCATTAACCGACACGTCACCACGCCGCTGCCGGTCACGCCGCGCCAGGCCAGTACGCAGGGCGACCGTGACGATACCGCGAAAGACCTGCTGTCCGGGTTGGGCAAACCGTCCAGGCCGGGCTCGTTGGCCACCGCCATGTCCATGCAGGACGACCTGGCTGCGTTGGTGGCCTCGTTGCAGCGCCGCCGAGATGGGCAGCGCAGCACCGGCGCCGGCGAATCGCAGGCGTGGATCGACCACGTACTGGATGATGAGGTGTACAGCAAGGTCACCGACCTGCGCGCACTGCTGGACGGCATGCGCAGCCCGGTACAGCTGCTTGCGCTGCTCAGGCAGCTGTTTCCCGACCCCAGTGACATGCTGGCAGTGCTGCGCTCGCTGATTGCCGATGACGAACTGCAGGAGCTGCGCGAGCTGTTGCAGCAGTCGCTGGAGCAGCTGCTCACCGACGAGGCCGCGCAGGGCAATGCCGCAGCCGCCCGCGGCGGCCTGAACGTGGCGATCAAGGCGCGGTTGGCCGCGCGCGGCAGCCAGTTTTCGGCGCGTGCACTGCGCCAGAGCTACCGCGACTTCATCGGCAACCACCAGGACTGTGTCGGCGAATACGCCGGCTGGATCGCGACGTACGGCTTCGAGCGGCGCGCGCAGGTGGTGGATTTCATGGAACAGGCGATCGGCGCGGACATGTATTCGCTCGACCCCAGTGCCTCCCACCTGGAGTTCGGCCGGCTGTTGCGCCAGGTGCGCAACCTGGCCGTACTGCGGTCCACCGACCACCTGCTGGTGCAGGAGGCAAACCGCGACCGGCTGCTGGCGCGGCTGTCCACCACCGCCGAGGCCGTGGTCGGCGGGCTGCTGGATGTGGTGCGCGGCCTGCAGGACTGGGCGGCCCTGTTCGCCGGGCCGTTGGCAGATGCGCGCGTGGCGTTGTCGGCGGTGGAGCGCGCGCGCCTGGTGCAGGCGCTGCGCCGCGCGCTGGGCGGGTTGCCCGACGCGGTATGGAGCGATGACGTCGCGCGCGAGCGCGCAGCGAAGTCCCTGGAGGTCATGGTGGTGGAAAGCATGAAACGTGAGCATTGGCATGCCGGCCACGCCGGCGGGGTAAGCGTATGAGCAGCCGTGCCACTACCGCCGTGAGCGGGCTGGGCGCGCGCGCCCGCGGCATCCTGCGCCCGGAAATGGCGCTGGTGGTGCTGATGGCCGTGATCGTGGCCATGCTGATCATCCCGCTGCCCACCTTCCTGGTCGATCTGCTGATCGGCCTGAACATGGCCGTGGCGATCGTCATCTTCCTCAGCTCGTTCTACGTCGAGCGCATCCTCAACTTCTCCACCTTCCCCTCGGTGCTGCTGTTCACCACCCTGATGCGGCTGGCGCTGTCGGTCAGCACCAGCCGGCTGATCCTGCTGGATGCCGATGCCGGCCACATCATCAGCGCCTTCGGCGACTTCGTGGTGGGCGACAACCTGGTGGTGGGCGCGGTGATCTTCGCCATCATCACCCTGGTCCAGTTCATCGTCATCACCAAGGGTTCCGAGCGAATCGGTGAAGTGGTCGCGCGTTTCTCGCTTGATGGCATGCCCGGCAAGCAGATGAGCATCGATGCGGACCTGCGCGCTGAAGCGATCACCTCGGAAGAGGCACAGCGACGTCGCCGCGATGTCGAGCGCGAAAGCCAGCTGTATGGCTCGTACGACGGCGCCATGAAGTTCGTCAAGGGTGACGCCATCGCCGGCATCGTGATCGTGTTCGTCAACCTGTTCGGCGGCATCGCCGTGGGCATGCTGCAGCATGGCATGGCATTCTCGCAGGCGCTCAACACCTTCACGCTGTTGACCATCGGCGACGGCCTGGTCGCGCAGATCCCGGCGCTGCTGATCTGCATCAGCGCCGGTTTCATCGTCACCCGCGTCAGCGGCGAGAGCAACAACCTGGGCGCCAACATCCTTGGCGAACTGTTCAACAGCAACGTGGTGCTGGGCACCGGCGCGGTGCTGGTGCTGCTGCTGGGCCTGCTGCCGGGGTTCCCGCTGCCGGTGTTCGCCGGTCTCGCCGTGGGCCTGGCCGCGGTGCTGGTGTGGCGCCTGCGCCACCGCAGCACCGCAGAAGGCAGCGCGGCGCAGGCATCGGGGCAGGGCGGCGCACCGGCACCGGCCGGCAAGGGCGACACCGCCACCGCGCGCCTGACCAGCGAAACCCTGCCGCTGATCCTGTTGATGCCACCGGCCCTGCACGAGGCGGGCGTGGCCGGGGAGTGGGAGGAACAGCTTCGCCACGACGCCTTCGTCAACACCGGCATGCAGCTCGCACCGTTGGTCCTGCGCAGCCACGTGCCCGCCAGCGAGCACGAGGTAAAGGTGCTGATCAACGAGATTCCGGCTGCCTCCTCGAGCGTGGTGAGCGGGCACGTCCGCGTCTGGGGCCGGCAGGAAGAGCTGGAGGCGCTGGGCATGGGCCTGGTGGTGCCGCACGAAGGGGGCACTGCGCGCTGGGTACCGGCCGGCGCCGACGAAGACGTCCGGGCGCTGGGCTGCGAGGTCTCCAGCGATTACGAGGAACTGCGCCGCATGGTGCACGGCGCGGTGCTGCGCAACGTGGGCGAGCTGTTCGGCATCCAGGAAGCCAAGCACGTGCTGGACGCCCTGGAAAAGCGCTTCCCGGAACTGGTCAAGGAAACCTACCGGCACATGCCGATCCAGCGCGTTGCTGAAGTACTCCAGCGCCTGCTGCGCGAAGACGTGTCCATCCGCAACATGAAAGTCGTGCTGGAAACCCTGGCGCAGTGGGGCCAGCGCGAAAAGGACGTGATCCTGCTCGTCGAACATGTGCGGGGTGCGCTGTCGCGCTACATCTCCGCGCGCTTCGCCCGGGAAGGGCGCATCCCGGCCGTCCTGGTTTCCAGCCCGGTCGAAGACCAGATCCGTGCCGGTATCCGCCAGAGCCAGGGCGCGGCCTACCTCAACCTCGAACCGGCCGCAGCCGGCGAGCTGCTGGACCGCATCGCGCTGCACGTTGGCGAGGTGACCGCGCATCGTCCCGACACGGTGCTGATGGTGGCGCCGGACATCCGCCGCTTCGTGAAGCGCTTCATTGAAAACCGCCTCCCCTCGACCCCGGTGCTCTCGTTTGCCGAGATCTCCGACACGGTCACCCTTGATGTGATGAGAAGCATATGACCTCCCTGCTAGATACCCTCAACGCCGCCCTCCAGGAGCTGGGCTGCGACCCCTCGCGGTTCCAGTTCGACACGCATTCGTCCGTTGTGATGGGCTTTGCCGATGTGGGCGAGCTGCTGCTCGATCCGGTTGATGACCTGGTGTACCTGTGGGGGCGCCTGGAGACCTCGCCGGCCGAGCGCTTCAGCAACCGTGCCGACGAACTGCTTACCGCGCTGTCGGCGCCGGCCGCGCACTTCGCCAACGGCTGCCTCGCCCTGCGCCAGCTCGAAGAGGGGTGCCTGGTGGGCGGCGCGCTGCAGCCGGACTGCCAGCGTGAATCCAGCCTGCTGGCTGCGGCCATCGAAGGCTTCCACGCCCGCGTGCTCGAACTGCAGGGCCTGCTGCGGTGACAATGGCCACGCCCTGCTGGCGCCCATGTGCAACGCCGGTGGCGATGCGCGCCGGTGAGCTGCGCGTGCCGCTGGCCGATGTCGCCGTGGGCGAGCATTGCCACGTACGCCGTTCGGCGCGCGATGATCGCGTGTTGACCCATGGCGTGGTCACCCGGGTTGACCATGGGGTGGCCACCCTGGCCTTGATCGGCGCCCCGGTACGCCTGGCGGCCGACGTTGTCGTGGCCGCCACCGGGCGGCCCCTGCAGGTGGCGCTGGGCACGCATCTGCTCGGCTGCGTGCTGGACGGCTTCGGCGTGGTCGTGGAGCGCCTGCAGACGGGTGAAACGGTGGATGACGCGGGCGTGTCCAGCCCGGTGCAGGCTGCCGCGCTGGACTACCGCCAGCGGCGCCCGATCCAGGTCCCCTTTGCCACCGGCATCCGCGCGCTTGATGCGCTGCTCACCGTCGGCGAAGGCCAGCGCATGGGCATCTTCGCCGCCGCCGGCTGTGGCAAGACCACCCTGGTGGAAATGCTGCTGGCCAATGCGGACTGTGATGTGCGGGTAGTGGCGCTGGTGGGTGAACGCGGCCGCGAGGTGGCATCGTTCGTAGATGCGATCCGCCAGGGTCCGGCCGCCGCGCGTACGATCATCGTCCAGGCCACCTCGGATTCCTCACCGGCCACCCGGGTCAACGCGGCCATGGTCGCCACCCGCATCGCCGAGTACTTCCGCGACCAGGGCAGCCGCGTGCTGCTGGTGATGGACTCGGCCACGCGCTACGCCCGCGCGCTGCGCGACGTGGCATTGTCGGCCGGCGAGCCGCCGGCGCGGCGGGGTTTTCCCGCCTCGGTATTCGAAGCGCTGCCGCGGCTGGTGGAACGCCCCGGCAATGCCGAATCCGGCAGCATCACCGCGTTCTACACGGTGCTGCTGGAAGACGATGCCGACCCCGACCCGGTAGGCGAGGAAGTCAAATCGCTGCTCGACGGGCATGTGTACCTCAGCCCGCGCCTGGCCCAGCGTGGCCATTTCCCGGCCATCGATGTGCTGCGCAGCGCCAGCCGCCTGTTCCCGCAGCTGGCCAGCAGAAACCAGGCTGCTGCCGCCAGTGTGGTGCGCGCGGTCATGGGGCGGCTGGATGACCTGCAGCTGCTGCGCGACATTGGCGAATACCGTCCGGGTGCAGCCCGAGCAGGATGATGCCGTGGCCCGTGAACCGCGCCTGCTGGCCTTCCTGCAACAGGGCATGCATGAGCCGGTGACGCTGGATGCCGCGCTGGAGGCACTCGATGCGCTCGCCCGCTGATCCGGTGCGCCTGGCCACGCTGCTCGACCATCGCGCGCATCGGCTGCGACGCGAAGCACGCGAGCAGGCAGAGCATGCCGCCCGCCGCGAGCAGGAGGCCGCGGGACTGCGCAAGGCTGCTGACGAGCGCCTGCGGCAGGCGCAACTCGGCGAAGAGCACGGACTGGACCGCCAGCGCCTGTTCGAGCGCCTCCGCGGTGTTGCCATCGCCCGCGCCCATGTCCTGGAGTGCGAGCTGCGCGCCGGCCATCTGCGCGAGCAGGCCGGCGACGCGCGCGAGCAGGAGCAGCAGCTGCGCCACGACGCAGCCGGCCATCACTCACGCGCACGCCGGCTGCAGGCCGTCGGCGCCCACATCGACCAGAAGCACCGGCAGGCGCGCCAGCGCCGCCAGGAGCGTCAGATCCAAGAGGAATACACATGTCGTTGATCATCCACGAACACCCGTCGGCGGTACTTGCGTCGGCATTGGAACTGCCCGCGCCGGTGAGCCTGAGCGACCGCGTGGCGCGTCACCCGCGGCAACCGCACGCGATGGACGACGCGGCCGGCGCATCCGGCGCATCCGGCGAGGCACCCGACGCCGCGTCCGGCAAGGCATCCGACGCGGCATCGCCGCAGGATCCGCCACCGCAGGCCGTAGCGGAGGCCGACGATGGCTGGAACGGCGCGGAGCTGGAGCCGCCGCTGCCGCCGGAACACATCGATGTGGTCATGTCGCGCGAACAGCTGCAGCCCCGCGATGAGGACCGCGGCCCAACGCCGCACAAGCCACGCGAACGCGTGCCGCTCCTGAGCGCGCCGGTCGCCGTGCCGTTGCCTGCAAAAGACACCGTGCAACGTCCGGAACCGTCGCCGGCCGTACCGCGCATGGCCGCCGCCGCATCGTCCCAGCTGCTGCCCGGCGGCGACGCCGGCGCCTCGGCTCCGGTTCGGACCGAGCCCGGCATCGGCACCGGTGCAGCGCCGGGCGCAGTTCCGCAGCCCGCTTCCTCCACGGCGGCGGGCCCATCCCATGCCGTCGCGGGCGGCGCCGGCCCTGGATCCGTGCTGCCGGTGCCGGTTGCAGCAGGTGAGCCGGCCATCACCCGCACGACGGCCACGCCTGCGGCAGCGCCAACGACACCCGCCCCGCTGCAGCAGCACGCGCCGCGGAAAGCCACCGGCGCATCCGGCAACCCCTCAGCGTCGGCACCCGCAACGCCGGCGTCGTCTCCGGTCGCATCGGCTGCCCCGTCATCAACCGCCGACCAGCCGATGGCGCCGGACACGACGCCGCCGGCGAACGTTGCCAGCAGTCCATCGACGCCGTCCCCGCCACCTGCCGACGCAGGCGACGACGGCCAGACCCGGGCCGAGTTGCGGCGTGAGGAGGCCAACCTCGGTACGCGCCACCACGCGCGTACGGTACGCCAGGCCAACCTGCAGATCGCCAACGCACCGCGCGCCGACGCTGCCAGCCATCTCAATGTAGCCTTCAGCAGCTGGGGCCCGGGCCATCGGGTACGTGCGGTCCTGGAGGGCGGTCGGCTGCACATGCAGGCCTCGTCGGCCCGCGTTGGCCAGGCGCTGTCGTCAGCATCGGCGCCGCAGGGCACCGAGCTGCAGATCGCCGTGGACAGCAGCGACCACGCCACCGATGAGCGCCGTCGTCGCGGCCGCCAGGGCCACGCATGAACGCGCAGCGTTGGCCCTTCCCCAGCGTGACGGCGGCCGCAGCAGCGCAGGCCGCCACCCTCGCGGCCTGCGCACGCGCGGGCATCACGCCCGCCTGGGAGCCACTGCCGGCGCGTGGCGCCATGCTGCGCTTCGACGTCAGCGGGCAGGGCGGCGCGCTGCGTCTGGCGGTGGCGGCCGACCAGTGGTGCCCGGCGATGCTGCCGGCCTTGGCCAGCCTCGCCTGGTCCGAACTGGTCGACCACGCCGCGCTTGCATGCTGGTTGCCCGACAGGCCGTTGCTGGACATCGCCGCCGCCCCGTTCCACGCCGCCCAGGCCAGCCTGCGCGAGGTGGTGCCGGTGAATGCGCTTGGGTTCGGCAAGGGCCCGCAGCCCTGCCTGCCCACTGCCCAGGGCATGGCCTGGATCGAACACGCCGAAAGCGCCGCCGGTGCCTCTCTGGCACCCACCACCCTCCGCCTGCGCGTGCCGGTGGAAGTGGGCATCGCACGCTTGTGCCTGCCGCTGCACCGCCTGCGCCGCCTGGCCCCCGGGGCGGTGCTGCTGCTTGACCTGCTGCAGCCGGTGGCGCGCAGCGGCGCACGCC
Source organism: Stenotrophomonas sp. NPDC047960 (assembly GCF_043204395.1). Taxonomy (NCBI): domain Bacteria; kingdom Pseudomonadati; phylum Pseudomonadota; class Gammaproteobacteria; order Lysobacterales; family Lysobacteraceae; genus Stenotrophomonas; species Stenotrophomonas sp. NPDC047960. The sequence continues at coordinate 145,584 of NZ_JBIDBX010000004.1, read as the reverse complement.
GCCTGTACTCCTTCGACTTCACTCTAGAGACCATCTCCGTGAATACACCTTTCGACTTCCTCGACGACGATGACGGCTGCGCCGACATCACACCCTCCGCCCCGCCCGCAGCGGAAACCGCCAACCCCGCCAGCAGTCCGGGCATCGACATCAAGCGCCTGCCGGTCAACGTGGATGTGGTGCTGTGCCAGCTGCAACACGCCATCGGTGAACTGGATGGCCTGCAGCCCGGTACCGTGTTCAACCTCCCGGCCGATGCCTGGAAGCAGCTGCAGCTGCGGGTCAACGGCCAGGTCATCGCCCGGGGCGAACTGGTGCAGGTGGGTGAACAGCTTGGCGTGCAGCTGGCGCAGGCGCCCGTGCTGCCATGAACTTCGTCAACAACGACATCTCGCTGATCGCGGTCATGTCGATGGCCGCGCTGCTACCGTTCCTGATCGCGGCCGGCACCTGTTACCTGAAGTTCTCGGTGGTGTTCGTGCTGCTGCGCAACGGCCTCGGCCTGCAGCAGGTACCGTCCAACATGGTGCTCAACGCGCTGGCGCTGATGCTGGCGTTCTACGTGATGCAGCCGATCGTGCAGAACATGTACGACGCCTACCTCGCGCTGGAGGCCCCGCTGAACTCGGTTGCCGCCGTGGTCACCTTCCTCGACAGCAGCCTGGACGGCTACAAGGTCTACCTGGCCACGTATTCGGACCCGGAGCTGCTGAAGTTCTTCGAACGGGCCCGCCATGCCGGAGACGGCGTGCCGGTGCCGGACCTCGAACCGCATGAGCGCTCACTGTTTGCGTTGATGCCCACCTATGCCCTGAGCGAGCTGAAGGATGCCTTCCGCATCGGCTTCTACCTCTATCTGCCGTTCGTGGTGATCGACCTGGTGGTGTCCAGCGTGCTGCTGTCACTGGGCATGATGATGATGAGCCCGGTGACCATTTCCGCGCCGATCAAGCTGATCCTGTTCGTGGCGATGGATGGCTGGAGCCTGCTCTCGCAGGGTCTGGTGCGCCAGTATCTCGACGTGCCGATGTAGCCATGGACGCGATCATGTTCATGGGCAACAAAAGCCTGCTGCTCATCCTGCTGCTGTCTGCCGCGCCCGTGGCTGTGGCAACCATTGTCGGCCTGGCCATCGGCCTGTTCCAGACCGTCACCCAGCTGCAGGAACAGACCCTGCCCTATGGTGCCAAGCTGCTTTCGGTCATCGCCTGCCTGCTGGTGCTGATGACCTGGATGTCGGCGCGCATGCTGGATTTCGCCCGGCTGGCGCTGCACACCGCACTGAACGGGTAGGGCAGTGCAGCTTTCCGCGCTAGACACCGAACTGGTCGCGCTGGCCCGCGACCATGGGTTGCCGGCTCTGCTCGGCATGGCCCGCATCGGCGCCTGCCTGGTCTGGATTCCGTATCTGTCGCCGGGAATCATGCCGGCGAAGATGACCCGTTCAGTGGTGGCGGTCATGATTCTCATCGGGTTGTGGCCAGCCACGACCGGTGCCATCGTGCCGCCCGACATCCTTTCCACCGCTGGCGTGGTCCTGCGTGAGGTGCTGATCGGCACCGCGATCGGACTGGTGGTGGCCCTGCCGTTCCACATCTTCCACGGCATGGGCGCCATCATCGACAACCAGCGAGGTGCCGGCATCGGCGCCATGCTCGACCCGGTCAGCGGCATGGAGGCCACCGAAACCTCCAACCTGCTGCAGTTGATGAGCGTGGTGGTGTTCCTGGCGACCGACGGCATGATCGTGCTGCTGGAAGTGATCCAGGACAGTTACACGCTCATTCCGATGGGAGGCGTGCTGGCGCTGGACCTGGCCCGTGTGCAGGACTTTGCCGGCACCCTGCTGGCTGGCGCGGTGCGCATGGCGCTGCCGGTGCTGCTGCTGCTGTTCCTGGTGGAAGTGCTGCTCGGCGTATTGTCGCGCTTTGCCCAGCAGATGAATCCGTTCTCCATCTCGTTGGCGGTGAAGTCCTACATCGCCTTCATCGCGCTGCTGTTCTACCTGATGCCGACCGTGGCCCAGCAGGTGCCGTTGATCCGCGACAGCACCGATGCCCTGCAGTTGCTGCTGGCGGTGCCCAGGTGAAAACCGAAAAGCCCACCCCGCATCGCCTGCTCAAGGAATCGAAGAAGGGCAAGAGCTTCGTCAGCCGCGACCTTGCCGGGCTGACGGTGCTGGTGGCCGGGCTGGTGGCCATGACCACGATGATCTCCAGCCGGGCGCTGCATGGCTTCTACCGCGGCATGGCCGAGCGTGGTTTCAGCCTCACCCCGGCCGACGCCGCGTGGCAGGCCACCGTGGCATTCCTGTGGATCGCGGTGCCGGTGGGTGCTGCCGCCATTGTCGCTGCCGTGCTCATCTCGCTGGTGCAGAGTCGGGGCGTGATCGCCGCCGAAGCGGTGCGCATCGATCTGGCCCGGGTCAACCCGATCTCCGGATTCAAGAACCTTTTCTCGCTCAAGACCATCAAGGGGCTGGTGACCGCCGTGCTCTACCTGCTGGCGGGCATCATCTTCGCGGTGCTGGCCTGGAAACTGTTCGCGCCCACCCTGTTCGCACAGGTGCAGATGCCGGACAAGGCCGCCGGCCCGCTCTGGCACAGCGTCGGCTGGCGCAGCACCGCGCTGCTGCTGGCGGTGCTGTCGCCGATCGCGCTGGCCGCCGCGTTTGTCGAATACCGGCTCTACATCCGCGAAATGCGCATGGAGAAGCACGAGGTCAAGCAGGAGCACAAGGACCACAACGGCAACCCGGAAATCAAGCAGCGTCGCCGCCAGATCGGCGAGGAACTCTCGGGCCAGGTGCAGGCGGACGTGGCGGGTTCTTCGATGATCCTGGCCAACCCCACCCACATTGCCGTCGGCATCTTCACCCACCCGGATTACCCCGGCGTGCAGTTCGTCTCCGTGCGCGAGCGTGGCAACCGCGCGCGCAAGGTCATTTCGCTGGCCGAAAAATGGGGTATTCCGGTGGTCCGCGACATTCCGGTCGCGCGTGCGGTGTACTTCAAGGTACGCCGTTACCAGTTCGTGCCAGCGGAGCTGACCGCGCCCATCGCGCGGATCCTGGCATGGCTGAAGGATATCGAGCGCAATCACGCCGAACCGCCATCAGATTCCGCTCCTGAAACCAATACCGGCTCGAAGCCGACATCCGGTCTTGACGACATCCCTCCTCATCCGCCTGCCGGATGAGGGAAACCCGAAAGTCCCCCCTTTGCAACCCCGCCACACTGTGCTTGTCCTGCAGCGCCGTTGGCACCAACCCGGTACACCACCATGAACCATGCCCCCGACGCCCCCGCTGGATCCGAAATCGAACAGGCCCAGCTCGATGAACTGGCCCAGCTGTTGTTCGAAGGCGCCCAGACCGGCGCCGCAATCAAGGATCTGAAGGGGGTCAGCGATGACCTGCTGGAAAGCGTGTACGCCTACGCGCACCGCTTCTACACCGACGGCCGTCTGGACGAGGCCGAGACGTTCTTCCGCTTCCTGTACCTGTACGACTTCTACAACGGCGATTACGCACTCGGCCTGGCCGCAGTGCTGCAGATGAAGAAGGAGTATGCCAAGGCCATCGACATGTACGCACTGGCCTACGCGCTGCTCAAGAGCGACGAACGGCCGATGCTGCATGTCGGCCAGTGTCACCTGGCCATGGGCAAGCTCGCCATGGCCAAGGGCTGCTTTGAAACGGTGCAGTTGCGTTCCACCGATCCCGCCCTGCTTGCACGGGCCAAGGTCTACCTGCAGGCGCTGGCCAGCAATGGCGAAACGCCGCCCGATACTACCGAGGAAACCGATTCCGCATGAACATCTCCGCTTCCCCCGGCCTGACGCCGTTGGCCATTACCTCCACGCCTGCCGCGCGCGCCCATGCCGCGGCCGTCGCCGCCGGCTTTGGTGCGGCATCAATCGTCCAGATTGAAGCCATCAGCCGACAGGCGCAGGATCTGTTGGCCAAAGCCGCGGAGGAGCGGCTGGTTGCGGCAGACGGGACAGAAGCGCAGGATCCGAACAAGCCCACGCTGCGCCTGGCCGACATGGCGCGGGTGATGCGCGCTGCAGCAAGTGGCGTGCCGCAGGCCCCGTTGACGCCGGAGGCGGCGTTGGCCAAGTTGCTGATGCAGCTGAGCGAAGTGATCACCACCGAAAACGGCCGCAGCCTGGCCTCGCAGCTGGAACTGGTCAAACAGCGTCTGGCCCAGCGCGCTGCGTCGGCCGCCGAGCTGTCCGAAGCCATCCGCCTTGCCCAGGCGCTGGTCGAATCGGCGATGGCTGACGTGGGCACCGCCGAAGGCGAGCTCGCCGCCGCGCTGGAAGCATTGAAGCAGGCCGAGGCCGAAGTGGCCCGGCTGGAGCAGGCACTGGCCGACGCCCCGCCGGAGGAACAGGAGGCCATCCGCGCCCAGCTGGAGGCAGCCAAGGGCAAGGTCGCCGAGCAGCAGGTCCAGGTGGAGGCTGCCACCAAGGCACTGTTCGAAGCGGGTGCAGTGCTGGACAAGGCGCTGGCCGATCTGGAGCAGTTCAAGAGCGAAGCGGACAAGCTTGACCCCAACGGCAGCGTCAGCGCCCGCGGCGACGAAAAGGCCCGGACCAATGCCGCCATGCTCAGCGAACTGCTGGCCGTGCTGCAGGAAATCATTGGCAAGGCCAACGACGCCAAGCTGGAAGCAGACACCAAGCTGGTGCAGGAGGTGCTGAAGCTGCGCGAGGCAGAAAACATGCGCCGCTCACGGGAGTACCAGGAAGAACTGGCCAAAGCCGAAGCGGCCCAGAAAAAGATGGGCTGCATTGGCAAGATCGTCGGCTGGGTGGTCGCGGTGGTGGCGGTGGTCGCGGCGCCGTTCACCGGCGGCGCCAGCATGGTGCTGGCCGGCGTGGGGCTGGCGCTGGCTATCGGCGAAGAGCTGGGCCTGGACATCATGGGCAAGATCATGGAACCCATCATGAAGCTGGTCATGGAGCTGGTGAAGCAGGTCGGCAACGTCATCGGCGACATCCTCACCTCACTGGGAGTCTCCTCCGCGTTCGTGGACAAGATCAAGGACGTGCTGGGCGTGATCGCGGTGGCCGCCATGATCATCGCCGCCGTGGTGCTGACCAAGAAGGTCGCTGGCACTGCTGCCGTGCAGCAGTTGGCCAAGGCCGTCACCCGTGCGGTGTCCGAGGCGATCAGCAAGGCATTGCCGCAGATGATCAAGGCTGCCGCACGTTCGGTGAGCCAGACCGTGGACGACGTAGCCAAGGCAATCAGCAAGACCGCTGCCAAGGTCACTGGAAGCAACGCCGATACCCTGGCCACGCGCGCGGGGTATGCCATGAAAGCGTCTCACACGCTGCAGTTCGCCAATCAAACCAGCCAAGGCATTGGTGCGGTCGTCATCGCCGAGATGCACATCGATGCCGCAAAGCTGCTGGCACAGCTGGAAGTCGGGTTGGCCGACAGCGCGATCTTCCGTGACCTCATCCAGAAGATCCTGGAGTACTTCATGCAGACCAACAACCTGGTGGCCGACCTGTTCCAGCAGATGACAAACGTCCAGGAATCGGAGCACGACACTGCCCGTTTCGTCACCGCACGCATCGGCAGCGCGACTGCCTGACCCGGCCACCCTTCCACCATACACATAGGGCACATTTGATGACCACATCCATCCTCCCCACGCCATTGACCCTGGCGCCGATCCAGCCTTCGCTGGGCAAGCAGACCGCAGGCAGTGAAGCTGTCGCGCGCGGCACCCCCACGGCAATGAACGCCGACACCATCCGCACGCTTACCGACGCTGTTGCCGCCCGGATGCTGGCCGGCACCGGGGCCGGTGAAGGGCGCACTGGTCCGGCACCGGTGGCGGAGCTGCGTCCGTCTACCATTCCGGTGCGCGAAGCAGGTGAACGTCTTGCCGGCATTGTGAGCAAGCTGCCGCAGATGCTGGCAGCCCTGACGGCGAGCCAGGATCCGATCAGGAGCGAAGAGGGCGCAGCTGCCCGTGCCAGCGAAGGTGCGGTGACGCAGGCCACCGACCGGAACGCCCGTGAGAGTGCGACGGCCGCCTCGGCTCCGGTCCCGGCGACAGGCCTGGACGCCGACATCGGTGAACGGTCAGCGAACGCGGGCGCGTGGATCACGTCCAGTCCGTTCAGCCATCTGCTTGCGATGCTGCGGCATCTGCTGCTCAAGTTCGAAAAGATGGATCGCGACAACAGCACGGAGATGGTGGTGATGCAGCGCGAGATCACCATCCTGGCGGGCAACAAGGGCATCGAGAAGGCGCGCGAAGGCCTGGGTGGTGCCATCGGTGCAGCGGTGATGACCGGTGCGATCGGCGGCGCCGCCCTCAAGCAGACCTTCAAGTCGACGTCCATGCAGGTGAAGTCGGCTGAAAAGAATGTCATGGGCGGAAACAAGCTGGATTCGGCTGTGAAAACATCCAGCGGCGGCGCAAAGGGCAACACTACCCCGGCGTCCGAGATGCGTCCTGCCCGTGAGCTGGACGGGAAGCCCGCGCAGATCGGCCAGCGTGGTGATCGCCTGAGCGCTGCGGTTGAGGCAGACGCAGGCGCTGACACGTCGATGAAGCATGTCGCCCGGGCACAGGCGGGCGAGCCCGGGGTGGATGATCTCCGCTCTGATAGCCCGGAGGTGAACGCACGCGCCCAGATTCCCGCCAGCAACGCGATGATGCTGAACATGCTCGCCCCTTCCATCGGCGGAACCGTCTCCGCCGGTGTCAACATCGAAGCCGAAATGACCGAAGCCGAGCGTCAGTTGGCGCTGCTGGTGGCCGATGTCTTCCGCCGGATCGCCGACGAACAGCAGGATCAATCGGTAAAGACCCGCGATATGCGGGACGCAGCCGCCCAACTGTTTGAAAGCCTGTTGAACCTGGTGTCCAGCACCAGCGCACATATCATCGGAAAGTACTGATACCGCCATGACCACCGGAATTGATACCGCTGCAGCGCCCAAGGCGCTGTGGCACCTTCAGACCATCCAGAGCGAGGTAAACGCCGCCGCCCTGGACACGCCCGCCCTGCACCCTGAGATCCTGTCCCGCCTGCAACAGTTCGCCCGCTTGGCGCGCGGTGCCGGCGCAGCTGCCGTCCGCCAGATCGAGCTGGGCGAAGAACTGAGGGCTCTTCGACTCGGCACCCTGGGTCCCGCGAGCACGGAAGTGCTGAGTGACGCCGTTGCTCTGGAAGAGCTGAAGCGCAGGAAGCAGAAGGAGTCCGAACTTGGGGCGGCACTGGAACAGGCGCTGCAGGATTCCAGGCGAACCCAGGCGGATCTGCTGCGCGCGTTCCCCTTCCTGATGCCGCAGATCGTGCTGGAGGATGAGAACAGCATTGGCATCCCCGGATTCCAGTCGCCGATGAAGAATCCGGCCGATATGGACACCAGTGGCCTGGTCTGGAATTCGCATGCCGATTTCTTTGCACAGATCAGCGCACTGCTGGAGGTGCTCAAGACCGAGTGGCTGAGCAAATACCAGGACGCCTTGGCAAAGTTCCTGGAGTTCTATCAGGAATTCTCCGACATCATGGAAGACTTGAAGCCCGTCGCAGAGGGCGACAAGGGCGATGTCAATCCAAATTTCAGCACCGTTTATTACAGACTGGTAGCCCTCGCAGAGAAGTACGGAACGGACCCCAGCGTAGCAAATGCGTTGGCCTCATTCTCCACCCAGGCGGCGGCCGAGAACTTCATCAAGTCCATGGGCCTTCCAGGCCTGAAGGTGATGCGGGGCGAGGACGGTAAGTACCACGTCATGATGGATGTTTCGGCGGTTGAACAGATTGCCGATAGCATGGTGTTTGTAAACACGCCCGTGGGTCCGATTCTCAAGGGTACGATGGATAGCGCTGCCTACAACGCGTGGGTCTCCTCGAAGGACAGCAACATGGAGCAGGTCAAGCACGTCAGCAAGGTGCTCGGCGAGAAGCTCAATGAGATGACCCAGAAGTTCGACAATATCGTGAAGATCCTGAGTTCGTCGATCGACAAGATGTCCGAGGCCAATAACGCCTACGTACACAACACCTGAGTCCACGTCACCCGGCGCGGCTGTCCAATCCCACCACAGTTGCCCGTCAGCAGGCTGGCACCGGCGCCCGGTGCCAGCGCCTTCTTTCATCTGCAGTGAGGAAAATCGTCATGGAAAGAATCGCGGAAGCTCCGATAGCCGTCTTTGCGGCCAGGCCGGTCTTGGCCCGGACCGCGGCTGTTCCGGCCGTGTCGATCGCCGCGTTCGCACTGGACGCTGACGCCATGTCCAGGCTGAAGCAGCTTGCCTGCGTCCTCAATCTGGCCAGTCGCGACGCAGCCACCTTCGCCAGCGTCGCCACCTCGGATGCAGCCGGGCGGGCGGGGGAGGACACGGCCTTGATGATGGAGGCGAGCCTTGACGCATCACGTTGTTCGAGGGCCGATTCACTGCGTGCGCTCTCGATGGTGCTGTCGGCTGCGTCTCCCGACGAGGGATCCGTGCAGGCGCAGGTGATCGACGCGATAAGCCAGTCGGCGGAAAAGCTGGATGCCGGCGGCTTGGTGTGGCAGTCGAATGCGGATTTCTTCGAGCAGATCGGTGCCCTGTTGACGATCCTGAAGACCGAATGGCTGAGCAAATATCAGGACTCGCTGGCCAGGTTCCTCAAGTTCTACACCTCCTTCTCCAACATCATGGAGATGCTCAAGCCCGCAGCGTCCGGCGACAAAGGGGCGGTCAAGATCGACTTCACCGCGGTTCACCAGAAGCTGACGCTGCTGTCCTGGGACTACGCGCTGGACCGGAATGCACTGGCCGGCTTTCCCTCGCGCGCGGCTGCGGAAGCCTTCCGGGTTTCTCTGGGCCTGCCGGGACTGGGTGTCACCGGCCCCGGCAGCGGAGGGCTCTACTACGTGAAGATGGACCTTTCAGCCGTCAAGGGATTGATTGCGAGCATGGAGGACGGCACCGAGCAGAACGCCGGAAATCCGCTTCCGAACGATCATGTGATGGACAGCAGTGCGTACAACGCCTGGGTGAACCAGAAGGACAGCAACGTCGAGCAGATCAAGTTCGTCAGCAAGGTGCTTGGCGAGAAACTCAACGAGATGACCCAGAAGTTCGACAATATTGTAAAGATTTTGAGCTCGTCCATCGACAAGATGTCCGAGGCCAATATGAGTTACGTGCGCAACACCTGATGGCGCACATCCAGGAGATTGAGAATGCCCAGAATTCCGCAGGCGTCAGCCCCCATCGCCCCGCAACGGTCCAATCAGTTTGATCTTGGGCGCGCCGTAAGGAAGGTCCCCCTTGATACAGTCGGCAACTCGCCAAGGACGAATTCCGCACAGTCCCAGATGGCGAGGGTGATCGGCGTACACCATCGCAGCGCGCACAGCAATGCGATCAGTGTGTCGTACGACATCATGGCCGCTGCCCGCGACAAGCTGTCCCGGTCAGAGCAGAAGGCCATGGATCGCACGCTGACGCTGCTTGGGCCGGAGACAACCGAGCATTTCGGCAATCTTCTTCTCATGCATCTGACCGCGTTGGGGGCAATGCATGCCAGCCTGGCGACGCGCATTGATCCGGATTCCCCCGACCCGGTGGTGATGCGATGCATGAAAAAGATCGAGAAGTCCCTCATCGAGATCGGCATCAAGGCAGGCCGTTGCACGACCGTTCCGGATGGTGGGTACCACGGCGACAGCAGCAGCGATAAGCTGACCGATGCCATGAAGGTGGCGCGGCAGCGCATGCTGGAGTGCGCGAAGGATGAATCCGTCGCGAGTCTGCTTGAGCGCGTTGCGTCTGCGATCCTGCCAGGCCCGTTGATGGCCAGCATAGAAGAGCGGCAACGGGATCCTGGGCGCTTCCTCAGTAACGACCGTTCGGCTGATCCGATGGAGGTCCTCCAGAAGCAGATGTGCGACGACCTGGAGAAGATCGTGCAGACGCATATCGACAGCGGCGGCGCCGAACACCTGATCGTTGCCATTCTGGATATATTGAAACTCCCGGAGTACGTGCTTCAGGGCGACCCCGGTCGAACGGGCGAACAGCCGGGCGCGACGGGGCGTGACGCACCTCCTCAGCTCCCGCAGTGGGCGCTTGATGACCGCCGTGCACCGATCGCGTACAACAACGTGAGGATCAACAATGATTTCGCTGATCTGGTCCGGCATCTGAACAAGCCGGCACCGCCGTTGAACCACGTCAACAACGTCGATCTCGATCGGCTGATCGAGGAGATGCGCAGGGACGCGTACACGGTTGGCAACCGGGACGCGCAGATCGAGCATCTTACCCGGCGAAATGAGAAGCTGGAAAAGCGGAACGAGAAGCTGGAAGAGCGCAGTTCCCGGCTTGAACGGCAGTATGACCAGCTCTTGGAGAAGTTCCTCAATCAGACGGACCGCCTGAACGTCTGGTCCAACGGTCCGGGTGTGTCGCGCGTACCCGACCTGGTGCCGAAGCCGAAGGGCGTGGACAACGGCAATGATATCCAGCGTCAGGATGCAGCTGTCCAGACCGACCCCGATGTTACGCGCGATCATCGCGATTCGCGCTCGCTTCGCAACGCGTCCACCCCGACCTTGCCGCCGGAAGGTACGCTGCGCCGGCTTGACGACCAGCGCGTGCCAGACCGTGGACGAGCGCAGCAGACCCCGTTGAGAGCCGATGGTAATGGCGATGGTGGGCCGCGCAACAACACGCGTGCACCCGATCCGGACCTGGACACGTCGCGCCAGAACCGCTCGAACACCGCGCTACTGCCCCCGGATGGCGTCCTGCGCGATCTGAATCGGAATCAGCAGAATGACCAGCGCCGTGCAGAGCAGCGGGTCCATGGCGATGGCAACGGCAATGGTGGTCCGCGCAACCCGAGACAGGACGATAGCCGGAACCAGCTGGGCGGAACCCAGCAGCTCGATCAGCGCCAGCGGAACGAGCAGAATCGCCAGGTGCAGCAGAATAAGGGTCCCAACCGTCCCGGTGGCACTGATGACAGCGCCCCTGGTTACCACGAGTACACCGGTTTTCTGCAGGCGGCCGGCTACCAGGAAAGGACGGAACCGCGCGATGAGCACGAGCCGCCCACTGAGCGTAGAAAAGACCCGAATGTGGTTAAACCGTCGGCGGTGGAGAAGTACGTCAAGGAGCGAAGCGCCAGGGCCGGCACGCCGTATGTCCCGGCAACAGCGAAGCGTCTCCCGCCGGTAGTCTCGTCACCCGGGCGCTTCAATGAACTGATTCAGCTGAACGGCGCGAAGCCGATCCTTCCGAGCTTTGTGGCCGGCAAGGAGCGCACCAAGGGAGAGACCCGTGAGGGTTTCCCCGCATTGCCGGAGAAGACCGCCTTGCAGATTGGGACCGATCGCTTCGTCGAGAGGAACAAACTGAAGGCCGCTGAGCGCGCGCGGCGGGATCCCGGCACGACCGCTGCGACGTCCTGGGACCTGACCCGGTCGCGGGCGTCTGCGGCACTGAAAATCTCACTGGAGGCGGGCGACCGATCAGCGGTGCGCTCCGGATCTGGCTCCAGCAACTCACGTGCAACGCTGTCGGGTTGGTCGGAGTCCAGTCGCGCTATTTTCAATAGCGGTCAGGGAAGGGCAATCGGCTCGACCGTTGATCCGGAGCCGACGGCGTCACCGGCGCGGCCGGATAGCCGGATGATCAGCGGTGTCGCACAGGGCTCACCCATCGCGCGTGCGCTGTCGCTGCCGCTCTCCGTCGAAACCCGGAAGGTGCAGGGGCTCGACCGCTCGAACTCGGTCCCCAGCATCAACATTGACATTACCTCCGTCGCGGACCCGCTGCGCGCTCCGATTCTGGACGCCTCCAAGCGGGCAAGCGGTGAGCTTCCGGGCCTGCTGCAGCAGGAGGAGCGTCTGGATGCCCGCAACCCTGACGTCCCTGCGGCAACCGGTCCGACGCCGGCGTTCATGGGGCCCTCCTCGCTGATCGCGCGCAGTACCTCGATCGAAAGCCTGGATTCAGACGATGGCTCTGCCGATGAACTCAGGTGGAAGATCATCGAGGCCAATCGACGTTCGCGTGCCACACTTCGCCAATCGCAGGATACCGCGACGGCAGCTCCGATACGCTTCACGTCGACTCGCTTGAAGGAGGCATATGCCAGCCATTTGGCAAAGCAGGATTCTGTCGATGATTCGACCTCGCGCGCTTTGACTGGCCTCGATGATGAGCTGCCCGACGTCAGCGCACCACGGGAAGGATTCACCTCGGTGGATGACAGCGATGATTCCGGCCATGCATCGCCGACCCTCACCGGGGGCACGGATGGGGATGATCCGGCAATTAAGGTGGGTGACCGGCAGACTGCATTGTTCAAGACCTTGCCGGATGACGATTTGAACCGACTCATTCGGAACCTGCAGGCGAGGGCGCGGGCCGCCGACGCTCCGGCCGTACCATCCACCACCAACTTCGCCTCACATTTGGAAAGGGTCGTCGCCCGGAAGCAGGCCAGCTCATGAAAGCGGTGCTGAGCCTTCAGGACATCCGCAAACTGGCAGCCGCCCATCTCGGGCGGCCGCTGGAAGAGGTTGGCTCCCAACAGCGTCTGGTCGAAGATCTGGATGTGGACTCGCTGGAAATGCACGCGCTGCTGATCCAGATCGAGGAAGCCGGCGGCACGCTGCCGGACGCCGAAGCCCTGCGTGATGTGGTAACGCTTGCCGACCTGCACCTCGCGATTGCCGGTCCGGACGCGCTGGCGTGAGGCGTTGGAGTGTGGGGCTGGTGGTGGCGCTGGCCGCCACCGCCCTGCCGGCCGGTGCCAGCCAGGTATTCGCCACCCTGGATCGCAACGGCCAGCTACAGGTCTCCGATGCCCCCCTTGCGGGGGCAAAGGCGTTTGATCCGCACCGGACCTACGTGCCAGCGCCCGTTCCGCGTGCGCCAACCCCAGCGTCGCGTCCAAAGGCCGCGTCGCGCTGGAGCCCGCTCATTGACCAGGTGGCCGCCGAACACGGCGTGGACGCACGGCTGCTGCATGCCATCGTGACGGTGGAGTCCGCCTACGACCCCCAGGCCCGATCCCACGCGGGAGCGCTCGGCCTGATGCAGGTGATTCCCGCCACGGGCAAACGCTTCGGCGCGAAAGACCTGCTCGATCCCCTGCAGAATCTCCGTGCAGGCACCGCGTACCTGGTCTGGCTGAAGCGTCGCTTCGACGGTGACCTTACCCTCATGCTGGCTGCGTACAACGCAGGTGAGGGCGCCGTGCAACGCCATGGCAACCGCGTGCCTCCCTTCAACGAAACCCGCCAGTACGTGCGCAAGGTCACCGCGCTGTACCACGGCCGGTCGAACTGAGCGAACGGGATACGGCTGCTTGATGATTCGTGTAACGCATTGCGTCTGCACCGTGCGATAGGCACCACTACAAGAAAGTGCAGTGCGCGGACATTGAAATTTGTTTCATGGAGGGGGTTCGGGGGAGCTGTCAGTCTGCGCGTCGTCGCCGCAATGCCTTGTGCACCGGCACTTCCGATCCCGCATTCCCCGGACTCCAATGCTCCCCGCGCACAAGTTGAAACTGCTTTCCGGCCAGCTCGATGGCGTGGAATTCACCCTCTCTCCCGGCGACACCGTCTTCCACGTCGGCCCGGCCCGCACCCTGCACCAAGGCCAGCTCGGCGCCACGTTGGCAAACGCGGACAACGTGTTCTACATCCCCGGCGATCTGGCCCCGGCCTCGTTCCGCTTCCACCTGAGCGACGACAGCATCACGCTGGAAGTGCGCGCTGAAGGAGCTGACCTCTGGAATCCGCAGGACCTGCCACTGAATTCGGTGGTGCGTGTTGCAGGCCTCGCGCTCGCCGTGCGCGCCGACACCGAGACGTGGTCGGCGGCCGTGTTGGACCACCGCCTGCCGGTGCTGGTCGACGAAGGTACGCCCCATACCCCGGTAATGCGCCCCACGCGCGCTACCGGCGCCCGCCGCTGGATTGCCGTCGCCGCACTGGTGATGGCGGTGGGCGCCGGCGGCTGGTGGCTCTACGACCGCCAGCGGCCGGCCACGCAGGTCCGCACGCTGGAAGCGGTACTGGCGAAGTCGCCCTACAACTACACCGTGGTGCATGACGCCGAAGGACGCCTGTACGCCTTCAGCGACAGCGCCGAGGCCGTGGCCTGGGGCCAGCGTGCCAGCCAGCGCGCCGGTCGCCTGCAGGACCAGTACCGCGAGCGCCACGTGGAGGCCGCACGCATCGGTGCCGTGCTCGACAGTGCCAGCGTGCCCTACGCGGTGATCCGCCTGCGCACCCCGCAGCGCCCGGAGGTGGTGATCACCGCCCTGGGCCTGAATGACGCCGAGCGCCAGCGCCAGGTGCAGGCGTTGCTGGTGCCGCAGATGCCCTACGCGGCCAGCATCGATGTGCGCCTGGTAGGCGATGGCCAGCTGGTGGCGATCGCGCGTGACGAGCTGCGCGCACGGGGCATCACCACCCGCACCGGCAGCCAGGCCGGCCGCGCCAGCATCTCCAACGATGTATTCCTCGATGACGCATCGCTGCACGCCATGGCGCAGTACCGCGATGACTTCGTGCAGCAGTGGGGCGAGCGCCGCGTGCGCATCAGCATCCGTTTGTGGGACGACCTGCTGAAAGGCCGTTCCTACCAGTATTCCCAGGACCAGTTGCTTTCTGTAGGCGAAGGTCGCTGGGATTTTTCCACGGCAGGCAGCCGTTGACCTTTCTTCCGGAGTAACTGTAATGACTACACCAACCGTTGGTACAAAGCCCGTTCCGGGCGACGATTTTGATGGCGATGTCCAGGGGCCGCAGTGGGGCTGGCTGGGCGACCACAGCGATCGATTTGATCAAGGCGTAAGAACGTTGAAAGAGGCGCTGGACAAAGCGTTCAAGAAGATCGCCGGTGATGGTGTTGAAGGCGGCGATGAGGGCGATCCGACCAATCCGGCGTACCTGGCCGACTATCAGACTGCCCTGTCGGCGTACACCACCTACCGCACGCTGCAGTCGAATTCGGCCAAGAGCCTGTCGGACATGCAGAAGCAGAACGCCCGTAACCTGGGTTGATGAACTCCTTCGCCGGCAGCAGTGCTGCCGGCGCCAGGACTTTATGCGGGAAACCGCAGGAGATGCCCCCGTGCAAGTGACACAGATTGCCACCGAGATTGACGCGGTGGGCGGCGCTGAAGGCGCTGCCGTTCCACTTTCTGACCGCATGAGCCAAGCGTTGGCCAACGGTTATGTCAGTGCTGGCAATGACCTGGCCGCGATCCAGGCCGCCAGCAACAACCCCGCTACCGCGTCCAGCCCGGCGGCCCTGTTCGAGTTGCAGCTCAATCTGGCCGACTACAGCAAACGCATGATCGTAGCCGCGGGCTTGGCCAACCATGCCAACAAGGCGGTGGAGACGCTGCTCAAGTCATGAACAAGCCGCCTCTTGCGGTTGCCGTACGCCGCCTCAGCCGGTGGCGTGTGGTGCTGCCCCTGCTTGCGCTGGTGGTTCTGGTTGGCTGCGCGCGCAAGCCACTGCTGGAGAACCTGGACGAACGCCAGGCCAATGAAGTGATTGCCGTGCTGCTTCGCCACAACATCGACGCCGAAAAGCTCAATCTCGGCAAGGGGGCATATCAGGTCCAGGTCGGGCCACGCGACCTGCCCGAAGCCATTGAGCTGATGCAGCGCAACGATCTTCCGTCGGCGCCGCGCAGCCAGGTATCGGCGGCATTTCCGGCCGATTCTCTTGTCAGTACGCCGCTCGGTGAGCGTGCGCGGCTGATATCGGCGGTGGAGCAGCGGCTGGAAGAGTCGCTGCAGCTGATCGATGGTGTGCAGTCCAGTCGCGTGCACCTGAACTACGATGCCAACCTTGGCACCGAAGGCCGACGTGCCGAGCGTCGTCGTATGCACGTGGCGGCCGTGGTCGCGCATGAGCCCGGGGTCGATGCCGAAGTGCTGTTGCAGACCGTAAAACGCTTCCTGCGCAACACCTTCGATGGCGTGGAGTACGACAACGTCTCGGTGATTCTTACCGAAGTAGAAGGGCCGCGGACCCTGGCCGTGACCGCGGGCAGTGAGCGCAGCGTGCCAGTGGCCTGGATGGTGCTGTGCGGTGCCATTGCACTGCTGTTGCTGCTGGGTGGATGGGTGCTGATCCGCCTGGTGCCTGCGGTAGGGAACCGCGTAAGCAAGGCGTTCCAGCGCGTTTCCGCCCGACGCGATGGACCCGCCGGCTGGAGGCGGTGGCGCGGTGCATGAGGCCATGCACATTGCGTATGCCCCGGCCGCGTACTACCGGCCCTGGCGGGAGGCCTATGCCAGCGCAACGGTGGATCAGCAACGCTGGCTCAACGCCACGCTGATCCGCCAGCGGCGTCTGCCGATGCCCGCTGCGCGGGTGGACCCGGCGGATATGGTGACGCGCCGGTTGCTGGGCCTGTGGCCGAACCTGCCGCAGATTGCCACGCTGATGGCGGCCGCCCGGCTGGCCGCGTGGCTGCCGTCCCAGCGGGGGTATGCGGCGTTGCCCGCCACGGTGCAGGCGTTCATGCGGGCAGGCCATGTGCCGCAGCCCGTTGCCCGTGTGCAGGACCCGGCACCGGCGGATCTTGCCGGCGTGCTGCTGATCTGGGGCGGCGTGGAGCTTCAGCCGTTGGCACCATTGCTGCCCGCCTGGCTCTCCGCGCGGCTCTCGCTTCCGTTTGCGCCCATGGCAGGCGATGGGCTGCGCCCGCTGCCGCGCGAACGGATTGATATGGACCTTTTCTGGACGGCGGTGACCTATGTTGAAAAGCTTTCCTGAGCACGTGCTGGCGCACGCGCAGGGCGGGGTGATCGCGCCCAGCGCGCTGGGCCAGGCCGCGCGGGCCGACCAGCTCGAATCCGCCGCGCGGCGTCGCGCCTCCGCCGTACTGGGGGCGTTGCCGGAGCAGGTGGACGCCGCCATTGCACAGGCGCGCGTTGATGGATTCGGCCAAGGCTACGCCGACGCCATTGCCGAGGCGGTGCCATTGCTGGCGGCCGCGCTGGGCGACGTACAGGCCACGCGTCAAGCGGTACTCGGCCAGGTGCGTGATGTGATCGCGGCGAGCCTGGCTGCAGAAGGCGTGGAGGCGGCATTGGTCGTGCGCCGCTGCGAACAGTTGCTGGGTGCAGCCGAGGCCGGTCTGGTGCTGTACGTCCCGGAGCGGATGCCGGCACTGGGTGAAGCCGTACTGGCGCAGTTGGCAGCCAAGGCCGAAGCGCCGCCTGTACAGATCGTGGCGGCGCGCTCTGCGTTGCCGATGCTCAAGGCCGGCCCGTTGTTGTTTGAACTGGACCCGGTGGGCGCGATGTCTTCCGCCGTGGAAGCCAGCGTGGATGCCGATGCACTGGAAGCAGCGGCGCGCCAGCGCGCCGGCGCATACGTCAGCGGGATCGATGCCCGGCTCAAACAGTTGCCCTTACCCCTGAATCCGATTGGAGTAGATTGATGATGCTGGAAAAACTGGGAGCGATGGCGCCCTTCAACACGACCTCTGTCGAGGGCCAGAAGCAGACGCTGATGCAGCGCGTGCAGGCCTCGCTGGACGACCCCTCGACCAAACCGCCGGGGCCCGAAACGCTGCCGTCGCTGCCGGACGTCGACAAGAAGCCGATTTTCGACGCAGCCGCGACAACCCGCGAGATGGCGCGTAAATGGTGGTGCAACGACTTCCTGCAGACGATGATCTTCGGCGACGAAGAGAAACTCGGCGCCAAGCCGGAAGAATACTGAGGCATGACGCGGGCCGCTTGACGCGGCCCGCTTCTTTTTCCGTTCAGCCGCCCGGCGCCGCCTGGCCCGCCGGCGCCGCAATCCAGCGATCGATCTTCGCTTCCAGGATATCCAGCGGCATCGAGCCATCGCGCAGCACTTCGGCATGGAACCGGCGCGGGTCGAACGCCGCCCCCTGTGCCGCCTTGGCCTTGTCCCGCAACTCGATCATCTTCAATTCGCCCAGGCCATTGGCCAGGGTCTGGCCGGGCAGGGCCATGAAGCGCTCCACTTCTGCCGTGGCATCTTCCACCGGCATGTCGGCGGTCTTGACCAGATAATCCACCGCCTGCTTCTTGCTCCAGCCCTGCGCATGCACGCCGGTATCGGCCACCATGCGCGCACTGCGGGTCAACGCACCCTGCAGGTAGGCGATCTTCGCGTAGGGGTCATGATAGACCCCCAGTTCATCGCCCAGCGATTCGGCATACATGCCCCAGCCTTCGACAAACGCGACGTCGCCGCCGAGGCGACGGAAGCGCGGCAGCTTGTCCAGTTCCTGCTGCAGACCCAGCTGCACGTGGTGGCCGGGAATGCCTTCGTGCAGGTACTGCGCCGGCGCGGACCAGGTACGTCGGCTGGGCAGGGCATTGGTGTTCACATACAGCGCGGCCGGGCGCATGCCATCGGGCAGCGACGGCTGGTAACTCACGGCCGCCGCACTGGCCGCGCGGTCGGCTTCCACCGGGCGGATCTCCAGCGGAGCCTTGGGCAGCGTATCCAGCAGCGAAGGCAGGCGCGCGCCCACCTGCTGCTGCAGCTGCTTGTAGCGCATCACCAGCGCATCGGGCGTGGCGTACTGGAAGTCCTTGTCGGTGCGCATGCTGCGCATCAGCTTCTGCTGCGAACCGCGGATGCGGTTCTGCTTCATTACCGCCGTGATCTGCTCCTGCAGGCTGGCCACGCGCTGTTCGCCCAGCGCGTGGATCTGCTGCGGGGTGAGCGTGCTGGCCGTGCTCTGCACGATGTTCTGCGTATACCAGGCCACGCCATTGGGCAGCGCGGACAGGCCATCGGTTTTCCGCGTGGCCGGCAGGTATTCGGTGGCGATGAAGCCGCGCAGGGCGCGATAGGCTGGCATCAGCCGGTACTCGATCATGCGCTTGTACTCGGCGGTGATGCGGGCCTTGTCCGCCTCGGGGAAATCGTCGGGCATGTTCCGCACTGGCGCCCAGAAGATGCTTTCTTCGGCGGTGGGCTTGATCACCGCATCCAGCTGCGGCAGCACCTTTTCCATCAGGTCGCGCGGCTGCACCACGCCGGCGCGCATGCCCTCGCGCATGTTGGCGATGGCCTGGTCGAACAGCGGCGGGATGCCGAGCGATCGCTTGGACCAGGTGTCGTAGTCCTGCACGGTGTTGAACGGTTGCGCGCCCGAGCCCGACCCGAGGATGGCCATGATGCTGCCCAGGTTGTAGTACTGGCTCACCGGCAGCATCCAGGCGGGGTACTTTTCGGCAGCCAGCGACATGCGCGCATCGCGCACGAAGATCTGGTAGCTCAGCAGGTCCTGCCCGGTCAGGCCATCGGGGCCGATCTTCTCGACCTTGCCCAGCCACTGTTCGGTGAAATCGTGCGACTGCTGGCGGTAGGCCGGCGAGAGGATGTTGGGCAGCTGGTCGTTGTGGCGGGCATCGCCCTGGAAGGTGGCCTGGAGCGGGTTGAGCCGCATCGAGGCGTCCCAGTACTCATCGTAGATGCGCTCGAGCTGGGCGGCCTTGGTCTGCTGGCGCACCAGCGGCTGCCGCGCGGGGGCGGCGGCGGGGCGGGCGCGGGGTTTGGCCTTCGGCTTGGCCTGGCGCGTCTGTGCGGCGGCGGGCCGGTTGGCCTTCTTCTTGGCGGCTTCGGCCGGGGCAGCGGCGCTGAAGACCAGCAGTGAGGCAATCACGAGCGCCAAGGCACGGGCGGGGTGGGGCATCGAATGCTTCCGTAAATCCTATACAGACCCGGGAGCTTGCCTGATTCAGCCGGCCACAACCACCTCGGCGCCCGCGCCATACAGCGTAGAGACACGCCACGCGTGTCCCACGCAGCCCGGCCCGAGGGCCGGAACGCCTATTCAGCGCTCCCCAGCCCGCGTAAACGGCACGGTCTCAGGCGCCACGGCGCCGCCGGAGATGATGAAGCTCATCGCCTGGTCCACCGTCCAGTCGGTCGGGGTCAGCAGCTCCACCGGTACGATTTCCAGGTACCCCGACGTCGGGTTCGGCGTGGTCGGCACATACACCGCAGCCAGCTCGCGCCCGGTGCCCTGTTCACGGATCACCCGGGTGACCAGGCCGACGGCCTTCATGTCCCGGTGCGGGAAATCGATCAGCACCACGCGCTGGGTGGTGCCCGGCTCGGTCTGCAGCATGTCCAGCAGTTTCTTGGCGCTTTCATAGATGATGCTGGCCAGCGGAATGCGCTTGATCACCGCCCCGAACCAGCGCAGCAGGCGCTGCCCGATCACCCGGCGGCTCAGCACGCCCACGCTCAGGATCACCAGCAGCGTGGCCAGCAGGCCGAACACGTTCTGCATCCACTCCACCTTGACCCAGCCCAGGTAGTGCGGGAACGAGGCGGCGATCTGCGCCGACAGCGGCACCACCACCGGGCTGCTGATGCCCGACAGCAGCACGAACACGAATTTGATCACCACCCAGGTCAACCAGATCGGCAGCAGGGTAAGCAGGCCGGTCAGGAACAGGCGCTGCAGGGAGGGGCGCGGAACGAGGTGGGGGGCTTCTGGTGACATCGGCGCATTGTAGCGGGGCGCGGGCCCGGTTTACGCGGCCAGCCGCCGCAGAATGCGTCCTGTCGGGAGATGCTGTGTTGACCGCGGTGAAACGGGCCGCATCACGATTGCCGCTCCAGCCGGCAGGTATCGACCGTTGGTCGATACGCGCCACGCGTCAACCGCGCGCCTGCGGCTTCAACCGGATGTACACCTGCTTGCGCACCCGGGCCACGACTTCACCCTGTGCATCAACAATGTCATTGCTGAACCAGTGCAGATATTTCTCACCACTGGCGGTAGCCGCCCGCAACTGATCCAGCAGTGCTTCATCCAGCCGGAACTCGGCGGTAACCGTCCCACGGCCAGGCTTGAGGAACTCGATCTCGCCCGCCCGGTCCCACACGTAATAGTCGCGCCCCAGGTTCTGCATGACGGTGAGCATCCAGAACGGATCGGTCATCGCAAACAGGCTGCCCCCAAAGTGTGTCCCCACGTAGTTCCGGTTCCACGGCCGCATCCGCAGCTCCACCCGGACGAAGCGGTAATCGGGCGTGACCTCGGTGACATGGATGCCGGCAAACAGAAACGGCGGCCACAGATTGAGTCCATGGCGGAACAGGCTGGCCTTCATAGCGTGGTCAAGGGGGCTGGGGAGGTGCGGAAAGCTTACCATCCGCACCCGTATGGTGCGCAATCCACCTCCCGCCGTGCCTCCCCGCCGGACGAAGAAGTCGCTTAATGCAGTCACCGCTGGATGGCGCTTCGTAATGGTCGGTGCGGTGGCGACACAGAAATGTCGCGACTGATTTGATGCTGCGCGTTTCCTGGAATCCACTCCGCCCGACGACTGCGAGCATGCGCGGCAGGCCGTTCATTGCGTCTGCGGCCATCCCCAAAACAGGAAAACGTCGTCATGATTTCGCAAACCAGTGGTGCAGGAGCGCTGATCAAGCCCGTCCTTCGGTCCGAAAACGCACAGATCACTCCCGCCGCCACTAATGTCGCCGCCCCGGACCACGTAGGGAATGGGACCATGCCGGTATTCGAGCCTTCGGCTCAGACTGCCCTGCAGTCTGCAACCAGGGCAGGCGACAGGGCTGCCGTCTCCGCACTTCTGAAGACGGGCGTGGATGCAGACGGTGTGACCACCAGCGACGGTCGTCCCGGTGCCTCCCGAGAACTACTCCGTGCGATCGAGTGGGGCGATGCCGATGCAGTCGGCACGCTGCTCCAGGCCGGCGCGAACCCGAACAGTACTGGCCGCCACCATCAATCGGCGTTGTGGCTGGCCGTTGAAGACCGGCACCTCGAGAACGTGAAGCAGCTGTTGAATGCCGGTGCGGACCCCAATGTGGCCAGTACCTGGGATGGCACCACGCCCTTGTGGAACGCGGTCAAGCACCGGGACGCGCCCATCGTCGAGCTGCTGTTGCAGCATCCCGGCATCCACTTCAGGTCGACGGCGCACGATGGGTCCACGCCGCTCGGACGCGCGCGCTCAGAGGCGTGCTACGACCAGACGGGGCGGATCCTGGAGCTGTTCGAGCAGCGTGAGCGGGATCGTTCGCATCCTGCCTCCAGGGAATGGATGCGGGCCGCCATTGCCGGCGATGTGACGGTGCTGCAGGAGATGGTCGACACCCATGGCCGCGACTCCCTGGACTGCATCGCCACGAGTGGATGTACTGCGTTGCATCGGGCGGCTTCGCACGGTCATGTGAATGCGGTCAGGCAGCTGCTTGGCTGCGGTGCCAATGTCAATCAACATGACGGTGACGGTCAGACTGCATTGAGCGCGGCGGTGATGAGTGGGCACCTGGAAGTGGTGAAGGTGCTCATCGCGCATGGTGCGGATCCCAATATCCTCAAATCATCCGGCGACACCCCGCTGTATGACGCCGCATTCCATGGCCGCGAGGCCATTGTGGAAGCGCTGCTGGATGGCGGTGCCGACATCAATCTGGCCGTGGAAAGGCCCCGCTCGACTCCAACAGCGCTGCAGGCGGCGGTGTGGCAGGAGCATCATGGTGTGGCCGCACTGCTCCTCCGTCGCGGCGCCAATCCGCACTCGGCAGGCCCCGGTGGATTGACGACGGCCACCTGGGCGGTTCGGTTTGGCACACCGGAAATCAAGGCCATCTTCGCAGCCCACGTGTAGCGCCACGCCCTGCGTGGCTACGCGGTCACGAACAGCAGCCACGCAGGGCGTGGCTCTACGATTCGTAGGCGTCGTTGCCGTCGCCGGTGGCGTAGCCGTCGCGGCCTGCGGCCTTGGCGCGGTACAGCGCCGCGTCGGCGCCTTCGAAGTAATGGCGCGGTTCGCTGCTGGCATCGGGGGTGCGGGTGTACAGGCCCACGCTGAGGGTGATCTGCGCGTGCAGCGGCGGCCCGGGCGACAGATGCATGCCGCGTACCGCGGCGATCAGGTCTTCGACCACCTGCACTGCGCCTTCCGATGTCGTATCGGGCAGCACCAGCGCGAACTCATCTCCACCAAACCGTGCGGCCATGTCGCGCGGTCGCCGCGCATGCGCGCGGATCTCGTTGGCGATCCGGCGCAATACCGCATCGCCGGCGTGGTGGCCGTGCAGATCGTTGTGCTGCTTGAAGTGATCCACGTCGATCAGCACCAGGGTCAGCGGGCGGCCGCTGCGGCGGCCGGCATCATGTTCCTGTTGCAGCGTCTGTTCGAAACGCAGGCGGTTGCCCAGCCCGGTCAATCCATCGCTGTTGGCCTGCCGGCGCCATGCCGCGATCCGCCACAGCACCCACGCGCAGATGACCGCCAGCATGCAGGTCAGCGCAGCGGCTGGCGCGAACCACAGGTGGCCGCCGCGCAGCAGGACGAAACTGGACAGCAGCGCCAGCGGCAGGGCGAGCAGGGCACTTGCCACCGCGCGCGGCAGGGTCAGCCCCAGCGCGCACAGCGCCACCAGCACGCCGCTCAACACCGCCTGCCATGATGGCGCCAATACGTTGACAACATTGCCGGTGAGCAGCATCGACGCCACGTTGGCCTGGTATTCGGTGCCGCTCATCCAGCGCTCGCGCGTGGTCGGGGTGAGCAGCCGTGGGGCGATGCCGCTGGCGGTCATGCCGACCAGCACCAGACGGTCGCGCAGCAGCCCGGGGTTGACGTCACCATTGAGCACCTCCGCATACGACACCTGCGGGACGCGCTCGGGCGGGCCGGCGAAGCGCACCCGCACGTAATGGTTGCGATGCCACTGGTAGGGCGCGTCATGCCGAGGGCGGGTATCGATCAGTCCGGGAAGCGGCCCGCGCGTGTTGGCCAGCGCCAGGCCCAGCGCTGGCCAGTGTGGTGAGCCGATGCCTGCGGTGAGATACAACCCGCGGGTAACGCCATCGGCGTCCACTTCCACATCGGTATGACCCAGCATCGAGGCGTTGGCGGCAATCAACGGAATCGGCAGCAGTTCCTCGGCCATCCGCGGCCCACTGGAGGGTGCCGCCAGCACCGGCAGCACTACGTGGCCGTTGCGGCGGATCGCAGCAGCCAGTTCGGCATCCTGCGCGCTGTCCTGGCGGTCCGGTTCGGACAGCAGCAGGTCCAGCGCTACGCGCTGGCTGCCAGCGGCGGTCAGGCGGTCCAGCAGCCGCGCATGGGTCGAGCGCGGCCACGGCCACTGACCGAGCTGCTGCAGGCTGCTGTCATCGATGGCCACGATCAGCAGGCGGGGATCTGGCGCGTAGTCCCACGAGCCAGCGTAGGTGTCGTAGATCGCTTCATCCTGCTTCCAGAACCACTGCCCGTGGCTGGCCGCTGCCGCCACTACGCCCACCAGCACCGCAAGTACGATGCGCCGCGGCCAGGAGAGCGTAAGCGGTCTCACAGCAGCAGGAGCAGCAGCAGGGCGCCGGCACCGGCGCCACGACAGGTGCGGCACGGCAGCTTGACCTGCTGCGCGGGCGAGAATGGGCCGGCATGGCCATCGTCATCGATGTACTGCACGCGCACGTGCAGGGTGCCGTGCCACGGACGCTTGAGCGTGACCTCGGGTTGGTCCACCTGCCGGTCAAGGAAGGGATGGGCGAAATCGCCGCGCTTGTCCAGCTGCACGCGGTAGCGCTGGCCGGGCTCGCCCGCCTGCCAGCGCAGGGTCAGCTGCCCCTTGGCTGCCTGCGGTGGCTGCAGCGCAGGGTCGACCGGCGCATCGCGGATGCCCAGCGCCACCGGTTGGCCGAAGCGGCCGCGGTGACCGTTGTCGTCGCGTGAGGCCACGCGCCAGAAGTACGCGCCCGGGGGCAGGTCGCCGTTGGCGCGCATCCGGGTGCCGCGGCCTTCCTGCTCCAGGATCGGCTGCAGGAACTGCGGCTCGGTGGCGACCTGCAGTACCGTGCTGGCGGCGCCGTCGACCTGGCTCCACTCGAAGCGTGGGCGCGCGCTGGCCAACGCTTCTCCGTTGACCGGGCGCACCGTGAGTGGCGGCGCCGGCTGGTCGCGGACCTCGACATCGGCCTGCGCGTCCATCCCTTCCACGCCGTCGGCACTGACCGCACGCACCAGCAGCCGCAGCACGCCGGCAGGCAGGTCGGGCACGGTCATGGTGGTGTCGGCGGTGTCCCTGGCGAACAAGAGGATCTCCGGCTGATCGGCGCGCACTACTTCTACCCGGTACCGGGTGGCCTGCGCTACTGCTTCCCACGCCAGTTGCGCCGGCAGCGGGTCCAGGCGCAGCCCGCTGCGGGCCAGAACCGGGGCGGGCAACAGGGCTTCCGGCGGGCCGGGGCGGGCATCCGAGGTCCGGTTCCGGGTGGCGTGACCGGGGGTAACCAGTTGCTGCCCGCGCCGGTTGCCGACCTGCACGCGTCCTTCCAGTACTTCAGTGGCGGCCATGCGGCCCTCGCCGCCGGCACTGACCCGGAACTGCGTGCCGCGCACGCTGCTGGTCGCGGTGGGGGCATCGATGATGTAGCGCGAAGCCGGGCCCCTGGCGGGGGTGACCCGGTTGCTGCTGCGGCCCTGTTCCAGGCGCAGTCGGGTGTCGACCATGCCGGTGTGACCGTAACGGCTGAGCTGGTCCAGGCGCAGGTGCGAGTGCTCGCGCAACTGCAGGCGCGAATCATCGGCGAAGACGAGAGTGACACTGGCGTCGCTGCCGGTAACCACGTGCGTGCCGATGCCAAGCTGCTCGCCTTCCACGACATCACGCAGAGGCCCGCTGTCGCCCGGCCGTGCCTGCACGCGGCCGCGTACGGCCAGCACGCGGGCAGGCGCCGGCTGCACCAGCAGCCAGGCAATGGGGAACCTGAGCTGGCTGCCGGGCGGCAGCCGGTAGGGGTCGCTCACGCGGCTATGCGCCTGCAGTCGCTCCCACGGCACGCCCGGCTTCAGGTAACGCGCCCCAAGATCCCACAGGGTGTCGCCGGGACGGACCCGGTAGGTCCAGTCCTGGGCCAGCAGCGGGAACGCGGAAAGCAGCAGTGCCAGCAGCACCAGCAGGCGGGCAGAGCAGGCGCGGGCGCGTGGAAAGCGGGTCGAACTCACGGTCATCTGTGCCCTGAAGGCGGGGCCCAGCCGTGCGGCCCCCATGGCCAGACCGCATCCCCCCGAATGGATCGCGGCTAAAAGAGACCGCGATCACATTATTGCCCGGCCCCGGTACAGGAATGCTGAACGCCGGGTACCGACTCAGAACAGCAGTGCGGCCATCGAACGGCGGTAACGGCCGACCAAGGCGGCGTCGTCGATCACCTTGAAGGCGTCAATCAGCAGTTTGCGTGGCAGGCCGTCACTATAGGAACGATCTTTCTGCAACATGGCCAGGAACTGCTCCAGCGCGGCTTCGTCTTCGCCGCCGAGCAGCTGCTGCACGCCACGCAGGTGGCGGGCCTGCAGGTCACTGCCATCGGCAGCGATGCGCGCCTCCAGCTGCTCTGGCGCGGGGGCGTCCTGCAGTGCCTTGGCGAAATCCAGGCGGGCGCGGGCGCGCACGGCGCGGTCGTCGGTGGCCAGACTGGCCGGCAGCGCCTCGATCAGCGCACTGGCTTCGGCGGTGGCGCCGGTCTGCAGCAGGGCCAGGGCCAGGTCGAGCTTGAGCTCTTCCTTGTCCGGCTCGGCGGCGATTCCCGCGCGCAGCACGTCAACGCGCGCCTGCGGGTCCAGCGGTGCGGGCTCATCGGCCGCGGCCTCGGCCGCCTCGGCCGGGCTGATGCCGTGCTGGGTCAGGAACTCACGCAGCTGGCTTTCCGGAATCACGCCGGGGAAACCATCCACCAACTGGCCGCCCTTGACCAGGAATACGGTCGGCACCGAGCGGATCTGGAAGGCGGCTGCAATCTGCTGCTCCTTGTCCACGTCCACCCTGGCCAGTTCGAAGGCGCCGTTGTATTCGCCGGCCAGTTTTTCCAGCATCGGGCCCAGGGTCTTGCAGGGCTCGCACCAGGTGGCCCAGAAATCGACCAGCACCGGCGTCTGCAGCGACTTCTGCAGCACCTGGGCTTCGAAGGTTTCGGTGGTGGCGTCAAAGACGTGGGGCAGTTCGCTCATGGTCTGGGAATCAACGATTAAAGATGTACCCAGTGTATGGTGCCGGCCATATTGAGAAGCAACCCCAATGGTGGGTGGAGAGGGCCCGATGAAGACCGTGCAACGTTTCGACCCCCTGTTCGGCGCCGCCGGCGCTGTGCTTTTCCTGGCTTCGGTGCTGGGTTTCGGCGCCGTGTTGCCCGGTTACCTGCCGCTCGGCCATCCGGTGGCGCTGCTGGGGGCGACCGGGGTGCCGCGTGCGGTGGCGTTCGACCTGTTCGGCTTCGTGCTGCCGGGTCTGCTGGCGGTGGTGGTGGCGCTGCGCCTGCTGGCACGCGTGCCGGTCACCGCGCCGTGGACGATGCGGGTGGGCGGGCAGATGCTGGTGCTGTCCGGACTGGCCTTCGCCGCGATGGGCGTGCTGCCGCTGGATGCGACCGACATCGAGAGCCTGGCCAGCCAGTACCACGCCAGTGCGTGGATGATCTGGGTGTTGGCGTTCGTGCCTGGCGCGCTGATGTCCGGGCTCGCCGCGCGGCGTTTGCCGGGCTGGGGAAGGCTGGCGGCGCTGCACGTAGCAGCGGGCCTGGCGGTGCTGGTGGGGGCGTTCGTGCTGCAGGCCGTCATGCCGGCCCCGGTGGCCCAGCGCCTGGCATTCGTGGCGTGGGTGGTGTGGCTGGCGGCCGCGCTGCCGCTGGCAGCCAAGGTCCGCCCCGGGTGAATTGACGGGTTCGACCGCAATCCACGCGCGGGTGCGCGGGGGAGGGCGGTCGTGGATAAAACGGGCACGGGTAATTCCGTGATTTATCAACAGGATGCCATTTCGGTCCGCTATTGGCGAAGGCGATGATTGGAGCCGTTTGCCGCACTGCGGTACGCTGTGCCGCTTTGCCGCCGCAACTGTGTTTTCCATGACCAGCGTCGAACCCAACGTATACGATCCGCAGCAGGTTGAATCCGCCGCCCAGAAGTTCTGGGACGCCACGCGCGCCTTCGAGGTGAACGAGGCCTCGGACAAGCCGAAGTACTACTGCCTTTCGATGCTGCCGTACCCGTCGGGCGCGCTGCACATGGGCCACGTGCGCAACTACACGATCGGCGATGTGATCAGCCGCTACAAGCGGATGACCGGCCACAACGTGCTGCAGCCGATGGGCTGGGATGCGTTCGGCCTGCCGGCGGAAAACGCGGCGATCAAGAACCGCACCGCGCCGGCCAAGTGGACCTACGCCAACATTGAGCACATGCGTGGCCAGTTCAAGGCCATGGGCTATGCGATCGACTGGTCGCGCGAGTTCGCCACCTGCACGCCCGAGTACTACGTGCACGAACAGCGCATGTTCACCCGCCTGATGCGCAAGGGCCTGGCCTACCGCCGCAACGCGGTGGTGAACTGGGATCCGGTCGACCAGACCGTGCTGGCCAACGAACAGGTCATCGACGGCAAGGGTTGGCGCTCGGGCGCGCCGGTGGAAAAGCGCGAGATCCCGCAGTGGTTCCTGCGCATCACCGATTACGCCCAGGAACTGCTCGACGGCCTGGACGAACTGCCGGGCTGGCCTGATTCGGTCAAGACCATGCAGCGCAACTGGATCGGCCGCTCCGAAGGACTGGAGATCCAGTTCGACGTGCGCGATGCCGACGGCAGCGCGCTGGATCCGCTGCGCGTGTTCACCACCCGCCCGGACACGGTAATGGGCGTGACGTTCGTGTCCATTGCCGGCGAACACCCGCTGGCCCTGCACGCGGCCAAGAGCAACCCTGCCCTGGCCGCGCTGCTGGCCGAGATGAAGCAGGGTGGCGTGTCCGAAGCCGAACTTGAAACCCAGGAAAAGCGCGGCATGGATACCGGCCTGCGCGCGATTCACCCGGTGACCGGTGCCCAGGTACCGGTGTGGGTGGCCAACTTCGTGCTGATGGGCTACGGCACCGGTGCGGTGATGGCCGTGCCGGGCCACGACCAGCGCGACAATGAATTTGCCAACAAGTACGGCCTGCCGATCCGCCAGGTCATCGCGTTGAAGTCGCCGCGCAAGGACGACGCCGCCTACGACGCGACCCGCTGGCAGGACTGGTACGGCGACAAGACCCGCGAGACGGAGCTGGTCAACTCCGACGAATTCGACGGGCTGGACTTCCAGGGCGCCTTCGAGGCGCTGGCCGAACGTTTCGAGCGCAAGGCCCAGGGCCAGCGCCGGGTAAACTACCGCCTGCGCGACTGGGGCGTGAGCCGCCAGCGCTACTGGGGTTGCCCGATTCCGGTGATCTACTGCCCCAAGTGCGGCGCACTGCCGGTGCCGGAAGAGCAGTTGCCGGTGGTACTGCCGGAAGACGTCAACTTCGTCGGCACCGGTTCGCCGATCAAGGCCGACCCGGAGTGGCGCAAGACGACCTGCCCCGATTGCGGCGGCGCGGCCGAGCGCGAAACCGACACGTTCGATACCTTCATGGAATCGAGCTGGTACTACGCGCGCTACACCTCCCCCGGTGCCCGTGACGCGGTGGACAAGCGCGGCAATTACTGGCTGCCGGTGGACCAGTACATCGGCGGTATCGAACACGCGATCCTGCATCTGATGTACTTCCGTTTCTTCCACAAGCTGCTGCGTGATGCACGCATGGTGGACAGCAACGAACCGGCGCAGAACCTGCTGTGCCAGGGCATGGTCATCGCCGACACCTACTTCCGCCAGAACCCGGACGGTTCCAAGGACTGGATCAACCCGGCCGACGTGGACGTGAAACGTGACGAGCGCGGCCGCATCACCGGTGCGGTACTGATCGCCGACGGCCAGCCGGTGGAGATCGGCGGCACCGAAAAGATGTCCAAGTCCAAGAACAACGGCGTGGACCCGCAGGCCATGGTGAGCAAATACGGAGCCGACACGGTCCGCCTGTTCTCCATGTTTGCCGCACCGCCGGAGCAGTCGTTGGAGTGGAACGAAGCCGGCGTGGATGGCATGGCGCGCTTCCTGCGCCGTCTTTGGACCCAGGTGGAAAAGCACGCCGCCAGCGGGGTGATGGATGAGCTGTCCCTCACGGCAGCACTGCAGCAGGCGCTGACTGCCGAGCAGAAGGCGCTTCGTCGCAAGACCCACGAGACGATCCAGAAGGTCAGCGATGACTACGGTCGCCGGCACAGCTTCAACACCGCCATCGCCGCAGTGATGGAACTGATGAACGCGCTGGCCAGGTTCGATGACGGCTCCGACCAGGGCCGCGCGGTCCGCCAGGAAGCGCTGCAGGCCACCGTCCTGCTGCTCAACCCGATCACCCCGCATTCCAGCCATGCGTTGTGGCAGGTGCTGGGCCATGGTGAAACGCTGCTGGAAGACCAGCCGTTCCCGCAGGCCGACGCCAGCGCGCTGGTGCGTGATGCGGTGACCCTGGCGGTGCAGGTCAATGGCAAGCTTCGTGGGACCATCGAGGTGGCCGCCGATGCCCCGCGCGACCAGATCGAGGCACTGGGCCTGGCCGAGCCGAACGCGGCGAAGTTCCTGGACGGGTTGACCGTGCGCAAGATCATCATCGTGCCGGGCAAGATCGTGAACATCGTGGCCGCGTGACCGGGATCGCGTAGCGCCACGCCCTGCGTGGCTGCGCAGGGCGATGGCGCTGTTTCTCAAGCGGTGTTCACGTGGGGTCGGGCATCGTACGGGTAACCCTTTTTCCTGTTGCCGGGCGAGCCCGGCTCATCCAGACTGTGCCCATGACCCGATTCCTGCTTGCCCTTGTTCTGACCGCGACCCTCGCCGGGTGTGGCTTCCACCTGCGCAACAAGCTGATGCTGCCGGCTGATACGGCGGCGGTGAAGGTGGTATCCACCGCACCCTACAGCGAACTGGCCAAGCTGCTCCGGCGTGGCCTGCAGGCATCGGGCGCGACGCTTGCCGATGCCGACAGCAAGGAGCCGGCTGCGCAGCTGCAGGTCGTGTCCGAGCGTTGGGGCGACCTGCCCATCGCCATCGATGCGCAGGGCCGCGCGCAGGAGTTCAGCCTGCGCTACGCGGTGATCTTCGTGTTCCGCCGCGAAGACGGCAGCGACCTGGTGCCGCAGCAGGTGATCGAGCTGTCGCGCGACTACGTGTCGCCGCCGACCGACTCCACCGGCACCACCACCGAGCGCGAGATCCTGGCTGACGAGCTGCGCCGTGAGATGTCCGCGTCGATCATGCGCCGCATCGACAGCGTAGTGCGCGCCCAGCTGGAGCGGGGTCAACTCAACGCGCCCGCCAGGCCCGCCGTCGATCCGGCAGCAACGCCTGCCGGCGTACCGCCGACCACGCCGCCGGCCGACGTACCGGCCGTCAAGCCGCCGCAGGCCGGCTGACCGGTCCGCTGGCGGACCGGCCGCACGATGGAACTGCGCCCCGAACAACTTGCCAGCCAGCCGGCCAGCCAGGCCTTGGCGCCGGTGTACCTGATCGCCGGCCCGGAAACGCTGCGCGTACTGGAAGCGGCCGATGCGGTGCGCGCGCGCGCGCGCGCCGAGGGCATCAGCGAACGTGAAGTGTTCGACGCTGACGGGCGTGATTTCGACTGGAACCAGCTCGATGCCACCTTCAACGCGCCCAGTCTGTTCAGTGCGCGCCGGCTGGTGGAGCTGCGCCTGCCGACCGGCAAGCCGGGCAAGGAGGGCGGCGAGGTGATCAGCCAGTTCTGCGCCAACCCGGCGCCGGACGTGATCCTGCTGATCACCTGCAACGAATGGAGCAAGGCGCACCAGGGCAAGTGGGCCGAGGCGGTGAACCGTGTCGGCGTGCTGTCGGTGGCCTGGGCAATCAAGCCGCATGAACTGCCGGACTGGATCGAGCGTCGCCTGCGCCAGCAGGGCCTGCGCGCGGATCCGGCCGCCGTGCAGCGGCTGGCCGAGCGCGTGGAAGGCAATCTGCTGGCTGCCGCCCAGGAAATCGACAAGCTGGCGCTGCTGGCCAGCGGCCAGACCCTGGATGCAGACACGATGGAATCGCTGGTGGCCGACGCCGCCCGTTACGATGTATTCCGACTGCTGGAAGCCACTTTCTCCGGACAACCGGCGGCGGTGCTGCGCATGCTGGCCGGGCTGCGCGGCGAAGGCGAGGCCGTGGCTGCGCTGATGCCGATGGTGATCCGCGAGATGCTGTCCACCGCCGCGCTGGCCAGGGTGCAGGCGCGCGGTGGCAACCTGGCGGCAGAGATGAAGAGCCGTGGCATCTGGGAATCGCGCCAGGCGCCCTTCAAGCGGGCCCTGCAGCGCCACCCTGACGCCAAGCGCTGGGAGCGCTTCGTGGCCGAAGCCGGGCTGGTGGACCGCATGGCCAAGGGCCGCGCCGATGGCGATCCTTGGCTGGGCCTGGAACGCCTGCTGGTGGCAGTGGCAGAAGCACGCGCGGTACGCCTGCTGGCCCGCGCGTGAGCCCGATGGGCCTGCGCATCCATTACGGTGGGACCTTCGACCCGGTGCACCTGGGCCACCTGGCGATCGCGCGCGCGGCGCGCGACCAGCTGCAGGTGGCCGTGCGGCTGCTGCCGGCAGCCGATCCGCCACACCGGCCCGTGCCGGGCGCCAACGCTGCCCAACGCGCGGAGATGCTGGCGCTGGCGATCGGCGATGAGCCGGGCCTGTTGCTTGACCTGCGCGAGCTGGAGCGTGCCCGGCGACAGCCGGGAACCCCTTCCTACACCGTTGACACATTGCGCGAGCTGCGTGCCGAACTGGGTCCGCGCCAGCCGATCGCCTGGCTGGTGGGGGCCGACAGCCTACTGGGCCTGCCCGGCTGGCACCAGTGGGAGGACCTGTTCAGGCTGGCGCACTTCATCGTCGCCGACCGCCCGGGAAGCTCGCTGGAGCAGACGCTGCCGGCCCCGCTGCAGCGGGCGCTGGAGTCTCGGTGGGCTGAAAGCGACAAGGCGCTGTTCAGCGCCCCCGCGGGGCGCGTGCTGCGCCTGCACGCCCCGCTGCGCAGCGAATCGGCCACGGCCGTGCGTGAGCGGATCGCGGCGAAGGGGGACTGGCGGCAATTGCTGCCCGGTCCGGTGGCCGATTACGTCGCCGAGCACGGCCTGTACGGCCTCCGTACGGCGTGAATACGTTCAGCCCGTCCGCCCCGTATAATCGGAGCCACATTTATCGAGTTGCCCTGCTTTGAACAACCAAGCCCAGCCCCAGACCATCAAGGTCCAACTGCCGAACCCGGCCCCGTCCAATGAGCAGCTGCTTGATTGCGTGCGCAGGGCCACCGAAGAACTGAAGGCCAGGGATCTCGTCGAAATCGACGTGATCGGCAAGTCCAGCGTCGCCGATTACATGGTGATCGCGTCGGGCACTTCCAGCCGCCACGTGAAGTCGATCGCCGACGAAGTGGTGAAGTTCGCCAAGAACCTGGGGGTGATGCCGCTGGGGGTGGAAGGCGAGCGCGAAGCGGAATGGGTGCTGGTCGACCTGGGCGACGTCATCGTGCACGTGATGCTGCCGCGCGTGCGCGAGTTCTACGCGCTCGAGCGCCTGTGGACCGTCGGCGACCAGCCGCCGAGCCTGCTGGATGATGGCGACGACGAAGACGACTACGCCGCGCGCTGAAACCGGCGCGTGGGGTAACGACAACGGCGCCCGATGGCGCCGTTGTCATTTGAAGGAGCATGACGATGAAAGCCAGGCTGATCGCTACCGGTGAACGCGCGCCCAGCTGGGTGGCCCAGGGCTTTGCCGAATACCAGAAGCGGCTCTCGCACTGGTTGCCGTTCGAGCTGGTGGAAATCGAGCCGGGCCTGCGTGGCAAGGGGCGCGATGCGCGTCGCGCAACCGAGGACGAAGGCAAGCGGGTGATCGCCGCGCTGCCCAAGAACGCGTATGTGGTGGCGCTGGATGTACCGGGAAAGCAACTCAGCTCCGAGCAGCTGGCGCAGCGCCTGGAGCATTGGCGCGGCCAGGGCAGGGACCTGGCGTTCCTGATTGGCGGCCCGGAAGGGCATTCGCCCGAAGTATCGGCGCTGGCCGATGAGAAGTGGTCGATCGGCCCGCTCACCCTGCCGCACATGCTGGTGCGGCTGGTGGTGGCCGAGCAGCTGTACCGCGCAGCGGCAATGCTGGCCAACCACCCGTATCACCGCGCGTGAAGAAATTCCGCGCAGACGGGTTACAAGCCGCGAAAAACTGGTTACAATGCGCACCCCCGCCCGAATAGCTCAGCCGGTTAGAGCACTTGACTGTTAATCAGGGGGTCGTTGGTTCGAGTCCAACTTCGGGCGCCAAGTTTTGAGAAGCCTCGCAGCGATGCGAGGCTTTTTTTTGCGTGTCGCGCAGCCACGCAGGGCATGGCTCTACCGCAGAGAAAAGCCCGGGCGGTGCCCGGGCTTTTCGTTTCACAACGGCGTGGATCAGTTGAAGGTGTACTTTGCCCCCACCGTGAAGTAACGCCCGATCGCACCGCTGAAGTGCAGCGGGTTGTAGTTCACGCCACCGTAGGTGGTCGGGTCGAGCGGGGCGGTGCGGTCGAACACGTTCTGCACCGAAGCGTTCAGCTCGAACGCGTCGCTGATGTTCCAGCGGCCGGACAGGTCGAAGGTGGTGAACGAAGAGATCTTCTCCACCGGCGTGCCATCGGCATAGAACGCCAGGTAGTCGCCACCGCGGCGGTCCTTGTTCTCCAGGCTGCTGATGTAGTTGACCACGCCGCTGACGCTCCACACGTCCTGCTTCCAGGTGGTGCCGAAGTTGATGCGGTCTTCCGGCGTGCCGATGCAGTTGGTCACGTCGCAGTTGCCGTGCGTGCCCACGTAGTCGACCGTGTTGTCGCCTTCGGTGCGCTCGAACTTGAGCACGTGGCTCCACTGCAGGTCCATTTCCAGCTGGCCCGGGCCGAGGTCGAAGGTCTGGCGGATATCGGTATCGATACCGCGGACCCGCGACGAGTTGGCATTCACGTACGCGGTGTTGACCGCCAGGATGGTGCCGGTACCCGGGATGCCGTTGATCAGGTCGGTGTCGCGCAGCACGTCACCGGCCGCGATCGCATCGGCCGTGCTGCCCTGCGCGATTTCATTGGTGCGCTTGATTTCCCAGGCGTCCACGGTCAGCGAGGTGGTCGAGGTGGGCTGCAGCACGATACCGAACGAGTAGCTCTTGGACTCTTCCGGTTTCAGGGCCGGGTTCGGGCTGGTGATGATCGCCACCGAGCGCGCGCCGCAGTTGGTGGTCGCATCGTCCGGCGGGCTGACCGCGCAGCGCACCGGGTCGCGGGCGGTGGAGAACGCGGCCAGGCCACCGTCACCGTTTTCGGCCGGGTTCGGGGCACGGAAGCCTTCCGCATAGGAGCCACGCAAGGCGATCCAGTCGGCAGGGGTCCACTTGACGCCCAGCTTCGGCGTGGCCTTGCCCTCACCACTTTCGTACTTGTCGTAACGCAGCGCGCCGGACAGTTCCAGCTGTTCCAGCACCGGGGCCGAGAGTTCGACGTAACCGGCGTACACGTTCTGGGTACCGTCATAGGCCGAGTAACCCAGGCCGATGATGTCGCCGATGTCGGTGTAGGTCTGCGGGGTCAGGCTGTTGCTGGTCTTGCGCCACTCGGTGCCCATGGCCAGGCCGAGCGGGCCGCCCTTGAGGTCCATCAGGCTGCGCGACACGGTGAAGTCGAACATGTCCAGGCTGGACTTGGCGTTGGCCTGGATTTCCGGCGAGATGTAGTCGTACAGGGCCTGCGAGTTCTGCCCGGCGTTGTCACCGATGCGCCACACGCCACCGGCACAGTTCGGATCGCCCAGCGCGCACTGCACGGCGCTGTAGCGCAGGAAGCCGGTGCGCTTGTTGACCAGGTTGGTGCCCGAATGCAGGTAGGCGGTGTCGTAGCTCCAGTCGCCCCAGTTGCCCTTGGTGCCGACCAGGAAGCGGGTGAACTCATTGGTGTTGGTGGTCACGCGCGGACCGACGTCCCAGGCCGAGTAGCGCAGGCGCGCGGTCTCTCCGAGGATGTTGTCCGGATGGGCGGCGTTGAGTACCACGGCACCCGGACCGCTGCTGGCATTGACCGGGCCGCCGGGGTAGCCCCAGCTGCCGGACACGCCGGACGGGGTGTTGCTGAACACCGTTTCCTTCTTCGAGTAGCCGATCTCGGTGTAGATCTCGCCGCCGTCACCATAGGCGAAGCTGGCGCGACCGAACACGTTGACGTACTCCTCCTTCGGGCTCAGCGAACGGAACTGCTGGGCCGGATCCCACAGGCAGCCGTCCTGGGCGATCGATGCATCGGTCTGGCCAGGAATGGTGGTCAGGCCCTGGCAGCCGGGCAATGGCACCAGCAGTGCAGGGGTCGTGTTGGTGAACAGCGAACCGTTCGGGCCGGAGCCGCCGCCGGTGCGACCGTTGAGGTAGGCGCCGCCCAGGAATTGTGCGTCGGCCGGGTCGATGCCCCACTGGCGCAGGTCGCCGGTGCCGATCCAGTCGCGGTTCTTGCGGTCGCTGATCGCGATCGCGTCGGTCTTGCCCACGTCCAGGCTGAAGAACGCATTCCAGCCGTCTTCGGCGATGTCGCCGGTACCGGCGGTCAGGGTGGCCTTCTTCGCGTCGCCGTCGCTGTCGCCAGACAGGCCGTAGGAGCCGCGCAGGATCGCCCCTTCGAAGTCGCTGCGCAGGATGATGTTGACCACGCCGGCGATGGCATCGGAACCGTAAATGGCCGAGGCGCCGTCCTTGAGCACTTCCACGCGCTCGACCGCGTCCAGCGGAATGGTGCTGAGGTCGGTAAAGACCTTCTGGCCGTCATCGGCCAGGCCATAGGTGGCCATGCGGCGGCCGTTCAACAGCACCAGCGTGGACCCGGCGCCCAGGCCGCGCAGCGAGATGCCCGCGCCGCCGCCGGCAAAGCCGTTGCCGAAGGTCTTGGGAATGGAGCCTGCGCCATCGGAGGTGAGCGTCTGCAGGTACTCGGCCACGGTCGTCTTGCCGCTTCGGTCGATTTCCTGGCGCGTCACGACCTGCACGGGCGAGGGGGTTTCGGTGTTGGTGCGTGGGATGTTGGACCCGGTGACCGTGATGCGGTCCAGGTTGGTCGCCGCCTGGTCCTGTGCCATGGCCGAGGACGAGGCGAGGGCGCCCGCCAGCAGCAGCATGCTGCTGGCAAGGGCCGAAGAAATGGAGCGGGCAAGCGGGGTGCGACGGCTGCCGCGGTAACGTTGTTGGATCGGGTGTTTCACAGCTTCTCTCCTGACTGGAAAACCTGGGGTCTGGGCTGGGCGCCGTCAACGAATTGACGCGTCGGCGCCAATCTAGGTTTCCAACAGGTGACGTAACCGTGAAAAATTGCTTAATTCGCACGATAGGTGACGTCCGTCAAAAAGTGCGGGGCCCCGTCTCCGGGACCCCGCAGCGGTCACGTCATTGCGGAAGGGAGAAGCTCACCGGTATCAGGCCCACCGCAGGAACGGGCTGGCCGTTGACCTGGGCCGGCACAAAGCGCCAGTGGCGCAGCACCTGCTGCCGCGCAGCAGCGTCCAGCGCCCGCGAGCCGCTGCTGCGCTCGATGGAGACGTTGGCCGGCCTGCCTTCGGCGTCTACCTGCACCCGGAGCGTCACCGTGCCCTGCTCCCCGGCCCGGATGGCGGCAATGGGGTAGCCCGGCGGCGGCGCGCTGCGGTACTGCAGATGCACACCGTCGCCGGAGGCAGCCGGGGTCGGCTCGACCGGCGCCAGGGTCGGCAGCTGCGTGTCGCTGGCCGGCAGTGGCGGCACCGCCAGCACGTCGTCGGCGGTGGCGGTGGGCGGCGGCAACGGGGCCACGCGCGGGGCGCTGGTCGGCGCGCGTACCGGCACCGGTTCCTTTGGCTGGATCAGCGGCGGCGGCTCGGGTTGCGGCACCGGCGGGGCGATCAGCGTCACCACGGTCCGCTCGCGTGGCAGCGGGGCGGCCACATAGGCGGCGGGGATCAGCAGCAGCATCAGGGCGAGCAGGTGCAGGGCCAGCGCGGTGCTCCAGCCAAGCACGCGCGGGACGTCGATTTGCAGCGGGACCACCGGGGGATGCGTACGGACCATGCGCCACTCTCCTTGCCAGATGTGCGTGCGGGAACATCATCGTGCGGGGCCGGGGCCCCGGCAATGACAGCAATACCGGAGGCCGGCGCCGGCCGGAAGTCAGGGGTGCCGTGGGTGTTTGGCTTGCGGTCAGGAAAACAGCGGACCAACGGTCCGCTGCTACCCGGGGAGGCGATTTACCGGCCCAGGTCGAACACCACGTCCAGGTTGACCGACACGGTCGACTCGCCCGGCGAGACCGGGGTGGAAACATCGGCGGCCATCGGCGCTGCCGCCGCGCGCATCATCACCGGGCGGAAGTTGCCGCCGCCGCTTTCGGAGATGCTGATGATGCGGCGCACGCGCAGGCCCAGCGACTTGGCGTAGGTCTCGGCGCGGGACTGGGCCTTCTTCAGCGCGGCCAGGCGGGCTTCATCGTAGACCGGTTCGGGCTGGTCGATCTCGAACTGCGGGCCGTTGATCTGGTTGGCGCCCTGCGCTGCCAACGCATCGAGCACCTTGCCCAGCTTGGCGATGTCGCGGACCTTGAGGCTGACAGTGTTGCTGGCCTGGTAGCCGGTGATCTTCGGTGCCTCATTTTCGGCATACCGGTACTGCGGGCTGAGGTTGACCCCGCTGGTCTGCACGTCGCGCTCGCCAATGCCGGCGGCCTTGATCGCGGCCAGCACCTTGACCATCTGTTCGGCGTTCTGGCGCATGGCCGTGTTGCCGTCGGTGGCCTGGGTGACCACGCCGGCCGACAGCGTGGCCACGTCGGGCACGCGGCGGGCTTCGGCATTGGCCGAGATGTTGAGCAGGGTGCTGTCGGCGGGGACGGCGATGGCAGGCGGGGTCTGTGCGTGGGCGGTCATCGAGGTTCCCAGGGCAAGGGACAGGGCAAGCAGCAGCGGGGACAGGGTCGGGCGGCGCATATGCATCTCCATGTGAAGGCGTTGAGGTTGGTGTCGGAGCGATGAACGTCTGGTGAGGTTTATCGGGGTTGATGACGAATCGGAGGCGTTGCTCGCGATTCAGACAGGGCCCGCGGGTTATGCTTCCGCGATGCTTTATCTTGCCTCTCGTTCGCCCCGACGAACCCAACTGCTGGAGCGCCTGGACCGACCGTTCCGCGCGCTGGACCTGGACGTGCCCGAAGTACGGGCCGCCGGGGAAACCGCCCAGGACTACGTACAGCGCGTGGCCATCGACAAGGCCCGTGCCGGGCTGGCGTTGGTGGCCGACGACCCGGATGCGGTGGTGCTGGGCGCGGATACCGAGGTGGTGCTGGACGGAGAGGTGTTCGGCAAGCCGGTCGACGCCGCTGACGCCGCCACCATGCTCGGCCGGTTGTCCGGCCGCACCCACCAGGTGATGACCGCCGTGGCGCTGGTCGCCGACGGCGCCGAGCAGGTGGTGCTGGTGGTGTCGGAGGTGAGCTTCATCGTGCTGGACGAGGCGGTCATTGCCGCCTATGTCGCCAGCGGCGAGCCGATGGGCAAAGCCGGGGCCTACGCCATCCAGGGTGGGGCAGAGCGTTACATCCGCCACCTGGCGGGAAGCTATTCGGGTGTCATGGGCTTGCCCCTGCAACAGACCGAGCAGTTGCTGCAGGCGTTTGAATCGAAGGGAGTCGCCCGTGTCTGAAGAAATCCTGGTCAACGTAACGCCACGCGAGACCCGCGTGGCCGTCATCGAAAACGGCATGCTGCAGGAGCTGCACATCGAGCGCGGCTGGCGCCGCGGGGTGGTCGGCAACATCTACAAGGGCAAGGTGCAGCGCGTGATGCCCGGCATGCAGGCGGCGTTCGTCGAGGTCGGGCTGGAGCGCGCCGCGTTCCTGCACGCCAACGACGTGGTACGCCCGGCTCCGGTGGCCAGCCCCGATACGGAGGGCACCACGCTGCCGCCGCCGTCGTCGGTGCCGATCGTGGAGCTGCTGCGTGACGGCCAGGACATCGTGGTGCAGGTGGTCAAGGATCCGATCGGCACCAAGGGTGCGCGGTTGACCACCCAGATCAGCATTCCCTCGCGGTACATGGTGCTGCTGCCGCAGTCCAAGGTGGTCGGGGTGTCGGCGCGGATCGAGGACGAGGCCGAGCGCGCCCGGCTCAAGACGCTGGTTACCGAGCTCTCCGCCCAGCACGGCGGCTATGGTTACATCGTGCGTACCAACGCCGAAGGCCAGCCGGCCGAGGCCATTGCCGAAGATATCGCCTATCTGTCACGGGTCTGGAACGTGGTCGAGCGCCGTGGCCGCGAGGCCGCCCCGTGCAGCGTGATCTATGAAGACCTGAGCCTGCCGCTGCGGTCGGTGCGTGACCTGATCCGCAAGGACGTGGACAAGGTGAAGGTGGACTCCAAGGAGACCTTCACCCAGCTGCAGGCCTTCGTGGCCAAGTACATGCCGGTGCTGGCCGAGAAGCTGGAGCTGTACAGCGGCGACCGGCCCATCTTCGACATGTTCGGAGTGGAAGACGAGATCGGCCGCGCGCTGGACAAGCAGGTGCCGCTCAAGTCCGGCGGTTATCTGGTCATCGACCAGACCGAGGCGATGACCACCATTGACGTCAACACCGGCTCCTTCCTGGGTCAGCGCAACCTGGAGGAAACGGTGTTCCGCACCAACCTGGAGGCCGCGCAATCGGTGGCGCGCCAGCTGCGCCTGCGCAATCTGGGCGGGATCATCATCATCGACTTCATCGACATGGATGACGCCGAACACCGCCGGCAGGTGCTGCGTACGCTGGAAAAGGCACTGGCACGCGACCATGCCAAGACCACGGTCTACGAGTTCTCGCCGCTGGGTCTGGTTGAAATGACCCGCAAGCGCACCGTGGAAAGCCTGGAGCGCCAGCTGTCCGAGCCGTGCCCGGAATGCAGCGGGCGCGGTTCGATCAAGACCGCCGAAACGGTCACCTACGAAATCTTCCGTGAGATCACCCGGGCGGTGCGCCAGTTCGATGCCGCACGCCTGCTGGTGATCGCCTCGTCCAAGGTCGTGGCGCGCATCACCGATGAGGAATCCTCGGCGGTGGCCGAACTGGAGGAATTCCTCGGCAAGTCGATCCGGTTCCAGGCTGATGAGCAGTACCTGCAGGAGCAGTTCGATGTCGTGCTGCTGTGACCTGAGCCGGCCCGCGCAGTGGTGCGCCGGCGCCTGCGGGTACCGATGAGCGCGCCGCTGCGCCTGCGACTGCGAAGGATTCGCCGCCATGCTGTCTATGCCATGGCGATCGTATTGGTCTGTGTGGCGGTGCTGGTGGGCAGCGTCAGCCAGCTGCTGCCCCTGGCCGAACGGCACCCGGACAAGGTGGCCGGGTGGTTGAGTGCGCGTGCCGGGCAGCCGGTGCGTTTCGACCAGTTGCAGACGCGCTGGACCCGGCGTGGTCCGCTGCTGGCGCTGAAGGGGCTGCGCATCGGCGAGGGCGAGGGGCTGCGCATTGGCGAGGCTGAAGTGCAGGTCTCCATGTATTCGGGGCTGCTGCCGGGCCGTTCGCTGACCGAGCTGCGCCTGCGCGGCCTGTCGCTGGTGCTGCAGCGTGCGCCGGATGGCCGCTGGTCGGTACAGGGGCTACCGCAATCGAAGGCCGGCGGCGATCCGCTGGATACCTTGCGCCGGCTGGGTGAACTGCAGGTCGTCGGCGGCCGGCTGCGGGTGGATGCGCCGTCGCTGAACGTACAGACCGAGCTGCCGCGCATCGACCTGCGGCTGCGGGTGAATGGGCAGCGGCTGGCCGTGGGCGCGCGTGCCTGGGCCGATCTGGATGCCGCGCCGCTGACGGCCGTGGTGGATTTCGATCGCGCCGACGGCAACGGGCAGGCCTGGCTGGCGGCCGACCCGGCCGACTTCCGTGCGTGGGCGTCGCTGCTGCAGTTCGGCGGCGTAGCCCTGCAGCAGGGCACCGGCACGTTGAATGCCTGGGTGGACCTGCGTGACCGCCGCCCGGTGATGGTGACCGCCGATGCCGACCTGGCCGGCGTGCAGCTGCGCGGGGCGCGGCTGGCCGATGGTGGGCGCCCGCAGCTGCAGCTGGATTCCCTGCAGCTGCGGGCGCGCTGGCGCTGGGTCCAGGGCGGCTGGCGTGCCGATGCACCGCGCCTGCGGATCGGCATGGAAGGGCGCACCGAGAAGCTCGATGGGCTGTTGATTGCCGGCGGCCAGCACATGGCCCTGGCCGGCGACAACATCGATGCCACCGCGCTGCTGCGCGGGCTGGCGCTGACCGACCGGATCGATGCCGGGCTGCGCAACTGGCTGCACGACGCCGCGCCGCAGGTGCGCATGAGCCGCGTGCGGTTCGCCGGCGAGCGCGATGGCCCGCTGAGTTTTGAAGGTGAGCTGGAGGAGATCCAGTTCGCCGCCGCCGGGCGTGCCCCGGGCCTGAGTGGCGTGGGCGGCCATTTCGATGGTGATGCCAACGGCTTCCGGCTCGACCTGCAGCCGACCCGGATCATGCATTTCGATTGGCCTACCGGCTTCGGCGTGCGCCACGACGTGCGCCTGGCCGGCAGCATGGTGGGCTGGCGGGATGAAGGCGGCGGCTGGCGCATCGGCACCCCGGCGCTGCGTGTGCAGGGCACCGATTACGCGGCCGACGTGCGCGGCACGATGTGGTTCCAGGGCAACGGCACCCGTCCGTGGATGCAGCTGGCGGCCAAGCTCGATGATGTGCCGATGACCGCAGCCAAGCGCTTCTGGATCCATTCCAGAATGAGCAAAGCCGCTACCGACTGGCTGGACGCGGCGCTGGTGGGCGGTTACGTGCGCGGCGGCGTCGGGCTGGTCACCGGCGATCTCGAAGACTGGCCGTTCAGCAAAAACAACGGTCGCTTCGAGGCCACCGGCCGCATCGACAACGGCAACATCCGCTTCCAGCGTGATTGGCCGACCATGGACAAGGTCGAGGGCGATATCGCCTTTATCGGCCCGGGCTTCGAGCTGCACGGTCGGGGCGACCTGGCCGGGGTGGCGGTGGACCACTTCGACGCGGGCATCGCCGATTTCGGTGCCACCCAGCTGTACGTCAAGGCGGCCAGCCGCAGCGACGCCGGCGCGCTGCTGGCCATGCTCAAGCAGAGCCCGCTGCACAGGACCTACGCCGATTCGCTGGACAACCTCACGGCCAAGGGCCCGGCGTCGGTCACCTTCGACCTGCTGCAGCCCCTGCACCGCGGGGAGGGCGGCGGGCACCTGCAGGGCACGGTCGATCTGGACGGCGCCACGCTGTCGGACAAGCGCTTCGACCTGACCTTCGAGGCGATGCGCGGCCAGGCAAAATACAGCCAGGACGGGTTTGGTGCCGAGGCATTGGCGGTGCGCCACCTGGGCCAGGACGGCCAGCTCAGCCTGCGCGCCGGCGGTTACGCGCGCGATCCTCAGCATGCCTTCGAAGCCGAGCTGGGCGCTACGCTGGGTGCCGGGCAGCTGCTTGACCGGGCGCCGGAACTGGCCTGGCTCAAACCCTACATTGAAGGCACCTCGCGCTGGACCATCGGGGTGACCCTGCCGAAGGTGGTGCCCGGCGGCAGGACCGAAGCGCCGACCCTGCTCACGCTGCACTCGGACCTGGTCGGTACCCGGCTGGACCTGCCGGCGCCGCTGGACAAGCCGGCCGAGGTGCCGCTGGCCACCGCCGTGAAGGCGCAGCTGCCGATGGGCGCCGGGCGCGTGGACGTCGCCTTCGGCGAACGCCTGGCCCTGGCCGCACGCACCCACGACAACAAGACCGGCGTGCAGGTCACGCTGGGCAGCGCCAGCGTTGACCGCGACCCGCCCGCCAGCGGGCTGGTGGTCAATGGCCGCAGCGGCTCGCTGGACGCATTGGACTGGATCGCGCTGGCGCGTTCGCCCGGCGGCGCACCGGATGCCGACCCGATGCCGCTGCGCCAGGTGGACGTGCAGGTCGGGCAGCTGTTGCTGGCCGGCGGGGTGTTCCCGCAGACCCGCCTGCAGCTGCGCCCAAACCCGAGCGGAGTGGATGTGCGCTTGGACGGCCCCTCGCTGTCGGGCAACCTGAGCGTGCCCACCGCCGATGGTGCGGCCATCGTCGGCAAGCTGGAGCGGGTGCACTGGCAGTCGTTGCCGACCCCGGTGAAGGCGCCCGCCGACGGCGCACCGATCATCCTGCCGGCCGACGCCACGCTGCCGGCGCGGGTGCAGGCCAGTGCCAACGACACCAACCCGGCGAAGATCCCGCCGTTGTCACTGGACATCAACGACCTGCAGTTCGGCAAGGCCCGGCTCGGCCAGGCCATGCTGCGCACGCGTCCGTTTGGCAACGGGCTGAGCGTGGACCAGCTGCAGTTCCGTGCGCCCAAGCAGCAGATCGACATCCAGGGCCGCTGGCTGGGCATGGGCGAGGCCGCGCGCACCCGGTTCCAGGTCAAGGTCGACAGCGAGGACCTGGGCGGGCTGATGCAGAACCTGGACTACGGCGGCCAGCTGCGCGGCGGGCAGGGCCAGATCAGCCTGGATGCCGGCTGGCAGGGCGGGCCCTCCGACTTCCAGCTCGGTGCGCTGCAGGGCCAGATGCAGGTGCATGCACGCAACGGTCAGCTGCTGGAACTCGAGCCGGGCGCCGGCCGCGTGCTGGGCCTGCTCAGCGTGACCCAGCTGCCGCGCCGGTTGATGTTCGATTTCCGCGATTTCTTCTCCAAGGGCTTTGCCTTCAACCAGGTCGAGGGCACGCTGGCGTTCGCCGACGGCATGGCCACCACCGACAAGGTGCTGATCGAAGGCCCGGCCGCCAACATCAGCATCCGCGGCCGCACCGACCTGCGCCGCCAGCAGTTCGACCAGACCATCGACGTCAATCCGCGCGCCGGCAACCTGCTCACCGTGGTCGGCGCCGTCGCTGGCGGGCCGGTGGGCGCGGCGGTGGGCGCGGCCGCCAATGCGGTGCTGTCCAAGCCGCTGGGCGAGATTGGCGCCAAGACCTACCACGTGACCGG
Source organism: Stenotrophomonas sp. NPDC047960 (assembly GCF_043204395.1). Lineage (NCBI taxonomy): Bacteria > Pseudomonadati > Pseudomonadota > Gammaproteobacteria > Lysobacterales > Lysobacteraceae > Stenotrophomonas > Stenotrophomonas sp. NPDC047960. The sequence continues at coordinate 100,648 of NZ_JBIDBX010000004.1, read as the reverse complement.
TCCCTGGGCCGAACCCAAGGTCGAAGTGATTGACCGCGACGACGTACCGCCACGTTGATCCCGGCTTTTACACCCACAATGTCCCGCGCATGGCTTGCGATATTGGCCCGCGCCCACAGATCAAGACCATGACCGACAACGCACTCACCCTTGCCCAAGACCGCCTGCTGCTGCCCGCCGGGCTGGACGCCGGCGGCCTGGAACGCACCTTCGGCACCCTGTTGGGGCCGGGTATCGATTTTGGCGACCTGTACTTCCAGCACGCCCGCCGCGAAAGCTGGAGCGTGGAAGACGGCATCGTGAAAGACGGCGCCCACTCCATCGAGCAGGGCGTGGGCGTACGCGCCATTGCCGGCGAGAAGACCGGCTTCGCCTATTCCGACGATATCCATGGCGATGCGCTGCTGGGCGCGGCGCGCTCGGCGCGCGCGATTTCCCGCGAGGGCGGCGCGCAGCCGGCGCGCTCTCTGGTGCGCGGTAATGCACGCGCGCTGTACCCCGCGCTGGATCCGATCGATGGCATGGGCAACGAGGCCAAGGTGGAGGTGCTCAAGCGCCTGGACCGCTTCCTGCGCGCCGCCGACCCGCGCGTGCAGCAGGTGATGGTGAGCCTGTCCGGCGGTGTGGATACTGTCCTGATCGCGCGCAGCGACGGCGTACTGGCCGGCGACATCCGCCCGCTGGTGCGGCTGAACGTGCAGGTGATCGTGGAGCAGGGCGGCCGTCGTGAATCCGGCTATTCCGGTGGCGGCGGTCGCTACAGCTACGCGGAACTGTTCGCCGAAGGACGTCCGGAAGCCTTCGCCCGTGAAGCGTTGCGTCAGGCCCTGGTCAACCTGGAAGCGATCCCGGCTCCGGCCGGCGTGATGACCGTAGTGCTCGGTCCGGGCTGGCCCGGCGTGCTGCTGCACGAGGCGGTCGGCCACGGTCTGGAAGGTGATTTCAACCGCAAGGGCACCAGCGTGTACGCCGGTCGCATCGGCGAGCGCGTGGCCGCTCCCGGTGTGACCATCGTCGACGATGGCACGCTGGACGGTCGCCGCGGCTCGCTCAACATCGATGACGAAGGCCACCCGACCCAGTGCACCACGCTGATCGAGGACGGCATCCTGGTCGGCTACATGCAGGATTCGCTCAATGCGCGCCTGATGGGCGTGGCACCGACCGGCAACGGCCGCCGGGAATCGTTCGCGCACATGACCATGCCGCGCATGACCAACACCTACATGCGTGCCGGCCAGCATGACCCGGAAGAAATGATCCGTTCGGTCAAGCGTGGCCTGTACGCGGTGAACTTCGGTGGCGGCCAGGTCGACATCACCAGCGGCAAGTACGTGTTCTCGGCCACCGAAGCCTACCTGATCGAAGACGGCAAGGTCACCGCGCCGGTGAAGGGCGCGACCCTGATCGGCAACGGACCGGAAACCATGCAGAAGGTGCGCATGATCGGCAACGACCTGGCCCTGGACGAGGGCGTGGGCGTGTGCGGCAAGGATGGCCAGAGCGTGCCGGTGGGCGTGGGCCAGCCGTCGCTGCTGATTGACGGCATCACCGTGGGCGGCACCCAGGCCTGATCGCCGGATGCGCCCGTTCTGCCCGCCTGGTTCAGTCCTCGGCGCTGTCGGCGTCGCCGATGTCGTCTTCGTCGGTGTCGGCCGCCGTGGCTTCCAGGCCCAGCGCGGCCGGCAGCAGCAGGTTGCGCAGCACCTGGTAGATTTCGCGGAAGGCGCGCGGCGGCTTGTTCTTCGCGCGCTCGGCCTGGGCATTGCGCACCAGCGTGCGCAGCTGCTGGCGGTCGGCCTGCGGATATTCGGCGAGCAGGGCGCTCAGCGCGGTGTCGCCGTCCTTGAGCAGGCGCTCGCGCCAGTCCTCGGCGCGGTGCAGCGCGGCCACTTCGCGGCGCGAGGTCTCGCTGTTGGCATCCAGCGCATCGCGGATCGCGTCCAGGGTGGCGTCTTCCTCGCGGCGCATGTGCTTGGCCAGGAAGGCCAGCTGGCGCTTGTGGGCGATATGGGCAGTGATCCGCTTGGCCTCGGCGATGTGCGGCAGCAGGTCTTCCGGCACCGGCACGCGGGCCAGCTGGGCCGGGGTCAGCGACACCAGTTTCTCGCCGAGGGCCAGGATGTCCAGCGCTTCGCGCCGGTTCTGGCTGCGGCTGATATCAAGGAATTCACCGGTTTCTTCGTCGCGTCCGCGCATCGTCTTCTTTCCACATCCAGAACTGTGCCCGGCGTTGCGCCAGGTACTCACCCGTACAGGATAAAGCATTGAACGTGATCTCCCCTGAAGCCCACGCCGCCGACGACAGCCTGCAGCGGCTGGAACAGCTGGCCGACATCTCCCAGCAGCTGCTGGCCCGGGCCCGAGCGCTGGGCGCCACCCAGGCCGAAGTCAGCTGCAGCGAGGAGCGGGGGCTGGATGTGAACGTGCGCCTGGGCGAGGTGGAAACGGTGGAATCCACCCGCGACCGTGGAATCGCGGTCACGGTCTACTTCGGCCAGCGAAAGGGCAGCGCCAGCACCGCCGACCTGCAGCCGGCCAGCCTGGAATCGACGGTGGCGCAGGCCTGCGCGATCGCCCGCCATACCGAGGACGACGAGGCGGCCGGCCTGGCCGACCCGGAACTGATGGCACGCGAGTTCCCGGACCTGGACAGCTGGCACCCGTGGGCGCTGCAGGCCGACCAGGCGGTGGATCTGGCGCTGGCGTGCGAAGCAGCCGGGCGCGAGGCCGACCCGCGCATCAGCAACTCCGATGGCGCCTCGGCGGCGACCGCCACCAGCCTGTCGGTCTATGCGAACTCGCACGGTTTCATCGGCCGTGACCGCAGCAGCCACCATTCGGTGGGCTGCGCATTGATTGCCGGTCAGGGCGATGGCATGCAGCGCGACGGCTGGTACAGCAGTGCGCTGGCCCGCGAAGACCTGGAAGACGCGGCGTCGATCGGTCGCCGCGCCGCCGAGCGCACCCTGGCACGCCTCAATCCGCGTTCGATGGCCACCGCGCAGATGCCGGTGCTGTATTCGCCGGAAGTGGCGCGTTCGCTGATCGGCCACTTGTTGGGGGCGGTCTCGGGCGGCGCGCTGTACCGCCGTGCGAGCTTCCTGCTCGACAGCGTGGGCACGCAGCTGTTCCCGGACTGGTTTGCGATCGAGGAGCGTCCGCTGCTGCGCCGCGGCCTGCGCTCGACCGCGTTCGATGGCGATGGCGTGGCCACCCGTGATTCGTCGCTGATCGAAGGCGGCGTGCTGCAGCGCTACGTGCTGGGCAGCTATTCGGCACGCAAGCTGGGCCTGGTGACCACGGGTAATGCCGGCGGCGTGCACAACCTGCGGGTACAGCCCAATGCGGGCGACCTGGCCTCGATGGCCCGGCAGATGGGCGAGGGCCTGCTGGTGACCGAGCTGATGGGGCAGGGCGTCAACGGGGTCACCGGCGATTATTCGCGCGGCGCCGGTGGCTTCCGGGTGGAGAACGGTGAAATCCAGTACCCGGTTGACGGAATCACCATCGCGGGCAACCTCAAGGAGATGTTCGCGGCGATCGAAGCGGTCGGCAGCGACATCGACCGTCGTTCGCACGTGCAGGTGGGTTCGATCCTGGTCGGGCGGATGACCGTTGCCGGTAACGATTGACGTATCCTATTCCAGCTGCCTGGGCAGGCGGGGAGCCTGCCATGCACCACCCATACACTGGACAAGGAGTTTCACGTGAGCGAATTCGAGAACGTCACCGCCCCGCCGCCGCCGACCAGCGCCGGCCCGGTTCCCAGCGACCAGCGCACCATGGCGCTTGCCGCGCACCTGCTGGGCATCTTCACCTGGTTCATCGGCCCGTTGATCATCTGGCTGATCAGCAAGGACGACGCCGGCAAGGGTTTCGTCACCGACCAGGCCAAGGAAGCGCTGAACTTCCAGATCACCATCACCCTGGCGATGATCATCTGCTTCATCCTGATGATCGTGATCATCGGCGGTCTGCTGGCGCCGCTGGTGGGCATCCTCAACATCGTGTTCTGCATCATTGCGGCGGTGAAGGCAAACAACGGTGAAGCCTACCGTTATCCGTTCGCCCTGCGCCTGATCAAGTAATTCCTGCGTTCGTGGGAATGCAGAAACGCCCGGCATTGCCGGGCGTTTTTTGTTTGGAGCAAAAGCAAAGGCAAAAGCCGTCGCCTGCGAACGTACATGTGCTGGGCAGGCGGGTGTGGGTTTGCGGGACACGCCGTGAACCCATCCATGGGGGCTCGTTCGCGCCATCCATGGCGCTCTACGGTCCCGCAAACCCACCCCCGCCTGCCCCCGACAGTGGGTCGGTTATTCAAGCAAAAGCGGAACGGCACCGTGCAGGCGCGCATCGCGCGTTGTCGTAGAGCCACGCCCTGCGTGGCTGCTTTTGATCGCCTGTGCGCACCAACCAACCGTCAGAGGGTCGGCGGGGGTGGGTTTGCGGGGGCTTTGCGAAACATGGATGTTTCGCAAGAGCCTCCACGGATGGATTCACGGCGCCCCCCGCAAACCCACACCCGCCGGCCCTGCGCAGTAACGTTCGCAGACCAAGGCTCTTGCCTGCAGCAGACGCGCACCGACCGAAGGCCGGTCCCTTAGTGATTGCGCTCTACAGCCAACCGCCCAAGCGCACGCAACGCATCAGCGCGTTCGTCATACCCGGCAAGGCTGTCGTGCATGCGCTCGCTGAGCGCCGCCAACTCGGCCTTTGCACCGTCCATCCCCAACAACGCCGGGAACGTGGACTTGGCCTGCGCCTGGTCCTTGCCCGCGGTCTTGCCGAGCTGTTCGGAGCTGGCTTCCACGTCCAGGATGTCATCGCGCACCTGGAACGCCAGGCCGAGGGCGTTGGCGAAATCGTCCAGCTGCAGCAGGTCAGCGTGCGGCGCATCACCACACAGTGCGCCCATGCGGACCGCCGCGCGGATCAGCGCGCCGGTCTTCAGGGCATGCATGTGCTGCAGGTCGGCCAGCGGCTGCGCGTGGCCCGTTGCATCGATGTCCAATGCCTGGCCGCCGCACATGCCGGCTGCCCCCGAGGCGTGGGTCAGTGCCTGCAGGCAGTGCACCCGCAGCAGCGCCGGCAACGCCGCATCGGCCAGCAGGCCGAACGCGCGCGTCTGCAGCGCATCGCCGGCCAGGATCGCCGTGGCTTCGTCGAAGGCGATGTGCGTGGTCGGGCGGCCGCGACGCAACGCGTCGTCGTCCATCGCCGGCAGGTCGTCGTGCACCAGCGAATAGGCGTGGATCAGTTCCACCGCCATCGCCGGTGCGTCCAGCGCGTGTTCGTCGGCGCCGAAGATCTGCCCGCTGGCGTACACCAGCAGCGGGCGCATGCGCTTGCCGCCGCCGAGCACGGCATGGCGCATCGCCTGGTGCAGGCGCTGGGGCGCCTGTTCGGGCGAGGGCAGGCTGGCGTCGAGCTGGCTTTCAATGCGGTCGCGCCAACGCGCGAACGTGGACTCAACCGTCATGGCTGGGCGGGTCGAACGGCTCGGCGGTTTCCGGGCGTGCCGGGTCGCTGAGCAGGCGCACGCGCAGCTCGGCCTGCTCCAGCGCCTGCTGGCACTGGCGGTACAGGCCGACGCCGCGCTCATAGGCGCTCAGCGACTGCTCCAGGCTCATGTCGCCGGTTTCCATCTTCTCCACCAGTTGCTCCAGTTCTTCCAGCGAATGCTCGAAGTGGGCGACCGGCGAGGTGTCAGTGGGGGACTTCTTGGCCATGCGGCAAGTGTGAGGCGCCAGCCCAAAGGGGTCAATTCATGCCGCGCCCGGCGTCCAGCGCAGGCGGGCGTGCTGTTCATCCAGCCACTGCTGCAACGGTGCGGCGATGACCTGGTCGCCGGCCGCCACCAGCGTATGCTCTGCATACAGCAACGGCACCTGGCGGCGCTGCCACGGTGGCAACCCGCTCTGCTGCAGCAGGTCTTTCAGGGCATGCGAGTGACTGCGGCCGCGCAGCTGGATGCGCTCGCCGCCCCGTCGTGCGCTGACCTGCACCGGTTCACCCAGCCGCTTGGCGCCGATCAGCGCCAGTTCGCCACCGTCGGGCAGCGCCAGCGGGCTGGATCCATCCCAATGCACGCTCCAGTCCAGCGGCAGCGCCAGCGCCATCGGCAGCAGGTACAGGTGCCCTCGCCAACGGCGGATGCGGACCCCCTGCCAGGCAAACTGCGCATCGGCATCGTGCGCGGCAGGAAGCAGTTCGCGTTCGATGGCCTGCACGCCGGCGGCTGGCAATGGCGGCTGCCCCGCGCTGCGTACCCACTGCCGCAACAGCCGCGCGCGGCGCTCGCGCGGCTGCCGTTGCAGCTTGGCGCAGTCGAGTACGCCGGGCGACACCGTGCAGCGCCGCAAGGCCTCGTGGTCGGAGGCCTCGAGCAGGCGCTGCGCCTGCGCGCTCAGCTCGGCGCTGCGCGCCAATGCCGCATCGGCCTGCGGCCAGCGTTGTTGCAGCAGCGGCAGCACGTGCAGGCGCAGGAAGTTGCGGTCGGCCGCATCGTTGGCATTGCTGGGATCTTCAATCCACTGCAGTGCGTGCGCCTGCGCATGGGCCAGCAGGTCGCGGCGCGGGATCTGCAGCAGTGGCCGCCAGATCGATCCGGCGGCAAACGGAGCATGCACGCGGATCGCCGCCAGGCCATCCACGCCGGAGCCACGCAGCGCCCGGAGCAGGAACGTTTCGGCCTGGTCATCGCGGTGGTGCGCCAACGCCAAGTGTTCACCTTCGCGCAGGACGCGGCCGAACGCTTCGCGCCGGACATGCCGTGCTGCAGCTTCCAGGCCCGCACCGCTGTCGCGCGGCACCGCTACCCGGACCACCTGCAGCGGAATCGACCAGGCCGCGCAGATCGCTTCGCAGTGCTCCGCCCACCGGTCGGCCTCGGGCTGCAGTCCGTGGTGCACGTGCACCGCATGCAGGCCGGCGGCACGCTGCGCGGGTGACTGCGCCAGCCAGTGCAGCAACACCGTTGAATCCAGTCCGCCACTGAAACCCACCAGCACGGGGGCGGGGAGGTCGGGGGCAGGGGGCAGCGCAGTAGGCATCGAATGGGAAATGTCAGGCAGAGGGCCAGTATCGGCCCTGGCAGCACCGGCCGCCATCATCCAGGCTCATCGCCCACGCGGCGGCCCTGGCGGTCGATGTGGAACCACTCGCCGCCTTCCATGGGAGTGTGTCCATCGCCATCCGGCGTGCCGCGCCGGCAGCCGTTGCAGACCTGGGCAGTTCCATCGGAAAACGGCCAGCCGAAATCGTAGGTGCCGGGTACTGCCTGGTCCAGCGTGGCATTGAAGTACGCGATGCGGTCGCCCACGCGGCCGCGCAGCAGGCCTTCTTCCACATGATCCGGGCCATTATCCCAGGTGATTACCGCCTGGGTGCGCCCCTGGCGGCTGACGTAGTGGAAGCTGTCCCCGGCGTACACCGCCACCAGCCCAAGGTTGTCGTACTCCAGCCGGGCACGCGCCGACGCGTCGAGCGTCAGCCGGCCCTGTTCCAGGCGGCAGCCGGCCAGCGGCTGCAACCCGTCTTCCTCGGTAAGCCGCTGGCAGGCCGGCGGCTCGGCAACCCCGACCGCCGGTCCCAGCAGCAGCGCGGCCAGCACGCCGGCCCGCGCAACGCGGCGCGCCCGCATCAGTTACCGGCGTCCTTGCGCTCGAATGCGGCCGGCACCGGCAGTTCCACCGGCACGCCCTTGGCGTCGCAGGTACCGGCTTCGCACAGGCGCTGGCGCAGGCGCGGAGTGGCCTGCACGATCATGTGGTAGATCGTGTTCTGTTCCATGGTGCCGCGTATCGCCCTGCTGCCAGGGCCACGGGCCCAGATGCCGACATCTTCGCCGCCGTGGCTTTCGCTCTTCATCGGCACCAGGGCTTCCTGCATGTAGTCAGGGTGCTCGGTATCCACGTGGGTCAGGTCCGGGCGGCCCTTGGCCGGATCGAAGCTGGTCGGGTTGTGCGGGTAGGCCTTGGGCCCCGCCGGCTGCTGGTTGGTGGCGCCGGCGTTGCCCGGGCCATTGGCGTAGCTGAGGGTGGTGTAGGGCAGGCCCAGGCCGTCACGGGCCAGGTCGAGCGCGCCGGCGCCGTCTTCGCCGCCCTTGTCCTTGACCTTGCCCAGGATCGGGTTGCCTCGCGCCGGGTAGCCCACGAAGTTGAGCGTGTGCGAGTGGTCGGCGGTGACGATGATCAGCGTGTCCTGGTCGGAGGTGGCCTCTGCCGCTGCACGGACCGCATCGGACAGCGCCACCGTGTCGCTGAGCGCCCGGTAGGCGTTGCCGCTGTGGTTGGCGTGGTCGATGCGCGCACCTTCCACCATCAGCACGTAACCTTCCTGGTGGCGCGACAGGTTGGCGATGGCGGCCTTGGTCAGTTCGGCCAGGCTGGGCTCGCCGGAGGGGTCGTCCTTGCGCTCGATCTCGTAGCGCATGTGGTCCGGCTCGAACAGGCCCAGCAGCGCCGGCGCGTTGGCGGCGGCCTGCAGCTGCTTCGCATTCCAGACATACGCGCCCTGCGGGTGGGCCTGCTTCCATTCGCCGACCAAGCTGCGGCCGTCCAGGCGCAGGCCGACCTTGTCGTCGTACTCCGGGTCGGTCTCTTCCACGGTGGTGAACTGGGCGCGGCCACCGCCGAGGGCGACCAGCGGGCCGCGCCCGTAGCGCGAGCTGCCCAGCAGCTGCTGGGCGATGTCCCTGCAGCCTGCCGCTTTCGCTGCTTCCGGGAGGTCGGCGTCGCTTTCCCAGTTGCGCTCGGGCGAATGGGCGTAGGTGGCGGCCGGGGTGGCATGGGTCAGGCGTGCGGTGGATACCACGCCGGTGGCCATGCCGGCGCTGTCGGCCAGCTGCAGCCAGGTCAGCAGACCCTTGCCCAGGCTGTCGGCGCAGTCGCTGCGGCTGCCCGCGCTGACCCCGATGGCGCCCATGTGGGTCTTCACGCCGGTGGTGATGGCGGTCATGGTGCCGGCCGAATCGGGGGTCTGCGAATCGGTGTTGTAGGTCTTGCTGAAGGCGGTGGCGGGGAAGCGCTCCCAGGAGAGCAGGTTCTCTTCGCCCGGGTTGCCGTTGCGCTGGCCCTCGTAGATGCGTGCGGCCGCCACGGTGGTCAGGCTCATGCCATCGCCCAGGAACAGGATCACGTTCTTTGCCCGGCCGTCCATCGCACCACTGCCGGCGGCCCGGGCGGCGCCGCTGCGGTACCACCACTGCGGGGTTTCACCGGCCGGGTGGGACACCGAAGGTACCTCGACCTGAACGGAGCCGGCATTGGCACGGGAGGTGGGGGTGGACGTGGCGCAGGCGCCAAGCATCAGGGTGGTGGCGACGGCCGCCACAAGAGGCGTGAAACGGGACATGGACGCGCGTATCTCAATGGTGAAACGGGCGTTCATTATGCAGAACGCCGCAAGGCACGCCGATGACACGCTGATTTGTTTCTGTGCGCCTCGTCCGCAGGCGCGGGTTGGGCTAAGGTGAGGGGCTGTCACTCTCTCCCTGGAATGCTCATGACGCTGGTGTCTGCCTGGCTGCGGATTCCGTTCTGGCAGCGCGTACTTGGCGGTTTCGTGCTGGGCGCGCTGGCTGGCTGGCTGCTTGGCCCCGCCGCCGAAACCTGGTTCGGCCCACTCGGCGACCTGTACGTCACGCTGATCAAGATGATCGCGGTGCCGCTGGTGTTCTTCGCGGTGATCAATGCCATTTCCTCGCTGCACGGGCAGAAATCCGTGGCCGCGCTGGGTGGGCGCACGTTCCTGTGGTTCATCATCACCGCCGCGCTGGCAGTGGGCATCGGCCTGGCCGTGGGCACCCTGATGCAGCCGGGGACCGGCAACCTCAGCCTGAGCATGGACCACGGCTACACGCCGCGCGAAGTGCCCAGCGTGGTCAAGGTGGTCATGGACGTGGTGCCGTCCAACGTTTTCTACGCGCTGACCGGCATCGGCACCAAGGTCAACGCGGCCGGTGAGACCGTGCTGGCGGCAGGCCGCGGTTCGATCCTGCCGGTGATCTTCTTCGCCGGCCTGCTCGGCTTTGCGATGGTCAAGCTGGGCGACAAGGTCGCCGAAGCGCGCAAGCTGACCGGGCAGATGAGCGACATCATGATCCAGGTCACCCGCTTCGTGCTGGAGATGACCCCGCTGGGTACGTTCGGCCTGATCGCCGGGCTGGTGGGCAGCTACGGCTTCGAAAAGCTGCTGCCGCTGGGCAGCTTCGTGCTGGCGCTCTACGTGGCCTGCGCGCTGCATATCGTGCTGGTGTACGGCAGCCTGCTGCTGGTGCATGGCCTGAACCCGTTGAAGTTCTTCCGGGGTGCCGCGCCGGGCATGCAGGTGGCCTTCGTCAGCTCCTCCAGCTTCGCAGCGATGCCGGCGGCAATGCGTTCGATCACCCATAACCTGGGGGTCAACAAGGACTACGCGTCCTTTGCCGTGCCGCTGGGCGCCAGCATCAAAATGGATGGCTGCGGTGCGATCTACCCGGCGTTGTGCGCGGTGTTCATCGCGCAGTACACCGGCGTACCCCTCTCCCCCGAGCAGTATGTGGTCGTGCTGATCGCCTCGGTGCTGGGCAGCTTCGGTACCGCTGGCGTGCCGGGCACGGCGGTGGTGATGGCCACGGTGGTGCTGAGCGCGGCCAACCTGCCACTTGAAACCATCGGCTACCTCTACGCGATCGACCGCATCCTGGACATGATGCGCACGATGACCAATGTCACCGGCCAGATGCTGGTGCCGGTGCTGGTGGCCAAGGAAACCGGCCTGCTCGACCGTGAGGTCTACGACAACCCGTCGACCAACGTGGGCGTGGACGAGGGCGAAGAGCGCAGCTCTTAGCACGATCGGCAAGGTCGTCATGCAGACGGGCCGGCTCCTGCCGGCCCGTCTGCATTTCATGACTGCGCGCTGTGACATCTGTATCGGAAGGTGTATCAACGCTGATACACCAAGGTGCGAGGCGAGCGTCATCCAGCGTCTTGGCGCATGCAGGCGCGCGTTCAGGATGGGTGAACCCCTGCAGGGGTGTAACACCCGCGTTGCAATGACAGCGGTCGGCGGCGGCGAAATGCCCGCAAACCGGGCGCTTCGAACTTGGCACGATTGCTGCTCCATCCCTCCGCAGGTAACGGGAGGTCGCAATGGACAGCGTTCGCGTACGAAGCAGGGCAACGGCGGTGACGGGTCTGCTGCTGGTGATGGTGCTGGCACCGGCGGCGACGCAGGCGTCAGGCGCACGGCAGGGAGTGAAGGCCCAGCCGGGTGAGATGGTGCTGCTGCGTGACGTATCCGCGCGGCCCGCGTACCGGCCAGCCCCTCCGGGCGTGGCGCTGATCGCTGATCCGTCCCCCAAGCGCGAGGTTGCTGGCGCCCTGGGCACGCCGGGCGGCATGGACGAACTGAGCGACGACGATTACGCCTCGCTGGGCTCCAATACCGGCATCGCTGCCGGCCACCAGCAGACTACCGTGGAGCGTGTCACCACGGGGACCATCAACAGCACCCTCGGCAAAGCCACCAGCAGCGGGGTGCTGTCGGGTAGTTCGCTTGGCCGCAGCATCGGTGGTCCGATGGGCGCGGTGGGCAACGCGACCCGCGGTATCGGCGACCAGGTGCGCGGTGCACTTGCGCAGTTCCCGCTCGGCCAGCCTGCAGGCGGCCCGTCCGGTGGGCCCGGCAAATGAAACGCGTCGCTGTCCTGCTCACATCGGGTCTGTTGTTCGCCCTGCCGCTGACGCTGTGCGCGCAGCAGGCTGACGACTACGCCGCCATGCTCGGCTACCTCAACCACACCCGTATCGATGGCAGTGCGCTGCGTGGCAGCGACGGTGCCATGGTGGTCAACATGGCCGCCGGCGACTTCAACCTGCAGGGCAACCTGCTGGGTATCGCCAGCGGCGAAACCGTAGAGATATCGGTCGACGCGCGCCAGCGCCACATCAACAACCGGGTGCGCGCCGACGGCGCACTGGACGCCAGCGCCAGCATCGGCGGCCTGGCATTCAACGGCGCCAGTGGCGTCGCCATGATCAATCAGGCCAGCGGTATCGGCAACGCGACGCTCAATGTCGTCACTGCCGCGCTGGCGCAACAGGGCATACGCGAGACGAACGATGAGGCCTTGGCCGCGTCGGGGGCACTCGCGTCAGCAGGGGGGCAGGGCACCGCACGCCGCGGTGGTTCCGCCGGACCCCGCAGCGTCGCCGTGGAGGACACCGCGCTGCAGGGATTCGACGGCGTTCTGCAACTCAACCAGATCGCGGGCTCCGGCAACACCACCGCCAACCAACTGGGCATCTCGGTGCAGTCCACCCCGTGAGTAGTTCCATCCACCCGATTGTCGTGAAGAGAGAGAGGGCACCATGAACACCATGAACAAGACGGTACTTGCACTGGCCATCGCAGTTGCGGCCACCGCATCTGCCTCCGCACAGGACAACCAGAACGCCAGCGCGTTCATCAACCACATCCACAATGTGTGGGAAACCCGCACCAATACCAACACGAACACCAACCTCAATACCGATGTTGATACCAACATCAATACCGATATCGACACCGATATCGATACCAATATCGATACCAACATCCGCAACGACTGGGACTCGCGTACCCGCGTACGCAACAACAGCACCACCAACACCAGCAGCGACACCAGCACCCGGACCACCACCAGGAGCTACAGTGACACCAGCGACGTGAACCACACGCGCAACGTCACCGTCAATGAAAACGTCCAGAAGAACAGCAACATCCAGGCCGACGAGCGCAAGGAAAAGAACAACCACGGCGTGGACGTGAACCTGGAATCGGACCTCCAGGTGGGTGCGGATGTGCAGTTCCGCGGCCGCCCGACCGTCTCGGGTGACCTGGAAGTGGACTCGGCTGCCATTGCGATCATCGACAACCGGCAGTCGATCACCGACAACGAGGGCGACAACCAGCTGCTGGAAAACAACGCGTCGATCAGCGAGAACGTGGCGCAGGACGCGTCGGGCAACCTCGGGTTCAACACCGCCGCAGGTGACAACAACGCCCAGGACAACGCCGCGTCGCTGTCTGCCGCTGATGCCTCGTTCACCTTCGGCATGTCCGACGCGCAGGTGTACGTGAACCAGTACGGCGCCGGCAACACCACCACCAACGAAGGCGTGGTCAACAACTCCAGCCTCAGTGGCAACGCGTTCCGTGGCGCCACCGGCAACATCGGCGTAAACAGCGCTGCTGGCAACAACAACGAGCAGAAGAACGCCCTGGCTGCGTCGGTGTCCACCGCCCGCATGGCGACGGCAAGCATCAGTTCGAACCAGGTCTCCACCGGCAACAGCGTGTCCAACGAGGGCTACGTGAAGGCCATGCGTGACACCACCGAGGTCACCCTGCGCGGCACGGTCCGTGGCGGTACGGCGGCCATCGGTGCGGGTGGCTACGCCGGTCGCGGCAACGCCTACCAGAAGGAGAACTTCTACCCGGATACCTGGTCCGGCGCGTCGCACACCGGTGGCAACCAGACCGGGCACATCGATCTGGATGCTGACGCCCAAGGCGCAACCGACAACCCGTACAACGAGGGTGCAGGTGGCATCGCGTTCGATACCGACGAGCGCGGCGTGCTCGCCTACGGCGAAGTCGGCTATGCCGATCTGCGTGCCAGCCTGAGCGGAACCGTCCAGAGCACCCGTTGGGTGGTGGAACGTGCCGAGAACAACGCCTCGCTGTCAGGTGATTCGTTCCGTAGTGCCAGCGGCAACATTGGCGTGAACGTTGCCGCCGGCACCGGCAACCTGCAGGCCAACAGCCTGGCCCTGGCCGTGGCCCAGCCGTCCACCGGCGGCAACCCGGGCGGTGGTGGCGGCGAGTAACCGTGTCCGTTTTCGCAGGCAACACGCGTTGAGCGCAACAAACCCGGCCATCCGCCAATGGCCGGGCTCCCCGGGAGCCCCTGTTCCATCCTCCCCCTTTGGGGCAGGGGCTCCTTCCTTCTTCCGGAGCCATGCCGATGTGGTCGAGCCGAGCCCTGTGCTGCGCGTTGTCGCTGTCGATCCTGCCGGCGGGCGCTCTGCGCGCCGGTGACGTGTCCTTCAGCGGGGTGCTGCCCAACGGCGCGGTGTACTCCCAGCGCGTGGAGAGCATGCAGGAGCGGCGCTTCCGCAACGTAGTGCGCCAACATACCGATTACAGCTGCGGCGCGGCCGCATTGGCCACGATCCTGCGTTATGCCTACCACCTGGACGCCGACGAAGGCACGGTGATCGAAGGAATGATGGGGGTCTCAGACCCGGAACTGGTCCACCAGCGCGGGTTTTCACTGTTGGACATCAAGCGATACGTGGAATCGATGGGCATGCGTGGACGTGGCTACCGCGTCAACGAAGAGCGCCTGCGCTCGCTGCGCGTGCCCGGGCTGGTGTTGATGGACGTGCGCGGCTTCCGCCACTTCGTGGTCCTCAAGCAGGTCCGCGGTGACGTGGTGGACGTGGCGGACCCGATCCTGGGCAACCGCAGCATCCCCGTCAACGAATTTCTCGAATCATGGCCGTCGCGCGCCGTGTTCGTCGTGATCGGTACCGATTTCGACAGGAACACCGTGTTGCTGCAGCCCGGCGAACAGCCCAGTGCGCGTTCGCTGTATGCACGGCAGGGCCCGATCACCGACGCGGAACTGGTGGATTTCGGGTTCACCCATGCCGATCTGTTCTAGGAGGCACCATGAACATCGCAAACTGGACGCACAGTGCATTGATCGTCGCAGCGCTCGGGATCGCCCCCGTACACGCCGCCGATGCACCCAAGGCGCAGGAGCAGGGACGCCCCGGCAAGGGATTGAGCGAAATACCCGACCCGGAACTGAAACTGATGCGTGGCCGCTACACCGTCAACGGCAATGCCGTGGCCTGGTTCGGCGTGACCATGGTTTCGCAATGGCAGGCTGGCAACCAGTCCGCACAGAGCGCGCTGACCCTGGGCATGGATTTCAGCCATGGCGGCAACACGCCCAAGGTGAGCTTCACGCCCAGCGTCACCGTCACCGCGGCCGACGCGCCGCTGCCGGAAACCCCGGGGCGCAGCGTGGATTCCAGCGGCCTGCAGAACGTGGCCGGGCTCACCCAGAGCATCCAGGTGGCCGGTGACAACAACGTGGCCAGCAACGCCACCCAGTTGAACGTGCGCGAAGGCACCGCACCCACCACCACCGAACAGAGCGCCCCCCAGGCCAGCGCGCAGCAGGGCGGCGTGAGCGCCGTGGCCCAGCAGGACGGCAACAGCGCCAGCGTGCAGCTGCAGATCCAGGGCGTGGGCCAGGTCCAGCAATGGATCCGCAACGGCAGTGTCGGCCAGAGCATCGCCGTGGCCAGCGATGGGCAATCGGCCAGCAACCGCATGCAGATCGACCTGGTGCGGCAGACGCTGGCCAATGGTGGATCGCTGAACCAGAACGTGGCCCAGGCGATGAACCTGGTACGCGGTGTAGGCATGGGGCCCGGCCAGTAACACCGGCCGGGTGGGGGGCACGACACCAGAACGCAGGGCAGGGAAATGCACACCTCGATCCGCATTACACCGCTGGCGCTGGCGGCGCTGGCACTGATCGCGCCAGCTGCAGCCAACGCGCAGGACGCACCGGCCACCTCGGCCGACGACGCCGACGTCAAGGCACTCATCCAACAGCTGGAAACGCTCAAGGCCAACTATGCCCAGGAAGTGCGCCGGTTGCGCGAACTGGACATGCAGGTACAGGCCATGCAGGCCCGCCTGAGCGGCAAGACCGCGCCGCTGGCCGGCGCCGCGCCACCCGAACCGCTGCCCGCGAGCACCCCCGCCGCACCGCCCACCGGTGACGGCTACGCCAGCACCGCCGCCGAAGCGCAGCAGGCCAAAGAGGCCTCGCGCCGCAGCGTCGACGACGTCAAACAACAGACTTCGACCCTGTTCACCCGGCGCTTCACCCTGGAAAACAGCCTGAGCTACGCCCGCTACGACCGCAAGCAACTCACCCTCAACGGCTTCCTCGCCCTCGACGCGATCTTCCTCGGCAACATCGCCATCGAAAACGTCGAGTCCGACACCCTCACCTACAACCTGGCCGCACGCTGGGGCCTCACCCCGCGCCTGGCCCTGAACCTGGACGTGCCCTACCTGGCCCGCAAGACCGTCTTCCAGAAGGGCGGCGCCGGCGGTTCGGCCGCTGCCATCGCCCAGGAAGAAACCACCGGCAACGGCCTCGGCGACATCAGCCTGAGCGCCAACTACAAACTGTTCGCCGAAAAAGGCCGCTGGCCCGAAACCGTGTTGACCGTGGGTGCCACCGCCCCCACCGGCCGCGAACCCTACGGCCTCAGCTGGAAAGTGCTCGAGCGCGACGACGACGACTTCATCCGCTTCGCCGTGCCCGAACAGCAGCCCACCGGCAACGGCGTCTGGCAGGCCAACGTCGGCCTCTCGGCGGTCAAGACCGCCGACCCGGCCATCCTGTTTGCCAACATCGGCTACATCCACTCGTTCGAAAACAGCTTCGACGACCTCGACGCCAACCCCGACACCGTCAACCCCGGTGACGTCAAACTCGGCGGGTCGTACTACTTCGGCGCCGGCGTGGCGTTCGCCTTCAACGAACGCACCAGCCTGAGCATCTCCTTCAGCGACAAGCTCAGCGCCCGCGCCTCCACCCGCTTCAAGGGCGGCCAGTGGGTCAAGATCGTCGGCAGCGATGCCAACGCGGCCACGCTCAACCTGGGCATCACCTACGCACTCAATCAGAACACCACGATCGTGAGTCTGCTGGGTATCGGCCTGACGCCGGATTCGCCGGACTTTACCTTGGCGTTCAAGGTGCCCTATATCCTGTAACGCGCGTATCGACCAACGGTCGATACCTACCGCGTTGCGCAATCGCGCGATGTCGGCTTCATGAGGGCCGGCCAACGGCCGGCCCCAAGCCCGTACGCTCGCAAACCAGGGCTTTTCGCTCTTAGCGCAACTCCGGCAGAGCGAGTTGATGCTTGCGGCACAAGCGGTACACGGTAACGCGAGACACCTGCATGGTGCGGGCACATGCGGTGATGTTGAACGCGTTATCGCGCAGGGCCTGCAGCAAGGCGTCGCGCTCGGCCGCCTGGCGTGCATCGTGCAGCAGCCGCTGCGGCATCTCCACCTGCGGTGGCAGCAGCTCCAGGTCGGCCACGTTGATCAGTTCGGCCTCGCTGACGATCGCCGCCCGCTGCACCCGGTTCAACAGCTCGCGCACGTTGCCCGGCCAGTTGAACCGCTGCATCGCCTGCGCCGCCTCCGTCGTGAAGCCGCGTGCACGCGTCACGTGCCGGCGGCGGAAACTGGCCAGGAAGTGCTCCGCCAGCAGCAGGATGTCGCTGCCCCGGTCACGCAGCGGCGGCATCGGCAAACGCAGCACATTGAGCCGGTAGAACAGATCGCGGCGGAACTGCCCGCGCTCTACCGCCTGCTCCAGGTCGATGTGCGTTGCCGCCACCACCCGTACATCCACTGCCAGCGGATGGTTGCTCCCCACCCGCTCGATCGTGCCTTCCTGCAGGACGCGCAACAGGTTCGTCTGCGCATCCAGCGGCAGGTCGCCGATCTCGTCAAGGAACACCGTACCCCCGCTGGCCGTTTCGAACAGGCCCAGCCGACGCGTCGCTGCACCGGTGAACGCCCCGCGCTCATGCCCGAACAGCTCCGATTGCACCAGCGCCGCCGGAATCGCCCCGCAGTTCACCGCCAGGAACGGCCGCGAATGGCGCGGCGACAGCGCATGCAGCGCCTGCGCCGCCAGTTCCTTGCCCGTTCCCGTTTCTCCCGTGATCAGCACCGGCAGTTCCACCGGCGCGAACTTGCGCAGGGCGGCCCGTGCAACCTGCAGCACCGCACTGTTGCCGACCAGCGCCTGCACGCCGGGCGACGAACGCGTCTCGTCGCCCTCTGCCAGACGCTGCAGCCGCTCGACCAGGCTGGACAGGTCCAGTGGCGCGGTAAACGTCTCCACGCAGCCGGCCAACAGCGACTGCAGCGGTGGCGGGGTGGGGTAGGGGCCAGGGGGCAGGATCGCCAGCACGCGCATGTGCCGGTGCTGTTCCAGCAGCGCCTGCAGGTGCTCAAGATGGCCAGGTACGGCCCCGCGCAGGTCCAGCACGCCGACCACCAGGTCGTTGCCGCGCATGCCGATGGCCACGCACGCATCGCTGGCCACCCCGCGCACCTGCCACCCTTCCGCCGCCAATGCGGCACGCTCGGCCGCGTGTGGTTGCCCAAACCAGATTACACACCGGGCTGGAAATTCAGGGACTGCCGCCATGCGTCACCTTTACTGGAAAGATCGCGGGCGGTGTCTGCGGGTCGGCGTGACCCCGGCGAGCCGCCCCACGCCGGAGTCAACAACCCCTGCCGAATCCGGCCGGGGCTGGTCGCACGCACTTGGATCTGCTCGAACGACAGTAGGAACAACGCGGGTTGCCTCCGTCAGCGGCCACCGGGTCCCCAAACGAAAAAGGCCGCTGCACGGGGCAGCGGCCTTCAGGCGGCGCGGTGGGAGGCCGGTTCAGAGTTCGACGCGGCGGGCCTGCATGAACTTGCCGCTCCAGTAGCCCGAAACCAGGCTGTCCACGCGGACGTCCTTGCCGGTGCTCGGGGCATGCAGGAAGCGGCCTTCCCCCACGTAGATGCCCACATGGTCGACCCGGCCCCTGCGGCCGAAGAACACCAGGTCACCGGCCGCCAGCGCGTTGCGGTCATTGATCAGCTCGGCTTCGCCGTCATGGGCCATTTCACGCGAAACGCGCGGCAGCTCGATGCCAAGCGCGGTCTTGAACACATAGCCGACCAGGCCGCTGCAGTCGAAACCGCTGTCCGGCGAGGTGCCGCCCCAACGGTACGGGGTGCCCAGCAGGGTCATGGCACGGCGCAGCAGCGACTGCACCTTGCCGTTGTCGGCGGCCCCACCCACCACGACGCCGTTGGCGCCGGAGCTGGCATCGTAGTTGGCCAGCAGGCGGCTGAGATCGCCGGCAAACATCGCCGAACGGTCCATGAGCGGAATGGTGTCGTTGGCCGCCAGGTGCGGAAGCAGAGCGGCGAGGGTGGCACTGGCAGCGGCATCGGCCTTGCTGCGGGCCGGCGCATCCGCCTTGGGCTTGGCGGCGGCGGGAATCTCGGGGGCGGCTGCGGTGGCAACCGGCGCGGCATCGACGGGGAGTGTCGGTGCCGTCTGCGCCCAGGCCGGAAGGCTGGCAACGCACAGGGCGAAAGCGAGAAGAGCGGGGCGGGCAGTGCGCCGGAAAGCGGCGGTCTGGCCTTGGCACGTCAGGTCGGCTGTCGTCACGCGGCGGTCACTGAATAAAAACGATGGGTGATGATGCCGTGTAAGACGTGTGATTTGGTACAAATTCCGTTAAATTTTCGTTCACATCATTGTGATGGGCGTCGCATTTTTAGACCTTCCCCCTGTTCATTTCAGTGAAGGACCCGTTTCGCCCCCGTGTAGTGCTGCTTCCAGTAGCTGCCGCCCAGCGAATCCAGCCGGACCGTTCCGCCCGTGCTGGGAGCATGCACGAAGCGCCCTTCACCCACATAGATGCCGACATGGAACACGTTGCCGCGGTCACCGAAGAACACCAGGTCGCCCGGTGCCAGCCGCTGCGGATCGATCTTCGGGCCCTGCACCGCCGCCAGGTCGCGCGAGGTCCGCGGCAGCTTCAGGTCGAGCATTTCCCGGTAGACGTAGGCTACAAGCCCACTGCAATCAAAGCCCGATTCGGGGGTGTTGCCGCCGTAGCGGTAGGGGGTGCCGACCAGCCCGATGGCGCGCATCAGCACCGCATTGGCCGCCTGGGGGTCCTTGGGCACCACCGTCGGCCAGACCTGGGTTGAGGCGGGCGGCGCACTGGGCCGGGGGGCCTTGCCACCGCCGCAGGCGGCCAGAAGGGCCAGCGTGAGCAGGGCGGCGACCCGGGCAACAGAGCGGTTCAAGCGCGGAACTGGCGTCATGTGCGTGATGTCCGGATAATGCGCGGCCTCAGAAGGCCGTCATGATGGCGGCGTACTTGGCGGGCGACAACCCGTCCCACCCGTCTGCCCTGGCAGCCTCAGCACAAGAGTTCCGCATGAAGATCGAAAAAGACCGCGTCGTCCGCTTCCATTACACCGTTGCCGAGCAGGGCCAGGAGCCGATCGAAAGCTCCAGGGACCGGGATCCGCTGGCGATCCTGATCGGCCACGGCAACATCATTCCGGGCCTGGAAGCGGCGATGCTCGACAAGGAAGCCGGCGCCACCTTCGACGTCGACGTCAAGGCAGCCGACGCCTACGGCGAGCGCAAGGAAGGCCTGACCCAGCGCGTGCCGAAGAAGCACTTCGGTGACACCCGCCTGGTGAAGGGGCAGCAGGTGGTGCTGCAGACCAACTTCGGCCCGCGCGCGGTGACCGTTGAGAAGGTCGGCATGAGCGTTGTCGATGTGGACCTCAACCACCCGATGGCCGGCAAGGATCTGCACTTCTCGGTGGAGATCGTCGACGTGCGTGAAGCCGCCGCCGAGGAACTCGAGCACGGCCACGTGCACGGTGACGGCGGCCACCAGCACTGAGTGCGGATGTCCCCGGCAGCCACGCAGGGCGTGGTGTTGCCGGGGTCATGCAGCCACGCAGGGCGTGGCTCTACCCGCCCTGCCAAGCGAGTCGCCCGTGAAGCCTGTTTCCCCCATGCTGCAGCCGGTGGCCGTCAGCGACCGCATCGAAGTCATCGACATCCTGCGCGGGGTCGCGCTGCTCGGCATCCTGCTGATGAACATGGAAGCGCTGAGCGGCCCGCTCGACCTGGCCTTCACCGGTATCGATCCGCATTGGCAGGGGCTGGACTACTGGGCCGACGCGGCCATCTACGTGCTGGTACAGGGCAAGTTCTTCACGTTGTTCTCGCTGCTGTTCGGCGCCGGCTTTGCGATCATGGCGCAGCGTGCCGAAGCGGCGCGCCGCGACTTCACCACCTTCTACCTTCGCCGCAGCGGTGGCCTGCTGCTGATCGGCCTGTGTCATGCGCTGCTGGTCTGGTCCGGCGACATCCTGGTGATCTACGCACTGGTGTCGCTGCCGCTGCTGGCCACGCGCGAAGCGCCGCAGCGCTGGCTGCCGGCGATGGGGGTGATCACCTACCTGTGTGCGGCGGCGATGATGTTGCTGCTGGGCGCGATGCTGGGCCTGGTCGGGCAGGTCGAGGGTGATGGCGGCAGCCTGGGCTCGGCCATCGCAGCGGGCCAGCAGACGGTTGAACTGCAACGCCAGGCCTACGGCCATGGCAGCTTCGGCCAGGCGGTGGCGCAACGGGCCAGTGATCTGGGCACGTCGCTGTCCGGGGCGCTGATCATCGGCCCGGAAGTGCTGGGCATGTTCCTGCTGGGCAGCTGGTTCGCGCGCAGTGGCGCGCTTGCCGAGCCGACGCGCTTCGAGCGCCTGTACCGCTGGCTGCGCCGCGGCGCGTTGCCGTCTGGACTGCTGTTGATGCTCATCAGCGCGAGCTGGGTGCCGTACCTGGCGCCAGGCACATTCACGCCCACCACCGGCGCGGCGTATGCATTGTCTTCGCTGGCCAGCCTGCTGATGTGCCTGGGTTACCTGGCCTGGGTCGTGCACTGGCGGCAACGCCTGCGCATGCTGGCGCCCATGGGGCGGATGGCGCTGACCCAGTACATCCTGCAGTCGCTGGTCTGTACCTGGTTGTTCTACGGCTACGGGTTGGGTGCGTTCGAGACGATGCCGCGCGTCTGGCAGATTCCGTTCGCGGTGGCGTTGTTCGCAGCACAGGTGCTGCTCAGCCATGCATGGCTGCGCCACTTCCGGTTCGGTCCGCTGGAATGGGTCTGGCGCGCAATGACCTATGGGCATTGGCCGGCGTTGCGCCGATGAAACGATTCAAGCCGCGTCGTCACGTCTGAATCGCGGCCTGGCGTGGCATGCTGACGCCCATGACAACGCAATACGACTACGATCTGATCGTGCTGGGCGGTGGCTCCGGCGGCTTGGCCGCAGCCTTCCGCGCGGCCCAGCATGGCAAGCGGGTGGCGATGCTGGAACCGGGCGAACTGGGCGGCACCTGCGTCAACGTGGGCTGCGTGCCGAAGAAGGCGATGTGGCTGGCAGCCGACCTTTCCGGGCGCATCGGGCTGGCCGCGGCGATGGGCTTCGATGTGCCGGCGCGAGCGGCGCTGGACTGGAAGGAGCTGGTGGTGCATCGCCAGGCCTACATCGCCAATATCCATGCCAGCTACCTCAAGCGCCTCAACGACAACAACGTGGTGCGCGTGCCGCGCAGGGGCCGGCTGCTGGATGCGCACACGGTGGAGTGCAGCGATGGCATCCGCATCAGCGCCGAACATGTGCTGCTGGCCACCGGTGCGTACCCACAACGGCCCGACATTCCCGGCGCGGAGCTTGGTTCGGTGTCGGACGACTTCTTCAACCTGTGCGGTGCCCCCGGTCGCGTAGCGATCGTGGGCGGCGGCTACATCGCCGTGGAACTGGCCGGCCTGCTGCAGGCGCTCGGCAGCCGGGTAACGCTGCTGGTGCGGGGCGAGCGGCTGCTGGAGCGCTTCGATGCCGAACTCACCGCGCAGCTGGCCGAGAACCTGCGCCATCAGGGCGTGCAGCTGTACTTCAACTACCGGCTACGGGAATTGCGGCGCGATGGCGATGACCTCGTCGCGTACGGTCACGACGGTCCGACCGAGCCGCGCTTCGACCAGGTGTTTTTCGCCACCGGCCGGCGCGGCAACAGCGCCGGGCTGGGCCTGGAGGCGCTCGGTATCGGGATTGGCGGGAAAGGGGAGGTCGAGGTCGATGATTGGCAGACCACCGCGGTGCCCAGCGTGCACGCGGTGGGCGACATCGCTGGCAAGGTCGGCCTGACCCCGGTGGCGATCGCCGCTGCGCGCAGATTGATGGACCGCCTGTTCGGCGGCCAGCCGCAGGCGAAGATGGATTACCGGAACATTGCCAGTGTGGTGTTCTCCCACCCTGCGTTGGGCGCGGTGGGCATGAGTGAGGAAGAAGCACGTGCCTGCCACGGCGATGTGCGCGTATACCGCAGCAACTTCCGGCCGATGCTGCAGGCGCTGGCCGACGGTACGCAGCGCAGCGTTTTCAAACTGGTGTGTGTGGGCGAAGATGAGCGCGTAGTGGGGGTGCACCTGCTGGGCGAGTCGGCCGACGAAATCCTGCAGGGTTTCGCGGTAGCGGTGAAGATGGGCGTCACCAAGGCCCAGCTCGACGAGACTGTCGCCATCCATCCCACATCGTCGGAAGAGGTGGTGTTGATGCGCTGAGGCGTATCACCCCCACCTTGGCAGCTGCCGGCCGTTGCTTGGTAGGCATCAGCGGATGCGACAATGCGTGGGATGTCGCACGCCCTTCCCACTTCCTCCCCGCGCCTTGCCACCTCCGGCATCCTGCTCGCCGCTGTCGGCGCGGTCGCCGCCTCGGGCAAGGCCGTGATCGTCAAGCTCGCGTATCGCCATGGCGTGGATGCCACCACGCTGCTGGCGCTGCGCATGCTGATGGCGTTGCCGCTGTTCGCCGTGCTTGCGGTGTGGTCGGCGCGCCGCGCCACCGCGCTGTCCTGGGCCGACCGTGGCCGGGTGGCGTGGCTGGGCTTCACCGGCTATTACCTTTCCAGCCTGCTCGACTTCCAGGGACTGCAATACATCAGTGTGACTCTGGAACGGCTGATCCTGTACCTCAATCCCACGCTGGTGCTGCTGATCAGCCTGGTGCTGCTGAAGAAGCGGCCCGGGCGCTGGCAGGTGGCGGCGCTCGTGCTGAGCTATCTCGGCGTGCTGCTCGCCTTCGGCCACGACCTGCAGCTGGAAGGCGGGCGCATCGTGCTGGGCAGCGCGCTGGTGTTCGCCAGTGCGCTCAGCTACGCGCTGTACCTGTTCGGCAGCGGCCAGGTGGTGGCGCGGATAGGCGCGATCCGGCTCACTGCCTATGCCAGCTGCGTGGCCTGCGTGCTGTGCGTGCTGCACTTCGCGGTGCTGCACCCGCTGCCGGTGCTGTTCCAGCAACCGGGGCCGGTGTACTGGCTGTCGCTGGTCAATGCGACGGTCTGCACCGTGCTGCCGGTGCTGGCGATCATGCTGGCAGTGAAGCGGATCGGCTCGTCGCTGGCCGCGCAGGTAGGTATGCTCGGGCCGGTATCCACCATCGTGATGAGTCTATGGCTGCTCGACGAACCCATGGGCCCCTGGCAGGTCCTGGGGACGGCGCTGGTACTGGTCGGCGTGCTGCTGGTCAGCCGCGTGCGCGCGTGAAGAAACCCGCGTCGCCGGCCGACGCGGTGGACGCTGCCGCCCAGGCGCGCGCGCGCATCCTGGCGGTGATCCGGGCCATCCCGCGCGGGCAGGTGATGGGGTACGGCCAGGTGGCCGCCCGGGCCGGGCTGCCGGGACGGGCGCGACTCACCGCCCGGGTGCTGGGCATGAACGATGATCCGGACCTGCCCTGGCACCGGGTGCTGCGCTCGGACGGGCGCATCGCGATGCCGGAAGGCTCGCGTGGCTGGCGCGAGCAGAACCAGCGGCTGCGCGCCGAAGGGGTGCTGATGGAGCGGGGACGGGTCAAGCACATGCCGCGCGGGGACGATGATCTGGACGCTGTCTTGTGGGGGCCCGTGTAGAGCATCGGAAGCCGGCCAACGGCCGGGGCTACCACGCCGTGCCGTAGGCGCGGCTATGATGGGCGCGGTTCCAAAGGATGCCCCCATGTTTCCGCGACTGCCCACTGTCACCAAAGCACTGTTGATTGCCAATATCGTGCTGTTCCTGCTGCAGCAGCCGTTCCTGCTCGGCAACGGCACGTTCGAGCCGTTCATGCTGCAACCGCTGCGCAGTGGCTTCGACCCGTTCTCGCCCGGCGGCAACTTCCAGCCGTGGCAGCTGCTGACCTATGGGTTCCTGCACGGCAGCTTCGGGCACCTGTTCTTCAACATGCTGGCGCTCTTCATGTTCGGTGCGCCGCTGGAGCAGACCTGGGGCGAGAAGCGCTTCCTGACCTATTACCTGGTGTGCGTGGCCGGTGCCGGCCTGTGCCAGCTGGCCGTAGGCGCGATGATCGCCGACCCGGCCACGGTGCTGGGCGCATCCGGTGGCGTGTTCGGCCTGTTGCTGGCCTACGGCATGCTGTTCCCCAACCAGCGCGTGATGCTGTTGTTCCCGCCCATTCCGATGAAGGCGCGCACCTTCGTGATCGTGTTCGGCGTAATGGAACTGGTGCTCGGCGCCACCGGCTGGCAACCGGGCGTGGCCCACTTCGCCCACCTGGGTGGCATGCTGTTCGGCTGGCTGCTGATCCGCTATTGGCGGGGGCAGCCCCCATTCAACCGGCGCCCGCCGGGTGGCCCGAAACGGCCCAACCACCTGCGCAGCGTGAAGTAACTGAGAGAGGATCGCGCCGCCGTCAGCCTGTACCGGCGAGTGCTGGGCAGCGCGTTCGATGCGCTGCCTGCGCAGGTGCAGGCGCTGCACGATACGTCCGGTCCGCACCGCTGGAGCGGCAGGGCGCAGGTCCGTCGTGGCACCGGGCGGTTGTCACGCCTGGTTGCGGCGGTGATCGGCTTTCCGAAGGCGCACACCGATGTGCCGGTCACCGTGACCTTCACGCCGGACCGCGGCATCGAGCGCTGGACGCGTGATTTTGGCGGACGCCGGTTTACCTCATGGCAAAGACGCGGGGCAGGGCGCAACGATGCGCTGCTGGTCGAGCGCTTTGGGTTGATCGAGGTCGCGTTGGCGCTGGTGGTGGCGGACGATCGGTTGATGCTGGTGCCACGCCGCTGGTCGTGCCTGGGCGTGCCGCTGCCGAACGCGTTGTTGCCCAGGGGCACCACCTTCGAGACCGAAGTGGATGGCCGGTTTGTGTTCAACGTGGAGATCGCCGCACCTGGGGTGGGGTTGATCGTTGCGTATCGCGGATCCCTGCAACCGGCGGGGTAAAAAAAGGGCGCCCATGGGGCGCCCTTCTTTCAATCCATCATCGCCCCGCTCAGCGCCAGACCTTGATCTGGTCGGCGTCCACGCGCTGCATCGGCTGGCCCGGCTTGCAGCTGAAGGTGGCACCGAAGGCAGGCAGGTTGGACAGCGGCACGTTGGTGCGCCACTTGCCCGGGGCCAGCGTGTCGGCGGTCAGCCTCTGCGCGGCTTCGCTTGGCGACAGCTGCTGTGGCCACAGCGCGGCCCAGGCACGGAAGAAGCCCTGCTGCGTCGCCGGCTTGGCGTCCGGTTCGGCCGACTTGTAAGCCGCCCACGCCAGTTCCACGCCTGCCAGGTCGGCCAGGTTCTCTTCGCGGGTCAGCTCGCCGTTGACCTTGGCACCCTTGACGCCGGGGAAGTCGAGGCTGCTGTATTGCGCGGCCACGCGGTTGCCCAGCAGGTTCCAGGCGGTCTTGTCGGCCGGGGTCCACCAGCTGCGCAGCTCGCCCTTGGAATCCACCAGCGACCCCTTGGCATCGATCGCACGGGTCAGTTCGTGGGCGACCAGCGCACCGTAGCTGCCGTACCGGTCTGCGGTATCGGCCTTGGCGTTGAACACCGGGCCCTGCAGCACGGCGGCGGTGACGATCAGGCGGTTCTGCGCGATGTCATAGGCCAGCGCCGGCTGCTGCGGCAGCACGTCCCAGCGCCGGTCGGCGTTGCCCTTGCCGATACGCTTCATTTCCTCGCGGTGGCGCCAGGTGGAGGCGATCAGCATGTTGCCGCCGAAGCTGCCACGGCCCATAGGCTGCACGCTGTAGTCCAGGTCGCGCAGGGGTGTGCCGATCTCGATCTTCAGCGCAGCCAGCTTGGCCTGGGCTTCGGTCTTGGCGTCCGGGCTCAACCAGCCGCTGGCCTTGACCGCCTCGATCTGGGTCTCGCGGATCTTGTCGACGATCACGGCGGCCTGGCGGCGGTCATCGGCCGAGAGGTAACGCGCGGCGTACTCGCGGCCGACCATCGGGCCGGCGGCCACGTTCATGGCATTGAGCACCTGTTCCCAGCGTGCCGGGGCGATGGTTTCACCACGGATCACGCGGCCACGGAACTCAAACTCCGCATCGCGGTAGGCCTTGGACAGGTAGGGGGCCATGGCATCGCCCACGCGCCAGCGCAGGTACGCCTTCCACTGGTCCGGTTTGATCCGGGTGACCATGCCGTCAAGGGCCTTGAACAGCTCCGGGTCGGACAGCGAGACCAGGTCGTCGTTGACGCCCTGTGCCTTCAGGAAGGCATCCAGCTGCAGATTGCGGTAACGGCTGTTGAGTTCCTTGGTGGAAATCGGCGCGTAGTTGTTGAAGGGATTGTTGATGCCTGCCAGCGACTGCGCATTGCGCGCCAGTTCGGTTTCCAGCGCGATCACCGCCTGCGACTCGGCGTCCAGTTTGTCGGCCGCAGTGCCGGTCAAGGTCAGGATCTGCTTGACGTAGGTGCGGTAGCGGCCCATCAGCGCCACGGTGTCGGCGTCGGTGCGGGTGTAGAAGGCCGGGTCGGGCAGGCCCATCCCACCCTGCATGAAGTAGCCGATGTGACGATCCAGCGCCTTCAGGTCCACGTCCGGGGCGAAGTTGAAGGCCACCGGGATGCCGACCTGGTGCAGCGCGGCAATCGAGGCCGGCACATCCTTGGCCTTCTTGATGGCGTTGATGCGGGTCAGCAGTGGCGCGATCGGGGCGCTGCCGTCTGCTTCCACGGCCGCTTCATCCAGGCCGCTGGCCCAGAAGTCGCCCAGCAGCTTCTGCACGTTGCCCTGCGGTGCCTTCATCGCGCCGTCCAGCAGCTCGCGCTGCTGCACGCGGGTGCGCTCGGCAAGCTGGCCGATGGCGGTGGTGGCACCGGTCTGCGGCACCGGGTTGGACTTCAGCCAGCTGGCGTTGGTGGCGTCGTAGAAGTCGCTGCACTGCGCGCTCACGGCGGGCGCACGGCCGGCGGCCTTTTTCTTCGGGGCGGCGGAGGCGTCGGTGACGACCAGGGTGGCCAGGCCCAGGCCGAGGGCGATGGCAAGCGGACGAAGGTTGGGCATGCGAAGCAAATCCAGAAGGATTGAAGACCGGCGCACTATAGCAAGACCGTATGGGAACACGGCATTCACCAGCGCCCCGGGTAGCACCGGCCGTTGGGAGGCAACCGGTAAAAAAGGCCGGCAGCCAATCAAACAAAAAGGCCCGGGACAATCCCGGGCCTTCGTGCGTCACGCCAAGGCGTGAACGATTACCAGATCACGACCTGCTTGTCGCCGGCGCGCACCATCGGCGACCCGGGCTTGCATTCGAACGCGGCCGCGAAGCTCGGCAGGTTCGACGGGGCACCCATGGCCCGGAACGCTGCCGGGGCGTGCGGGTCGGTGGCCAAGCGGACCTTGGCGTTTTCCGGGGTGTACTTGGTGCGCCACACGGTGGCCCAGTTGAAGAAGAAGCGCTGGTCGCGGCTGAAGCCATCCACCTTCGGGTCTTCCTTGCCGGCGCTGGCCTTCTGCAGGGCGTCGTAGGCGGTGGCCAGGCCGCCCAGGTCGGCGATGTTCTCGCCCAAGGTGAGCTTGCCGTTGACCGCCTGGTCGCCGACCTTGTAGCCGTCGAACTGGTTCACCAGCTTGCCGGTCAGCCCGCTGAAGTTCTTGGTGTCCGCATCGGTCCACCAGTTCTCGAAGTTGCCGGTCGGCCCGAAGCGGCTGCCCTGGTCGTCGTAACCGTGGGTCATTTCGTGGCCGATCACCGCACCGATGCCGCCGTAGTTCAGCGCGTCGTCGGCCTTCGGGTCGAAGAACGGCGGCTGCAGGATGGCCGCCGGGAACACGATCTCGTTCTGCAGCGGGTTGTAGTAGGCGTTGACCGTCTGCGGGGTCATGCCCCACTCGGTCTTGTCCACCGGCTTGCCGATCTTGCTCAGCGCGAACTTGTAGTTGAATTCGTTGGCCGCGCGCACGTTGCCGAAGTAGCTGTCACGGCCGGTGCTCAGGCCGCTCCAGTCGCGCCACTTGTCCGGGTAGCCGATCTTCGGGGTGAAGGTCTCCCACTTGGCGATCGCCTTGGCCTTGGTCTCATCGCTCATCCAGGTCAGGCCCTGGATACGCTCCTTGAGCGCCGCGGCCAGGTTCTTGACGAGTTCTTCCATCTTGGCCTTCGACTCGGGCGAGAAGGCGACCTTGACGTACAGCTGGCCGAAGGCTTCGCCGGCATCGTTTTCGATGGTGCCCAGCACGCGCTTCCAGCGCGGCTTCATTTCCTTCTGGCCGTTGAGGGTTTTGCCGTAGAACGCGTAGTTTTCCTGGGCGAAGGTGTCAGCCAGGAACGGCGATGCCGCATCCACGGTGTGGAAGCGCAGGTACGAACGCCACACCGACGGGTCGGTGTCGCCCAGCGCCTTGCTCACTTCCTGATGGAAGCTGGGGATGGCCAGCGAGAACTTCTCCGGTGCGGCAATGCCCTGCGCTTCGAAGAACCTGCTCCAGCTGAAGTTCGGGGTCAGCTTGTCGGCATCGGCCACGGTGACCGGGTTGTAGTACAGCGAGACATCGCGCGAGAGCTGTTCGCTGGACTTGGAGGCCTTGGCCAGGCGGGTTTCGAACTTGACCACGTCCGCCGCCTGCTTGGCGGCGTCGGCAGCGGCCACGCCGGACAGTTCCAGTACCTTGGCCACGTGCGCCTGGTAGGCCTTGAGCTTGTCGGCGTTCTTGGCGTCGGTGTAATAGGTGGTGTCCGGCAGGCCCAGGCCGCCCTGGCTGGCGTAGGCCATGTTCATGCTGGAGTTCTTGAAGTCCGCTTCCGGACCGAACCCGAACAGCACGTTCTGGCCCTTGGCGGCAGTGGTACGCAGGTAGTTGGCAATGGCGTCCTTGTCCTGCAGGCCGTCGATGGCGGCGAGATCGGCCTTGATCGGCTCGATGCCCTGCGCATTGATCTTGGCTTCGTCCATGCCGGTGGCCCAGAAGTCACCGACGATCTTCTCGATGCCGGTCGGGTTCTTCACCGCCGCGACCTGTTCGGCCAGCTGGTGCTGCACGGCGACCGAGCGCTCGTCCAGGATGGTGAAGGCACCCCAGCTGGTGCGGTCGCCCGGGATTTCATTGGCGGCCAGCCACTTGCTGTTCACGTAATCGCCGAAGGCGGTGCAGGCATCCAGGCTCTTGTCCAGGTCGGACGGGTGGAAGGCGTTGTAGGCCGGCAGCTTGGCTTCGTCGAGCTTGAACTCGGTGGCAGCCGGGGCGGCAGTGTTCGGGGTGGCGGTGGAGGCCGCGCTGTCCGTAGCCGGGGTTTCATTCTTGCCGCAGCCGACAAGCGCGGCAGTGACGGCCAGGGTCAGCAGAACAATCTTGGGAGTACGAGAGATCACTGGTAAGGCCTCCAGGCCGAAGAATCTTTCAGGAAGGCCCCCTTGGTGGGGCCGTGGGCCAGACGATACGCCGCTGGCCCGGCCTGCAAGGGTGTCGAAGGTCATGTATACAGGCTGCATGGGCACTTCAACGACGCGTACGTGGGATGCGGTCATCATCGGTGGCGGGCACAACGGCCTGGTCTGCGCGGCCTACCTGGCCCGAGCCGGGCAGCGGGTGCTGGTGCTGGAACGGCGGTCGGTGGTCGGCGGGGCGGCGGTGACCGAGGAGTTCCATCCCGGTTTCCGCAATTCGGTGGCTTCCTATACGGTGTCGCTGCTGCAGCCGCGCATCATCCAGGCGTTGGCGCTGGCCGAGCACGGGCTGCAGGTGGTGCCGCGGCGGATCAACAACTTCCTGCCGCTGGAAGGAGATTACCTGTTGGCCGGTGCCGGGCTGACCCGTTCGGAGGTGGCGCGCTTTTCCGCACGCGATGCCGAGCGCCTGCCGGCCTTCGAGCAGCGCCTGGAGGCTTTCGCCGATGTGCTGCGCGATCTCTCGCTGCAGGCGCCGCCGAACGTGGGCGAAGGGCATTGGCTGACCCAGCTGCCGGCACTCTGGCAGGCGGGCCAGCTGGGACGGCGGCTGCATGGGCTGGCGCCGGCGCTGCGCCAGGAACTGCTGGACCTGTTCACCATCTCGGCCTCGGAATACCTGGACCGCTGGTTCGAGAGCGAGCCGATCAAGGCCCTGTACGGGTTCGACGGCATCGTGGGCAACTACGCCAGCCCGGAAGCGCCAGGTTCGGCCTACGTTCTGCTTCACCACGCCTTTGGCGAGAGCAATGGAGTGAAGGGTGCCTGGGGCCACGCCATCGGTGGCATGGGCGCCATCACCCAGGCGATGGCGCGCTCGGCCATCGCCGCAGGGGCTGACATCCGTACCGACAGCGGTGTGCGCAGGGTCGTCGTCGAGCAGGGGCGCGCGGTAGGGGTGGAAACGCTGCAGGGCGATGTCATCCGCGCCCGCAGGGTGGTGGCCAACGTCAATCCCAAGCTGTTGTACGAACAGCTGCTGGCGCCTGATGAAGTGCCATTGGCCACCCGCGAGCGCATGACGAACTGGCGCTGTGGCTCCGGCACGTTCCGCATGAACGTCGCGCTGTCCGGCCTGCCCTCGTTTTCCGTGCTGCCTGGGGCAGGGGACCACCTCACGGCCGGCATCATCATGGCGCCCACGCTGGCCTACATGGAACGCGCTTACAACGATGCGCGCCAGCACGGCTGGTCACGCGAACCGATCGTGGAAATGCTGATCCCCAGCACGCTGGACGACTCGCTGGCGCCGCCCGGCCGGCATGTGGCCAGCCTGTTCTGCCAGCACGTGGCGCCGGTGCTGTCCGGTGGGCGCAGCTGGGACGACCACCGCGATGAAGTGGCCGATCTGATGATCGCAACGGTCGAGAAGCACGCGCCGGGATTCAGCGCACTGGTGCTGGGCCGGCAGGTGCTGAGTCCGTTGGACCTGGAGCGTACCTTCGGGCTGATCGGTGGCGACATCTTCCACGGCGCGCTCAGCCTCAACCAGCTGTTCAGCGCCCGGCCGATGCTGGGCCAGGCCGACTATCGGGGTGCATTGCCGGGCCTGTACCTGTGCGGTTCGGGTACGCACCCTGGCGGTGGCGTCACCGGCGCGCCCGGGCACAATGCGGCGCAGGTCATCCTGCACGGGTAAAAAAAGGCCACCCGAAGGTGGCCGATAATCATGGGAGCAGCCCACCGGAGGTGGGGTGCCCTCCAGCGGCGGTTACAGGCCGCCGCCACCACACCCCTTGCCCAGGTAATCATCGATCAGCCGCAGCTGGTCGCCCATGATCGCGCGCGTCCAGGCCGGGCCGTGCGCGTAGTCGGCGATGGCGTGGTATTCCACCGGCTGGCCGGAGTTCTTTGCCTTGGCCACGAACCATTCGGACTGTTCGATCGGCACGGTGCGGTCGCGGTCGCCGTGGTAGACCATCAGCGGGATTTTCATCTCGCCGGCCTTGTCCAGCGGGTTCAGGCCGTCCACCGTCTTGGCCTGGGCCTGGCGGAAGAACGGGTTGGTGTAGAACCGCGACCAGATCTTCTTGATGTCCGACACGCCGGCACCGGCAATGGCGCACTTGTACAGCCCGTTGGGGCGTACCGAGGCGGCGAATGCCGAATAGCCGCCGTAGGAGAAGCCGAACATGGCGATGTGGCCGGGCTGGGCGATCTTCTGGTCGATCATCCACTTGGCGCCATCATCCTTGTCATCCTGCATCTTCTGGCCCCACTCGGCATCGCCGGCCATCCACAGCTTGCGGCTCCAGTCGGCCGAGCCGCGGAACTGCGGGCGCAGCACCGCCATGCAGCGCGATGCCATCAGTGGCACCCACATGGAACCGTCGAAGTCCATGCCATCGCGCGCCCACGGGCCGCCGTGCGGGTGGACGACAGCCTTCCACGGACCGGCGCCGCACAGTTCGGTGTTCGGCGTGGTCAGGAAAGCGGGGATGTCCAGGCCGTCACGGGCCTTGTAATAGACCAGCCTGGTCGTGCCCAGCGCGGCCGGGTCGATCTGCGGGTACGACTTGGCCAACTCGGTCAGCTGGCCGTTGTTGAACAGGTAGTAGGTGGGCGGGTCGGACGGGCCCGACACCACCACCAGGAACGTCTTGA
This sequence comes from Stenotrophomonas sp. NPDC047960, assembly GCF_043204395.1. Taxonomy (NCBI): domain Bacteria; kingdom Pseudomonadati; phylum Pseudomonadota; class Gammaproteobacteria; order Lysobacterales; family Lysobacteraceae; genus Stenotrophomonas; species Stenotrophomonas sp. NPDC047960. The sequence goes on along the minus strand of NZ_JBIDBX010000004.1, from coordinate 67,622 downwards.
GGTTGGCGCTGTAGTCCAGCAGGCGGATGGATCTGCCGCCATCAAGCTGGGTGGTGGCGCGCTGGCCGGTAGCCGGATCGACCAGGGTGACCTCGCTGGCCTGGATGCCCAGGGCCTGGCGCAGCCCCTGTTCGAGTGCCTTGAAGGTCGGGTCCGTCCACTGGATCTCGTTTTCGCGCGGCCCGCTGTAGCCCACGCCGAGCAGCGCGCCGAACGGGACGCCCTCGACGTTCCTGTAGCGGTTCATTACCACGTTGCCGGCATTGAAGAACTTGTGCTCGAACAGCACTTCCTTCTGCTTGCGCGCGGCGATGTCGTATTCGTAGATGACCGTCTTGTCGCGGCCCACGTTGCTCTGGATGAAGGCAATGTTCGGGTCGTCGGCGAAACCCACCACCTGGGTGATGTCCCGATCCTTCACGTGCGAGCGGAAGTGTTCCTCCCATGAATTGGTGGCCGGGTTGCGGAATTCGGTAGCAATGTATGCGCCGGTGCCATCCACGTCCTGGCGCAGGCGCGCGCGCAGTTCGCTGTTGAGGTCGGTGACATAACCGGCCACGCGCTCTTCGGTTTTCTGTATGCGCTGGGAGGTGAAGCTGCGCAGGTTGACCTTGTACACGTCACCGGAATTGCTGCCCGAGCCGTTGACCACCAGGATGTGGTCCGGGTCGCTGGGCAGGGTATCGAGCACGGTGGAGTTGGACAGGGCCTGCTCCAGTTCTTCATTGCGGCTGGTGGCGCGCGCCGGGCTGATCGGCTCCTTCCACTGCTTGCCTTCGATGTCGGTGATGAAGAACTTGCTGATGAAGGTCTTGTTGACCCGGTCGGTACGCAGGTCGTACGGCTGCCACAGGGTGACGGCCAGCAGGCCGTTCTTGATGAAACTCACGCTCTGGAACTTCATGCGGCCGGCACCGATGACGGTGGGCGCCTTGTCCAGGGCGTTGGTTTCCCAGACCACGATGACGCGCTCTTCGCCGTTGGCGCGCAGGCCGGCGATGTGCTTGCCATCGGGCGAGAGCGAAAGGCTGGAAATGGCCGGGAAGGCGGCCATCTGCTCGATGGTCGGTGCCACCGGCTTGGCGTGCAGCAGCGAGGAAGCACTGGCCAGGGCGGCCAGCAGAAGAATCCGTTTCATTGATGACCTCTGTTCATGGAGCGGGCCGACCAGCGGTTTAGCTGGGCCGGAAACGAGACCGCCGCCCCGAAGGGCGGCGGCTCGCGAAGCGGAATCAGAACGAGTAGGTGACGTTTGCGAAGTACTGGCGGCCCCAGTAATCGAAGCCGCTGTACAGCAACGCGTTGCCGACGGTGTTGTACACACCCTGGGAAATGGTCGGCGGTTCCTTGTCCGCCAGGTTGCGCACGCCGACGGTGGCCGACCACTTGTCTGCTTCGTACTGCACCGAGAACGACTGCAGGAAGTAGTTCGGGGTGTAGATCTTGTACGGCGAGGTGTCCGGCTCGAACAGACCCGGGTTGCGTTCTTCGTAGTAGGCGTAGCTGTCCATCTTGTCGGTCCAGTCGATACCGTAGCGGACCTGCCATTCCTTCCACTTGTACGCCAGGTCCATCGTGGCGGTGTTCTTCGGGCTGCGCAGCATGCCCGCGTAGTTCACCAGCGGATCGTCCGGGAAGATCTTGCTGGACTGTTCGATGTAGTGGGTGAACTGGGTGGTGGTGCGGAATTCACCCGGGCCGATGTCGCGGACATAGCGCAGAGTGAAGTCCAGGCCGCGCACCTTGTCGGTGGAGACGTTGATGAAGCCGTTGGTGACCGTCAGCGCGTTGGTCAGCGGGTTGCGGTCGACCAGGCGGCACAGGCCGTTGCCGGCGCTGAAGTCGGCGGTGGAGCTGCCGTAGCACGCTGCCAGGATGCCGGCGCCGCCTGCGTCCTGCACGCCGTTTTCGACCTTGATGTCGAAGTAATCGACAGCGAAGGACAGATCACCGAAGCCATTGCCGAACTCGGGCTGCAGCACCATGCCCAGAGTCTTGGCCGTGGAGGTTTCCGCCTTCAGGCCGGTGTCCGCACCCCCCTGGGTGATCACGGTGACGCCAGAGGTGGCGGTGAAGTCCGGCGGCAGCCCGAGCGAGGCGCAGTTCTGGTAACGCAGCGACGACGGGTCGCGGTCACCATACTCGTTGCAGGGATCGGAGGTGCTGCCCAGGAAGCCGGTGGTGCCACCCAGGAACTGTTCGTACAGCGCCGGGGCGCGGTAGGACGTGCCGTAGGACGCGCGGAACGAGAGCCACTTCACCGGGGTCCAGAGGCCACCGATCTTATAGGTCTCATCCGAGCCGTAGGACTTGTAATCGGTGTAACGGCCGGACAGGTTGACCGTCAGTTCTTCGGCAGCGGTGACGCCCGACAGCAGCGGCAGTTCCAGTTCGCCGTAGGCTTCGAACACCGAGTCGCTGCCGCGGGTCGGGGCGGCCGAGGTCAGGTTGAACAGGTCGCCGTCGATCGAGTACTGCGACGGACTGTCGTCGATCTTCGCCTTGCGGTATTCCACGCCGAATGCACCGGCTGCGGTGCCCTGCGGCATGTCGAACAACGGGCCGTTGACGTTGAAGTTGACCGTGTCTTCCTTGTACTTGGTGTTACCGGTGACCGGCACGAACACCCAGTTTTTCCAGTCGGAGGGCAGGTTGCCACCAATGGTGTTGGTGTTCAGCGGCGGGGCCGCAATGCAGCCGTTGGACGGGTCAACGCACGAGTAGCCACCGGCGCCGTTGGACACCACGTTCAGGCTCTGTGCCAGGCGGCTGGTCAGGAAGCTCTGGAAGGTGTAATCGGCATCGTTGTCCGAGTGCATGACGTTGAAGTCGTACTTCCACTCCGAGCCCAGGTTGCCACGCAGGCCGGCATTGAAGCGGTAGTAGTCGACGTTCTGCTTGCTCTGGTCATTGCCGAAGCCGATGAAGGCGCGCACGCCCATCGGCTGGCCGTTGGTCAGGTTGGTCGCCGGGCCGGCCACGCTGTCGCGGAGGTTGGCCGGGATCAGCGGGTTGCCCACCGCGTAGTCCAGTGACAGCTGGCGGTAGCCGGTCTGGGTGGACTTGCGCTTGTTGCCGAGGAACTCGTAATACAGCTCGGCATCACCCAGCACGCCGATGTCCACGCCGCCCTGGAAGAACAGGGTGTGGGTCTTGGCCGGCGAGATCAGCGACTGGTTCAGCATCGCATCGTCGAAGGTATCGCGGGTATAAGTGTCCACGCCTTCATAGCCGACCAGGCCGGTGGTGATGGCCGCATTCGGGCGCCAGCGGTTGAAGCGCGTGCCGGCACCGCCCGGGGCGGCAACGCCGGTACGGGTGTTGGTGGCGATGGTGTTGATGGTGACGCCACCGGCATCGAGCGTGTAGCACTTGGACTTGCCGGTCAGCGGGTCGATGAAGTCGCCGCTGCCCCAGTAGTCGCCTGCGTCGATGTCGCGGTACTTGTCGGTGGCGCAACGGGTCCAGTCGCGGTCGCGCAGGTTCAGGTCGTTGCGGGTGTAGTACTCATACGAACCGGAGAAGTGCGAACGCTCGCCGGTGGTGCCGAACATGATCGAATAACGGCGCTGGTCACCGCCGCCGCCGTCGGTGGCGTTGTGCTGGGCTTCGAACGAAACGCCGTCGACCTTGGTCTTGGTGATGATATTGATGACGCCGGCCACCGCGTCGGAGCCGTAAATCGACGACGCGCCGTCCTTCAGGATTTCGATCCGGTCCACGATCGAGTTCGGCAGCACGTTGAGGTCGGCCGAGCCGACTGCACCACGCGAGCCGGCCGGCGCCACGCGGCGGCCGTTCAGCAGGATCAGGGTACGGGTCGGACCGAGGCCGCGCAGGCCGAGGGTGTTGGCACCCGGGCCGCCGTCGGTGACGTAGCCGCCATACGCGTTGTTGATCTGCGACGAGCCGGCAGTGACCGCGTTGCTCTGCAGGACGTCCGTAGTCGAGTTGAAGCCGGCCAGCACCGATTCCTGGCGGGTGACGACCTGTACCGGCGACACCGAGTTGAACGTGTCCTTGCTGATGCGCGAACCGGTGACGGTCACGGTGTCGAAGTTCGTGGTGGTCTTGGCTTTGGCGGCTTCTTCGGCCGTCTGGGTCGACGAGTTGTCCTGTGCGAACACCGGTGCCGACGCCGCGAACACCATCGCGGTGGCCAGGGCGAAGCTCAGCGGATTCCGGCTGAGCGACTTGCGATTCATCATCTTTGGATCCCCTTGGAACGATCGATTGCGTCAAACACCGGTGACATGGACCAGCAGGCGTCTCCGTGTGCCCTCGGATCAGGTCTTGGCAGTGACTGCCCCCCTGTTCACCAGCTTCGCGAGCTGATGATTCGAGGTTAACACGGCCTTAACGCGCCCTGTCAACTGTTCATCAAGAGGTCATAAAGACAAGATAGGCACAGGGGAACTTTCGTTCTCATTGTCCTTTCAAGTTATTGAAAAGTAACAACATTACAATGGTTTATGATGAAACCATTGCATCCGTACTGTGACGGATGCACGGTTCATTTTTTGGCCGCACCGCACCATGGAATCCGTTCCTGGCTTCGGGGTGACGTCAAAGTCGGTTCCGGGACAGCGCCAGGACAGGGCAGGACAACGGCCTGGCAGTACAGGGACGCCCTGTATAGTGGCGGGCTGTCCCATTCGGCTTTTCCGGAGTTCCTGCAGTGAGTGCCAGCCCCTCTCGACGTCCCCACGCCAGCCAGGTGCAGAAGGGCCTGACCCTTCATCCGCGCGTCCGCAACGTCATTGCGGTCGGGTCAGGCAAGGGCGGGGTGGGCAAATCCACCACGGCGGTGAACCTGGCCGTGGCGCTGGCCCGCCTGGGCGCGCGGGTGGGGCTGCTGGATGCCGACATCTACGGCCCCAGCGTGCCGATGATGCTGGGCCTGAGCGGCCGCCCGGAAAGCCCGGACAACAAGTCGATCGAGCCGCTGCGCGCGTTCGGCGTGGAAACCATGTCGATCGGCTACCTGATCGAGGACGAGACGCCGATGATCTGGCGCGGTCCGATGGCGACCTCGGCCATGACCCAGTTCTTCAACGACACCCTCTGGGACGACCTGGACTACCTGCTGATCGACCTGCCGCCGGGCACCGGCGACATCCAGCTGACCCTGACCCAGAAGATTCCGCTGGCCGGCGCGGTCATCGTGACCACCCCGCAGGACATCGCCACGCTGGATGCGAAGAAGGCACTGAAGATGTTCGAAAAGGTCGAGGTGCCGGTGCTGGGCATCGTCGAGAACATGGCGGTGCATACCTGCAGCAACTGCGGTCACATCGAACACCTGTTCGGTGATGGCGGAGGCGAACGCATGGCCGCGCAGTACGGCGTGCCCCTGCTGGGCTCGCTGCCGCTGGATATCGGCATCCGCGAACAGGGCGATGCCGGCACTCCAATCACTGCCGCCGCGCCGGACTCGCCGGCCGCCCAGGCTTACCTGCGTGCCGCCGAACGGCTGGTGGAGGAAGTGGCCAAGCGCCCGCGCGCCAGCATTCCGATCCTGTCTTCGCTGCTTTGATCGTTTTAGAATCGTCCATTCCCGCTTCCAGGACCCCCCATGAGCATCAAGAGTGACCGCTGGATCCGCCGCATGTCCGAGCAGCACGGCATGATCGAGCCGTTCGAAGCCGGCCAGGTCAAGCAGGCCAACGGCCAGCGCATCGTCAGCTATGGCACGTCCAGCTACGGCTACGACGTGCGATGCTCGCGCGAGTTCAAGGTGTTCACCAACATCAACTCCACCATCGTCGATCCCAAGCACTTCGACCCGGGCAGCTTCGTGGACATCGTGGGCGACGAGTGCATCATCCCGCCCAACAGCTTCGCGCTGGCGCGCACCGTGGAGTACTTCCGCATTCCGCGCGACACCCTGGTGGTGTGCCTGGGCAAGAGCACCTACGCGCGCTGCGGCATCATCGTCAACGTGACCCCGCTGGAGCCGGAATGGGAAGGCCACGTGACCCTGGAATTCAGCAATACCACGCCGCTGCCGGCGCGCATCTACGCCAACGAAGGCGTGGCCCAGATGCTGTTCTTCCAGGCTGACAGTGACGACGTCTGCGAGACCTCGTACAAGGACCGCGGCGGCAAGTACCAGGGCCAGACCGGCGTCACCCTGCCGCGGACCTGAAGCGGTCGGCTGCTCTTGGCGGGCAATAAAAAAGCGCGGATCGCTCCGCGCTTTTTTTTGGGGGGCCTATTTCCCGCGTCCGAACAACAACCCGATTCCCACTGCCACCAGGATCACCGGCCACCAGGTAAGGATCAGGCGACCCATGTTCATGTTGGTCCAGCCCAGGTTGCTGGCGAGCAGGAACAGGCCGACGAGGATCAGGACGATGGCGGCGACGAGGTTGGAGCGCATCAGGGGCAGGGTCCGCTTAGGGCTGGGGCGAATATCCTAGCCGTTCCTTCCACATCGCGACACGCTCCTGCAGCACGGCCTCATCGAACGGATGGGCCTGGCCGTGGCCCCACACCGGTGCCGGCCACGCCGGATCGCCGACATGCCGGCCAACGACATGGAAGTGCAGCTGCGGCACGATGTTGCCCAGCGTGGCGAAGTTGATCTTCTGGACCCCGTCTGTGCCCTTGAGCGCCTTGCAGCATCGATTCAATTCGGTGCGCAGCTGGTCCTGCTGGTGGCCGTCAAGCTCCAGCCATTCAGTGATGCCGGTCACGCGCGGCACCAGCACCAGCCAGGGGAAACGTTCGTCGTTCATCAACCGCACTTGCGACAGCGGGCCTTGGTCCACCAGCACACTGTTGGCGGCCAGGCGTGAATCCAGTTCAAAATCGCTCATCCAAGATGCTCCGAAAAGAAGTCCAGGGTGCGTGTCAGCGCCAATGCGGCGCTGTCCGGATCATACGCATGTCCGACGCTCCGGTTAAAGGCATGGTCGGCCGGATACACGAAGGTCTGCATCTTGGGCAGCTTCTCGCGGTGGGCCGCGATGGCTTCCGGCGGGATGCTCTTGTCCTGCGCCCCGAAGTGGAACATGACCGGTGCCTTGGGCGTCTCATCCAGGAACTGCACGTTGCGCGCGCCGTAGTAGCTCACCGAGGGCAGGCCCAGGCGCAATGCCGAGAGCAGGGCGATGCTGCCACCCCAGCAGTAGCCCACCGTGCCGACCTTGCCGGCCGGCGCCAGCCGGGAGGCGGCCGCGCGGACCACTTCCAGCGCCTTCTCCACCCCCAGTGCATTGACGTGTTCCAACCCCTGCTTCACCCCGTCCGGATCGTAGGGCAGGGCATCGGTTTCGGCCCCGGTGCCGTCGATCAGGTCGAAGAAGGAGGGCGCCAGCACGTCGTAACCCTCTGCGGCGAAGCCTTCGGCCACCTCGCGGATGTGCGCGTTGGTACCGAAGATCTCCTGGATGACCACCAGGCCCCCGCGCGGCTTGGCGTCCGGCCTGGCCTGCCAGGCACGGACAGGACCGTAATGCGTATCAAGCGTGACCCACTCACCCATTGCCAGACTCCTGTTGGTTCAGGGCAGCATTATCCTCGCGGCGGGGGTTATCGGGGTGTCAGTAATTGGCGGGGCTTCAAGGCGCAGTTGCCCGACATGGGACCAAGGCCAATGCCGATGACCTCAAGTCGCTGCGTGCCGAAATATGAAGTTCTTCGGCGCGGGTTCGCGCAACACGTGGATTTTCGCTTTGTCTCCCAGGATTTTTGCATGTGCGGTCTTGCTGTTGGCGATCCCCACCGTGGTCATGCGTATACGGTCCGCTCCTTCTCCCGATGGCCACGTTCGCGAGAGGAGCTCTGTGGAAGGCCCGCCCGTCACCCTTGGCCTATCCGATTCAGTTGTCTTGCAGGCCGCCCGCCAACATTGGGTCCTCGACGAAACGGTCAAAACTGAACTGGGTGGAAGGGCGTTCCGTGTGAACCGTACAAGCCCGCTGAGGCCAGCAGGAGACGCGCTGGAGTTCGTCCAGTCACTTTTACCTGCATCGGATGCGGGAGACGCAGTGGCAACGTTCAGCATCTTTCTCGCTGTTCTCGATTGCCGCCGGGCGCTCGGCGGACCACCTCGTGCATCTTCGGACAATGGCGACGTCCTGCGACGGATGACCGAGTGCACCGCCCTGTTTGAAACGCCGTCGTGGATGACACGCGACTGGCTGACGCTTGCTGCAGACCAGGGAAGCATTGAGGCAATGCTCAACTATCCAAACGATCCTGCCTACGTTCTTGGCGACAACGACGCTGTCGCGTACCAGGCGCCGGAGCGGGTCGCTGAGTGGCGGCAACGCGCCCGGGGGTATCTCGAGACTGCGTCCCGTGCTGGAAGCCAGGACGCAATGCTGGAGCTGTCGAGTGCGTACGGCGCTGGTGTGTACGTCGACAAGGATGCCTGCCTTCAGCATGCCTACGCTCTTGTCGCGCAGAGGATGTATCCGATACCCGGGTTGGATCATCTGATTGGCTCCTACGAACGCGAGCTCACACCGGCACAAAAGGTGCGTTCCAGGGAGATTGCTCGCGACCTTTATCGAACCTGTTGTGAGGGAGGAAAACTGAAATGAAGTGGAAGATTGTGACGGCAGGAGTCGTGGTCGTGGCCGGGCTTGGATGGGGGCTATGCGTCGCCACTGCAGATGGCTCACGACTTCTCGGTACCGTGGAATGTAACAACTGCGGTTTGGGCAGGCCTGCGCCGGACGTAGGGACGAAAGCATTCCTCCTGCACTATGAGTCTCAATTGCGTCTCAGTATTGGCCCGCTTACCGACTATGTGCCGCGCACGGGGGACGTTCTGGTCGTCTGTAATGCGCAAGGGTGTGTGGACTATCGCAGGACTGTCTCAGGCTACGTTGGTGAGAATTTCAGGCCGCAAGAGACCACGCCCTCGACAGGTGGAGGAGGCATCGGCAGCGGAAATGGAAATCCCGGGGCCGGCCGGGGCGACGGCGGTGGACCGGTTGCAGGTGGCGGAGGCGGGTCCGGTTCCGGCTCCGTGACGGTGGGGAAGCCCGATCAGGTGAGGCCGCCGACCAACGAGGACTGAAATAGAACCTGATAACGCATTCAGGTTGTCATCCCGTCGCAGGAATTCTGTCCCTCAGCCCAACGCCGGTATACTTGCCGCCGTTTCCGGCCCCAGGTCCCCGCGCCATTCCGGCGTGGGCCCAGGCCATCAGAGTCCCGCGATCCATGTCCCAGCTGAACCCCAAAGTCGGCTTCGTCAGCCTTGGCTGCCCGAAGGCCCTCGTCGATTCCGAGCGCATCCTCACCCAGCTGCGGGCAGAGGGTTACGACATCGTTCCTTCCTACGATTCGGCCGACGTGGTGGTGGTCAACACCTGCGGTTTCATCGATTCTGCGGTGACCGAGTCGCTGGACGCGATCGGCGAGGCGATGAACGCCAACGGCAAGGTGATCGTCACCGGCTGCCTGGGCAAGCGCCCGGAAGAGATCCGCAAGGCGTATCCGGACGTGCTGGCGGTGTCCGGCCCGCAGGACTACACCAGCGTGATGGAGGCGGTGCACGCCGCGCTGCCGCCCAAGCATGACCCGTTCGTGGACCTGGTCCCGGACTACGGGATCAAGCTGACCCCGCGCCACTACGCCTACCTGAAGATTTCCGAAGGCTGCAACCACCATTGCAGCTTCTGCATCATTCCCTCGATGCGCGGCAAGCTGGTCTCGCGCCCGGTCGATGAGGTGCTGCGTGAAGCCGAGCGGCTGGTGCGTGGCGGCGTGAAGGAACTGCTGGTGGTGTCGCAGGACACCTCGGCCTATGGCGTGGACGTCAAGTACGCCGAGCGCATGTGGCGCGACAAGGCCTACCAGACCCGCATGAAATCGCTGTGCGAAGGCTTGTCCGAGCTCGATGCCTGGACCCGCATGCACTACGTGTACCCGTACCCGCATGTGGACGACGTGGTCCCGCTGATGGCCGAGAACCGGATCCTGCCGTACCTGGACATTCCGTTCCAGCACGCCAGCCCGCGCATCCTCAAGCTGATGAAGCGGCCCGGGGCGGTCGACAAGACCCTGGAGCGCGTGCAGCGCTGGCGGCAGCTGTGCCCGGACATCACCGTGCGCTCGACCTTCATCGTCGGCTTCCCGGGCGAGACCGAGGCCGAGTTCGAGGAGCTGCTGTCGTTCCTGGATGAGGCGCAGCTGGATCGCGTGGGCGCGTTCGCCTACTCGCCGGTGACCGGCGCCACCGCCAACGACCTGCCCGGCGCGGTGCCCGAAGAAGTGAAGCAGGAGCGCCTGGCCCGCTTCATGGCCCGCCAGGCCGAAATTTCCGCTGCACGCCTGGAAGCCAAGATCGGCACGGTGCAGCAGTGCCTGGTCGATGCGATCGAAGACGGCATCGCCGTGGCCCGTTCCAAGGCCGATGCGCCGGAGATCGACGGCCTGGTGCATATCCAGAACGCCGATGAAGCCAGGCTGCGCGTGGGCCAGTTCGTGGACGTGGAAATCACCGAGAGCGACGACCACGACCTCTACGGCGACGCGTTGATCGACGAGAGCGCGGCAAAGAAGCTGCTCGACCTCAAGGTGCTGTGACCGGCGCGGCCGCCCCCGGGGCGGTCGGCCGCCGGCGTTTCATCGCGCCGGCGCGCGCGGGCGTGGATCGTGCGTGCTTCGCCCATCCGCTGTTTGCTGCGTTCGGCGCCTACCAGGACCTGATGGGTGCTGCAGAGTGGCCGGATATCGGTGCGCTGGACCAACGCCTGCGCGTGCCGGGCAAACAGCTGGTCGAACAGAACGATGCCCTGCTGGCCGATGGCCTGCACTACGAGCAGCGCATCGCACGCGGGCAGATCGCCACGCGCCCGTGCAACTGGCATGACCTGTTCAATGCGCTGGTGTGGGCGCGTTACCCGGCATTGAAGAGCGTGCTCAATGCACGCCAGTGCCAGGACATCAAGCGCAACCCGCGCGGGCAGCGCACGCGCGCGCAGGCCGCGTTGACCCAGTTCGACGAAACCGGTGTGATCGTGCGGGTGCGCGATGCGTCGTTGTTGCAGGCATGGGATCGGCACGACTGGAGTGCGCTGTTTGTCGAAGGCGCAACGCACTGGCGCAACGGCAGCATCGCCGTGTCTGCCGTGTTCGGTCACGCGTTGATGGAGCAGGCGTTGCTGCCGTCGCGATTGCTGGTGGGGAAGTGTTTGGTGGTGCAGGGCGCGGATGACACGCAGGCGCTGGAGCAGGTAGCGCAGGCGATCGCGCGTGCCGACGTGCTCAATGATCCTTTGGAGCTGCGCCCGCTGCCCTTGATGGGCATTCCAGGCTGGCAGGGCGATCAGGGAGAGGCGTTTTACCAGCAGGTGGAGTATTTCCGCCCAGCAAGGGCGGGCAGGGAGTATCCGGCCCCCGCCCGGTAACCCATTGCAATCAACGTCAAATGCCCTCTACGCCGACGTTCATGCCATCACCGAACGCGGCGCGGTTCACTGCAGTCGATTGGGATGCGACCCTACCGCGCATGCCCGGTCGGCGCGTGCGATGCGATGCACGCTGCGCACGCTCTGGTAGGGTTGGTTCCCAAAAAACCGCCGATAGTGGTTCAACGCCCGGTAACGCGTTGCAACGAACGGCGTAATGTCTCACCCGACCGGATACTCCACTGCCAGGATCGCAAACCCCGTCCGCCCGCTCGGCAACTCCACCTCGAACTCATCATCCACGCGCTTCTTCAGCAACGCGCGCGCCAACGGCGAATCGATGCTGATCCACCCGGCGCCCGCATCGGTCTCGTCCGGCCCCACGATGCGATACCGGCTGACATCGCCGCTGTCGACGTTCTCCAGCTCCACCCACGCGCCAAAAAACACCGCCTGCGGGTCGGTCGGCACGGTATCCACCACCCGCAGCGACTCCAGCCGTTTGGTCAGGTAACGCACGCGCCGGTCAATCTCGCCCAGCTGCTTCTTTCGGTAGGTGTACTCGGCATTCTCCGAGCGATCGCCTTCCGCCGCGGCCGCGGCCAACGCCTTGACCACTTCCGGCCGGCGCACGCGCCACAGCTCATCCAGCTCGCTCTTCAAGCGCTGGTGGCCCTGTGCGGTGATCAGGGCCGTGCTCTTTTCCGCAGGCGGACGCCAACGCGACATCGTCAGCGCTTGCCGCCGAAAATGCCGCCCAGGATGCCGCGCACGATCTGGTTGCCCAGCTTGGTGCCCACGGTGCGGGTGGTCTGCTTGGCCATCGTTTCGATCATGCCCTGGCGGCGCCGGGTGCCGAAGATCGCATCCTTGATCGACTGGCCGAAGCCGCCTTCCTGCTGCTCATCCTGCTCGCGGGTACGCGCCTTGGGCGCGTCGGGCTGTTCCACCGCCTTGGCCGCGCGCTGGGCCAGCAGCTCCGCTGCCGATTCGCGGTTCACTGCGGTGTCGTAGCGGCTGCCGACCGGGCTGCCGGCACGCACCTGCGCGCGTTCGGCCTCCGTGATCGCGCCCATCCGGCAACGCGGCGGGGCGATCTGGGTCTGCTGCACGGGCGAGGGAATGCCCTTGTCCTGCAGCGTGGACACCAGCGCGTCGCCGGTGCCCAGCTGGGAGAGGGCTGCCGCCACGTCCAGTTTCGGGTTGGGTACGAAGGTTTCGGCGGCGATCCTCACCGCCTTCTGGTCGCGCGGGGTGAACGCACGCAGCGCGTGCTGCACCCGGTTGCCGAGCTGGCCCAGGATGTTGGCTGGTACGTCGTCGGGGAACTGCGAGCAGAAGTACACGCCCACGCCCTTGGAGCGGATCAGCCGCACCACCTGCTCGATGCGCTGCACCAGCGCGGCCGGCGCGTCGTCGAACAGCAGGTGCGCCTCGTCGAAGATGAAGACCAGCTTGGGCTTGTCCAGGTCACCCACCTCGGGCAGCGTTTCGAACAGCTCCGACAGCAGCCACAACAGGAAGGTCGAGTACAGGCGCGGCTTGAGCACCAGCTGGTCGGCTGCCAGGATGCCGATCACGCCACGGCCGTCGTGATTGACCCGCATCAGGTCCGCCAGCTCCAGCGCCGGCTCGCCAAAGAAGGATTCGCCGCCGTCCTGCGACAGCCGCAGCAGCGAGCGCTGGATGGCCGCCACGGTCTGCGCGCTGACCAGCCCGTACTCGGTGGAGATGTCCTTGCGTTCGTCGGCCACCAGGCCGAGCAGGGCGCGCAGGTCGTCCAGGTCGAGCAGCAGCAGGCCGCGGTCGTCGGCCAGCTTGAACACGATATCCAGCACCCCGGACTGGGTGTCGTTGAGCTCCAGGATGCGCGCCAGCAGGGTCGGGCCCATTTCGCTCACGGTGGTGCGCACCGGGTGACCCAGCTTGCCGTACAGGTCCCAGAAGATCGCAGGGCTGCCGGCCGGCGCGTAGTCGGCAATACCGATGTCCTTCGCGCGCTGCAAGAGGGCCTCCACACCGGTGCCGGGCACGGCGAGGCCGGAGACGTCGCCCTTCACGTCGGCGAGAAACACCGGCACGCCGATGCGCGAGAAGCCTTCGGCCAGGGTCATCAGGGTCACGGTCTTGCCCGTGCCGGTCGCGCCGGCCACGAGGCCATGGCGGTTGCCCAGTTTCGGTTGCAGGGTGACGGGGACATCGTCGGTGATGCCTTTGCCGAGCAGGATCGGATCCATGGTCAACTCGCTCTGTGGACGGGCTATGTGAATGGGCAGGATTCTAAACGTCGCCGGGTATCGGCCACCTGACCGGGTTGCTCCGATACGAGTGGCGCGGCTACTCTGCCCTGTCTTTCGCCCACAGTGCCAAAAATGCCCGTTCCTGTCCTGCTTTCCCGTGGTTGGCCGTTGTTGGCACTCGCTTCCCTCCTGTCGTTCGTGCCCGAGGCCCATGCCCAGCGGGTCTCTGCCCGCGACAAGGTCAAGATCGAGGCCCTGGAGCAGCGCATGGCTGCGGCCGAGAAGCGCTATGCCGATGCGCTGGTGCTGGTCAACAACGCCGACCCCAAGGGCAAGAATGAAGGCGATGCCGCGCTGGAGGACATGGAGGACGTGATCAGCGCCTGCGTGGCCCAGAAGGGCTGCCAGGTCAGCAACCTGCTGGTGACCTACAAGCGCCTGCTCAAGAACAACGCTGACGCGCGCGATGGCGATGACAGCGACGCGATCGTCGTCGACGGCGGCCTGCTCGAAGCCGACCCGGACCACGTGGGCCCGCTGACCGCCGACGTGCCCGAAGCCGCGCGCGCGGCCGCGCTGCTCAACGACAAGCGCCATGCCTTCGACAACATGGTCGAATACAACCCGGCCGTGCAGGCCGGCATCCGCCGTTGGCTGACCGACATGCGCCCGGCGTTGATGAACACCTACGAGAACTACCAGACCCTGCGCGCGGTGATGTGGCCGGAGTGGGAGAAGCGCGGCCTGCCCGAGGCGCTGCTGTTCGGGATCATGGCCAAGGAATCCAACGGCCGCGTGCACGCCTCTTCGCGCGCCGGCGCCGCCGGGCTGATGCAGTTCATGCCGGCCACCGGCCGTCGCTTCGGGCTGGGCCCGGACGGTACCGGCTTCGACACCCGCTTCGACGCGCGCAGCGCCGCTGAGGCCAGTGCCAGCTACCTCAACGAGCGCATGCGCGAGCTCAACAACAACGTGGAACTGTCGCTGGCCGGCTACAACGGTGGCGAAGGCCGTGCCGGGCGGGTGTATCGACAGAACGTGGGGCAGAGCTTCTGGGTGGACAACGTCTACAACCAGTTCCCGGCCGAAACCAAGGATTACGTGCCGATGGTGATCGCCGCGGCGTGGATCTTCCTGCACCCCCAGCAGTACGGCGTGGACTTCCCCAAGGTCAGTGCGCAGCCGGCCACGATCCGCCTGGCCAAGTCCACCACCATCTATGAGCTGACCATCTGCCTGGGCAGCACCGGCACCCGCGACGGCTACATGCGCGCGCTGCGCAACCTCAACCCGCGTTATGAAGCCGACGGCTGGATTCCGGCCGGCACGCTCATCAACGCCACCACCCGCATTGCCGGGCTGTACAACCGTTACTGCGTCAGCGGCCCGCGCGCGGACCTGGCGCGTACGTTGATCACCGCCGATCTCAATGCGGCCATCGTGCGCCCGACCGTGGCCAGCTACACCGGCAACGTCGCAGTGGGCAGCGTAGTGCCGGTGGCCGGCCTGCAGGCCAGTACGCCGGTGGCGACGGCGCCGGCTGCACCGGTGGCAGTGCCGGCGCCCAAGCCGAAGGCCAAGCCGGTGCGCAGCCACAAGGTGGGCAAGGGCGAGACCCTGGGCCGGATCGCCGACAAATTCGATTGCGATGTGCGTGAGCTGGCGAAGGCCAATGGGCTCAAGGCGCCTGCGTATGCACTGCGCCAGGGCCAGTCGATCAGGCTGCAGGGCTGCGGTAAATAACTACGGGAAACACTGATGGATATCACCGCAATCAACGAGATGTTCGCCAACATCCGGGAAAACACCGACTGGGACCTCAACGGTCCGCTGGTGTGGGGGTACTTCTTCGTCAACACCACGCCGGAGCCGCTGCACGGGCTGGCCAGGGTGCTGGAAGGGGAAGGCTACACCGTGGTCGAAGTGTTCGAGCCGGAGCTGGAAGAAGGCGAAGCGGCGTACCACGTCCTGCACGTGGAGCGGGTGGAGACCCACAGCGAAGCGTCGCTGGACAAGCGCAACCACGAGCTCCAGGCGCTGGCCGAAGCCAACGGGGTCGAGGATTACGACGGGATGGATGTAGGGCCCGTCGAGTTCGCGCACGATCCGGGCAACGCCTGACGACAGAACGCCCCGTGGATGCGGGGCGTTTCTTTATTGCGCCTTTACGTGCGCAGGCTCATGGCTTTGACACGCCATGCGTGTCCGCTCTTCAACGAAGGGTGGCCAATGCCTGGCCGAGCTGGACGGCATGTTCGGCCTCC
The DNA here is from genome assembly GCF_043204395.1 of Stenotrophomonas sp. NPDC047960. NCBI lineage: Bacteria > Pseudomonadati > Pseudomonadota > Gammaproteobacteria > Lysobacterales > Lysobacteraceae > Stenotrophomonas > Stenotrophomonas sp. NPDC047960. The sequence goes on along the minus strand of NZ_JBIDBX010000004.1, from coordinate 51,746 downwards.
AGGTGCGGGGCGAAATCGGCCACGCCCGGCGGCAGCAGCACGATCACCGTCGAGCCGTAATTGAAGCGTGCCATTTCGGCGAAACGCTCCAGGGTGATGCCCTTGCCGCGGTAATCCTTGCGGGTGATGGTGTCGCCATAGGCCGGAATCTCTTCGCCGCCCCACACGGTTTCCACGCCCGACACCAGCAGCGCGCCTACCATCACCTGCACCATCGGGCCGAAGTCGGTATCGAAGTGGCAGACCAGCCGCTCGTTGCGGGCGAACAGACCCGGGACCTTGTTCACTGCCGCCGGACCCACGCTGAACAGACGGCCGGGCACGTGCACGGTTTCGCGCAGGGTGCCGGTCCACGGCATGTGCACGCGGTGGTAGTCCTTCGGCGACAGGTACACGGTAGCGAACAGGCCGTGGTGGAACACCTCGGCATCGGACGCATCGCCCAACAGCTCGGCGGCAGTGAACGACTGGCCCTTGGCCTGGAAGATGCGGCCGTCCTCAATGGCGCCCAGCTGGCTGATCCGGCCGTCGGCCGGCATTACCAGGGTGCGGGCACCAGCGTCGGGCACGCGCGCGCCGGGCTTCAACGCGCGGGTGAAGAACTGGTTGAAGGTGGGGTAGCTGCGCGGGTCCGGGTTGGCGGCCTCGGCCAGGTTCACCCCGAATTTCTCGGTCACCGTGTCGATCAGCCAGCGCGAGATCCGCGGGTTGCTGGAATACGCCAGGCGCCGCGCCATCGACGACAGCAGGCGGTGGGGCAGGGCGTAGCTCAGCGTGGTCGTCAGGCTCATGGGGCGGATTTCTCGGTCAACAGGTTCAGGTCGCGGGCAATGGCCTGCGGGTTGAAAGGGGGGCGGATCAGGCCGGCCAGCTTGCCGTCCGGGTCCAGCACGGCCAGGCTGGCCGAGTGTTCCAGGGTGTAATCCTGGGGGTTCTCATCGAAGTCCTTGCCCGGCACCTTCTGGAACACGAAGCCCAGCGCGGTGGCGAAGCGCTCCAGCGAGGGCACGTCGGCGGTGGCGGCCAGGGTGTCCTTGTGGAAGGCATGCACGTATTCGCCCAGCCGCGCCGGCGTGTCGCGCTCGGGGTCCACCGAGACGAACACCAGCCGCGGGCGCAGGCTCTCGGGCAGGGTTTCCCACTGTTTCTGGGCCTGGGCCAGGTCGGCCAGCGTGGTCGGGCAGATGTCGGGGCAGGACAGGAAGCCCAGGAACACCAGGGTCCAGTGGCCCTTGAGCTCGCCGGGAATCAGCCGGGTGCCGTCGGACTGGCCAAGGTTGAAGTCCGGCAGCGCGCGCGGCTGCGGATAGAACGTGATCGATTCGGTGGCCGGGCGGTTGCCGGCCGGCGAGGGCGCGAACACCTTCTGGGCAACGACCAGGCCGAGCCCGGCGGCCAGCGCGATGAGCAGGATGATGCCGACATTGCGATTGAACATGAAAGGCCCGTACCCGAAGGGGACTCCATGATAGGGGATGGGGGGCGGCGGTTTCCGTTTCGGGTGCAACGGATGCCGTGCTGCGCCGCAGCGCCTATAATCTGGGGCCACTTTGTCTGTTGCCTTGCCATGACTGCCGAAACGGCCGCCGAACTCCACACGATCATCGACCTGATCCGCTACGGCACCAGCCGTTTCAACGCCGCCGGGCTGACCTTCGGGCACAGCTACGACAACGCCCTGGACGAGGCCACCCAGCTGGTCCTGCACGCGCTGCACCTGCCGCACGACCTGGGCCCGGCCTATGGCGCGGCCCGGGTGACCACCCCGGAGAAGGCCGAGGTGCTGGCCCTGTTCGAGCGCCGCATCGACGAGCAGCTGCCTGCCGCCTACCTCACCGGCGAAGCGTGGTTTGCCGGGCTGAGCTTCAAGAGCGACCGCCGTGCCCTGGTGCCGCGTTCGCCGATCGCCGAACTGATCGAAACCGGCTTCGAGCCGTGGCTGGCCGGCCGTGACGTGCACCGCGCGCTCGACCTGTGCACCGGCTCGGGCTGCATCGCCATTGCGATGGGTCACTACTACCCGAACTGGGAAGTGGACGGCGTTGACCTCAGCGATGAGGCCCTGTCGTTGGCCGTAGAGAACAAGGAGCGCCTGCAGGCGCACAATGTCACCCTGCTCAAGTCGGACCTGTTCAACGGCCTCACCGGCCGCCACTACGACCTGATCGTGACCAACCCGCCGTACGTCACCAACGACGAAACCGACGCACTGCCGAAGGAATACTCGTACGAGCCGGAAATGGGCCTGCGTGCCGGCGATGACGGCCTGGACCTGGTGCTGAAGATCCTGCGCGACGCCCCGCTGCACCTGAGCGAAGACGGCCTGCTGATCTGCGAAGTGGGCGAATCCGAACAGCACCTGGTCAAGCTGCTGCCGGAAGTCGATTTTGCGTGGGTTGAATTCAAGGTCGGCCAGATGGGCATCTTCGCGGTCGAGTGCCGCGAGCTGATCGCCCACAGCGCCCGCATCACCGAGCTGGCCAATGCCCGATAGTCCGGCCCGCGCCGTACGTACCCGCTGGGCCGAACTGGCCCTGCTGGGGCCGTTGGCCGTGCTGCTGCCGTTTGCCGCCGTCATTGTGGTGATGTCCCTGCAGAGCGGTATTGCCTGCCACGTGGGTGACAGCCTGCATTGCCGCTACGCCGCCGAACCCGCCGAGCAGCTCTGGTACCACCTCAAGGGTTTCGCCTACGGTGCGGCCGGCCTGCTCGGCGGCCTGGGCGTGGTCGCTGCCGTGCTGGTGGATGGCGCGCTTCTGCAGCGCCGCCGCCTGTTGTCGCGCGGCCTGTTCGCGGCGCTGGCGCTGGGCCTGGTGGTGGCGGTGGCCACCGTTGCATCGAGCATCGCCAGCGACCCTGCCGCCTGGCGTGACGGCTGGGGCCGCCCGGTCTTCATCCTCAGCTTCACCCTGCTGCCGGCCATCGTTGCCGTCCGCCACCTGCCGCGCGTGCTGCGTGCCGCCTTCCCACGTCCTGCGGTATCCCATGTCCAGTAATACCTTCGGCAAGCTGCTTTCGGTCACCACCTTCGGCGAATCGCACGGCCCGGCAATCGGCTGCGTGATCGACGGCTGCCCGCCGGGGCTGGAGATCAGTGCCGACGAATTTGCCCACGACCTGCAGCGTCGCGCCACCGGCAAGAGCCGGCACACCTCGGCGCGGCGCGAAGCCGATGAGGTCGAGATCCTTTCGGGCGTGTACGAAGGCCGCACCACCGGTACGCCCATTGCGCTGCTGATCCGCAACACCGACCAGCGCAGCAAGGATTACAGCACCATCGCCCTGCAGTTCCGCCCGGGGCATGCCGACTACAGCTACTGGCAGAAGTACGGCATCCGCGACCCGCGCGGTGGCGGCCGCTCGTCCGCGCGCGAAACCACCATGCGCGTGGCCGCCGGCGTAATCGCGAAGAAGTGGCTGCTGCAGCGCTTCGGGGTGACCGTGCGCGGTTACCTGTCGCAGCTGGGCGAGATCACCCCGACCGGCCATGACTGGTCGGCGGTGGAAGACAACCCGTTCTTCTGGCCGGTGGCCGAACAGGTCCCCGCGCTGGAAAGCTACATGGACGCGCTGCGCAAGTCCGGCGATTCGGTCGGCGCGCGGGTCAACGTGGTGGCCGATGGCGTGCCGCCGGGCTGGGGCGAGCCGATCTACGGCAAGCTCGATGGCGAACTCGCTTCGGCGCTGATGAGCATCAACGCGGTCAAGGGCGTGGAGATCGGCGACGGCTTCGCCAGCGCCGCGCAGAAGGGCACCGAACACCGTGACCTGATCACCCCCGAAGGCTTCGCTAGCAACCATGCAGGCGGCATCCTCGGCGGTATTTCCACCGGCCAGCAGGTCACCGCCTCGATCGTGCTCAAGCCCACCTCCAGCCTGCGCCTGCCCGGTGCCACGGTGGATGCCAGTGGTGCGGCCGTCGATGTGATCACCACCGGCCGCCACGATCCGTGCGTCGGCATCCGTGCCACCCCCATCGCCGAGGCGATGATGGCGCTGGTGCTGATGGACCAGGCGCTGCGCCACCGCGCCCAGTGCGGTGACGTGGGCGAGATCACGCCACGCATTCCCGGGTCCATCGATGGCTGAGACGCGCCCCCGGGTCTGGGTCAGCCAACCGCTGTTCGATGACGTCATCGAACAGCTCGGGCAGCATGTCGAGCTCGCGATGACCCACGAGGTCACCCGTTACACGCCCGCGATGCTGGCTGAACAGTTGGCCCAGGTCGACGGCGCGCTGATCACCCTCAACGAACGCGTCGGTCCGGCCGAGATCGCCAACGCGCCGGAGCTGCGCGCGATCGCCAACGTCGGCGTGGGGTACAACAACCTGGATGTGGATGCGCTCAGCGCGGCCGGCATCCTGGCCAGCAACACCCCGGATGTGCTGACCGAAACCACAGCAGACCTCGGGTTTGCGTTGCTGATGGCCACCGCGCGCCGCATCACCGAATCCGAACGCTGGCTGCGCGACGGCCAGTGGGGCCAGTGGTCGTTCCAGACCATGCTGGGTGCCGACATCCATGGCAGCACGCTGGGCATCCTCGGCATGGGCCGGATCGGGCAGGGCATCGCCCGCCGTGGCGCGCTCGGCTTCGGCATGCGCGTGCTGTACCACAACCGCTCGCGACTGCCCGAAGCGACCGAAGCCGAGGTGGCCGCGCAGTACGTCGAGCTGGACACGCTGCTGGCCCAGGCCGACCACCTGGTGCTGGTACTGCCTTACAGCGCGTCCTCGCACCACATCATCGACGCCGCCGCACTGGCGAAGATGAAGCCCACCGCCACCCTGGTAAACATCGCCCGGGGCGGGATCGTTGACGAACTGGCCCTGGCCGATGCGCTGGCCCATGGCCGGCTGGCCGCCGCCGGGCTGGACGTGTTCGAAGGCGAACCGACCGTGCGCCCCGAATTGCTGGCCCTGCACAACATCGTGCTTACCCCGCATATCGGCAGCGCCAGCCAGGCCACGCGCCGCGCGATGGTGCAGCTGGCCGTGGACAACCTGCTGGCCGCGCTCGGCCTGGGCGCGAACGCCGGCCACCCGCCGAGCGCGATCAACGCCGACGCCGTGGCCGCCAAAAAGATCGACGACGCAAAACGATAGGGAATCTCCGCGCCTGTTGCGCGAGGTTCCCCGAGCCCAAAAGTCTCCGGTAGGTACCGACCGTTGGTCGGTACCCCCACATCACGGTAGGTACCGACCGTTGGTCAGTACACAAATGAGGTTCCCATGAGCAATCAAGATCGTCGCTTCCACGTCGCAGTCGTCGGTGCCACCGGCGCCGTCGGCGAAACCATGCTGGCCATCCTGGCCGAACGCAACTTCCCGATCGCCACCCTGAGCCTGCTCGCGTCCTCCCGTTCGGCCGGTGGCGAAATCGAGTTCGACGGCAAGAAGATCAAGGTCCAGGACCTGGCCACGTTCGACCCGGCTGGCGTGGATATCGCGCTGTTCTCCGCAGGTGGCAGCGTCTCCAAGGAGTTCGGCCCGAAGTTCGCCGCCGCCGGTGCGGTGGTGATCGACAATTCCTCGGCCTTCCGTTACGACGATGACGTGCCGCTGGTGGTGTCCGAAGTGAACCCCGAGGCGCTGAAGAACCGCCCGCGCGGCATCATCGCCAACCCGAACTGCTCGACCATGCAGATGCTGGTCGCGCTGGCGCCGCTGCACCGCCAGTACGGCATCCAGCGCATCAACGTGGCCACCTACCAGTCGGTGTCCGGCGGTGGTCGCTCGGCGCTGGAAGAACTGGGCAAGCAGACCGGCCAGCTGCTCAGCTTCCAGGAGATCGACCCGCAGCGCTTCCCGGTGCAGATCGCGTTCAACCTGATCCCGCACATCGACGACTTCCAGGACAATGGCTTCACCAAGGAAGAGATGAAGCTGGTCTGGGAAACCCGCAAGATCCTCGGCGATGACAGCATCCTGGTGAACCCGACGGCGGTGCGCGTGCCGGTGTTCTACGGGCATTCCGAAGCGGTCACCATCGAAACCCGCGACAAGGTGACCCCGGATGCGGCGCGCGAGCTGCTGTCGCGTTCGCCGGGCGTGGAAGTGGTCGACAAGCACGAAGCCGGCGGTTACCCGACCCCGGTTACCCACGCATCGGGCACCGATGCAGTGTATGTCGGCCGGATCCGTGAAGACCTGTCGCACCCGCGCGGTCTGAACCTGTGGATCGTGTCGGACAACATCCGCAAGGGTGCAGCACTCAATGCAGTGCAGCTGGCCGAGCTGGTTGCGGCTGAGGGCTGACCGCTACATTCCTGCGTGGCTGGATTGGCCGGGAATCGCTATATTGCCCGCATGAAGAACCGGGTTCCGGGCGCATCGCGCCCGCTCAAGTATGTCTCGACCCTGCTGCTGGCCCTGGCCAGCAGCTCCGCCATGGCCCTCGGGCTGGGCGACATCCGGGTGCTGTCCAAGCCCGGGCAGCCCCTGCTGGCGGAAATCCCGGTCATTTCCGCCGACCCGGCCGAGCTTGAAAACCTGCGCGTGGCGCTGGCCTCGCCGGTGACCTTTGCGCGCGTCGGGCTGGAACGGCCGACCGGGCTGGTCAGCGAGCTGCAGTTCGAGCTGACCCGCGATGCCAATGGCCGTGCCGTGGTGCGGGTGAGCTCGCAGGCGCCGGTGACCACGCCGTCGCTGAACTTTCTGATTGAAGCCGACTGGGGGCAGGGCCGCCTGGTCCGTGAGTATTCGGCGCTGGTCGATGCGCCGGACAGTGCGCTGGCCGTGGCCGAGCCGGAGATCGTCGCGCCGGCCGGTGCAATGTCCAACGCCATCGTGCGCGAACCCGAGGCCGCACCCGTGCAGGCACCGGTGGCCGCTGCCGAGCCCGCGCCGTCGCGGACCAGTCCGGTGCCGGCACGCAGTGCCGCGCCGTCCTCGCGGGCCGCCAGCGCGCCCGCGCCGACCGTCAGTGCTGACGGCAGCATCACCGTGCAGCGTGGCCAGACCCTGTCGCAGATTGCCGGTGCCGTTGCCCGCGAGCAGGGCATCAATCGCGACCAGGCGATGATCGCGTTGTTGCGTGCCAATCCCGAAGCCTTCATCCGTGGCAACGTGAACCTGCTCAAGCAGGGCGCGGTGCTGCGCAGTCCAGGTACCGAAGCGCCGGTCGATGCCGCCCAGGCGGCCGCGATGGTCCGCGAGCACGCGACGCAGTGGCGGCAGTCGCGCTCGGCCATTCCGCAGCCGGCCGCCAGTGGCGTTGCGGCCACGCCTGCAGCCCCGGCTGCGTCTGCTTCGGTCGCCCCCGCAGCCGCTGCGGGTGGACGTCTGGAAATCGCTCCGGCGGTCGCCGCAACCGACAACAATGCAGGTACAACCACCGGCACGGCTGCCGGCAGCGAGGGTGACATGCTGGGCAACGAACAACTGCGGCAGGCCAAGGAAGACGTGGCCACCCGCGATGCGGAGATCCAGGAACTGCGCAACCGCGTGGCTGAGCTGGAAAAGCTCAAGCAGCAGCAGGCATCGCTGATTGCCATGAAAGACACCGACCTTGCCGCTGCGCAGCAGCGCCTGAGCGAGGCCCCGGCCACGCGCGAAGCGGGCAGTGGTGGCTGGGCCTGGCTGGGCCTGGCTGTACTGCTGCTGGTGGTGGCCGGCTGGGCGGTGGCGCGCCGGCGCAAACCGTCGCCGTTGCCGCCGTTGCGCCGCGAGGGACTGGACGCGGCCAGCCTGGCCGCTGCCGTTCCCGCCGCCGATTACGTGGACGAACTGGCGGCCCAGCAGGACGCGTCGGCCGACGAGCCGGACCTGCGCGACGCGCCGGATTACGTCCTGGCCGAGCCGGCGGTGCTGGACGGGGGCCGCCGCGAGCCGGCATTCACCCTGGAACCGGAACCGGGCCACGTGGTGCATGACGCCGTGCCGGTGGTTGCCAACCCGGTGCCGGTACCCGCCGCGCCTGCCGATGACGTGGTTCCGCCGCATGCGCGTGACGCCGCGGCCCAGCCAAGCTATCGCGGCGTGTTCGAATTCCCGGAGGAGACGGGGGCAGCAGCTGAGCAAGTCGCCGCGCCGATCCACGACACCGCCCCGCTCGGTGCCCCCGGGCGCGACCGCCTTGAACTGGCGATCGCCTATCTCGACCTGGGCGATGCCGAAACCGCCCGCATCCTGCTGCTGGAGGTTGCCCAGGCAGGCGACCCGCACAGCCAGCAGCAGGCGCACGAGCTGCTGTCGCGGCTCGGATGATCGGCGTCGGCCGCCCTTCTGCAATCGAGGCGAAGTTCTGAACATGCGTTACGCATTGGGCGTGGAATACGACGGCAGCGAGTACAAAGGCTGGCAGCAGCTCGGCGAGAGCGGCTGCCCCAGCGTGCAGGCCAGCCTGCAGGACGCGCTGTCGTCGGTGGCCGATGCGCCGATCCAGGTGGTCTGCGCCGGGCGCACCGATGCTGGCGTGCATGGCGAATGCCAGGTGGTGCACTTCGACACCGACGTGGTGCGCGACCCGCGCGGCTGGACCCTGGGCACCACCACCCGGCTGCCACGCTCCATCGCGGTGCGCTGGTGCGTGCCGGTGGCGGATGATTTCCACGCGCGGTTTTCGGCGCGGGCCCGGCGTTACCGGTATCGGCTGCTCAACCGGCAGATCCGCCCGGCGCTGTACCGCCAGACCCTGAGCTGGGAGCGGCGGCCGCTCGATGCCGGCCTGATGCACGAGGCGGGGCAGGCCCTGCTCGGCGAGAACGACTTCAGCGCGTTCCGCAGTGTCCAGTGCGAGGCCCTGCATGCCCGGCGCGACCTGCAGGCAATCAGCGTGACCCGACAGGGTGAGATCGTGGAGGTCTGCGTTCAGGCCAATGCATTCCTTCATCACATGGTGCGCAATATCGTCGGCTCATTGATCCTGATTGGCTGTGGGGAAAAGCCGGTGTCGTGGATGGCCGAGCTGCTCGCCGGCCAGGACCGCACTGTGGCCGGCCCGACCGCACCGCCCCAGGGCCTTGTATTCATTGGCCCGTTGTACCCCGACAACTGGCACCTGCCCGCCGAGGTCACCCTATGAGCCGCTCCTTTTACCGCACCCGCATCAAGTTCTGCGGCATGACACGGGCCGGCGACGTGCGCCTGGCCGGCGAACTGGGCGTGGATGCGGTCGGGTTCATCTTCGCCCGTGAAAGCCGGCGCCGGGTGGCGCCGGCCGAAGCCCGTGCCATGCGCCAGGCAATCGCGCCGATGGTCGACGTGGTCGCGCTGTTCCGCGACAACAGCAAGGAGGAGGTGCGTGAGGTGTTGCGCACGGTGCGACCGACCCTGCTGCAGTTCCATGGCGACGAAGACGAATCCTTCTGCCGCAGCTTCAACATGCCCTATCTGAAGGCGGTGGCCATGGGCGGCCGCGAAGAGGTCAATGCGCGCCAGCTGCAGCTGCGCTACCCGAGCGCGGCCGGCTTCCTGTTCGACAGCCACGCCCCGGGCGGCGGTGGTGGCACCGGCGTGGCGTTCGACTGGACCCGTCTGCCGACCGGCCTGCACCGGCCGTTCCTGCTGGCCGGGGGCATTACCCCGGACAACGTGTTCGATGCCATCGTGGCGACCCTGCCGTGGGGCGTTGACGTCTCCAGCGGCATCGAAACCGAGCCGGGCATCAAGGACGGCTACAAGATGCGCAAGTTCGTCGAAGAAGTCCGCCGCGCGGACTGTCACGAAGCCGATTAGCGCCGAACACGGTCGCGAACACGCCGGTGTTGCGAACACGCCGGTAGGGTCGCACCCCAGTCGACTGCCGATGCACCGTCATCGCCCGGGAAGGCATTGCAACTGAGCGAAGGCGCGTGCCGGGCCGACGTCCATGCCCCAAAGCACTGATCACCGCTATCGGCGGTCGACTGGGGTGCGACCCTACCGCAGCTGTTCGGTCAGCCATTCCGAAAGGGATTCTATCCGCGCATCCTGCGCGCCCTCTGGCGTGGCCAGCACCCAGAACCCGCCGGTCGCAGCAAATCCCCACGGCGCCAGCAGGCGCCCCGCCGCCAGCTCATCGGCCACCAGCTGCTCCGGCGCGATCGCCACGCCCAGTCCGGCCACGGCCGCTTCCAGCAGATAGTAGAGGTGGTCGAATGCGGTGCCCAGCCGCAGCTGCGCCGGATCCAGATGATGCGACAACGCCCAGTCCGGCCACGCCTGCGGGCGCGAGGTGGTGTGCAGCAGCGGTTCGCGCAGCAGCGCCTGCGGGGGCTGCTGGCGCAGGCGCGCCGCAGCCGGATGCTGCGGGCTGACCACCACGCCAACCCGTTCCGGGGCCAGTTCGCGCACCTGCCAGCCACGCGGCCACGGCGGCTGCGCCAGCAGCAGCACCGCATCCAGCGCCTGCTGCTGTTCGGTGAAGCTGCCGTCCTGCGCCGACCAGTGCAGCGGCACCTGCGGCAGGTCGGCCTGCAGGGCGGGCAGGCGTGGAATCATCCAACGCGCCAGGATGCTGCCGCTGCAACCGAGCACCAGCGCCTCCGGCCGCTGCCGGCGCTGCAGGGTGTCCACCGCCTCGCGGATCTGGGTGAACGCCCCGGCGCAGGCAACCTGCAGCGCCTGGCCGGTGGCGGTCAGGCGCAACCCACGCCCGGCGCGTTCGAACAGCGCCAGCCCCAGGTGCTCCTCGAGCAGCCGCAGCTGGCGGCTGATCGCCCCGTGGGTGACATGCAGCGCTTCTGCGGCGCGTGCCACGCCGCCCAGCCGGGCGGTGGCTTCAAAGCTGCGCAGCGCGTTGAGGGGCGGCAGTGGCGTCTGGCTCATGTGAGTTTTCCTGACGTGTTCGTGCAGATAATATCGATATTCCGGTCATCACATGTGCGCTAAATTGTCAGCCTGTCTCCAACGGCTGTCGCGTCATGTCCGTATTGCCCGTTCCGCCCATCTCCGATTTCCACGCCTATCCCGACGCCAACGGCCATTTCGGCCGCTATGGCGGCAGTTTCGTTGCCGAAACGCTCATCGGGCCACTGCAGGAGCTGGCGGCGGCCTATGACGAAGCGCGCCGTGACCCCGCATTCATCGCCGCCTACGACAAGGACCTCACCCACTACGTGGGCCGGCCCAGCCCGATCTACCACGCCGAGCGGCTGAGCCGGCAGGTCGGCGGCGCGCAGATCCTGCTCAAGCGCGAAGACCTGAACCACACCGGCGCGCACAAGATCAACAACACCATCGGCCAGGCCCTGCTGGCGGCGCGGATGGGCAAGAAGCGCATCATCGCCGAGACCGGGGCCGGCCAGCACGGCGTGGCCAGCGCCACCGTGGCGGCACGGCTGGGGTTGGAATGCGTGGTGTACATGGGCGCCACCGACATCGAGCGGCAGAAGATCAACGTGTACCGCATGAAACTGCTCGGCGCGACCGTGGTCCCGGTCACCTCCGGCTCGGCCACGCTCAAGGACGCGCTCAACGAAGCCATGCGCGACTGGGTCACCAACGTACGCGACACCTTCTACATCATCGGCACCGTGGCCGGCCCGGACCCGTACCCGCGCATGGTGCGCGACTTCAACGCCATCGTCGGCCGTGAAGCCCGCGCACAGATGCTCACCGATTACGGCCGCCTGCCCGATGCGATCACTGCCTGCGTCGGCGGCGGCAGCAATGCCATCGGCCTGTTCCATGCCTTCCTCAACGATCGTGACGTGCGCATCGTCGGCGCCGAAGCGGCCGGTGACGGCATCGAGACCGGGCGCCACGCGGCCTCGATCGCTGCGGGGCGCCCCGGCGTGCTGCACGGCAACCGGACCTATGTGATCTGCGATGACGACGGCCAGATCATCGAAACCCACTCGGTCTCGGCCGGGCTGGATTACCCGGGCGTGGGCCCGGAACACGCCTTCCTGGCCGATGCCGGTCGGGCCGAATACGTGGGCATCACCGACGACGAAGCGCTGGCCGCGTTCCACCAGCTGGCACACAGCGAAGGCATCCTGGCCGCGCTGGAGTCCAGCCATGCGGTGGCCCAGGCGATCAAGATCGCGCGCGAGCTGCCCAGCGACAAGCTGGTGCTGTGCAACCTGTCCGGCCGGGGCGACAAGGACGTGCACACCATCGCCGCGCGTGAGGGCCTGGTCCTGTGAATCCGGTGCTGCGCCAGGGAAGTGCGCTGCTGATCGTAGTCGGCCTGGGCGGCTGCAAGCCGCCGGAACCGCCGGTACTGGCCCCGGCCGCGACGCCGATGGCCATTGCGCCCGTTCGGCTGCCGGCAAGTAATGACGATGCGGCGGATCGCCCCATCGAGGATGCGCCGCAGGGCGCAGTGCCCGCCGACGGTGGCACTGCGCCCGCGATTGTCTCGGTCGCGCTGGACCATGCGGGTGATGTACTCGTAGGCCAGCGTTTCAGCGAGGTCGAAGCGGACGGTACATGGCATTCGGCTGGCCTGAGCGACGGCGGGGGCAAGGGCCCGGGCGAATGCGAGTACTACGAGCGCGGCAGCCTGCCCGAAGGCGTGTCGATGATGGTCCAGGATGGCCACGTACAGCGCTTTGACCTGGACACCATCGACGGCTCCTACGAGGCGATTGTCCAGCCGGGGCCGTTCGGCGTGCGCCTGGGCATGTCGCTGGACGAAGCGCTCAAGCGCCTGCCCCCGGGCATCAGCCGCTCGCCGCATGCCGATGACCCGGAGGTGGGTGCGTACCTGACCTGGCAGGACCCCGGTTCGGATCTGGCCATCCGGCTGGAGATCTTCGACGGAGCGATATCGAAGCTGTACTGGGGCGCCAGTGGCGCCGTTGAATTGAAAGAAGGATGTGCTTGAGATGCCTGTTGCCCGTATCGATACCTGTTTCGCCCGCCTGCGTGCCAGCCACCGCAAGGCGCTGATTCCGTTCATCACCGCCGGCGATCCGGGCCTGGATGCAACCGTGCCGGTGATGCACGCGCTGGCGGCCGCCGGTGCCGACGTGATCGAGCTCGGGGTGCCGTTTTCCGACCCGATGGCCGATGGCCCGACCATCCAGCGCAGCTCCGAACGCGCGCTGGCGCGCGGGGCCGGCCTGCGCTACGTACTGGAAACAGTCCAGGCCTTCCGCCGTGACGACACCACCACCCCGGTGGTGCTGATGGGGTACCTGAACCCGGTGGAGATCCATGGTACGGCGCGGTTTGCCGAGGCCGCGATCGCTGCGGGGGTGGATGGCGTACTGCTGGTGGACCTGCCGCCGGAAGAGGCTGCCGAAACCCTGGAGATCTTCAACGCGGCCGGGCTGGCGCTGATCCTGCTCGCGTCGCCGACCACCGCTGACGATCGGTTGGACCTGCTTGCGTCGATGGCCAGGGGCTACCTCTATTACGTGAGCTTTGCCGGTGTCACCGGCGCGTCCGAGCGGCTCGACAGCAGCGCTGCCGGCGCACGCCTGCGCGACCTGCGCAGCCGCTCGACCGCGCCGGTAGTGGCCGGGTTCGGCATAAAGGACGCGCAGAGCGCCGCCGCCATGGCAGCGGAAGCCGATGGGGTGGTGGTCGGCAGTGCGCTGGTCGCGGCGTTGGCCGAGGCGGCCGATGCCACCACGGCCGCGCGCGTGGCGCGCAGTTTTCTGCAGCCGCTGCGCGAAGCGCTGGATGGAATTGGCTGACCCGGCCGCCGCACGACCAACCCCGCCATCGCCCGGAACGTACGGCCCAGCATGGTTTTCACGCCGGATTTACGCGGCGGGGTGGGGGGTCCCGGCCGTGGAACGGGTGAGCTAGACTGTCGGCCTTTGCGGCCCACGGGCCGCCCTGAACGGAAGTGTCATCCCGCATGAGTTGGCTCAGCAAGTTGATGCCGTCGGGCATCCGCACCGACAACGTCCCCAGCAAGAAGCGCAGTGTCCCCGAGGGCCTGTGGGAAAAGTGCAGCAGCTGCGGCAGCGCGCTTTACGGTCCTGAGCTGGAAGAAAACCTGGAAGTCTGCCCCAAGTGTGGCCACCACATGGCCATCCGCGCGCGGGCGCGCCTGGCGTCGTTGTTCGACGCCGACAGCACCACGGAAATCGCCGCGCGCCTGGGGCCGACCGACCTGCTCAAGTTCAAGGACCAGAAAAAGTACGGCGAGCGCATCAAGGCCTCGCAGAAGAACACCGGCGAGTACGACGCGCTGATTGCCATGCAGGGCCTGCTCAAGGGCCGCCCGCTGGTGGCCTCGGCCTTCGACTTCGCCTTCATGGGCGGCTCGATGGGCTCGGTGGTCGGCGAGCGCTTCTCGCTGGCCGCGGAAAAGGCGCTTGAAATCGGCGCGCCCTACGTGTGCTTCTCCGCCAGCGGCGGCGCGCGCATGCAGGAGGGCCTGTTCTCGCTGATGCAGATGGCCAAGACTTCGGCCGCGCTGGGGCGCCTGCGTGCCGCGGGGCTGCCTTACATTTCGGTATTGACCCATCCCACCACCGGCGGCGTGTCGGCGTCGTTCGCGATGCTGGGCGACATCAACATCGCCGAGCCGCAGGCGCTGATCGGCTTCGCCGGCCCGCGCGTGATCGAGCAGACCGTACGCGAGAAGCTGCCGGAAGGCTTCCAGCGCTCGGAGTTCCTGCTCGAGCACGGCGCCATCGACCAGATCTGCGACCGCCGGGAAATGCGGGACCGTCTATCCGAGCTGCTGGCCATGCTGGGCCGCCAGCCCGCCCCGGGCGCTGCTGCCTGATGGGCGCGCGGAAGTATTTCGGCACCGACGGCATCCGTGGCCGGGTCGGGCAGGGTGTCATCTCGGCGGACTTCGTGCTGCGCCTGGGCAATGCGCTGGGCCGGGTGCTGATCGAGCGCAACGGGCATGGCCCGGGCCGCCGGCCGGTGGTGGTGATCGGCAAGGACACGCGCATTTCGGGCTACATGTTCGAAGCGGCGCTGGAAGCCGGGCTGGTGGCCGCCGGGGCGGATGTGCAGCTGCTTGGGCCGATGCCCACGCCAGCGGTCGCATTCCTGACCCGCACGCTGGGCGCCGACGCCGGCATCGTGATCAGTGCGTCGCACAACCCGCATTACGACAATGGCATCAAGTTCTTCTCTGCCGATGGCGAGAAGCTCGACGATGCCACGGAGCTGGCGCTGGAAGCGGCGCTGGATACCGACTTCACCACGGCCGATTCGGATCGGTTGGGCAAGGCGGCGCGCGGCCGCGATGCGGTGGGCCGTTACATCGAGTTCTGCAAGGCCAGCGTGCCGCGCGGGTTCGACCTGCGCGGATTGAAGATCGTGCTGGACTGCGCGCACGGCGCCACGTACCACATCGCCCCGCTGCTGTTCCGCGAGATGGGGGCGGAGGTGGTGGCCATCGGTGCCGAGCCGAACGGGGTCAACATCAACGATGGCGTCGGGTCCATGCACATCGACAACCTGGCGGCCAAGGTGCGCGAGGTGGGTGCGGACCTGGGCATCGCGTTCGATGGCGATGGTGACCGCGTGCTGATGGCCGATGACCAAGGCAACCCGGTCGATGGCGATGACCTTCTTTATGTGCTGGCCCCGTCGTGGCAGCGCAGTGGGCGCCTGCGCGGTCCGGTGGTCGGCACGCTGATGACCAACTTCGGCCTGGAGCAGGCGCTGGAGCGCCTGGGGCTGCCGTTCCAGCGCAGCAACGTGGGCGACCGCTACGTGCACCAGGCGCTGGTGGAAGGTGGCGGGGTGCTCGGTGGTGAAGCGTCGGGGCACCTGTTGTGCCTGGATCGCGCCACCACGGGCGACGCCATCATCAGTGCGCTGCAGGTGCTGGAAGTGCTGCGTCGCGAAGGCAAGAGCCTGCGCGAATCGCTGGTCGGGCTGACCCGGGTGCCGCAGAAGACGGTCAACGTGCGCCTGGGGGATGTTTCAGCCAAAGCGATCGTGCAGTCCGAAGGCGTGCAGACGGCGCTGGCCGCTGCGCAGCAGGCAGTCAAAGGTCGCGGTCGCGCGTTCCTGCGCCCGTCCGGCACCGAGCCGGTGGTGCGCGTCACCGTCGAGGCCGATACGGCCGAGCTGATGCAGGCGACGCTGGACAGTCTGTCCAGCGCAGTCAAGGCAGCCGCCGCAGCGTAATTAAAAACCCGGCTTCGGCCGGTTTTTTTTGTGCGGGAAGCCAGCCACGCAGGGTTGCCCTACGGCCCCGGCACCATCTTCTTCTGCTTCGCCTTGAACCGGTTGAACACCGGCGCGATCAACGGGTGGTAACTCCACGCGATGCGCTTGCGCAACCAGCTGGCGGGCCGGTTGCGGATGGCGAACCGGTAGATGTGTTCCGGATCGCCGCCGACCACGTTGCGGCCGAACGGATGGGTGGTGTGCAGGTAACGGAAGCCCTGAGCGCGTGCGATCGGCAGGTAATCCTCGTCGAAATCGCCGTAGGGCCAGCACAGCGTGTCGGACACTTCGCCCAGCTGTTCCTGCAGCACGCTGCGCGCCATTTCCAGGTCGCGGGCGATGCCGTCGCGCTTCTGTTCGCGGCTGATGTCCTGCTTCATCCAGCGGGTGTGGGTGTGGGTGTGGCAGTGCACTTCGAAGGTGCCGGCCTCGATCATGGCGCGCGCTTCGCTCCAGCGCATCATCACATCGTCGTGGCGGTTCTCGCGCAGGATCGCGGCCTCGCACGCGCGGTGATCGGGCGTGGCCGGGAGCACGGCATCTGGCTGTCCGGCGTGCGGGCGCAGCGGGCCTTCGCCCATCCAGCCGGTGACCACGAACACCACCGCATGCATGCCGTACTTCTGCAGGATGGGGTGGGCGTACACCCAGTTGTCCAGGTAGCCGTCGTCGAAGGTAATCACGATCGATCTGCGTGGCACGGGTTTGCCGGCGAGGAAGCCGGCGTACTGCTCCAGTGTCAGCGAGGTCCAGCCGTTGCGCGCCAGCCAGGCAATCTGGCTTTCGAAGTTCTCCGGCGACACGGTGATCATGCCCGGGGAGGGCGACACGTGGTGGTGCATCAGCACCGGCACTGCTCTAGCGTTGGCCATGGCCCAGTTCCTTCAACCACTGGTGGTAATAGTGTTCGGTAGCTTCGGTATGCCCGGTCGGAGTGAAGCGATGCGCGCTGCGCATCCATTTCCAACCGGCCCTGCCCATCTGCCGACGGCGCTCCGGCTGTTCCACGAGGGCCTGCAGCGCATGGGTGAGCGCAGCCTGGTCGCCGAGTGGGGCGAGCAGGGCATTGCTGCCTTCCACCAGCATCTCCGGCACGCCGCCCACCCGGGTCGCTACGATCGGCACGCCGACATGCGCAGCTTCGAGGAACACCGTACCGGCGGCCTCCTTGTGGGTCGCCAGGGCAAAGATGTCGAAGCCGGTCATCAGCCGGCACGCGCCGTGCCGGTAGCCGAGCAGATGGACCTGGGCGGCGATCCCGAGTTCCTCGCGCAGCGCCTGCAATTGGCGGAGCACGGGCTGGCCGTCGCCGACGATCACCAGCTGCAGGTTCGGCTGCTTGCGGCACAGCGGGGCCATGGCGTGCAGCAGGTCGGCATGGCCCTTGGCCTCGCGCAGCACCGCGACGCAGCCCACGACGATCTGGTCATCGGTGAAGCCGAGTTCGCGCCGGACCTCGGCGCGGGTTTCCTGGAGGCACTGCCAGGCATCATCACCCTCCACCTGCGACCACTGCGGTGGCACGGCGATCGGCGGAACGATCCCGATCCGGGCGTCGGCAACGCCGCGATGGACCAGCAGCTGCTTCACGAAGCTGCTCACGGTCAGTACCCGGTGCGGCAGGCCCGTATAGGTGAGCAGTGAATTGACCGGACTCATGAGATGGCGTGAGCGCACCACCAGCGGCGCGCCCGCCAGGCGTGCACCTGCGGCGGCAATGAGTGCGTCACGGCGGCTGGTGGTGTTGACCACATCGTAACGATGCCGCCGCACCAGCCGTTTCACCGACCAGATACCGCGCAGCATCCGCAGCAGCCCGCCCATCTTCAGGGTATGCACGGCAAAGCCGGCCTCGCGCGCCAGTTCGCCCAGGCGCGCGTCAGGTTGGCACAGCAGCGACACGTCGTGGCCGCGTTCGCGCATGGCCAGCATGTGGCGGTAGATGTAGATCTCCTGGCCACCGAATCCCTTGGCGGCTTCCGTGTGCAGGATTTTGAGGGGCTTGTTCATCATGAACGTTCCAGGGGGCCGGACAGACAACGTCATTGCCTGCGGAAGTGGGTCAATGCGTGCCAGGCGGCGCGCACTGCGGCCGGGTCTGGCGACTGGTCGGGTACCGGCAGGTACCGCGCGTCGAGGGTGGTGGCGTTGCCGAATTTGTCGAACACATAAGTCCGGTCGCCTTCACGGATGCCGCGCTGCGACCAGCTTTCCACCAGTAGTGGGCGCGGCGGGCGCGTGGCGTCGAACAGGTCCTGGCCGGTGCTGAAATCCGCCAGTGGGTTCTCGCAGCCCAGCCCATGGCGCATCAGCGTGGGCACCCAGTCCTCGTGGCTGCTGGTCGCCTCATGCCGTGCGGGGGCGCGTCCGGGCCAGTGCAGCACGAACGGCACCTGCATCTGGTAGTCGGAAAAGTTGCCGTTGTGGCCCCAGTAGTTCAGGCCCAGGTCGTTGAATTCCTCGGCGTGGTCGCCGGTGACCAGCACGATGGTGCGGTCGGCCTGGCCACTCTCACGCAGGGTCGCCAGCAGCTGGCCGATCAACGCATCGGTGTAATGCACGGCGGTGCGATAGCGATTGCGCTCGGGGGTGGCGTCATGCTCGTTGTCGAAGGCCAGGAAGTTCACCTCCGTGGCCATCGGCGTGGCCAGTGCCGGATAGCCCTCCGGCAGGTGGTAGGGCGCATGCGTGCTGTCCAGGAACACCATGCCGAACCAGTGCTTGTCACCTGGCTGGCGGATGTCCGCATCGAATGCATCCACAATGTGCCGGTCGCGCGCGGCCACCGGCAGCGACGACGGCGCGGTGCGCAGCTGGTCGCGCACCTGGGCAAACACCGTGCGGTCGAACTCGGGGCTGTACAGCGGCGCACTGCCGTACAGGTGCAGGTCGTAGCCCTGCTGCTGCAGCACATCGAACAGGATCGAGCCGCGCTGTTCGCCGAGCATGCTGGGCCAGTAGCCGCCGGGCAGCCCGTAGAGCAGGCCGAACAGCCCATAGCGGGTGGCATTGCCGCTGCTGTAGTGGCGCGCAAACACGTCCGACTGCTGCGCCAGCGCCCAGGTGTTGGGCATGGTGGTGGCATCCAGCGCGTCATGCCGGAGCGATTCCAGCACCACCACCAGGACATTGGGTCGGGTGTGGCTCTGGCAGCGCAGCGGCTGCAGTGGGTACTGCAGCTGGCTGTGGCGTGGGTCGGGCAGGTTGGCCTGGGGCAGGCTGCGCACACCCAGCCGGTGCATCTGGCGCTTGGCGGTGATCGGCTGGGCCCATGGCAGGTAGGCCCATTGGCCGGTTACGGCGCGTTCGCCCAGGGCGTCGTAATAGGCCGTGGCGATCTGGCCGGTGCCCATCAGCGCCACTCCGGCAGCCCACGCCAACAGGAGGGGGCGGCGCCTCGCGTGGTCGGGCAGCAGTTTCCAGCAGGCCCACGCCAGCAGTACTTCGGCCGCAGCCACTGCCGCCAGCACGCCCAGCGACTGCAGCCAGGTCTGCCAGGACAGCGCCACCTGGTCCTGCAGCGCGCCCCCGAACACCATGTTCATCACCATGGCATTGAGGTGGAAGCGGTACAGCGCGAAAACCTTGGCATCCACCAACAGCAGGCACAGCCACACGCCCTGCAGCAGCACGGCACTGACCACGAGTGGGCGCGGCGAGCGCGGCCACAGGCCGACGGCCAGGGGCAGCAGCGACACCAGACCGCCGAAGGCGAGGAAGTGACCCGGCAGGGCAAGGGCCAGGTAACCCAGCCCCAACGCGCCACCGGGGTTATCGGCCAGTGGCGTATTGCCCAGCGCGATGGCGATGGCCACGCAGGCATTGATGGCAGTGAACAGGCTCAGCCACGCCAGGCGCGTCCAGCGTGGCGGTGCAGGCAAAAGGGCAGGGGTGCGCGGGTCGTCCATGCAGGGTCGGGCGGTAGGGGTGAGTCGGAAGACGTGGCGGCGGCGTCCATGGCCGCGCGGCCGGGTCGAGGCGGCGCGCGGCCGCATTGTATCGGTTTGTATCAACGTATCGGCAGTGTCTATTGTCCGATCTGGCACAATGTTCAGCCGGGCCACAGTCGTGGCCGCGCTTACCCACCTCGAACAAGCCAGGAACCGCAGTGAGCCAGATCCCCACCCTCGACATCACCCGTTTCGACAGTGACCGCGATGCCTTCGTCGCCGAGCTCGGCGCGGCCTACCGTGAATGGGGTTTCGCGGGCATCCGCAACCACGGCATCCCGCAGCAGGACATCGATGCGGCGTATGACGTATTCAAAGCGTTCTTCGCGCTGCCGGAAGCGACCAAGCTGAAGTACCACGTGCCGGGCACCGGCGGTGCGCGCGGCTACACGCCGTTCGGCGTCGAAACGGCCAAGGGCTCCAAGCACTTCGATCTGAAGGAGTTCTGGCACATCGGCCGTGAGATTCCGGACGATTCGAAGTACCGCGAGGTGATGGCGCCGAACCTGTGGCCGAGCGAAGTGCCGGACTTCAAGGAAAAGGGCTATGGGCTGTACCAGGAACTGGACAAGCTGGGCTCGCGCGTGTTGTCGGCATTGGCGCTGCACATCGGCCTGCCGATCGATTTCTTCGCGGACAAGACCAACAACGGCAATTCGATCCTGCGCCCGATCCACTACCCGCCGATCACCGCCGACGACATCCCGAACGTGCGCGCGGGCGCGCATGGCGACATCAACTTCATCACGCTGCTGGTGGGCGCCAGCGCGGCCGGCCTGGAAGTGCAGTCGCACGAGGGCAAGTGGGTGCCGTTCACGTCGGACGCGGACACCATCGTGGTCAACATCGGCGACATGCTGCAACGCCTGACCAACCACGTGTACCCGTCCACGATCCATCGCGTGGTCAACCCCCCGGGCGAGCAGGCCCGCCAGCCGCGCTACTCGGTGCCGTTCTTCCTGCACCCGAACCCGGACTTCCTGATCGACGTGCTGCCGACCTGCATCACCCCGGAAAACCCGAGCCGCTACCCGGAGCCGATCACCGCCCATGGGTTCCTCGAAGAGCGACTGCGTGAGATCAAGCTGAAGTGATTCTTGAAGGCCACCGCTAGGTGGCCTTTTTCTTTGGCGCGTTGTTGTTCGCGCGAACAGCTTGGCTTTTCGTTCCCATCGGCTGGGGCGAGGGCCGGAATGCCCCTCCGCGACACGCCGTGAATCCGTCCTTGGAGGCTTGTCAAAAACATCCATGTTTTTGACAGTCGCTGCGGGGCATGCCGGCCCTCGCCCCCGACGGTGGATCGATGCCGGACGGGAACGGCGCCACGACCAACGGTCGTGGCCTACCGCCTTTTTTCTTGGGTACCGACCATCTGTGGGCGGGGTCGGGGCGGGTGGGGTGTAGGGACTGTCAAAAACATGGATGTTTTTGCCAAGCCCCCAGGGATGGGTTTACGGCGTGTCCCGTAACCCCACCCGTCCCGGCCCCGCAACCCATACGAGCGGGCAACCCTGATCTGCTCTGGCTCTGGCTCTGGCTCTTGCAATATCCATTTGAAATGTAAGCGTTTTCGGAAAACGCGCATTCGTTACATCCGGTATCATTGGCGGCTGATACCCCAAAGGAGCCCCGCCATGCGCCGCAAGATCGTCGCCGGTAACTGGAAGCTGCATGGCAGCCGTCAATTCGCGACCGAGCTGGTCAGC
Source organism: Stenotrophomonas sp. NPDC047960 (assembly GCF_043204395.1). Taxonomy (NCBI): domain Bacteria; kingdom Pseudomonadati; phylum Pseudomonadota; class Gammaproteobacteria; order Lysobacterales; family Lysobacteraceae; genus Stenotrophomonas; species Stenotrophomonas sp. NPDC047960. The sequence continues at coordinate 30,063 of NZ_JBIDBX010000004.1, read as the reverse complement.
GATATCGTCGCCAGCCTGCCGAAGGGTGGGGTAGAGGTCGTCATCCTGCCGCCGTTGCCGTACCTGGGCGAGCTGGTCGAGGCGTTCGAGGGCCGTGCCGTCGCTTTTGGCTCGCAGGACGTCAGCTCCAACGAAAAGGGCGCCTACACCGGCGAAGTCTGCGCCGCCATGCTGGCCGACGTTGGTGCCCGCTATGGCCTGGTCGGCCATTCCGAGCGTCGCCAGTACCACAATGAAAGCAGCGAGTTGGTGGCCCGCAAGTTCGCCGCCGCCGTGCATGCCGGGCTGGTGCCGGTGCTGTGCGTGGGTGAAACCCTGGAGCAGCGTGAGGCCGGCCAGACCGAAGATGTCATCGCCCGCCAGCTGGCGCCCGTGCTGGAACTGGTCGGCCCGGCCGGCTTCCAGCATGCCGTGGTCGCCTATGAGCCGGTCTGGGCCATCGGTACCGGGCGGACCGCCACCAAGGAGCAGGCCCAGCAGGTCCACGCGTTCATCCGTGGCGAAGTGGCCAGGCTCGATGCTAGAATTGCCGATTCGTTGCCCATCCTGTACGGCGGCAGCGTGAAGCCCGACAACGCAGCGGAACTGTTCGCGCAGCCCGATGTCGATGGTGGGCTGGTGGGCGGCGCCTCGCTGGTGGCCGCGGATTTCCTGGCCATCGCCCATGCGGCGGCCGCTATTTGACATGCCCGAGGGCGGATTCGAAATGCTGATGTTGATCCTCAATGTGGTCTACGTGCTGGTCGCGGTGTCCATGATCGCGCTCATCCTGATGCAGCGTGGTTCCGGCGCGGCCGCAGGCTCGGGTTTCGGTGCCGGCGCCTCGGGTACGGTGTTCGGCGCGCGTGGCGCGTCCAACTTCCTGTCCAAGTCGACCAAGTGGCTGGCCGTTGTGTTCTTCGGCATCAGTCTGTTCATGGCCTGGTACGCCAGCCACGGCGCGCGCCCGGCGGTCCAGCAGGATCTGGGCGTGATGTCCGCCCCGGTGGCGCCTGCCGCGCCGGCGGTCCCTGCCGGCGAGCTGCCGGCCGTGCCGAAGGCCCCGGAAGCCGCTGCCCAGCAGCCGGTTCCGCAGGCAACTGTGCCGGCTCAGGCGGAAACGCCGAAATCGGGTGAAGAAAAGCCTTCGGAAGGCTCCCAGACTCCCTGAAGACGGTTACAATATGCGGCGCGTCGGGGGAATCCGGTTGGAACTTCCGGCGCGATACGTAAGCCCAGGTGGCGGAATTGGTAGACGCACTACCTTGAGGTGGTAGCGACTTAGGTCGTAGGGGTTCGAGTCCCCTCTTGGGCACCATTTTGTTTGTAAGCGGATACGTCTGGCGCGCAAAGCGCCAGGTGCGTTTTCCGTCCACTCCCCCATGCCAAGACGCCTGCAGGCGTGGCGGCAGAGGCAAGAGAGAATCGCTGTGCTGGCCGAATATTTGCCGTCTCTGCTGTTTCTGATTGTTGCCACCGGTATCGGCGTTGCGCTGATGCTGGTCGGCCGGTTCCTCGGTCCCCGGCGTCCTGATCTGAAAAAGCTCTCGCCGTACGAATGCGGCTTCGAAGCTTTCGAGGACGCGCGCATGAAGTTCGATGTGCGCTACTACCTGATCGCCATCCAGTTCATCGTCTTTGACTTGGAAATCATCTTCATCGTGCCGTGGACCCAGGTCTTCATGGAGCTGGGCGCGCGTTCGCTGGTCACGATGGGCCTGTTCGTGGGCATGCTTTTCCTCGGTTTCATTTACGTCTGGAAGAAGGGAGCGCTGGAATGGGAGTGATTCAGACTCTCGATGGCCTGATGAACAATCCGGTCCCGGAAGGGCGGGTCGATGACATCCTGCGCCCCGAAGGCGACAACCCGCTGCTCGAAAAGGGCTACGTGACCACCAGCGTCGACGCGCTGTTGAACTGGGCGCGTACCGGCTCGATGTGGCCCATGACCTTCGGTCTGGCCTGCTGCGCGGTTGAAATGATGCATGCCGGTGCCGCGCGCCTGGATCTCGACCGTTATGGCGTGGTGTTCCGCCCGTCACCGCGCCAGTCCGACGTGATGATCGTGGCCGGCACCCTGGTCAACAAGATGGCCCCGGCGCTGCGCAAGGTCTACGACCAGATGCCGGATCCGAAGTGGGTCATCTCCATGGGCAGCTGCGCCAACGGTGGCGGCTACTACCACTACTCGTATGCAGTGGTGCGTGGTTGCGACCGCGTGGTGCCGGTGGACGTATACGTCCCCGGTTGTCCGCCTACCGCCGAAGCGCTGGTGTACGGGATCCTGCAGCTGCAGAAGAAGATCTGGCGTACGCAGACCATCGCCCGCTGACATTCCTCCTGACAAGAGCACGCCAAGCCCCCATGGCAGAGCAAGCATCCTTCATCGACCGACTTTCCGCACGTTTCGCTGGTGCGCAGGTCTTCGTGGTCGAACCCCGCGGCGAAGTGACGCTGGAAGTGCCCGCCGCTGACTGGCATGCCACCGCTCTGGCGCTGCGCGACGAGTTTGGTTTCGAACAGGCCGTTGACCTGTGCGGCCTGGACTACCTCGGCTACGGCAGCGACGAGTGGGACACCTCCGATGTCTCCTCGCAGGGCTTCAGCCGTGGCGTCGAGGGCAAGTCTGTCGGTCGTTTCGCCTGGGGCGAGTTCCCCACCCGCGAAACCAGCGACGGCGCCCAGCCGCAGCCGGTGCCGCTGCAGCGCTATGCCGTGGTCGCCCAGCTGCGTTCCTACCAGCACAACCTCACCATGCGCATCCGCTGCTTCGCGCCGAACGAGGAACTGCCGGTGGTCGCCTCTCTGACCAGCGTGTGGCCGGGCCTGAACTGGTTCGAGCGCGAAGCGTTCGACCTGTTCGGCGTGATCTTCGAAGGCCACCCGGACCTGCGCCGCATCCTGACCGACTACGGTTTCGTGGGGCACCCGTTCCGCAAGGACTTCCCGCTGATCGGCAATGTCGAAGTCCGCTACGACGAAGAAAAGAAGCGCGTGGTGTACGAGCCGGTGACCTCGGTGGAGCCGCGTGTCGGCGTGCCGCGCGTGATCCGGGATGACGCCCGTTTCCAGACCGCTGCCGGCGAAAGCGCGCAGACGGAGGCAAGCAAGTGAGCCAGATCCACCAAGCCCAGCAGGCGTTTGCGAGCAACCCGGCCGAACTGCGCCAGGAAATCCGCAACTACACCATGAACTTCGGTCCCCAGCATCCGGCTGCACACGGGGTGCTGCGCCTGATCCTGGAAATGGACGGTGAAACCATCATGCGCGCCGATCCCCATGTCGGCCTGCTGCACCGTGGTACCGAAAAGCTGGCCGAATCCAAGCCGTTCAATCAGTCCATCGGTTACATGGACCGCCTGGATTACGTGTCCATGATGTGCAACGAGCACGCCTACGTGCGCGCCATCGAAACCCTGATGGGGATCGAAGCGCCCGAGCGTGCCCAGTACATCCGCACGATGTTCGATGAAATCACCCGCATCCTGAACCACCTGATGTGGCTGGGTTCCAACGCGCTCGATCTGGGCGCGATGGCGGTGATGCTGTACGCCTTCCGCGAACGCGAAGAGCTGATGGACTGCTACGAAGCGGTCAGCGGCGCGCGCATGCACGCCGCGTACTACCGTCCGGGCGGCGTCTACCGCGACCTGCCGGACCAGATGCCGAAGTACAAGGAATCGCGCTGGCACAAGGGCAAAGCCCTTAAGAACCTCAACGCCGCGCGCGAAGGTTCGTTGCTGGACTTCCTGGAGAACTTCACCGTCGAGTTCCCCAAGCGCGTGGACGAATACGAAACCCTGCTCACCGACAACCGTATCTGGAAGCAGCGTACGGTCGGCATCGGCGTGGTCAGCCCGGAACTGGCGCATGCCTGGGGCATGACCGGTGTGATGCTGCGCGGCTCGGGCGTTGCCTGGGACCTGCGCAAGAAGCAGCCGTACGCCAGGTACGATGCCGTCGATTTCGACATTCCGCTGGGCAAGGAAGGCGACTGCTACGACCGTTACCTGGTCCGCGTGGCCGAGATGCGCGAATCCAACCGCATCATCAAGCAGTGCGTGCAGTGGCTGCGCGCCAATCCCGGCCCGGTCATGGTCAAGAACTTCAAGGTCGCTCCGCCCAGCCGCGAGGACATGAAGGACGACATGGAAGCGCTGATCCATCACTTCAAGCTGTTCAGTGAAGGCTACTGCGTCCCGGTCGGCGAAACCTATGCTGCGGTTGAGGCGCCAAAGGGCGAGTTCGGCTGCTACCTGATGTCCGACGGTGCCAACAAGCCGTTCCGCGTGCACCTGCGCGCGCCGGGCTTCGCCCATCTGTCCTCGATCGACTCGGTCGTGCGCGGGCACATGCTCGCCGACGTGGTGGCCATGATCGGCACCTACGACCTGGTGTTCGGCGAGGTGGACCGGTAATGGCCACCGCATGCACGATGCCTGACACCCGCCGGCTGCTGCCGGCGCTGCAGGTTCTGGTTCTTAACGATTTGGTATTTGCTGAGGTCGGCCGATGAAGGCGACGGGTAATTTCGAGGCGGCGCGCGACGTCGACCCGATGGTGGTGCTGAGCGACAAGACGCGCGCGCACATCGATCACTGGTTGTCCAAGTTCCCGCCGGACCGCAAGCGTTCGGCGGTGCTGCAGGGCCTGCACGCCGCCCAGGAGCAGAATGCCGGTTGGTTGACCGACGAGCTGATCGCCGGCGTGGCCAAGTACCTGGACCTGCCGCCGGTGTGGGCCTACGAGGTTGCCAGCTTCTACTCGATGTTCGAGCTGGAGAAGGTCGGCCGCCACAACGTCGCCTTCTGCACCAACATCAGCTGCTGGTTGAATGGCGCCGAGGACCTGGTCGCGCATGCCGAGAAGAAGCTCGGCTGCAGGACCGGCCAGTCCACCGCCGATGGCCGCATCTACCTCAAGCGTGAAGAAGAATGCCTGGCCGGTTGCGCCGGTGCGCCGATGATGGTCATCAACGGCCATTACCACGAGCGCCTGACCGTCGAGAAAGTCGACGAGCTGCTGGACGGGTTGGAGTAAGACATGGCACATCATCACGCATCCCAGGGTCCGGTCGGTCCCGCACCGCTGCCGCACCAGGTGGTCTACACCACCTTGCACTACGACACCCCTTGGTCGTACGAGAACTATCTCAAGACCGGTGGCTACGCCGCGCTGCGCAAGATCATCGAAGAGAAGATCTCGCCGGAGCAGGTCATCGAGATGGTCAAGCAGTCCAACCTGCGCGGCCGTGGTGGCGCGGGCTTCCCGACCGGCCTGAAGTGGTCCTTCATGCCCAAGGGCAACATGCAGAAGTACATCCTGTGCAACTCGGATGAATCCGAGCCGGGAACCTGCAAGGACCGCGACATCCTGCGTTACAACCCGCATTCGGTGGTGGAAGGCATGGCGATCGCCTGCTATGCCACCGGCAGCACCGTGGGCTACAACTACCTGCGGGGTGAGTTCCACCACGAGCCGTTCGAGAACTTCGAGCAGGCCCTGGCCGATGCGTACGCCAACGGCTGGCTGGGCAAGAACATCCTCGGCAGCGGCGTGGACATCGACATCTACGGCGCCCTCGGCGCTGGCGCCTACATCTGCGGCGAAGAGACCGCGCTGATGGAATCGCTGGAAGGCAAGAAGGGCCAGCCGCGCTACAAGCCGCCGTTCCCGGCCAACTTCGGCCTGTACGGCAAGCCGTCGACGATCAACAACACCGAGACCTATGCCTCGGTGCCGGCGATCATCCGCAACGGCCCGGAATGGTTCCAGGGCCTGAGCCTGACCAAGAACGGCGGCCCGAAGATCTTCTCGGTTTCCGGTTGCGTGCAGAAGGGCGGCAACTTCGAGGTGCCGTTGGGCACCACGTTCGACGAACTGCTGGAAATGGCCGGCGGCCTCAAGCCGGGTCGCACCCTGAAGGGCGCGGTGCCCGGCGGCGTGTCGATGCCGGTACTGAAGGCCGAGGAGCTCAAAGGCCTGCAGATGGACTACGACACCCTGCGTGCCCTGGGCACCGGCCTGGGTTCGGGTGCCATCGTGGTGCTGGACGACAGCGTGTGCTGCGTCAAGTTCGCCTGCCGCATCAGCCAGTTCTTCCACAAGGAATCCTGTGGCCAGTGCACCCCGTGCCGGGAAGGCACCGGCTGGATGCACCGCGTGCTCGAGCGCATCGTCGCCGGCAAGGCCACCATGGAAGACCTGCATCAGTTGAAGGCAGTGGCCGGCCAGATCGAAGGCCACACCATCTGCGCGTTCGGTGAAGCGGCGGCATGGCCCATCCAGGGCTTCCTGCGCCAGTTCTGGGACGAATTCGAGTACTACATCGTCAACGGTCATTCGATGGTCGACGGCAAGAAGGTGGAGGCAGCCGCCGCATGAGCGCGCAACCCAACAATCCTGGTGGCACCCCGGCGATCGTGCCGGAAGGGCATGTGACCGTCGAGATCGACGGCCAGTCCCTGGTCGTGCCCAAGGGCTCGATGATCATCCAGGCCGCCGACAAGGCCGGCATTTCGATCCCGCGCTTCTGCTACCACGAGAAGCTGCCGATCGCGGCCAACTGCCGCATGTGCCTGGTCGACGTGGAAAAGTCGCCCAAGCCGGCGCCGGCCTGCGCCACCCCGGTGATGGATGGCATGAAGGTCGCCACCCGCAGCGAGAAGGCGCTGAAGTACCAGCGTTCGGTGATGGAGTTCCTGCTCATCAACCACCCGCTGGACTGCCCGATCTGCGATCAGGGCGGTGAGTGCGAGCTGCAGGACGTCTCGCTCGGCTACGGCCGTTCGGTGAGCCGCTTCAACGAGCGCAAGCGCGTGGTGCCCGACGAGGACATCGGTCCGCTGGTCGCCACCGAGATGACCCGCTGCATCCAGTGCACCCGCTGCGTCCGCTTCACCGCCGACGTTGCCGGTACCTATGAACTGGGCGGCATGTATCGCGGTGAAAACCTGCAGATCGGCACCTACGACGGCAAGCCGCTGACCACCGAGCTGTCGGGCAATGTCGTGGACGTGTGCCCGGTCGGCGCGCTGACCAACAAGGTGTTCCAGTTCCGCGCCCGTCCGTGGGAACTGACCGCGCGCGAGTCGCTGGGCTACCACGACGCCATGGGCTCGAACCTGTTCCTGCACGTGCGCCGTGGCGAAGTGCTGCGTTCGGTGCCGCGCGACAACGAACTGGTCAACGAATGCTGGCTGTCCGACCGTGACCGTTACTCGCACCAGGGCCTGTACAGCGCCGACCGCGCGGTCAAGCCGCTGCGCAAGGTCAATGGCGAATGGCAGGAAGTGAGCTGGGCCGAAGGCCTGGCCGCGGCCAAGGACATCCTCACCGCCAACCGCGGTGACGACCTCGGTGTACTGGTGCACCCGTCCGCCTCGAACGAGGAGGGCGCCCTGCTGGCCCGTCTCGCCAGCGGCTTGGGCACCGGCAACATCGACCACCGCATCAACAACCGCGACTTCTCCGACGCCGCCACGGCCGAGGTATTCGGCCTGTCGCTGGCCGAGATCGAAGGCGCCGACAGCATCGTCGTGCTCGGCAGCAACATCCGCCATGAGCTGCCGCTGCTGCACGCCCGCCTGCGCAAGGCGCAGACCACGCGCAACGCGAAGATCCACGCGATCAACCCGGTGGATTTCGACTTCGCCTTCAAGCTGGCCGGCAAGCAGATCGTGGCCCCGTCGAAGTTCGTCGAGGCCCTGGGCACCGCCGAGCTGCGCCAGGCCGTGACCGGCACCGCCGTGCTGATCGTCGGTGGCATCGCCGAGAACCACCCGCAGGCTGCCGCGATCCGCGCTGCCGCGCGTGACTTCGCCGCCGCCACCGGTGCCAGGCTGTGCCGCATTCCGCAGGGCGCCAACGCCGTGGGCCTGTCCCGCGCCGGCGTGCTGCCGGCCGGCAAGGACGTCAACGCCATGCTGGCCCAGCCGCGCAAGGCCTATGCGCTGTACGGCATCGAGCCGGGCCTGGATTTCGCCGATACCGCCGCCGCCCGCAAGGCGCTGGCCGGTGCCCAGGTAGTGGCCTTCAGCCAGTTCGCCTGCGCCTCGACCCGCGACGTGGCGGACGTGATCCTGCCGATCGGCGCGCTGCCGGAAATCGACGCCACCCTGACCAACCTCGATGGTCGCGAGCAGTCGGCCCGTGCCGGCGGCAAGCTGCCGGGCGAGGCCCGTGAAGGCTGGCGCGTGCTGCGCGCACTGGGCGGCGAGCTGGCCCTGGCCGGTTTCGAGTTCACCGACCTGGCCGGCCTGCGTGCCAGCCTGGCTCCGGTCACGGTCACCGTGTCCTCCTCGGCGGCAACGCCGGTATCTGGGGACGGGCTGGAAGTGGCGTCCACCGCGGCGATCTACCGTACCGACGCAGTGGTCCGTCGCGCCCAGGCGCTGCAGTCGCACCCGCTCAACGTCGCGCCGCGCATCGTGCTCAGTGCCGACGATGCCGCCCGCCTGCAGCTGGTCGAAGGGCAGATGGCCAAGGTCGGCACCGATGCCGGAAAGGCAACGCTGCCGGTGGTGGTCGACGCCCGCGTCGCCGCGGGGTCGGTCTGGATTGAATCGGGCCACGGTGCAACCGCACCGCTGGGTGCCGCACGCGTAACGGTGGTGGCTGCATGAACGAATTGCTGTTGAACGCGGTCGACCCGCTCCACCAATGGCTGCTGGGCCTGGGTGAAATCGGCGCGCTGCTGTGGATCGTGCTGAAGATCCTGGTGATCGCCATGCCGGTGATCATCGCGGTGGCGTTCTTCGTGGTCTGGGAACGCAAGCTGATCGGCTGGATGCACGTCCGCCACGGCCCGATGTACGTGGGCATGGGCATCTTCCAGGCCTTCGCCGACGTCTTCAAGCTGCTGTTCAAGGAGATCATCCAGCCGGCGAGCTCGCACAAGGCGATGTTCGTACTGGCGCCGCTGATCACCCTGGCACCGGCCTTCGCGGCCTGGTCGGTGGTGCCGTTCGATGCGCAGGTGGTGCTGTCCAACGCCAATGCCGGCCTGCTGTACCTGCTGGCGATGACCTCTTTGGGCGTGTACGGCATCATCCTGGCCGGTTGGGCCTCCAACTCCAAGTACGCCTTCCTGGGCGCCATGCGCGCCTCGGCCCAGATGATCAGCTACGAAATCGCCATGGGCTTTGCCCTGGTCGGCGTGATGATCGCTGCCGGCAGCCTGAACCTGAGCAACATCGTGATGGCGCAGGCCGGCAATTCCGGCTTCTTCGACTGGTTCCTGATTCCGCTGTTCCCGCTGTTCATCGTGTACTGGGTGTCCGGCGTTGCCGAAACCAACCGCGCGCCGTTCGACGTGGTGGAAGGCGAATCGGAAATCGTTGCCGGCCACATGGTCGAATACTCCGGTGGTGCGTTCGCGCTGTTCTTCCTGGCCGAATACGCCAACATGATCCTGATCAGCTTCCTGATCTCGATCTTCTTCCTCGGCGGTTGGCTGAGCCCGTTCCAGGGTTGGATCACCGCGGACATTTCGCCGTGGATCGACTGGATCTGGAAGGGCGGTGCCCCGTGGCTGCTGTTGAAGGTGTTCTTCTTCGCCAGCGCCTACATCTGGTTCCGTGCCAGCTTCCCGCGTTTCCGTTACGACCAGATCATGCGTCTGGGCTGGAAGGTCTTCATCCCGCTCACCATCGCGTGGATTGCGGTGACGGCTGTGATGGTGTTCTACGGCGTGATCCAGAAGGGCGTCTAAGTGATGAATCGAATTACCCATTACTTCAAAAGCCTGCTCCTGCTCGAGCTGCTCGGCGGTCTGTGGCTGACCCTGAAGTACACGTTCAAGCCGAAGTACACGCTGATGTACCCGATGGAGAAGTTCCCGCAGTCGCCGCGGTTCCGTGGCCTGCATGCGCTGCGCCGCTACCCCAACGGGGAAGAGCGCTGCATCGCCTGCAAGCTGTGCGAAGCGGTCTGCCCGGCGCTGGCCATCACCATCGATTCGGCCAAGCGCGAAGACGGCACCCGCCGTACCACCCGCTACGACATCGATCTGTTCAAGTGCATCTTCTGCGGCTTCTGTGAAGAAAGCTGCCCGGTGGACTCGATCGTCGAGACCCACATTCTCGAGTACCACTTCGAGAATCGTGGCGAGAACATCGTTACCAAGCCGCAGCTGCTGGCCATCGGTGATCGGCTTGAAGCCGAAATCGCCGAGCGTCGCGCCGCCGATGCCGCTTTCCGCTGAGGTTGAATGATGGATTGGGTAAATATCTTCTTCTGGGTCTTCTCCATCGTGGCGGGCATTTCCGCTGCGGCGGTGATCAGCGTGCGCAATCCGGTCTACGCCGTGCTGTGCCTGATCCTGACCTTCTTCTCCGTGGCCTGCATCTGGATCCTGGTCGGGGCTGAATTCCTCGGCGTGGCGCTGGTGCTGGTCTACGTCGGCGCGGTGATGGTGCTGTTCCTGTTCGTGGTGATGATGCTCGACATCGACGCCTCCAACCTGCGCGAAGGCTGGGTCCGCTACCTGCCGCTTGGCCTGGTGGTCGCGGTCACCATGCTGGTGCAGATGCTGATCCTGATCGGGGTGAAGGGCAGGGCGGTCAACCCGCTGCCGGCCGACAACGCCGCCGCGCTGGCTGCCGACAGCTCCAACATCACCTGGCTCGCCCGCAGCCTGTTCACCGAATACCTGCTGCCGTTCGAGTTCGCCGCCGTCATCCTGACCGTGGCCGTGGTGGCCGCCGTGATGCTGACCCTGCGTCGCCGCACCGGCCTGAAGACCCAGAACCCGACCGAACAGACCATGGTCAAGGGTCGCGACCGCCTGCGCGTGGTCAAGATGGCGTCGGAAACCCCGGTGGTCCACACCAACACCAAGCCGTCCAGCAACGAGGAGGCTGCCCCGTGATCACCCTCGGTCATATCCTGGCACTCGGCGCGCTGCTGTTCTGCATCAGCCTTGCCGGCATCTTCCTCAACCGCAAGAACATCATCGTGCTGTTGATGTCCATCGAACTGATGCTGCTGTCGGTGAACATCAACTTCGTCGGGTTCTCGCGCGAAATGGGTGACACGGCCGGCCAGCTGTTCGTGTTCTTCATCCTCACCGTGGCCGCGGCCGAGGCCGCGATCGGCCTCGCGATCCTGGTAACCCTGTTCCGTACCCGCCGCACCATCAATGTCGGCGAAGTCGATTCGCTGAAGGGCTGATCCGTAGATGGAAATTACTCTCTCCAAGAGTCTGTTGATCGCCGTGGTGCTTGCACCGCTGGTCGGCAGCATCATCGCTGGCCTGTTCGGTCGTCAGGTAGGGCGCATCGGCGCGCAGACCGTCACCATCCTGGGTGTCGCGGTCAGCTGCGTGCTGTCCAGCTACGTGTTCTACCAGCTGCTGTGGGGCGGCGCGCAGCCGTTCAACCAGAACGTCTACACCTTCTTCGAAGTCGGCCAGTACTCGGCGCATGTCGGTTTCATGATCGACAAGCTGACCGCGATGATGATGGTCGTGGTGACCTTCGTGTCCTTCCTGGTCCACGTGTACACCATCGGGTACATGCAGGATGACCCGGGCTACCAGCGGTTCTTCAGCTACATCTCGCTGTTCACCTTCTCGATGCTCACCCTGGTGATGAGCAACAACTTCCTGCAGCTGTTCTTCGGCTGGGAAGCGGTGGGCTTGGTGTCGTACCTGCTGATCGGATTCTGGTTCAAGCGCCCGACCGCCATCTTCGCCAACATGAAGGCGTTCCTGGTCAACCGCGTGGGCGACTTCGGCTTCATCCTGGGTATCGCCGGCGTGCTGTGGGTGTTCGGATCGCTGGACTACGCCACCGTGTTCGCCAATGCATCGGACATGCTGGTCAACGGCCAGAACTCGCACCTGCAGGTGTGGTCCGGTGCGATCAGCCTGTTCGGCAGCTCCATCCAGGTCACCGATGCGCCGGTCATCTGGGCGACCGCCACCATCATCTGCATCTGCCTGTTCATCGGTGCCATGGGCAAGTCGGCCCAGGTCCCGCTGCACGTCTGGCTGCCGGACTCGATGGAAGGCCCGACCCCGATTTCGGCGCTGATCCATGCTGCGACGATGGTCACCGCGGGCATCTTCATGGTCACCCGCATGTCGCCGCTGTTCGAGCTGTCGCAGACCGCGCTGAACTTCGTGCTGTTCATCGGTGCCACCACCGCGTTCTTCACCGGCCTGATCGGCATCGTGCAGAACGACATCAAGCGCGTCGTCGCGTACTCCACGCTGTCCCAGCTGGGCTACATGACCGTGGCGCTGGGCGTGTCGGCCTACTCGGCCGCCGTGTTCCACCTGATGACCCACGCCTTCTTCAAGGCGCTGCTGTTCCTCGGCGCGGGTTCGGTAATCATCGCCATGCACCACGAGCAGGACATGCGCAAGATGGGCGGCCTGCGCAAGTACATGCCGATCACCTTCATCACCATGTGGATCGGTACGCTGGCCCTGGTCGGCACGCCGTTCTTCTCTGGCTTCTACTCCAAGGACACCATCATCGAGGCGGCCAAGCATCACGCCGAGTTCTCCTCGAGCTGGGTGGCAACCTATGGCTACTGGGCCGTGCTGGGTGGCGTGATCGTCACCAGCTTCTACAGTTTCCGCCTGCTGTTCCTGACCTTCCATGGCAAGGAACGCTTCCGGGATGCGCATGATGATCACAGCCATGGCCACGGCCATGACGAACAACACGGCGCAGACGCACATGCCGATGCCCACCATGGCGACGCGCACCATGACGACCACGACCACGGCCACGGCCACGGTCCGCATGAGCCGCACGAAACCCCGTGGGTGGTGACGCTGCCGCTGATCCTGCTGGCGATCCCGTCGATCTTCATCGGTTACTTCAGCATCGGTCCGATGCTGTACGGCACCGACTGGGCCGGCCACCATGCCGAGCACGGCATCCCCGGCCAGGTGCATTCGTTCTTCACCGGCGTGGTCGATTTCTACGACCCGGCACGCAACACCATTGGTGCCCTGGCTGAAGAGTTCCATGGCCCGCTTGGTTTCGTTGGCCATGCCATGAAGGGTCCGGCCGTGTGGCTGACCCTGGCAGGCTTCCTGCTGGCAGTCCTGTTCTACCTGTGGAAGCCGGAACTGGCGACCCGCGCACGCAAGACCTTTGCGCCGCTGGTGTCGGTGCTGGAGAACAAGTACGGGTTCGACAAGCTCTGGATCGGCGGTTTCGCCGGTGGCGGCATCAAGCTGGGCAAGGTTTCGCGCGCGATCGACACCAACATCGTCGATGGTGTGGTGGTCAACGGTTCGGCGCGCCTGATCGATCTGGCGGCCAACCTGCTGCGTCGCACCCAATCCGGTTTCCTCTATCACTACGCCTTCGCGATGATCATCGGCCTGATTGCCCTCCTGGGCGTCCTGATGCATTACCTGCGTTGATGACCTGTACGGAATAAGAAGACGTGTCGAACTGGCCTCTACTCAGTGTTCTCATCTGGCTGCCGATCCTCGGCGGTGCCTTGATCCTTGCCATCCGTGATGCACAGACCGCCCGTTGGGCGTCGCTGGGCGTGGCGGTACTGACCTTCGTGATCAGCCTGTCGCTGCTCAGCGGCTACGACGTGGCCAACGACGCACTGCAGTTCGTCGAGACCCGCGCCTGGATCCCCGCCTACGACATCGGCTACAACCTGGGCGTGGATGGCATCGCCATCGCGCTGATCCTGCTGACCACCCTGGTTTCGGTGCTGGCGCTGATCGGCGCCTGGAGCGCCATCGACAAGCGGGTCAACCAGTACGTGGCCGCCTTCCTGATCCTGGAAGGCGTCACCGTGGGAATCTTTGCTGCGACCGACGCGATGCTGTTCTACGTGTTCTTCGAAGCGATGCTGATCCCGATGTTCCTCATCATCGGTGTCTGGGGCGGCCCGCGCCGCATCTACGCCGCGCTGAAGTTCTTCCTGTACACCTTCCTCGGCTCGGTGCTGATGCTGGTGGCGCTGATCTACCTGTACCTGAAGGGCGGCAGCTTCCAGCTGGCCGACCTGTACCAGCTGCAGCTCTCGGCCCAGGAGCAGACCTGGATCTTCTTCGCGTTCCTGATCGCCTTCGCGGTCAAGGTGCCGATGTTCCCGGTCCACACCTGGCTGCCTGACGCCCACGTGGAAGCGCCGACCGCCGGTTCGGTGATCCTGGCCGCCATCGCGTTGAAGATCGGTGGCTACGGCTTCCTGCGCTTCAACCTGCCGATCGTCCCCGATGCCTCGCAGGAATGGGCCTGGCTGGTGATCGCGCTGTCGCTGATCGCGGTGATCTACGTCGGCCTGGTCGCCCTGGTCCAGGACGACATGAAGAAGCTGATCGCCTATTCGTCGATCGCGCACATGGGCTTTGTCACCCTGGGCACCTTCATTGCCCTGTGGCTGGTGCGTGATGCCGGCAACGCCGATGCAGCCCGCCTGGGCCTGCAGGGTGCGATGGTGCAGATGGTCTCGCACGGCTTCGTCTCCGGTGCGATGTTCTCCTGCGTGGGCGTGCTGTACGACCGCATGCACAGCCGCCGCATTGCCGATTACGGCGGCGTGGTCAACGTGATGCCGTGGTTCGCCACCTTCGCCATGTTGTTCTTCATGGCCAATGCCGGCCTGCCGGGCACCAGCGGCTTCGTTGGTGAGTTCATGATCATCATGGCCAGCTTCCAGCGTAATCCGTGGCTGGCACTGGCTGCTGCAACCACGCTGGTCATCACCGCTGCCTACACGCTGTGGCTGTACAAGCGCGTGTTCTTCGGTGAAGTGGCCAACGCCCACGTTGCCGAACTGAAAGACATCAACGGCCGTGAATGGCTGGTGTTGGGTGTGTTCGCCGTGGGTACGCTGGCGCTGGGTCTGTATCCCAAGCCGCTGACCGACCTGATGGAACCCTCGATCGCGAAGCTGGCGATGCAGATCGCATCCAGCAAGTTGCTGTAATTCCAGGATTTGATGATGACCACCTCGCCGCTGTTGCCCTTGACCGCCGCTGACCTGCCGCCACTCGCGCCCGAGCTGGTGCTGATCGGCAGCGCGTTCACCCTGTTGATCCTCGATCTGTTCATCAGCAAGCAGAACAAGATCTGGACCCACCTGTTCTCGGTTGCCGCACTGGCGGTCGTGCTGTTCATGCTCGCCACCGGCGTGGGCGGGCAGGGCGAGGTCTTCCACGGCATGTTCGTCCGCGACACCGCGGCGGATGTGATGAAAGCCGTGATCGTGCTCTGCAGCGGCCTGACCCTGGTGTACGGCTGGAGCTACCTGCGCGAACGCGATCTGTTCCAGGGCGAAATCCCGGTCCTGATCCTGTTTGCCACCTCCGGCATGATGATCCTGGTTTCCGCCGGCAGCCTGCTGATGGTGTACCTGGGCCTGGAACTGCTGGCACTGTGCTCGTACGCACTGGTGGCCAGCAACCGTGACAACGGCCTGGCCACGGAAGCGGCGATGAAGTACATCGTGCTGGGTTCACTGGCCTCGGGCCTGCTGCTGTACGGCATGTCGCTGGTCTACGGCGCCACCGGCTCGCTGCACCTGGACGCCATCAACGCGGCCATTCCGAACTCCGACGAAAAGATGCTGCTGCTCACCGGCGCGGTGTTCATGATCGCCGGCGTGGCCTTCAAGCTCGGCGCGGCCCCGTTCCACATGTGGCTGCCCGACGTGTACCAGGGCGCCCCGGCACCGGTGGCGCTGTTCATCAGCTCGGCCCCGAAGCTGGCCGCGTTCGGCATGGCCTACCGTCTGCTGGAAGTGGGCGTGGGCCCGCTGTCGGACGAATGGAAGTACCTGATTGGTGGCCTGGCCGCACTGTCCTTGGTGGTCGGCAACCTGATGGCGATCGCGCAGAGCAACCTCAAGCGCATGCTGGCGTACTCCACCGTCTCGCACATCGGCTTCCTGCTGCTCGGCATCGCCGGTGGCGGCGAGCGTGGCTATGCCGCCGCGCTGTTCTACGCCCTGAGCTACGCGATCATGTCCACCGCCGGCTTCGGCGCGATCATCGCGCTGTCGCGGAATGGGTTCGAGGCCGAGAAGATCGACGACCTGAAGGGCCTGAACGCCCGCAATCCGTGGATGGCAGGCCTGGTCCTGTGCATCATGGCATCCATGGCCGGCATCCCGCCGTTCCTGGGCTTCTGGACCAAGCTGGCGGTGCTGGGCGCGGCCATCAACGGCGGCATGCTGTGGCTGGCCATCCTGGGTGTGATCTGTGCGGTGATCGGTTGCTTCTACTACCTGCGCGTCATCAAGGTCATGTACTTCGATGAGCCGGTGGGCGAGCCGCTGCCGGCCAACAACGACCGCGTGCTGGGCGTGGTGCTGGGCGTGAATGCCCTGGCGCTGCTGGCGCTGGGCCTGGCCTGGAACCCGATCATGGTGTGGTGCCAGCAGGCTTTTGCGCATCTCGCCTGAAAAGCGATACAAAACTGCGCAATTGGTGTAATATTCGTTTCCTGAGTTGTTGATGCAGCGATTTCGCCAGAACATCGTTGCGGTAGCAGATCAACTCAACCACTTCTGCTGCGGGGTGGAGCAGTCTGGCAGCTCGTCGGGCTCATAACCCGAAGGTCGCAGGTTCAAATCCTGCCCCCGCTACCAAATAGCCCCGGTGCAAACCGGCGGCAGGAACGAAAAGGCGATCCCGGCAACGGGGTCGCTTTTTTCGTTGAGGCGTCCGGTCGGCCGGGCAGGGGTCCGGTTCTACACGTGGGTTTCATCGCGGCGGGCGTATCTCATGACCTGTCGGGGGACACACGCAAGAGACGGCCGTCAGGCCAGGGGTGACCGTGTCCTCCTCATCCTCGATGCTTGGCTACAACGGTGTGCTGCATGAAGTGCATGCGCCCTGGCAGATCCTGGGCAACGGCTACCGTGTGTACAACCCGGTGCTGATGCGCTTCCACAGCCCTGACAGTCTGAGTCCGTTCGGCAAGGGAGGGCTCAACCCCTATGCCTATTGCCATTGCAATCCGGTCAACCTGACCGACCCCAGTGGCCACTGGTCGATCACGGCATTCGCCGCGAACCTGTTTGGCTTCAAGCTGAAGACGCCGCACGTGACGGGGGTCATGGTTGCACTGGGGGGCACTTTTGCGGCCGTGGGCCTGGCGGTGGCCGCCACCAACGATACGCAACGGGGGTTTGCCATCGGCGGCGCTATGGTGATGGGGGCCGCCACCATTCTGGGAAGCCGCTATGCCTGGACGCACCGCAAGATTCTGCCCCGGAGCACGCAATCGGTGGGGACGCCGAGCGCAGCGCCCAGCCTGGCCCCGACCCCGCCGCCTTCCCCAAGTCCCGCTCGAACGCCGACGCCGACGTCCGCAACGGGGGCGGCTCCCGGCACCGTCTCCACGCCGCCGACGGGTGGATCGCCTGCGCCCTCCGCACCGCCGATGTCGCCGCAACCGCGACCGGAAGCACTGCGCGTCAGCGCGCGCCCGCAGCAGCTTTCCCCCCGTCCGAATGTGCCGCCCCCGCCGCCGCCCACGGCGGCCCAGATGGGGCGCGACCGGATGCGCATATCGCAGCGGGTGCGCGTGGCGGACATCCGGAGAGGGTCCGCAGACTGGGAGATCGCCACCGGGTTTTCCTTGGCATGAACGCGTCGTCTTCCAGTTCCCGTCCTGGCGCAATGCGCCGGGACGCCTCCCCTTCATCGTCCATCGCTCGGGGCGGGCTCGGGTATAACGGCGGGCTGCATGAGTCGGGAGCGAGCTGGCAGTACCTGGGCAATGGGTACCGGGTCTACAGCGCGGTACTGAGGCGCTTTCACAGCCTCGACAGCATGAGTCCCTTCGGCGAAGGAGGGATCAACCCATACGCGTACTGTGGGTGTGACCCCATCAACAACGTTGATCCCAGCGGTCACTTTCTCCTCCCGGTGGCCGCACTGCTTGGACTTGGATCACTGGGCGTGCTCGGTGCAGCAGGTGCCACTGCCTTGTCCGGGAAAAAGGAAGCGGCAACCATTCTTTTGGCGGTGGGTGGCGCTCTGCTCATGGGGGCGTTGGTTGCTGCTGGCGAATATGCAGTTCGCCCCTCCCGCCGGGGAGTACGGATCAGCAACAGTCTTGGACGAGGTGGGGTGAATATCTGGCGCGGCGCTGAGTTGGACGTAGTGCGTGTGCACGGGAACAAGTTTGTCAGCGGCTGGGGGAAGACGCCGATGAATGGCGTAGAACTCGCCAACGCGATCAAGTCGGCCGGAAGCGGCGGGCTCAAGCCTAAGCCGGTCGTCCTGCAGTCCTGCTACGGTGGGTTCGGCGGTAATGCGTCACAGGGCCAGGTGGTAGCCGATACATTGGGCGTTGAGGTGACCTCATACCTCGGAACAACAGCTGGCAGACCGGGGTTGCGGGAGTTGACCGCACAATCCACAGCAGTCGTGTTCACACCGCAGACCGGCGCTGCAAAAGAAGCCTCCCGCATTCGCAACGAGAAGATGAATCGGCGCCTGCACCCGCGTAGACACTCCAGGCGTCAGCGGCTTCAAGTAGACCCATGAGATCACTCCGCGCTGAACCCGCAGGATCAACAACCGGAACCCGATGGAAGGGGACGCGACCATGTGGACGTCTATGGGGTACAACGGTGAGCTTCATGAAGTCGGTGGATCCGTACAGTTGCTCGGAAACGGGTACCGAAGCTACAGCGCGATCCTGATGCGCTTCCACAGCCCTGACAGCATGAGCCCGTTTGGCGAAGGGGGAATCAACCCTTATACGTACTGCAAGGGTGATCCGGCCAACCATATCGACCCCAGTGGACACTTTCTGCTGCCGATGGCGGCCCTGTTCGGCGCTGGAGCAGTGGCATCGTTCGGCGCCTCCGCCGTTACGGGGCTGCTGGGGGAAAGGAAGAGCGCGGAATTCCTGGCCCTGCTTGGCGGCGTCCTCAGCGCGGTGGCGATACTTGCTGGTGGCATTCATGGTTTTACCGTAAGGCATTCGCGACTCAGGATGGGCGAGGTACGCATCCATCGGGGACGCAGGAAAAACATCCTGGACGTGCATGGCCGATCAGACGGATCTCTCGTCGGAAACCAGCCCATGGATGGTACGGAAATGACCGCGCTGCTCCGTTGGGAAGGGCTGGATGACAAGCCGCTGGTGTACCTGTCGTGCAATTCAGGAAGTGGACCCGCCTCACAGGCGCAAGTGGTGGCCAACGGAATCGAGCAACCTGTGATCGGGTTTCTGGGGCCTGTCAGAGTCAACAAATTCACGAACAGGCCCATGGGCGCTTATCGCGCCATCGTCTTTCATCCCCAGGCAGGTCTTGCCAGGGCAGCCACGGCAATACGGAACACGGCCCTGCATCGGAGATCACATTGGCGTAGCGCGCAGCGCCAGCCAAGGTCGGCCGAAAGGTGAACCATGGCGCGCCTGAATGGGTTTGGTTACAACGGAGAACTCCATGAAGCGCACGCCCCCTGGCAGATGCTGGGCAACGGGTACCGTGTCTACAGCGCGCACTTGAGGCGCTTCTATGGTCCCGACAACATGAGCCCGTTTGGCGCCGGTGGCATCAACGCCTACACGTACTGCGGAGGCGACCCTGTAAACAACGCAGATCCGAATGGACACTTCTACACGGCCATTTCGGGGCTGTTGGGGATGGGGGCAGTGGCAATGCTTGCCACTGCGGCTGCAAGCGGAATAGCCGGGGACAGAAAGGCTGCGGGTCTTTTCGCGGCCATTGGTGGAGCACTTGTTCTGGCCGCGTTCGCGGGTGCGGGTGTTCACCGCTTCGATATGCGGCACTCGCCTCTGAAACCGGGCGCGGTGCGGATAATCAAGGGGCGCCGCAGGGATATCGTTGACGTACACGGGGCGGCGAACAGATCCGATGTGAGCGGAAACGCCCTGGACGGAACGCAGATGGCTGAACTCCTCCAGGCCAAGGGAATAGGGAAAAAGCCTGTCACATTCCTGTCCTGCGGATCGGCAGATGGCCCGGCCCCCCAAGCGCAGGTGCTTGCAGACTTCTTCGACCGGCCATTCACCGGCTTTCGGGGCGACGTCGTGGTCAACGACTTCCGACGAAAGCCGATAGGGATCTATGAAGCGGTGGTGTTCCATCCTCAGCCCGGTCCCGCACGCTTATCCACGGCGATTCGCAACACCGCGCTGAATCGGCAATCGCAGACACATCGCGCGCAGCGCAGGCCAAGAGCAGGAAGAAGGTGAGCCATGGAGCGTTTGAATCGGCTGGGCTACAACGGAGAACTGCACGAGCCGCATGCGCCCTGGCAGATCCTGGGCAACGGGTATCGCGTCTACAACCCGGCGTTGAGGCGCTTCCACAGCCCGGACAGCATGAGTCCGTTTGGGCGGGGAGGCATCAACGCGTATGCGTACTGCAGCGGCGACCCGATCAACCATGCGGATCCAGACGGACATTTCCTGGCTCCGGTCGCGGCGCTCGCGGGCTTGGGCGTACTGGCCATGGGGGGCGTGGCGCTGTCGAAAGGACTGTCTGGCGACCGCAAGGGCGCAATCCTTTTTGGTGCGGTAGCGGGTGGACTGGTGCTGGCAGCGGGATTGGCCATCGGTGCGCGCGCGTATGCGGCGCGACAGGTGGCGGCATCGCCAGTGAAGTCCAGGCTGCCGGTAAAGATTGCAATGGGGTGGGGCATGCGAGGCGAGGTGATCATCCGGCGACGCACTGCCCACGGTGGCGTCAGCATGTCGATCATGGGCCACGGCAGTCCTTATGAAGTGCGTTGGGGCGCGAACTCACTGGACGGGTGGCAGCTGGTCCAACACTTGAAGGCGGCGGGGAGCGGAAAAGCGCCGGTGGACTACATCGAACTGAACGTTTGTTTTGGCGCGGCCGGGGACAGGGCATCCGTTGCGCAGGTGGTGGCCGATGATTTCGGAGTCCGGACATTCGCCTACCCTGAACAGACCTTCCGTGGCTGGGATGCCGGTGCAAAGTTGACCACGCCGAGACTGGCGCAGGTTTTCCTGCCCCAGACGGGAATCCGGCGGGCGGCGTCTGCCATTCGAAATACAGAGATGCATCGCAGGGCTGGGGGGCTCGATACGCGGCGGCAGCTGCAGCTTATTTGACGATGCGCTCGATGCAGTTTGCGGATAGCCCTGCATCGCCAGGCTCTACCGATGGCGGAGGGGTTGCGCAGGTTGTATGTTGCCTCTATAATTCCGCTTCTGCTGCGGGGTGGAGCAGTCTGGCAGCTCGTCGGGCTCATAACCCGAAGGTCGCAGGTTCAAATCCTGCCCCCGCTACCACAGAAAATCTGCAGTGCAGATGCAGTAGACGAAAAAGCGATTCCGGCAACGGGGTCGCTTTTTTCGTTGCGGGCGACCGCAGGTGTTTAAAAAGCTGAATGGAGCGGTCGATCACGTCGTTTGACGTCCCGCCCGTTGCACCAGCGCGGTGCAACCGCTATCATCCACGGCTTAGCGGACTACCTGACTGGACCCATTCCCCGGAATGTGGACCGTCCCGCGACCGGCTTCCGGGCCGTGCGACTCCCCATCAGGTAGTCGTGACCCCCCGGAAGGCTGGCCATCCAGCACGACCGGAGTTGTACCGGACATGGGGCCCAGCGGGCCCTTTGTTGTTTCCGGGCCCCAGGCCGCACGCCGGGGCAGCACCTCTTTCAAGGAATCAAGGCCGACTGTGAGCGACAAGGCAACCGAAATCGCGAATCTGCTCGCCCCCACCGTTCAGTCGCTGGGTCTCGAGCTGCTGGGTGTGGAATATCTGACCGCCCCGGGTGGCGCCACGCTGCGCCTGTATATCGACGTGCCGCTGGCGGAACAGCCGGAGCGCGTGGTGAACATCGACGACTGCGAACGCGTGAGCCGCGAAGTGTCGGCCCAGCTGGACGTGGAAGACCCGATCAGCGCCAACTACACGCTGGAAGTGTCCTCGCCCGGCGTGGATCGTCCGCTGTTCACCTTCGACCATTTCGAACGTGCGGTGGGCGAGTCGGCCAAGGTCACCCTCAAGCTGCCGCAGGACGGTCGCCGCCGTCTGCAGGGCGAAATCCTCGGCGTTGATGCCGAGCAGAATACGGTCACCTTCAAGGTCGACAATTCACCGTTTACCGCCGACGTCGAGAATATCGAGAAGGCACGCATCATGCCGGACTGGGCCGCCCTTGGCCTGGCTCCGACCAAACCGACTGGCCCGGCACCCAAGCAGGGTGGCAAGGCGAACAAGAAACCATCCAACGAGCCGGCGGCCAAGAAGCCGCGCGCGGAGTGAGCCAACAATGAGCAAGGAACTTTTGCTGGTAGTGGACGCGGTCGCCAATGAAAAAGGCGTTCCGCGTGAAGTGATCTTCGACGCGATCGAAGCAGCACTGGCGTCGGCCGCGAAGAAGCGCTATCCCGACGAGGAAGTGCTGGCGCGCGTGTCGATCGACCACAAGGACGGCACCTATGAAACCTTCCGCCGCTGGGAAGTGGTGGCCGATGACGTGGTAATGGAATCGCCGGACCGCCAGATTCGCCTGATGGACGCCATCGACGAAGCCGAAGGCGTGGAAGTGGGCGATTACATCGAAGAGCAGATCGAAAATCCGGATTTCGGCCGCATCGCGGCCCAGGCCGCCAAGCAGGTGATCGTCCAGCGCGTGCGCGAAGCCGAACGCCAGCAGGTGGTCGATGCGTGGAAGGACCGCGTGGGCGAACTGGTCACCGGTGTGGTCAAGCGTGCCGAGCGCGGCAACATCTACGTGGACCTGGGCGGCAACGCCGAGGCCTTCATCCCGAAGGACAAGGGCATTCCGCGCGACGTGCTGCGCGCTGGCGACCGCGTGCGCGGTTACCTGGCCGAAGTCCGCTCGGAACCGCGTGGCCCGCAGCTGTTCATCAGCCGCGCGGCGCCGGAATTCATGATCGAGCTGTTCAAGCTTGAAGTACCGGAAGTGGGCCAGGGCCTGGTCGAGATCAAGGCCTGTGCACGCGACCCGGGCGACCGCGCCAAGATCGCCGTGCTCGCCCACGACGCGCGCACCGATCCGATCGGCGCCTGCATCGGCATGCGCGGTTCGCGCGTGCAGGCGGTGTCCAACGAGCTCAATGGCGAGCGCGTGGATATCGTGCTGTGGAATGACAACCCCGCCAACTTCGTCATCAATGCGATGGCGCCGGCGGAAGTGCAGTCCATCATCGTCGATGAGGACAAGCACTCCATGGACCTGGCCGTCGCTGAAGAGCGCCTGGCCCAGGCGATCGGCAAGGGCGGCCAGAACGTGCGCCTGGCCAGCCGCCTGACCGGTTGGCAGCTCAATGTGATGACCCAGGACCAGGTGACCGCCAAGTCCGAGGCAGAGCAGGGCGTTGCCCGCCAGCTGTTCATGGACAAGCTGGAAGTGGATGAGGAAATCGCCGCCATCCTGGTGACCGAAGGCTTCAACACCGTGGAAGAAATCGCCTACGTCCCGGTCGGCGAACTGCTGGCCGTGGAAGGCTTCGACGAAGACATCGTCGAAGAGCTGCGTGCCCGTGCCCGCGATGCGCTGCTCAATGAAGCGCTCGCGGTGGAAGAGGGTCTGGAAGACGGTTCGCCGTCCGAAGACCTGCTCGCTCTGGAAGGCATGGACGAGGCTACCGCCTACGCCCTGGCCGGCCATGGCGTGCGTACGAGTGAGGACCTGTCGGACCTGGCCGCCGATGAGATCCTCGAGTTCGGTATCGAGGACATGGACCAGGAGCGCGCCGCCGCCCTGATCCTTGCCGCCCGAGCCGAGGAGATCGCCCGCCTGGAGCGCGGCGAATGAGCCAGCGATGAACAGTGCCCTGACCCGATCAGGGCTTAGACTCCGCGCTGCCTTCGCCCGTTTCGGAGGAGCGCCAACCAGATCATAGGATCCGAATGTCGCAGCAAACCACCATCCGCAAGCTTGCCGAACTGGTCAATACGCCGGTCGAAAAACTGCTTGAACAGCTTGCCGAAGCCGGCATGAAGTTCAGTGGTCCCGACCAGGTCGTGACCAGCACCGAGAAGGTGAAGCTCCTGGGCTTCCTTCGCCGTTCGCATGGCAAGACCGAGCAGCCCGTCGAAAGTGCCGACGAAGCTGCGAAGAAGATCACCCTCAACCGTCGCAAGTTGCAGGAAGTGACCGTCAGCGCCGGCCGCAGCAAGACCACCGTC
This sequence comes from Stenotrophomonas sp. NPDC047960, assembly GCF_043204395.1. Taxonomy (NCBI): domain Bacteria; kingdom Pseudomonadati; phylum Pseudomonadota; class Gammaproteobacteria; order Lysobacterales; family Lysobacteraceae; genus Stenotrophomonas; species Stenotrophomonas sp. NPDC047960. Next base: position 5,967 of record NZ_JBIDBX010000004.1, on the reverse strand, counting down.
AATGTTGAAGTGCGCCAGAAGCGCACCTACACCAAGGACGCCAGTGGCAAGGCGATGACGCCGGATGAGGAGCGCGCCGACATCCTGCGCAAGCTGGAGGAATCCCGCCAGCGCAATCTGGACGAGCAGCGCGCACTGGCCGAGAAGGACCGCGCGCGCGATGAGGAAATCGCACGCAAGCGCCAGGAAGAGATCGATGCCAAGGAGCGCGCCGAAGCCGAGCGCAAGGCGGCCGAAGCCGCTGCTGAAGCGGCAAGGAACGCCCCGCCGGCACCGGTAGCGCCGCCGCGACAGGCTGCCAGCGAAGCGCCGGCCCGGGCCGCGCGCCCGTCCGCGCCGGCACCGGCGCGTCCGGCTGCGCGTGCGGACGACCGCAACTCGAACAACAACCGTCCGGGCGCCAAGCGCGACGACGATGGTGGCAACCGTTTCGCCGGTCAGCTGCATCTGTCGGCCGCCGATCGCGCGCGCCGTGGCAACAACAGCAATTCGCGTGGTCGCCCCACCGGCCGCGCGCAGCACGGCGGTCGCCGCGACAGCAACCAGTCGCGCAGCGGCGGTGGCGCCCATGGTTTCGAACGGCCGGTCGCACCGATCGTGCGTGATGTCACCATCGGCGACACCATCACCGTGGCCGACCTGGCGCAGAAGCTGGCCCTGAAGGGCGGCGATGTGGTCAAGGCATTGTTCAAGATGGGCGTGATGGCCACCATCACCCAGACCATCGACCACGATACCGCTGCGCTTGTCACCGAAGAGCTCGGTCACAACGTGACCCGTGCCAACACCAACGACGCCGAAGACGCGCTGCTGGCGTTGAACGATACCGAACAGGGCGAAGCGGTTGCGCGTCCGCCGGTGGTCACCATCATGGGCCACGTCGACCACGGCAAGACCTCGCTGCTGGATTACATCCGCCGCACCAAGGTCGCCACCGGTGAAGCCGGCGGCATCACCCAGCACATCGGTGCGTACCACGTTGAAACGCCGAAGGGCGTCATCAGCTTCCTGGACACCCCGGGCCACGCCGCGTTCACCTCGATGCGCGCGCGCGGTGCCAAGCTGACCGACATCGTGGTGTTGGTCGTGGCGGCCGACGATGGCGTCATGCCGCAGACCAAGGAAGCAATCCAGCACGCCCGCTCCGCCGGTGTGCCGCTGATCGTGGCGATCAACAAGATCGACAAGTCCGGTGCCGACCCGATGCGCGTCAAGAACGAACTGCTCACCGAGCAGGTCGTGTCCGAAGACTTCGGCGGCGACGTGCAGATGGTGGAGATCTCGGCCAAGGCCGGTCTCGGTATCGACGACCTGCTCGATGCGATCTCGATCCAGGCCGAACTGCTGGAACTGAAGGCCGTGGCCGATGGCCGCGCCAGCGGCGTGGTCATCGAGTCCTCGCTGGACAAGGGCCGTGGCCCGATCGCTACCGTGCTGGTGCAGCAGGGTTCGCTGAAGAAGGGCGACTACCTGGTCTGCGGTATCCAGTACGGCCGTGTGCGTGCGCTGTTCGATGAGACCGGCAAGCAGCCCGACCAGGCTGGCCCGTCCATCCCGGTGCAGGTGCTGGGTCTGTCCGGCGTGCCGGATGCAGGCGATGACTTCGTCGTGGTCGAGGACGAGCGCCTGGCCAAGGACGTCGCGCAGCAGCGCGAAACCAAGCGCCGTGAATCGCGCCTGGTGCAGTCTGCCGGCAGCCGCATGGAGGACATCATGGCAACCCTGGGCAAGGGCGATGGCCAGCAGGTGCTGAACCTGGTGATCAAGGCCGACGTGCAGGGTTCGGTGCAGGCGCTGAGCCAGGCACTGGTCGCGCTGTCCAACGATGACATCCGCATCAACGTGATCCACTCCGGCGTGGGCGGCATCACCGAATCGGATGCCAACTCGGCCGTTGCCTCCAAGGCCACTGTGATCGGCTTCAACGTACGTGCGGATGCTTCGGCCCGCCGCATCATTGAATCCAACGGCGTGGACCTGCGTTACTTCTCGATCATCTATGACGTGATCGATCAGGTGAAGCAGGTGGCATCCGGCTTGCTCGGCGTGGAAATCCGCGAAGAGATCATCGGTATCGCCCAGGTCCGCGATGTGTTCCGCAGCTCCAAGTTCGGTGCCGTGGCCGGCTGTATGGTCATCGAGGGCACGGTCAAGCGCAGCAAGCCGATCCGCGTCCTGCGCGACAGCGTGGTGGTGTTCGAAGGCGAGCTGGAGTCGCTGCGCCGCTTCAAGGAAAATGTCGACGAAGTCCGCAACGGTACCGAATGCGGTATCGGCGTGAAGGCTTACAACGATGTGAAGCCGGGCGACCAGATCGAGTGCTTCGAGCGTATCGAAGTGCCGCGCACCCTGTAATGTAAAAGAGGGCCCGGCCAGCGGTTGGGCCCTGCCAGGATTCCGGAGCCCTGCCTGCGGGTCCGGAACCCCCCGGTAGGTCACGACCGTTGGTCGTGACCCGTCCACCCGAACACTGAAGAGCTCCTCGTGCCGAAAACCTTCCATCGAACCGACCGTGTTTCCGCCCAGATCCGCCGTGAGCTGGGTACGCTCGTGCATAACCTCGTGCGTGTACACGGCTTGCCCTCGGTGAGCGTTTCCGACGTCGAAATCACCCGTGACATGGCCCACGCCAAGATCTTCGTCACCGCGTTGATGCCGGAGCGTGCGGCCGAAGCGATGAAGGGACTCAAAGAGCTTGCCTGGGAGCTGCGCATGGACCTGGCCAAGGCCATGAAGTTGCGCCACGTGCCGGAGCTGCACTTCCACTACGACGATTCGGTCGATCGTGGTGAGCACATCGACAATCTCCTGCGCGACCTGCCGGACACGCTCGCGGCTGAAAAGAGCCGCAACGCCAAAGACGGCGAAGACAAACCCGAATAGACCAACAGCCCGAAAGGGCTGTTGTCCTGTATGGCACGGCACCCGTGCCTGCACGACCAATCCCGGCGAAACACCATGACCCGAATCACCTTCCGTCGCCTGGACGGCATTCTCCTGCTCGACAAGCCCACCGGCATGAGCTCCAACGCCGCGCTGCAGGTGGCCCGCCGACTGTACCGCGCCGAGAAGGGTGGCCACACCGGCAGCCTGGACCCGTTGGCCACCGGCCTGCTGCCGCTGTGCTTCGGCGAAGCCACCAAGATCGCCGGCCTGCTGCTGGGTTCGGCCAAGGCCTACGACGCCGACGTCGTCCTCGGCCAGACCACCGATAGCGACGATTCCGACGGCAGCGTGCTGCTGGAACGCCCCGTGCCCGCGATCAGCCGCAACCAGCTCGAGGCGGCGCTGAGGCCGCTGAACGGCCACATACGACAGCGCGCCCCGATTTTTTCCGCGCTCAAGCAGGGCGGGGAACCGCTGTACCTGAAGGCGCGCCGCGGAGAGACCATCGACGCGCCCGAACGCGATGTCGAGGTTCATTCCATCGAGGTTCTGGATCAGCAGCCGACCCGGCTGTCGCTGCGCGTGACCTGCGGTTCAGGCACCTACATCCGCAGCCTGGCCCGCGACCTGGGCGAAGCCCTGGGCTGCGGCGCGCACATCGCTGGCCTGCGCCGGCTGTGGGTGGACCCGTTCCGCGCCGCCCCCATGGTCACCCTGGATACCCTGCGCGCCCTGGCGGAGCAGGGCGACGAGCCGGCCATGGAGGCGCTGCTGCTGCCGCTGGCGGCCGGGTTGGTCGACTACCCGCGTGTCGATCTGGATGCTGAACAGGCGCCTCGGTTCTGCGTGGGCCAGCGCCTGCGCGACCCGGCCTGGCCGCCCGGCACCGTGGCTGTGTACGGCCCCGACGCCCGTATCCAGGGGCTTGGCGAGGTCGACCAGACTGGTCGGCTGTCCCCGCAGCGCCGCTTCAACCTCTGACCCGTACCCACCCGGCGCTTGTTCCGGGAGGCTGCGGCCGTTACAATTTCGCGGCCTTTTCAGGCTTTCCCGCGTCTGCGGGTTCATCCTTTCGTTAACGGCGAGTCGCGCGGTACGCCAATGGGGCGTTTCTGCGGGCCACGCATCCAAGAGAAAACAGACATGTCGATCGACACCCAGAAGGTCATTGAAGACAACAAGCGCAGCGCTGCCGATACCGGCTCCCCGGAAGTGCAGGTCGCCCTGCTGACCGCGCGTATCGAGTTGCTGACCGGTCACTTCAAGACCCACAAGAAGGATCACCACAGCCGCCGCGGCCTGCTGCAGATGGTCAACCGCCGCCGCAGCCTGCTGGACTACCTGAAGAAGAAAGACGCCGTACGTTACAAGGCCCTGATCGAAAAGCTCGGCCTGCGTCGCTAAGCAGGAATCCCGACCGCGGCGCAGGAATGCGCCGCGGTTTTGTTTTGGTAGTACCGCATCAATCGCCAGGACCGGACTTCCGGTCACCCGTCGGCGGCAAGGGTCGCCCGCGGTCCATTCGAAGACAGCATTTCCCCAAGGACATCCCCCGTGGCAAAAATCACCAAAACCTTCCAGTACGGCAAGCACACCGTCACGCTTGAAACCGGCGAAATCGCCCGTCAGGCCGGTGGCGCCGTCATCGTCAAGTTCGACGACACCGTGCTGCTGGTCTCCGCCGTCGCCGCCAAGAGCGCACGTGAGGGCCAGGACTTCTTCCCGCTGACCTGTGATTACCAGGAGAAGTTCTACGCCGGTGGCCGTATCCCGGGTGGCTTCTTCAAGCGCGAAGGCCGCGCGACCGAGAAGGAAACGCTGATCTCGCGCCTGATCGATCGTCCGATCCGTCCGCTGTTCCCGGAAGACTACAAGAACGAAGTGCAGATCATCGCCACGGTCATGTCGTTGAACCCGGACATCGACGGCGACATTCCCGCGCTGATCGGTGCCTCGGCGGCGCTGTCGCTGGCCGGTACCCCGTTCAAGGGCCCGATCGCCGCTGCCAAGGTCGGTTACAGGAACGGCGAGTACATCCTCAACCCGACCGTGACCGAGCTGAAGGATTCGGAGCTGGAACTGGTTGTGGCCGGTACCGCCAACGCCGTGCTGATGGTCGAATCCGAAGCCGCGCTGCTCTCCGAAGACGTGATGCTGGGCGCTGTGACCTTCGGTCACCGCGAGATGCAGAAGGTCATCAACGCCATCAACGAGCTGACCGTGGAAGCCGGCACCAAGCCGTCGACCTGGGTCGCCCCGGCCAAGAACGACGTGCTGATCAGCGCCCTGCAGGAAGCCATCGGCCCGCGTCTGGGCGAAGCCTTCCAGGTGCGCGACAAGCTGCAGCGCCGCGACGCCATCGCGGCGATCAAGAAGGACGTGATCGAATCACTGGCGGGCCGTGTTTCTGCTGAAGGCTGGAACCCGGCTGAACTGTCCAAGGAATTCGGCGAGCTGGAATACAGCACGATGCGCAACTCGGTGCTGGACACCAAGGTCCGCATCGACGGCCGCGCACTGGACACCGTCCGCCCGATCGCGGTCAAGACCGGCATCCTGCCGCGCGTGCACGGCTCGTCGCTGTTCACCCGTGGTGAGACCCAGGCCATCGTGACCATCACGCTGGGTACCGCCCGCGACGGCCAGGTGATCGACGCCGTGTCCGGCGAGTACAAGGACAACTTCCTGTTCCATTACAACTTCCCCCCCTACTCGGTGGGTGAGACCGGCCGCATGATGGGCCCGAAGCGTCGCGAAATCGGCCACGGCCGCCTCGCCAAGCGCGGCGTGCTGGCAGTGATGCCGTCCCTGGAAGCCTTCCCGTACACCATCCGCGTCGTGTCGGAGATCACCGAGTCGAACGGTTCCTCGTCGATGGCGTCGGTCTGCGGTTCCTCGCTGGCCCTGATGGACGCCGGCGTGCCGGTGAAGTCGCCGGTCGCGGGTATCGCGATGGGCCTGGTCAAGGAAGGCGAGCGCTTCGTGGTCCTGTCCGACATCCTGGGTGACGAAGACCACCTGGGCGACATGGACTTCAAGGTGGCCGGTACCGCTGAGGGCATCTCCGCCCTGCAGATGGAC
>NZ_JBIDBX010000003.1:0-433333 GCF_043204395.1 Stenotrophomonas sp. NPDC047960 | reverse complement strand
CGATCCCATCCCGAACTCGGAAGTGAAACGCAGCTGCGCCGATGGTAGTGTGGCTCAAGCCATGCGAGAGTAGGTCATCGCCAGGGTTTACACCCAAAAACCCCGCTGCTCACGCAGCGGGGTTTTTTCTTTTCCGCGATGGGCGCGTTCCGACCAACGGTCGACATCTACCGTGACGGGCCGGGAGGCGGTAGGGTCGGTTCCCAAACGACGATGTGCATGGATGCACAAGTGGTGCGGCCGCAGGACGCGGAAGAGCATCCACTGCCGATAACGGTGATCGGCACGGTGACGCATGGACCCTGATCAAAATGCGTTGCCTGCGTTCGTGGTCATGCCCCAATGGGGTAATCACCACGGCGGTCGATTGGGATGCGACCCTACCGGCTTCGTCTGACAGGTTGATTGAGGCTTCCCGGATACAACACACCATGGGCAAAACGCCACTCTGTGGTCATGCCCAGTCCACGCCTCCTCATCGGCCGCCGCTCCCTTCAGGGCGCGTATTACATGCTTACCACCGTCGTCGCCGGCCGCCAATCCCTCTTTGTCGATGACCCCACCGTTGAATGCGTGGTCGAGGCACTTCGCTGCTCCGATCGCGAACATCGCTCACGCACGCTCGCGTGGGTGGTGATGCCCGATCACGTCCATTGGCTGATGCAGCTGGGCAACGGCAACATCAGTCGCTGTGTCCAAGCTTTCAAATCCCGCTCCTCTCGTGCAGTCAATCTGCATCGCGGCAGCCAGGGTGCGTTGTGGCAACGCGGCTTCTGCGACCACTGCATCCGCTCCGACGAATCGTTACTCACACAGGCCAACTACCTGATCGAGAACCCGGTTCGTTCGGGACTCGCCACAAAGGTAGGCGAGTACCCGTATTGCTGGACGCGGTGGCCATCCACTATCGAATGAACCACAAAAAAGCGGCGCCTCAAGGCGCCGCTTCTTCTCAACCAGCGATGTGGGCCAGGCTTACTTCGCAGCCGGGGCTGGCGCAGCCGCCTCGGTCTTGCCCTTCATCATCTCGTCGCGGGCCGCCTTGAACGGGTTGCCCTCGTACCAGTTCGGCCACTGGCCGCCCACCGCGATGGCCTTGCCTACGCCGTGCAGCAGCTCCAGGTCTTCCACGGTGCCGTCCAGCTTCCAGGTGCTGGCGTCGTACTCGTCCTTCGGGCCGTGGTAACGGTCGCGGCCATACGCCTCAGCCGCCTTTCGGCCTGCGTCCACGCCGCCGTCGAGCAGGTCCTCTCCACCGTCGGCATACAGCGCCGGCACGCCGGCCTTGGCGAAGTTGAAGTGGTCCGAACGGAAGTAGAAGCCGCTCTGCACCGAGGTTTCGCCGTGCAACGTGCGACCCTTCTCCGCGGCCAGCGGCTTGAGGATGTCCTCCAGCTGCGAACTGCCGAAGCCGGTCACGGTCAGGTCCTTGGCCTTGCCGGCCACCGACATCGCATCGATGTTGATCACGCCGGCAATCTTGTCCAGCGGGAAGGTCGGGTGGTTCACGTAGTACTTCGAGCCCAGCAGGCCCGACTCCTCCAGCGTCACTGCCAGGAACACCACCGAACGCTCCGGTGCCGGCTGCTCATGTGCCATCGCATCAGCGATCTCCAGGATGCCGGCCACGCCGGTGGCGTTGTCGATCGCACCGTTGTAGATGTTGTCGCCCTGCTCGCCTTCATGCTTGCCCAGGTGGTCCCAGTGCGCCATGTACAGCACGGCCTCATCGGCGTGCTTGGTGCCCGGCAGCACGCCGACCACGTTGCGCGACTTCTTCTCGGCAATCGTGCTCTTCAGGTCCAGCGAGATCTTCGCCTTCAGTGGCACCGGCTTGAAGCCGCGCTTGTTGGCATCCTTGTAGGCCTGATCCAGGTCCAGCCCGGCATCGGCGAACAGCTGGCGCGCCGCATCGGCGCTCAGCCACCCCTGCGCCGGCAGGCGGGGTTCCGGATCGTCCTTGGCCGGCAGGTCGTACTGCGGACCCGCCCACGAGTTCTTCACCACATCCCAGCCGTACGAAGCACCGGCGGTGTCATGCACGATGAACGCCGCAGCGGCACCCTTGCGGGCGGCCTCTTCGAACTTGTAGGTCCAGCGGCCGTAGTAGGTCATGCGCTTGCCGTCGAACAGGGTGTCGTCGTTGGCGTGGAAGCCCGGGTCGTTGACGAACATGACCACCGTCTTGCCCTTCCAGTCCTGGCCGGCGTAGTCGTTCCACTTCTGCTCCGGCGCGTCGACGCCGTAGCCCACGAAGACCAGGTCGCTGCCGTCGATCTTCACTTCCTGCTGGCCAGTGCGGGTGCCGACCACCATGTCGGTACCGAACTTCAGGTCGCGCTGCTTGCCGGCCTGGTCCAGCTTCAGCACGGTGCTTTCATCGGCAGTGGTCTCGGTCATCGCCACCTCCTGGAACCAGCTGTCGCCGTTGCCGGGCTGCAGGCCGATGCGCTGCATCTGGTCGCGGATGTACTCCACCGTCCGGTCCTCGCCGGCGCTGCCCGGCGCGCGGCCTTCGAACGCATCCGACGACAGGGTCTTGACCAGCTCGCCGAAGTCGCCGGCGTTGATCTCGGCCGAGAAGGCGTGGCCGGCGGCAGCCGGGGTGGTATCAGCAGCCGGCGCGGCGGCCGGTGCGGTGGTCTCGCCCTTGCACGCGGTCAGCGCGGCGGTGGCGGCCAGGCACAACAGAAGTTTGCGGGACATCATCGATTCCTGGAGACAAAGGGCCGGTGCGCGGGCACCGGGTGAAAGCGTATCAATTGGCGGGCGCGGCGTCGGTGTCGAACGGCACGGGTTCGGCGCCGGTGACCGGGCCAATGCTCGCCGTGCGGTGCACGTACAGCACGACCTCGCGCTCGAACCGTAGTTCGCCGGCAACCGAGGCATTCGGGCCGATGATCACGCGGGGCTTGCGGGGTGCATTGAACGAAATGCTGAAATTCGGCTTTTCGATGTGGATACCGCCCTCCACATGCGAGCCGACTCCGACGGTGATGTCGCCGTTGACGGTGGTGATGCCGTTGCGCAGGCGCGTTTCGACCAGGCCGATGCCACCATTGACGGTTTCAATACTGCCTTCGATCTGGCTGCCGCGATCGGTGAAGATGCTGCCGTTGACCGTCTCCAGGTTGCCTCCCGCAATCACCCGTTGACCGATGGCGATCTTGCCATTGACGGTGGAAACACTGCCGGTCCGGGCGCCCTCCTCGACAATGATGCCGCCATTGACGGTTTCGATGCTGTGGGTGGTGGTGCCGGCGCCAACCTTGATGTTGCCGTTCACCGTCTGCAGGTCGCCATAGGCCTGCCCGGCGTCTGCCGTAATGCTCCCATTGACCTTGCTGATGTCGTCAACGGCCCAGGCTGACCCGCAGGGGATCAACAAGGCCAACAACAGGGGAAGCGGATGGAGTTTCATCTGTGCGTGTCCGGTATGCGGCTGGCAGGCCGCCTTCAGGAATGTCACCATGCAGCGCTGCAATCCGCATCTGCCTGAAGTCACTGGAAAGCCCTTGCGCCCCAACGTCTTTTCCTCACGCCGGAATAACAAACCGACCGCTGGGCACGGTCATGGCTCGCGTTGGCCGGTGGCGCTGCCGGCGTTGGCATTGATCCTGGCCCTTGCCGGCCCTGCGCCTCTTTCAGCGCAGAATCCGAAGGAAGCCGAACGCAAGCTGCAGAAGCTGCGCACCGAACTCAAAGGCGTCGCCCAGGAACGCCGTACGTTGGAAAGCCAGCGTGGGCAGGCGTCGCGCCAGTTGCGCGAGGCCGATGAGAAGGTGGCCCGTACCGGCCGCGTGCTGGCCCAGACCGAAACCGCGCTGCAGCGGGAGACCCGCGCCCTGCAGGAGCTGCAGCAGCGCCGGGGTGAACTGCAGGCCGGCTTGAAGGCGCAGCGCCAGGAGCTGGCCTCGCTGTTGCGTGCCGCCTACCGGATCGGCAACAACGCGCCATTGAAGCTGCTGCTGTCGCAGGACCGCGTTGCCGATGCCAACCGCACCCTGGCCTATCACCGCTATCTGCAGCGCGAACGCGCGCGGCGCATCGGCGCGCTGACCGCCGATCTGACTGAACTGGAAACGGTGGAAGCGCAGATCGAAGAGCGCCGGCAGGCGCTGGAAGGGACCCGTCAGCAGCAGAAGCAGCAGGCCGCCAGCCTGGCACTCGATCGGCGTACCCGCGCGCAGACCGTGGCCAGCCTGGACGAGCGCTACAAGGACCGCAGCGAACGCGAGAAGGCGCTTGGCCAGGATGCCAAGGCGCTGGAAACGCTGCTCGCCAACCTGCGCGCTGCTGCCGCCCGCGCCGAAGCCGAACGCCGTGCCGCTGCGCGCCGCGCCGCCGCGGAAAAGGCCGCCGCCGAGAAGGCCGAGCGCGCCGCCGCAGCCAGTGGGAGCAAGCCGCCGCCGCGCCCTGGCAAGACCCCGCCGGCAGTGGCCTCGGCGCCGGCGCCGAAGGTGGGGGGGCTGGGCTGGCCGCTGTCGGGCAACCTGCTGGCGCGCTACGGTGGCAAGTTGCCGGACGGCCGAACCAGCAGTGGCGTGTTGATCAGCGCGCCTGCGGGCAGCACCGTCACCGCCGTCGCCGATGGCACCGTGGTGTTCTCCGACTGGATGACCGGCTACGGCATGATCCTGATCGTCGACCACGGCAATGGCTACATGAGCCTGTACGCACACAACGACACCCTGCTGCGCGATGCCGGTGGCACGGTGAAGAAGGGCGATGCCGTGGCCAAGGTCGGCAACTCCGGCGGGCAGGGCGTTACCGCGCTGTATTTTGAATTGCGGCGTAATGGGCAGCCGGTGGATCCTTCGTCATGGTTGCAGCGCCGGTAGCCCCGTTCAACGGGAATTTACCGTGCCTTCGCGCATAATCGGGCCACGCACCATCAGTGCGTGGTGTCCCGTCCCCCGCTCAACCTGGAGTGCTTCATGCGCGTAGCCCGTTCCGCCACCCTGCTGCTGGCCCTGGTGCCGGCGCTGTCATGGGCGCAGCAGACCGCCCAGGTTCCGGAACGCGGCGGCGATGCGGCCTCCACCGAAGAGGCGGTAACCTCGCGCGTGCCGCTGGAGGAGATCCGCCGCTACGTGGCGGTCTACAACGCGGTGCGTGCGGCGTATGTGGAACCGGTGGACGACAAGAAGCTGATGCAGTCGGCCATCCGCGGCCTGCTGCTGGACCTGGATCCGCACAGCACCTATTTCGACAAGGAAGACGCCGAAGCCTTCGACGAACAGGCCGAAGGTGCCTATGAAGGCATCGGCGTGGAGCTGCAGCAGCAGCCCGACAACAGCAGCCTCAAGGTGATCTCGCCGATCGACGACACGCCGGCAGCCAAGGCCGGCATCCTGGCCGGTGACCTGATCATCGCCATCGACGGCAAGCCGATCAGCGCCATCGAAGCTACCGAGCCGCTGCGGGGCAAGGCCGGAAGCAAGGTGATCCTCACCATCATGCGCGAGGGCAGACTCAAGCCATTCGACGTGCCGATCACCCGCGAAACCATCCGCATCACCAGCGTGCGCAGCCGCATGCTGGAACCGGGCTATGGCTATGTCCGCCTGAGCACTTTCCAGGCTGATACCGGCGCTGATTTCCAGAAGCATGTGGCGCAGTTGCAACAGCAGGCCGGCGGCAAGCTCAGGGGCCTGGTGCTGGATCTGCGCAGCAATCCGGGCGGCCTGCTTACCGCCGCCGTACAGGTGGCCGACGACCTGCTCGACAAGGGCAACATCGTCAGTACCCGGGGCCGCATCGCGATCAGCGACGCACGTTTCGATGCCACGCCCGGCGATCTGCTCAAGGGCGCGCCGGTGGTGGTGCTGGCCGACGCGGGTTCGGCCAGCGCCTCGGAAGTGCTGGCGGGTGCGCTGCGCGACAACGGTCGTGCCCGCGTGATCGGCAGCCGTACCTTCGGCAAGGGCTCAGTGCAGACCGTACTGCCGCTGGACAACGGCGACTCGGTCAAGCTCACTACTGCGCGCTACTACACCCCCAGCGGCAAATCGATCCAGGCCACCGGCATCGTGCCCGACGTGGTGCTGCTGCCGGACAAGAAGGCGGGCGAAGACGACGACCTGCCGGCCAGCCTGTCCGATTACAGCGAAGCGACGTTGCCGGGCCACCTGCGCGGTGACGAAGAAGGCGGCGATGGCTACCAAGCCGGTGACGTGCTGCCCGGCGACGGCCCGATCAACGACGCGCTGGCCGAGTTGAAGCAGCCGGGTTCGGTGGCCGCCAAGCAGAAGGCCGAAGCGGCGAAGAAGCCGGTGCCCAATGTGGAAGCAAAGCCGGAAGCAAAGCCGGAAGCAAAGCCGGAAGCAAAGCCGAAGCCGGAACCTGCACCCACGCCGTGACGGGTGCACCCGCTGGTAGAGTCGGTTCCCAAACGACTGCCGATGACGGGGCAACGCCCGGTAACGCATTGCGTTGAACGGCGTAACAGCCGGATCCGCCGATGTTCATGCCGACATCGAACGCGGCGGATACCACGGCGGTCGATCGGGATGCGACCCTACCAGCCTGCGGCGTACGCTTAGAACCCGTGCCGCTTCCGCAACCGCCGCGCGATCGCCGCGCGCACGTAAACCCCATACACCAGCCCGAACACGAACCCGGCAATGTGTGCCCACCAGGCCACCATGCCGAAGGTCGGGCCGATGTACGCGAACACCACCTGCAGCCCGGCCCACACCCCGATCAGCAGGTAGGCCGGCGCCCGCACGAATTCCAGGAACAGCCCCAGCGGGATCACCACCCCCAGCCGCGCGCCGGGGAACAGCGCAAGGTACGCCCCGATCAGGGCCGACACCGCGCCACTGGCGCCGATGATGATCTGGTCCGGGCTGCCCATGGTGTAGATCGCGGTGAGGTTGGAGATCGCCCCGCCCACCAGGAACAGCAGGATCAGCCGCCACGGCCCCAGCACCCGCTCGGCAGGCAGGCCGAAGATCAGCAGGAACACCAGGTTGCCCAGCAGGTGCGACCAGTCCGCGTGCAGGAACAACGCGGTGAACAGCCGCAGCACGCTGCCGTCCTGGAAGGTGGCCCACCAGTCGAGGGGCCGGGTCAGCCCGGTGGACAGCGCGCCCCAATCCATCCACAGACTGCGTCGGGCATCACCCGGGCGCGAGATCGACCACAGGAACGCGGCCCACAGGGTCGCGAACAGCAGGGGCGTTGCCCAGCGGACAGCGGACTTCTTGCGGGAGGGGAGCGAGACGAACATGCGTGGGCGCTAGCCTAGCGCGGCAACGCGCCTGAAGGGGCGAAGACGCGTTCAGCCTGAATAGCCGGAAAGAGTGATCGCGTTATTGTTTCATTAACCGGTCTGGGTATACTCGCATACGGCGTCGTATGTCGGGAGGGGAATCCGGCGCGTTGTGTCAAGCCTTTCGGGGCCTGGGACAGCGCAGGCGCGCGTTGCCAAATCACACGCATTTCCGGAGAGAACAAACGATGCATACCGCTTCCACCCTCGCCCGCGTCACCGCCCTTGCTGTCGGCATCGCCGGTGTCCTGGCCGTTGGCCACGTCAACGCCGCCGCCTTCCAGCTGAAGGAAAACAGCGCCAAGGGCCTCGGCCGCGCCTTCGCCGGTTCGGGCAGCGCCCAGGGCGACGCCTCGATCATCGCGGTCAACCCGGCCGGCATGCGCCAGCTGGAAGGCACTCTGGTCCAGGGCGACCTGAGCGCCATCAGCTTCAAGGCCGAATTCGAAGGCACCGGCCGCAAGCCGACCGGCCAGCCGCAGACCGGCGGTGACGGCGGCGACGCCGGCATGATTGCCCCGGTTCCGGCCGCGTACTTCCACATGCCGATCGGCGAACAGGCCCACTTCGGCGTGTCGCTGACCGCCCCGTTCGGCTTCAAGACCGATTACGACAACGGCTGGGTGGGTCGCTACAGCGGCCTGAAGACCGATCTGAAGGCGATCGACCTGGGCTTTGCCGCCTCGTACGACGTCAACCCGTACGTGTCCTTCGGCGCGTCGGTGTTCGTTGAGCACCTGACCATCGAACTGAGCAACAACATCGACTTCGGCACCGCGCTGGCCCAGTCCCGCGTGCCGGGCTTCGCCCCGGGCAGCGCCGACGGCAAGCTGACCGTTGAAGGCGACAACAATGCGGTGGGCTGGACCGTCGGCGGCTTGTTCAGCCCCGATGAGAACACCCACATCGGCTTCAGCTACCGCTCCAAGGTCGAACACAAGATCACCGGCGGCGACGCCACCTTCGACGTGCCGTCCAACGCAGCTGCCGTGCTGGCCGTTGCCCAGCCGGGCCGTTTCGTGACCACCTCCGGCAAGGCCACCGTGACCCTGCCGGCCTCGGCCACCATGAGCGTGACCCACAACATCAACGACAAGTGGACCGTGATGGGTGATGTCACCCGCACCGCATGGTCGACCGCATTCGACCAGGTCACCATCGACTACGCCTCGGCGCAGCCGGACTCGGTGCTGGAATTCGGCTACCGCGACACCACCTTCGTGTCGCTGGGCACCGACTACAAGCTGAGCGACACCCTGACCCTGCGTGGCGGCGTCGCGTATGACCAGACCCCGACCACCGACGCCCACCGCGACGTGCGCGTGCCGGACACCAGCCGCAAGTGGCTGTCGTTCGGCCTGGGCTGGACCCCGTCGGCGAACATGGAATACAACTTCGGTTACACCCACCTGTTCACCAGCGACCCGAACATCAGCGTGCCCGCCACCACCAACAACCAGGGCAACTCGCTGACCGGCAAGTACAAGGTCCGCGGCGACGTGCTGGCAGCTTCGTTCCAGTACAAGTTCTGATCCACGGCGCTCGCGCCGCGTAACAGACAGAAGGCCCCGCGCAAGCGGGGCCTTCTGCGTTTGGGTCTTACCGTTTCAACATTGGGGCGAACGGCCCGCCGCATACAGCAGGCCCTGCCGCAGGTGGGCCAGGAAATCGCGGTTGCGGTACAGGCCCGTGTCATGGCCCAGCCCGGTGTACCAGCTACGGCCGCCATCGAACGGGTGGCACCACGCAATGGGGTGGTCGGCACCCATCGTGCCGCCCTGGTACATGCGTTCGTCCACTGTGGCGATCACCTGCACGGCCCCACGTGGGTTGCTGCGGAAGTTGTACAGCTCGTCGCGCACCGGCCATGAAGTGCCCTGGGGCGTTCCCCCGCGCTCAGGCTGCACGCGGCTGAACTGCAGGCCTTCGGGATGGTTCTTGAAATACGCGCCCACCAGCTGCCCGTACCACGGCCACTCGTACTCGGTGTCTGCTGCCGAGTGCACGCCCATGAATCCGCCGCCCGCCCTGATGAAGGTCTCCATCGCCTGCTGCTGGGTGGCATCGAGCACATCGCCAGTGGTATTGGCGAACACCACCACCCGGTAGCGGACCAGGTTGGCATCGTTGAAGTCGGTCGCGTTCTCGCTCTGGTCCACCGCCATGCGCTCGCGCTCGGCCAGCAGGCGCAGCGTGCTCACGGCGGTGGGAATGGAATCGTGGCGGAACTTCGCGGTGCTGGTAAACACCAGCACGCGCTCATTGGCCGCCGCCATGGCCGCGGGAACGGTGGACAGGAACATCGCCAACAGCAACGGCAGGACATTTGGGCGCATGGCCGGATCATGACACAGCCCCGTACAATCGCGGTCCGCGCGCAGCCGGCCGGGTGCCGCCTGCGGCGCAGGAACCGCTTCACGATCCATGACAAGGAAACCACATGTCGCCCGTTCTGCTTCGTTCCACCCAGGCCTTTGCCCTCTCGGCGCTGGCCGCGCCGGCCTTCGCCGCCGCCGATTTCGCCACCTGCTTCACCCTCACGCCGGGCCTGCGCTTCTCCACCGGCGATGAAACCCTGACCATCGAGAAGGCAACCTTCAACGGCCACGACGCCATCAAGGTGCACAGCGCCGGCGGCGGCGTCGGTACCGCCGCCTATTACGATGCCAGCGGCCGCCAGCTGCTGGGCCAGGACCGCTACGGCATCTCCGCCTGGGGCGGCGATGCCTCCCGGCCGGTGATGACCGATACCTTCAAGCCCGCGCCGACCTTCCCGCAGACCGCCAGGCCGGGCGAGCGCTTCGTGGTCAACGGCAGCGGCGAACGCACCCACCACGTGGAAGAAACGGTCGAGCCGGTCGACTACGACGGCTTCAACGACTACACCTTCGTCGGCTTCGAAGACGTGGAGGCCACGGTCGACGACCAGCCGCGCACCTTCAAGGACACCTGCCACCTCACCGCGACCTTCGAAGACAACCGCATGGAAGCCTGGTACGCACCGGGGTTCGGCCGCATCAGGTTCGAGCGCTACATGGGCGAAGAACTGCTCATGCGCGATGAAATCGAGGCGATCCACGCCGAGTGACGGCGACGGTTCAACCCACAAAAAACCCCGCTTTCGCGGGGTTTTTCGTTCAAACCATTACAACAACGATCAATCGCCCAGGGTCAGCAGCGAGGCATTGCCACCGGCGGCCGTGGTGTTCACGGTGACGGTCTTTTCGGTGGCAAAGCGCAGCAGGTAGTGCGGGCCGCCGGCCTTCGGACCGGTGCCGGACAGGCCCTGGCCGCCGAACGGCTGCACACCCACCACCGCACCGATCTGGTTACGGTTGACGTACACGTTGCCCACGTTCACCCGCGAGGCAATGCGGTCCACGGTTTCGTCGATGCGCGAATGCACGCCCAGGGTGAGGCCGTAGCCGGTGGCGTTGATCTGGTCGATCACCGCATCCAGCTGGTCGCCCTTCCAGCGGATCACGTGCAGCACCGGCCCGAAGATTTCCTTGTGCAGCTGGTCCAGGTTCTTCAGCTCATACGCACGCGGGGCGAAGAAGGTGCCGTGCGCGGCCGCTTCGCTGAGCTCGGCAGCGGCGATCAGGCGCGCTTCCTTCTCCATGCGCACCGCATGTTCCTGCAGGGTCTGCAACGCATCGGCGTCAATCACCGGGCCGACGTCGGTCGACAGCAGGCCCGGGTCGCCGATCTTCAGTTCGGCCATCGCACCGGCCAGCATGGTCATCACCTTGTCGGCGATGTCGTCCTGCACGAACAGCACGCGCGCGGCCGAGCAGCGCTGGCCGGCCGAGGTGAACGCCGAACCGATCGCATCCTTGACCAGCTGTTCCGGCAGCGCCGAGGAATCGGCGATGAACGCATTCTGGCCGCCGGTTTCGGCGATCAGCACGCCAATGGCGGCATCGCGGGCGGCCATCGCACGGTTGATCGCGCGCGCGGTATCAGTTGAACCGGTGAAGGCCACACCGGCCACGCGCGGGTCGGCGGTGAGCGCAGCACCCACGGTGGCGCCGTCGCCGGGCAGGAACTGCACCACGCCTTCGGGCACGCCGGCGTCCAGCAGCAGCTTCACCGCGTAGTAGCCGATCAGGTTGGTCTGTTCGGCCGGCTTGGCGATCACGCTGTTACCGGCGGCAAGCGCGGCGGCGACCTGGCCCAGGAAGATCGCCAGCGGGAAGTTCCACGGGCTGATGCACACGAACACGCCGCGGCCATGCAGCTGCAGTTCGTTGGATTCACCGGTCGGGCTGGGCAGTTTCTCGGCATGGCCGAACTGCTCGCGCGCCTGCTTGGCGTAGTAACGCAGGAAGTCCACCGCTTCGCGCACTTCGGCGATGCCGTCGGGCAGGCTCTTGCCGGCTTCCTTGACACACAGTGCCATGAACTCGGGCAGGCGTGCTTCCAGCTGGTCGGCGGCGTGTTCCAGGATCGCCGCGCGGCTGGCGGCCGGGGTGCGGTTCCACTGCGGCTGTGCGGCCACGGCGTTGGCCAGGGCCTTCTCCACGGTGGCGCTGTCGGCCGGCTGCCACTGGCCCACCACCTGGCGCGTATCGGCCGGGTTCACAACGTTCAACAGCGCGCCGGTGGGCTGTGCACCCGGCACCAGCGGGGCGGCCTGCCACGGCTTCACCGCAGCGTTGAGCTGCTCGGCCAGGGCGCGCAGATCGTTGTCGTTGGCGAGATTGACGCCCATGGAGTTCTTCCTGTCGTGGTTCTGGCTGCGCAGCAGGTCAACCGGCAGCGGGATTTTCGGGTGCGGAATGGATTCAAACGAGGCCACGGCTTCGACCGGATCGCGGATCAGGTCGTCGATGGCCACCGCGTCGTCGGTAATGCGATTGACGAAGCTGGAGTTGGCGCCGTTCTCAAGCAGGCGGCGCACCAGGTACGGCAGCAGGTCTTCGTGCGAACCCACCGGTGCGTACACGCGGCACGGCACGTTCAGGCGGTTGGCCGGTACCACTTCGGCATACAGGTCATCGCCCATGCCGTGCAGCTTCTGGTGCTCGTACTGGCCCCCCTGCGCGATCGCCTGCACCGCGGCGATGGTGTGCGCGTTGTGCGTGGCGAACATCGGGTAGATCGCATCGGCATGCGTGAAAAGACGCTTGGCGCATGCCAGGTAGGACACGTCGGTGTTCTGCTTGCGGGTGAACACCGGGTAGGCCGGCAGGCCGTCGATCTGGGCGCGCTTGATCTCCGCATCCCAGTACGCGCCCTTGACCAGGCGCACCTGCAGGCGGCGACCGATGCGGCGGGCCAGGTCGGCCAGATAGTCGATCGTGTACGGGGTGCGCTTCTGGTACGCCTGCACCACCACGCCGAAGCCTTCCCAGCCAGCGAGCGAGGCATCGCTCACCACCGCTTCGATGATGTCCAGCGACAGTTCCAGGCGGTCGGTTTCCTCGGCATCCACCGTGCAGCCGATGCCGTACGACTTGGCCAGCTGCGCCAGTTCCAGCACGCCCGGAACCAGGTCGGCCATCACGCGCGCGCGCTTGGCGTGTTCGTAGCGCGGGTACAGCGCCGACAGCTTGATGGAGATGCCGGGGGCCGAATTTACGTCGCCATCCGGGCGGCCGCCACGGGCCTTGTGGTCGCCACCGATGGAGTGGATCGCGCGGCGGTAGTCTTCCAGGTAACGCTTGGCATCCTTCATGGTCAGCGCGCCTTCGCCGAGCATGTCGAACGAATAGCGGTAGCTGGCGTTGTCGCCCTTGTGCGAGCGCGACAGCGCTTCGTCGATGGTGCGGCCCATGACGAACTGGTGACCCATGATCTTCATCGCCTGGCGTACGGCCAGGCGGATCACCGGCTCACCGACGCGGCCCATCAGGCGCGCGAACGCGCCCGGCACGTCGGCGCGGGTCGAATCGTTGATCTGCACGATGTGGCCGGTAAGCATCAGGCCCCAGGTAGAGGCGTTGACCAGCACCGAATCGCTGCCGCCGAGGTGCTTTTTCCAGTCCGCTTCGCCCAGCTTGTCGCGGATCAGCTTGTCCGCGGTTTCCTGGTCCGGAATGCGCAGCAGCGCTTCGGCCACGCACATCAGCAGCACGCCTTCCTCGCTGCCCAGGTCGTACTGGCGCATGAAGGCTTCAATCGCGCCCTGGTCCTTGGCGCGCACGCG
Organism: Stenotrophomonas sp. NPDC047960; assembly: GCF_043204395.1. Taxonomy (NCBI): domain Bacteria; kingdom Pseudomonadati; phylum Pseudomonadota; class Gammaproteobacteria; order Lysobacterales; family Lysobacteraceae; genus Stenotrophomonas; species Stenotrophomonas sp. NPDC047960. Next base: position 419,906 of record NZ_JBIDBX010000003.1, on the reverse strand, counting down.
CACGCGCTTGACCAGGTCGGCAGCGGTCGCCTGCACCCTGGCCTGTTCGTCGGCGGGCAGGCGCGCCTGCGCCAGCAGCTCGCGCACATGGCTGGCCTCGTCCTTCATCCAGGCATCGGTGATCGCCTGGCGGAACGCATTGGGAACGGCCGGCAGCTCAGGGGACAGCAGCGGCGGGCGGGAAGCGCCGGACGGGGCCGGGGCAGGGGGAAGCGCGGAGGGTGCGGTCATGCCGGTTGGCTCGTGGAAAACTTGACCATTTTAATCGTTTTTCCATGTCTTTAAGCAATCCGCGCCGCGCCATGGATCAAGTCCATAGCCTTTCATACAGCGGGATTCGGCAGATCCAGCGGTGTCGTTAAAAACTATGCTGATTTCGTCAAATCAGCCGCCGATGCTAATGCTGTATTGCACCATTCGCAAAAGTGTGAACGGACCCTTGCCGCTCGCGCGAGATCGGGGCTACCATCGAGACGTTTCCCGCGGCAGGAAAACGCGGTTGCGACATGATCGAGGTGCTGACAGCTCCGGATGGATCAGAAACGCAACTGCGGCTGCGTCCCCCACGGGCGCTCGATGCCCGGCAGTTCGTCCTGTTGTTTGCTGTGTTGGCGGGGGTGATGTGGCTGGTGGCGGCCCTGGGCTGGTTCACCGGCAATGCGTTCGCCCCCCTGTTCGCGCTGCTGTACAGCCTGTTGCTGGCGGCGGCACTGCGTGTGTTGTGGCGTAGCGGTGAACGGCAGGAAGAAATCCGGGTAGTGCCGGCGTGCGTGGAAGTAATCCCCGCGCCCGGTCAATCGCCGGTGTTCAGTGCGCACCCCCACTGGGTGCGACTGATCGCCGACGAACAGAGGGTCCGGCTTGCGTCCAGCGGTAGGCAGGTGGAAGTGGGGAGTTTCCTCGCACCGGCCGAACGCCAGGCACTGGCAGAGACACTAGAAGGCTTGCTCGTGGCCAGCGATGGCTGCAACCGACGACGCTAAGGGTCTAGGCAATGAAGCAACGCAGAAAGTGGGGCACGCAGTTCGCAAAGGCAGTGGGGTGTGGGGCAGCGCTGATGGCGCCGGTACTGGCGTGGGCCCAATCGGCCGACCCGGTTCCGTGGCAGCTGAACATGGGCAAGGGGGTCACCCAGAGCTCGCGGCTGGCCTGGGAATCCAACATGTTTTCGCTGTGGGTGTGTACGGTCATCGGCGTGCTGGTGTTCGGCGCGATGTTCTATGCCATCTTCAAGTTCCGCAAATCCAAGGGGGCGGTCGCCGCCACCTTCAGCCACAACACCCGGGCGGAGATCGTCTGGACCGTCATTCCGGTGATCATCCTGGTGGTGATGGCGTGGCCTGCCACGGCCAACCTGATCAAGTTCTACGACACCCGCGATGCCGAAATGACCGTCAAGGTCACCGGCTACCAGTGGATGTGGAAGTACGAATACCTCGGCGAAGAGGTTACCTTCACCAGCCGCCTGGACCGTGAATCGGACCGGGTCCGGCAGAGCGGCAAGGTCCCCGACCGCGACAGCCACCCGCACTACCTGCTTGATGTGGACAACCGCCTGGTGTTGCCGGTCGACACCAAGGTGCGGTTCGTCATCACCTCCGATGACGTGATCCACGCGTGGTGGGTGCCGGCGCTGGGCTGGAAACAGGATGCCATTCCCGGTTTCGTCAACGAAGCCTGGACCAACATCGAGAAGGTCGGCGTGTATCGCGGCCAATGCGCCGAGCTGTGCGGCAAGGACCATGGCTTCATGCCGATCGTGGTGGAAGCGGTGTCCAAGGAAGATTTCCAGAAGTGGCTGGCCGACAGGCGGCCCAAGGCGCCCGACCCGGCGCCGGCGCCTGCCGCCCCTGAAGCCGCGCCTGCACCTTCGGCCCCGGCGGCGCCGGCGACCGACGCGGCACCTGCACCGGCGCCTGAAAACGCCTGAAACGAACCGCGCGCACCGCACGGTGCGCGCTGATACCGAACCAACGAGGTGGTGTGGCGATGGCGCATTCCGCAGTTGATCACGACGGGCATCACGGGCATCAGCAGTCGTTCTTCGAACGTTGGTTCTTCTCGACCAACCACAAGGACATCGGCACGCTCTACCTGCTCTTCAGCTTCATCATGTTCATCATCGGCGCGGCGATGAGCGTGATCATCCGCGCCGAGCTGATGCAGCCAGGCCTGCAGTTCGTGAAGCCGGAAACCTTCAACCAGCTCACCACCGTGCACGCGCTGGTCATGATCTTCGGTGGCGTCATGCCGGCCTTCGTCGGCCTGGCCAACTGGATGATCCCGCTGCAGGTCGGCGCGCCTGACATGGCGCTGCCACGCATGAACAACTGGTCGTTCTGGCTGCTGCCGGTGGCCTTCAGCCTGCTCCTGCTCACCTTCCTGCTGCCCGGCGGCGCGCCGGCCGGTGGCTGGACGCTGTATCCGCCGCTGTCGCTGCAGGGCGGCTACAACGTGGCGTTCACCGTGTTCGCCATCCACGTGGCCGGCATCAGTTCGATCATGGGCGCGATCAACATCATCGCCACCGTGCTCAACATGCGCGCGCCGGGCATCGACCTGCTGAAGATGCCGATCTTCTGCTGGTCCTGGCTGATCACCGCATTCCTGCTGATTGCAGTGATGCCGGTGCTGGCCGGTGCGGTGACCATGCTGCTCACCGACAAGTTCTTCGGCACCAGCTTCTTCAACGCGGCCGGCGGTGGCGACCCGGTGATGTTCCAGCACATCTTCTGGTTCTTCGGCCACCCGGAGGTGTACATCATGATCCTGCCGGCGTTCGGCGTGGTCAGTGAAATCATTCCCACCTTCAGCCGCAAGCCGCTGTTCGGTTACCAGGCGATGGTCTACGCGATCGCCGCGATCGCCTTCCTGTCCTTCATCGTCTGGGCCCACCACATGTTCACCGTGGGCATGCCGCTGGGCGGCGAAATCTACTTCATGTTCGCCACCATGCTGATCTCCATCCCCACCGGGGTGAAGGTGTTCAACTGGGTGAGCACCATGTGGCGCGGTTCGCTCACCTTCGAAGCGCCCATGCTGTGGGCGGTGGCCTTCGTGATCCTGTTCACCATCGGGGGTTTCTCCGGCCTGATGCTGGCCATCGTGGTCGCCGACTTCCAGTACCACGACACCTACTTCGTGGTGGCGCACTTCCACTACGTGCTGGTGACCGGCGCGGTGTTCGCCCTGATCGGGGCGGTGTACTACTGGTGGCCGAAGTGGACCGGGCGCATGTACAGCGAATTCTGGGCCAAGGTGCACTTCTGGTGGTCCATTATTTTCGTGAACCTGCTGTTCTTCCCGCAGCACTTCCTGGGCCTGGCTGGCATGCCGCGCCGCATTCCCGATTACAGCGTGGCGTTCGCCGACTGGAACCTGATCAGCTCCATTGGCGCGTTCGGCATGTTCGTCACCCCCTTCATGATGGCCGCGATCCTGATCGCCTCGCTGCGCAACGGCGAAAAGGCCGCTGACCGCTCGTGGGAAGGTGCACGCGGGCTGGAATGGACGGTGCCGTCACCGGCGCCGGCACATACGTTCACCGTGCCGCCGACCATCCGCCCGGGCGATCTGGCCCATGACGACATCACCCATTGAGGTCCGCCATGCATGATGTCCATCAACAGGATCTGGCTGCCCGCCGCCAACGCGCACGGCGCACCGCGCTGTGGGTGGGCGGGGTGGCGATCCTGGTCTATGTCGGCTTCATCCTGAGCGGGGTGCTGGGCCGATGAGCGAGACCCGCCCCGCACCGCATGCCGGGCTGCCGCGCCTGATCGCGGTGGCCGTGGCGGTGTTCGTGCTCACCTTCTCGCTGGTGCCGCTGTACCGCATCGCCTGCGAAAAGGTGTTCGGGGTGCGGCTGGAGCGCGGCCCCGGTGCGTCGGCCATGGGCGCGCCCGGTGCGGCCAAGCGCACCGTGAGGGTGCAGTTCGATGGCGGCGTGAACTCCAAGCTGCCATGGGCCTTCCACCCCGAGCAGCTGACCATGGACGTGGTGCCCGGCGAGCTCAATGAAGCACTGTATTACGCACGCAACGACAGCGACCGTGCGCTGGTGGGGAGTGCGGTGCCGTCGGTGGCCCCGGCCAAGGCCTCGGGTTACTTCAGCAAGACCGAATGCTTCTGCTTCACGGCGCAGACCCTGGTGGCGGGCGAGAAGCGCGACATGCCGGTGCGTTTCATCGTCGACCCGGACCTGCCGGCCAACATCAAGACCATCACCCTGTCCTACACGTTCTACAAGAACGACGCGCTGTCGGCGCAGCTGGCGACGGCGACCCCGCCGGCCACCGCGCGCTCGGCACCCTGATACGTACCCGGATACCGATCATGGCCACCCAGCACAGCCCAGACGCCAACGTGTATTTCGTGCCCACCCACAGCAAGTGGCCTTTCATCGGCTCCATCGCGATGATGGTCACGATGGTGGGCGTGGCCAGCTGGCTCAACGACGCCGGCTGGGGCAAGTGGACCTTCTATGCCGGCATTGCCATGCTGGTACTGACCCTGTTCTGGTGGTTCAGCGACGTGGTACGCGAATCGCAGGCCGGGCACTACAACCACCAGGTCGACGGCTCGTTCCGGATGGGCATGGTGTGGTTCATCTTCTCCGAAGTGATGTTCTTCGGTGCCTTCTTCGGCGCGCTGTTCTACACCCGCAACCTGGGCCTGCCGTGGCTGGGCGGCGAGGGCGACGGGGTAATGACCAATGAACTGCTCTGGGATGGCTATTCGGCGGCGTGGCCGACCAACGGCCCGGGCGCCATCGGCGGCCACTTCCAGACCATTCCGGCCTGGGGCCTGCCGCTGATCAACACGCTGATCCTGCTCACCTCCGGTGTCACCCTCACCATCGCCCATCACGCGCTCAAGGCCGGGCACCGCCGGCAGCTGCTGGTGTGGCTGGGCATCACCGTGCTGCTGGGCGCGTTCTTCCTCACCCTGCAGGCCGAGGAGTACATCCACGCTTACAAGGAGCTCAACCTCACGTTGGGCTCGGGCATCTACGGATCAACGTTCTTCATGCTCACCGGCTTCCACGGTGCGCACGTGCTGCTCGGCACCATCATACTGATCGTGATGTGGCTGCGCTCGGCCAAGGGCCACTTCACCCGTGACAACCACTTCGGTTTCGAAGCTGCCGCGTGGTACTGGCACTTCGTCGACGTGGTGTGGCTGATGCTGTTCCTGTTCGTCTACGTGCTGTAGCGTCGGGCGGTATCAACCGCCCACGCCGTGGGGTTTGATCCAGCCGCTGTAAATGCCGATGGCCACCAGCACGATCAGCGCCACCGAGACTGCGATGCGGCGGGTGAGCGCATTGACCGTGCGTTTGGTCTGGCCACGGTCGACCAGCAGGTAATACAGCCCCGCGCCCAGATTCCAGACGATGACGATCAGAAACGCGATTACCAGCAGGGTCTTCAACGAATCATTCATGCGCGGCTCTAGGGCAGGGCGGGTACGCCTATCTGACCGCGTTTTGCCGGCGTTGTCATGATGCGCCAGCACACGCGCCTGATCGGCTGGGTCGCCGCCGTCCTGGTGATCCTCGCGTTCTGCCAGCTGGGCCTCTGGCAGCTGCAGCGCATGCATGAAAAACAGGCACTGCTGGACCAGCAGCTGCCCGCCCGTGCGCAGACCCTCAGCCTTGCCCGGGCGCAGGCCGCGCCGCCGCAGCTGCGCTGGGTGGAGGACCACGGCCGCTTCCTGCCCGGCACCCTGCTGCTGGACAACCAGACCCGTCAGGGCCGCGCCGGCATCAAGGTGTACCAGCCATTCCGCAGCGATGGCGGCGCGGTGGTGCTGGTTGACCTGGGGTGGCTGCCGATGCCCGGCGACCGCACCCTGCCGGGCATCGTGCCGCGTGACGGCGATGCCCACGTGGCTGGCCTGCTCGCGCCGCCGCCGGCCAGCGGCCTCGTGCTGGGCCCGGCCTTCACCGCCACCCCGCAACCGGGGGTGTGGCTGGCCAACCGCATGCCGCCCGATGAAGCAGCGATCACGCTGGCACTGCCCGCGGGCAGCCTGCACGGCCCGGTGCTGCGCCTGGACCCCGCGCTGCCCGGCGGCTATGCCCGGGACCTGGAGCTGCTGCCCAACACCCTGCCGCCCAGCCGCCACCTCGGCTACGCCGTGCAGTGGTTCGGCCTGGCCCTGACCGTACTGATCGTCGCCCTGGTCCTCGAATGGCGCCGGCGGCGCCCGGCACGCCCCCTCCTTCCATGAGAAAATCCCACGCATGAATGCCATCACCCCGGAACAGCTCAAGGCCCGCAATCGTGGCCGCTGGACCCTGGTAGCCCTGTTCGGCCTGTTCTTCGGGGTCATGGCGCTGGCCGGCGTGCTGCGCTTCGCCGGCTGGCAGCCGGCCGCCCACCGCAATACCGGCGAAGTGTTCGCCCCGGCGGTGGACGCGCGCGCGCTGCCGCCCACCCTGGCCAACGGCCAACCGTACCCGTGGAATCCCGATGCGCACGTCTGGCGCATCCTCGTTGCGCCGGCTCCGGGCTGTGCGGCCGAGTGCGTCACTTTGTCGCAGGGATTGGACAAGGTGTGGCAGCTGTTCGGCCATAGGGCCGATAATGTCGAAATCCTGTGGCTGGGTACGCCGCCGGCCGAGGTCCAGGGCTTTCCCGCCCTGCGCGTGCTGGCCCCCCAGCCGACCCTGCGTGCCGTGTTGCCCGCCGTGGATGACGCCGCCGGCACGCCTGTGTATGTCATCGACCCGAACGGGTTTGTGATCATGCGGTATGCGCCGGGATTCGAATTGGCCGGTCTGCGCAAGGACATGGCCACGCTGTTGAAACTGAAGTGAGTTCCGTTTGATGAACCCCACCGCGCGTCCGGCGCTGCATCGCAACTTCCACCGTCTGGCGTGGTTCGCCCTGATCATGACGGCCAGCACGATCATGTTCGGTTCGTTCGTGCGGCTGTCCGATGCTGGCCTGAGCTGCCCGGATTGGCCGACCTGCTATGGACGCGTGACCTGGCCGCAGCATGCGCAGGAAGTGATCGGCCACGAAGCGGCCAAGATCCGCCCGCTGGAAACGCACAAGGCGTGGCGCGAGCAGGTGCACCGTTTCCTGGCCGGCGCGCTGGGCATCGAGATCCTCACCCTGGCGCTGCTGGCCACGCGCCGCCGGCGCTGGGGCACCACCGCCGTGGTCGCCGCGTGCGTGCTGGTGGCCACCGGCATACCGCTGTACATGATGGGCATGCACGCAGTGGCGAGCATCCTGGCCATCACCGGCGAAGTGATCCTGCTGATCGCCGCGTTGCGCTGGAACAACATCGACCTCTCACGCGCGGCGTTGCTGACGCTGGCGGTGGTGATCTTCCAGGCACTGCTGGGCATGTGGACGGTCACCCTGTTGCTCAAGCCCATCGTGGTGATGGGCCACCTGCTCGGCGGCATGCTGATGTTCGGGCTGCTGGTGTGGATGGCCTGGCGCGCCACGCACATGCCGATCACCCTGGTGCAGGCGCCGAAGCTGAAGTGGCTGCTGCGCATCGGCGTGGCCGTGCTGGTGATGCAGATCGCCCTCGGCGGCTGGGTGAGCGCCAACTACGCCGCGCTGGCCTGCGGCGGCGGCAGTGCCTCGCTGGATAATTTCCCGCGCTGCGTGAGCCAGTGGTGGCCGCAGCACGACTTCAAGGAAGGCTTCACGCTGTGGCGTGGGATCGGCGTGGATTACGAAGGGGGCGTGCTCGATGGCGCCTCGCGTATCGCCATCCAGATGGCGCACCGGATGTTTGCCGTCGTCGTGGCCGTGTACCTGCTGTGGCTGGCGGTGCGCCTGTTCCGGCTGCCGAGCATGCGTGGCTGGGCCAGCGCGCTGGGGCTGCTGGTGGTGCTGCAGATCACCCTGGGCATCCTGAACGTGAAGCTGGCGGTGCCGCTGGAAGTGGCGGTGGCGCACAGCGGCGGCGCGGTCGCGCTGCTGTTCGTGCTGGTCACGCTGCTGGCGCGCCTGCGCGCACCCTCCGACGTAGTCGATGAAAGTGCAGGAACAGAGCCCCCGAAGTTCGGGGGCGGCGCCGAAGGCGCGGGGGCGTGGAAGAATGCCCCTCATGGTCGCGATTCGCGCAGCGAATCGCGGGAGCTCCAGCGCGAAGCAGCTGGAGCGACACCATGAGCGTTCGGCAGTATTGGGATCTGACCAAGCCGAAGGTGGTGGCCCTGATCGTGTTCACCGCGCTGGTGGGCATGTTCCTGGCCATACCCGCGTTGCCCACTGCCGAGCAGGCCGTGCGCGGCGCGCTCGGGTTCCTCGGCATCTGGCTGGCAGCCTCGGCTGCGGCCGCCATCAACCAGCTGCTGGACGCACAGATCGACGCGCAGATGGCGCGCACCTCGTGGCGGCCGCTGGTGGTGGGCAAGGTGAAGCCGTGGCAGGTGCTGGTGTTTGCCGGCGCGCTGATCGTGCTGTCGATGACCATCCTGGTGGTGTGGGTCAACGTCATCACCGCCGTGCTGACCTTCGCCTCGCTGATCGGCTATGCGGTCATCTACACGGTGTACCTCAAGCGCGCGACCTCGCAGAACATCGTGATCGGCGGCCTCGCCGGTGCCACCCCGCCATTGCTGGGCTGGGCCGCCATCACCGGCATGCAGGGCCCGATGGACTGGGCCTACGCCTCGCTGCTGGTGCTGATCATCTTCATCTGGACCCCGCCGCACTTCTGGGCGCTGGCGATCTTCCGTCGCGAGGATTACGCCAAGGCCAAGATCCCGATGCTGCCGGTGACCCACGGCGTGGCCTACACCCGCAAGTCGATCATGGCGTACTCCATCGCCCTGGCCATCGTCAGCATCCTGCCCGCCGCGGTGGGCATGAGCGGCCTGTTCTACCTGGGCGGCGCGGTGGTGCTCAATGCCGTGTTCCTCTGGTACGCCTGGCGCATGCTCAACCCGCCGGACGAGCTGTTCTCGATGAAGATGTTCGGCTACTCCATCGTCTACCTCATGGCGCTGTTCGCGTTCCTGATGGTGGACCACTGGATGCTGCCGTTCCTGTGATCGAACAGCCGCCGGGCAGAGCCCGGCGCTACCGCACACGCGTGGGGTTGAATCCGAAGATCGTGTCGCCATTGCTTTCATGACCCCAACAGGACGTGACGGTATGAAGCGATGGCTCTGGGGGCGCAGGGTCGCGATATCGCCGTAGCGGGCTACGACATTGAAATCGGCGCGTACGACAGCGACGTGGATCGCGACGCGGAGATGGCCACCCATGTGCGCCAACAGTTCAACGCCCTGCCCAGCGCGGCGCGGATGCTGGTACTGACAGGCAACGTGCATGCAATGCGCCACCCGTTCGAAGATGCGCCCCCGGAAATGCAGCATCGCACCATGGCGGCTTTCCTTCTGGACCTGCCGCTGTACAGCGTGCGCGTGGAAGCACTGCGTGGGCACACCTGGCATTGCATGAGCCCCCGCCCCGCGATGCCGCTGCTTGAGCGGCCAGCACGCGCTCCGGTTGCCGACACGGACCCGGATCGCTCGTATGACGTATGGGTGTACTTGTCGGCGCTGAGCGTAGGCACGTTGACCGACCGCTGACGCCGGTCGGAGCGGAACCCGGTGGGCTGGGACGGCTTTGGTAGGGTCGCTTCCCAAACGACCGCCCGGAGCAACGATCACCGCGATGGCGGCATGACCCTGGCCGACGCCACGTCGCAAAGCGAAGGTCCGATGATTGTCATGCCCACCATCGGCCGATCACCGCTATCGGCAGTCGTTTGGGAAGCGACCCTACCGCGCGTCGCTATCGTCCCGAAGGTGCGGTCAGACAACGCCGCGCCACCTTGTACTCCTCGACTCAACTGCTTGAAGCAGGATTGATGTCTCACTTCCTCGCGTGTCTTGTGGCCTATACAGAGCTCGCGAGTTGAGTCGCATACACATGAGGAGAAACGGATGCATCCAACAAGGATTCTCGGATTGAGTCTTCTCACAGTGAGCGCGTTTTACAGCGCGGCCGTCCACGCCGAAGTAAAAGCGCTCAGCCGTGCCAACTGTCTAGGCTTCGTCAACGAATCGATTACCTACGACCGCCCTCTCTTCAGAAGAATTCAGGGGTCAGCGGCAAGCAAGCATGTTCCCCAAGGCAACATCTACCCGAAGCACAACCTAGGGGCGCCAAACAATGGTGGCTTCGCATGGCGGTTCAGGGCAGGTGACCAGTCTGATCCTGAACGAATGCTGGTACGGGGGTACCACACGTGAATTCCTGACCGACTTCCCTACGTACGGCACACCGCTGTCGTCGACTGTGCGCTCACTGAATGGTAATCACGATGAAACTGAAATTAGCAGTCACGTTGCTCACCATGGTCCTCCCGATGGGGTCAATACACGCATCATCGGAGCAAGCCGACGCCGTTGGCCAATGGTTGAGCGATCGCGCGATGCGGGCAGCCGAGAAGGATGACGCACAAGGCGCAGCACGAAGCCTTGAAGAAGGCGTCTATCGCCTGATCCCATTGGCCGAACTGGATGCTCCCGAGCCAGTCAAGGAGTACTTTCGCGAGCAGTTCCAACGCAGTCGCTCGGGCGTGGTACGGGTGCCGAAGGGCACTATTCCATCCCAACAGGCGCTCATCAGGGCACTGCCGAAGGTATGGCGACCCGATGCGATCCTGCGTCAGCGGCTGCCGAATCCTCCAAGCGATCTGCAGAGAACGCCGCTGGGCGCTGCGGAAACGATCGGCATGGAGCCAACAGGTGCAATTGAAGGGCTGAAATCCTCTGGGCTGTCCCGTTTCTATCGCTTCAAAGACGTAGGTATCGTGGAGTTAAATGAAGAGAATTTCCGCGTTCCCGGAGGCGTGATTGAAGCCTTCGTTGAAGCACAGAATGCCGTGATCAACGGCACACCGGGGCAAATCGAGATGGAGGTTGATGGTCAGGGCCGCGGCCGAGTGGCATTGGTGAGGGCCGGGAAGGACAAAGTCTACAAATTGATCGCCACAGGTGACGACAAGGTGGAACGTAAGGCCGAGATGTTGAAGGAGATTGCGGAATCTGTTTTAGATTGAACCTATGCAGGGCCGTCCCAGGGCGGCCCTGCACGTGCATCCCGTATCTCAAGAGTCGCGTGCATACCGCTGTGCAATTACTGCGCAGACGATCAGCTGGATCTGGTGGTAGATCATGATCGGCAGCACGATGGCGCCCAGGCTGCCGCCGGCGAACAGCACCTTGGCCATCGGTACGCCGGTGGCCAGGCTCTTCTTGGACCCGCAGAACAGGATGGTGATGCGGTCTTCGCGGTTGAAGCCCAGCCGCCGTGACAGGAAGGCAATCGTCGGCATGGCGATGCCCAGCAGCACCGCAGCTACCACTGCCACGGTGAGCAGTGACAGCAGCGGGGTCTTGCTCCACAGCCCTTCGTTCACCGCTTCACCGAACGCCGAATACACCACCAGCAGGATGGTGCCCTGGTCGGTGTAGCGCAGCAGCGCGCGCTGCCGCTCTACCCAGCGGGCGATCCACGGACGCAGCAGATGGCCCGCCACGAACGGCACCAGCAGCTGCAGCATGATGCTCAGGATGGCCTGGCCGGGGTTGTGCATGCCGCCCGCGGTACCGGCCAACAGGGCCAACAGCAGTGGAGTCAGGAACACGCCCAGGATGCTGGACAGCGAGGCGCTGACCACTGCCGCGGGCACGTTGCCACGCGCCAGCGAGGTGAACGCGATCGAGGACTGCACCGTGGACGGCAGCGCGCACAGGAACAGCACGCCGATGTACAGCTCCGGGGTGAGCAGCCAGCCATCCAACGGCTTGAACGCCAGCCCGAACAGCGGGAACAGCACGAACGTGCAGGCCAGGATGGTCAGGTGCAGGCGCCAGTGCAGCAGCCCGGCCATGATCGATTCGCGCGGCAGGCGTGCGCCGTGCAGGAAGAACAGCGCAGCGATGGCCACGTCGGTGACATCGTCCAGCACCATGGCCGCAGGACCGTGCATGGGCAGGAACGATGCCAGCAGCACGGTGCCGAGCAGGGCGAGGGTGAAGTTGTCAGGTCGCAGGCGCGACCACCAGCGGGTCATGGTGGGCAGGCTCCTGTAGAGCAGGGGGGAGGGGCGTGATCGGTCAACGCAGCGTGGCGCGCGCCTTCAACAGCTCGCGCAGTTCGTACTTGTCAGTATCGTCCAGACCCTGCTGCCGCTGCTTTGCCTGAAGCTCCTCAAGACGTTGCAGCAACAGCTGTTTTTCCAGCTGCGCCACCGCATCGTGCAGTTCCTGGTTCCACATCGCCTCATCGCCGGGCAGGGTCTGCGCGGCCAGCTTGTGCAGCGATTCCTGCTCTTCGCGGCCTTCGAAATGCTCCAGCAGCGCGCCGGTGCTGATGTCCGGGCGCTGTTCCACCAGGGTCAGCAGCTCGATCAGCAGCTCCACGCCGGGCAGGCGCAGGCCGCTGAAGTGGTGGCCTTCCAGCGTCATCGCCAGCGATGGCTGCTGCAGCAGGATGGCAATGGCCGCGCGTACCAGGCTGCGCCGCTGCGCGGGAGCCACGGCGCGTGCAGGCGGGCGTGACACTGGCGCTGCGGGCGGTTTGGCGCCCAGCCCGGTCAACGTGGCCAGCTGCTGCTTCATCAGGTCGCCGAAGGCGCCATCGGGAATCTGCGCCAGCATGGGCCGCGCGCGCTCGGCCAGGCGTGCCTTGCCGTCCAGCGTGGCCATGTTGACCTCGCGGGTGAGCTCGTCGAAGAAGAACTGCGACAACGGCGTGGCCTGCTTGAGGCGCTCGTCGAAGCCGTCCTTGCCTTCCTTGCGCACGATGGTGTCCGGGTCTTCGCCATCAGGCAGGAACAGGAAGAACGCCTGTCGCCCATCCTTCATGCGCGGCAGCACCGACTCCAGCGCGCGCCAGCCGGCGCGGCGGCCGGCGGCGTCGCCGTCGAAGCAGAAGAACACGTCCGGCGCGTTGCGGAACAGCAGCTCGGCATGGTCCGGCGTGGTCGCCGTGCCCAGCGTGGCCACCGCCTGGGTGACCCCGAACTGGAACAGCGACACCACGTCCATGTAGCCTTCCACCACGATCAGCCGTTCGATCTTCTGGTTGGCCTGGCGCACCTGCCACAGGCCGTACAGCTCGCGGCCCTTGTGGAACAGCGCGGTTTCCGGCGAATTGAGGTACTTCGGGCCGTCGTCCTTCTCCAGCACCCGCCCGCCAAAGGCGATCACGCGCCCGCGCCGGTCGAAGATCGGGAACATCACCCGGTCGCGGAACTTGTCGTAGACATGGCCGCGGTCGTTCTTGGAAAACAGCCCGGCGCGGTCAAGCAGCTTCATGCGCCGCTCGTCCTTGCCCAGTGCATCCTTCAACGCGCTGTACCCATCGGGCGCGTAGCCGATCGCAAATCGCGTGCGGTTTTCCTCGTCGACGCCGCGCCGGTCCAGGTAGGCACGTGCGGTGTCGCTGCCCTCCAGCGACTTCTGGAAGAACCGCGTGGCCGCATCCAGCGCCGCGTACAGCTCGCGGCTGTCGTCCTGCTGCTGGGCGGTGCGCGGCTGGGTATCGCGCGGTACTTCCATGCCCACGCGCTTGGCCAGCTCATCGACCGCGTCGAGGAACTCCAGGCGGTCGTAGTTCATCAGGAAGCTGATCGCGGTGCCGTGCGCGCCGCAGCCGAAGCAGTGGTAGAACTGCTTGGTGGGTGAGACCGTGAAAGAAGCCGAACGCTCGTCATGGAACGGGCAGCGCGCCGAATATTCCTTGCCCTGGCGCTTCAACGGCACGCGGCTGCCCACCACTTCGACGATGTCGGAGCGGGCCAGCAGGTCGTCGATGAATGCGTCGGGGATACGGGCCATGGGCAGCAGCAGGGGGCAGGGCCGGTAACGGCCACGCACGGAAGCGGGGGACCCCGCTAGTCTACTAGCTGGCGGTGCCTTCGCCCGGTTTCGGCGGCACGATGCCGGCCTCGGCCAGGTGGACCCGGGCACGCAGGCGCTCATCGATCACCGCGGTCATCAGCGCGCCCACGAAGAACACCACCGTGGCGTAGTAGATCCACACCAGCGAGATCACCAGCGCGCCCATAGAGCCATAGGCACTGCCCGGTGCCACCGTGGCGATGTACAGCCCGATGCCGTAGCGGCCCAGCGCGAACAGGGCCGAGGTGATCACCCCGCCAATGAATGCCTGCCGCCACGCCACGCGGCGATCGGGCAGGTAGTGGTACAGGAAGGCAAAGCCCACCGTGTACAGCAACAGACTGGTCAGGTAGCCCACCGCCGGCAGTACCGAGGGCAGCTGTGCGAACGCCACCTGCAGCATGGTGGTGGCGGTCATCGACAGGATCAGCAGGAAGCCCAGTGCCAGCACCACGCCAAAGGAAAACACGCGCTTGCGCAGCCACGCCACGATGCCATCCAGGCGTTCGCCGCTGGTATTGAAGATCAGGTTGAGCGCGTTCTGCAGCTGGGCGAACACCGCCGTGGCGCCGATGAACAGCAGCAGCGTGCTCCACATCCCGGCCAGCGAGCCCATCGAAGGCTGGTTGTCGGCGTTCTTGAGCACGGTATCGGCCACCGTGGCCGCGCTGCTGCCGGCGACATCGTTGATCTGTCCGATCAGCGCCTGCTGTGCGGGCGGATACAGCGAGGCGGTCAGCCACAGCAGCAGTACCAGCAACGGCGCCATCGAGAGCAGCGCATAGAAGGACACCGACGCGGCCTGGGTCAGCACGTCCACATCGACGAAGCGTTTGCCCACGGCGACCGGGAAGCTGCGTTCAAGCCGGTCCACGTACTTGCGCAGGCGGAGTGGAACGCGGGAGGGCTCGGGCGCGGGGGAAGGTGGCAGCGAAGACATGCCTGGATTTCTAGCAGGCCCGGTTCGAAGACCGGGTGAAACATGCACCGACCAACGGTCGGTGCCTACCGCATGGTGCGAAGCCGCCCGAGGACGACACCGGCCGCGGGGGCCGTGACGCCACCCGGTAGGACACGACCGTTGGTCGTGTCCCTCTCAAACTCAACCGGCGAAGTGCGCCTTCACCAGCTTGGACACCAGGCCCATGTCGGCCTGGCCGGCCAGCTTCGGCTTCAGCGCGCCCATCAGCTTGCCCATGTCGGCAGCACTGGCGGCGCCGGTTTCGGCGATGGCGGCCTGGATCGCAGCCACGATCTCGGCTTCGCCCATCTTGGCCGGCAGGTAGGTGTCGATCACCGCCAGCTCGTCACGCTCGATCTGGGCCAGGTCTTCACGGTTGGCCGCTTCGTACTGGCTGACCGAGTCCTTGCGCTGCTTGACCATCTTGTCCAGCACGGCGATGACGGCGGCATCGTCCAGCTCGATGCGCTCATCCACTTCACGCTGCTTGATGGCGGCGTTGATCAGGCGGATCACGCCCAGCTTGTGCTTTTCGCCCGCCTTCATGGCGGCCTTCATGTCTTCGGTGAGCTGCAGCTTCAGGCTCATGGAACACCTCGTATCGGTGAAAAGGGTGGAAACGCAAAAAGCCGGTAACGCTCGCGCGTTCCGGCTTCGGCTCCGCCGCGACAGGACCAGCCTGCCGCATCGAAGTTGCGTCCGATCAGTACAGGCGCTGACGCTTGGTGACGTCGCGCGACGAGCGGCGCAGCTGACGCTTCACAGCAGCAGCAGCCTTACGCTTGCGCTCCTGGGTCGGCTTTTCGTAGAACTCGCGCTTGCGGGTTTCGGCCAGCACGCCGGCCTTTTCGCAGGTGCGCTTGAAGCGACGGAGCGCAAACTCGAAGGGCTCGTTCTCGCGGACTTTAACGCTGGGCATGGAATCTCCGGGACACAGTAGAACCGGGTCACGCCCGGTGAGAGCCGCACATTATAGCGGCGAGAAAAGAAGTTGCAACCCACCCCGGCAAAGATCCTGGCCTGGGGTAGTGAAGGGCACGTCGGCGGTACGTCTGCCAAGGCCTCAAGAGGTCCATAATACCCGTTATGCGAGTCCTTGGTATCGAATCTTCCTGCGATGAGACCGGCGTAGCGGTGTATGACACCGCCGTGGCCGGCCCGGACGCCCTGCGCGCCCATGCCGTCTACAGCCAGATCGCCCTTCACGCCGAATACGGCGGAGTGGTGCCCGAACTGGCCAGCCGCGACCACGTGCGCAAGCTGCTCCCCCTGATCCGCCAGACCCTGGCCGAGGCCGGGTTGGGCGTGGGCGACATCGACGGGGTGGCCTATACGGCCGGCCCGGGGCTGGTCGGCGCCCTGCTGGTGGGTGCGGGCGTGGCCCGATCGCTGGCCTGGGCGCTGGAGGTGCCTGCGGTGGGTGTCCACCATATGGAAGGGCACCTGCTGGCCCCGCTGATGGAGGACGACCCGCCGGAGCCGCCATTCGTGGCCCTGCTGGTGTCCGGCGGGCATACCCAGCTGGTGGCGGTGGACCGGATTGGCCAGTACCGCCTGCTCGGCGAGACCCTGGACGACGCCGCCGGCGAGGCCTTCGACAAGACCGCCAAGCTGATGGGCCTGCCGTACCCGGGCGGCCCACAGCTGGCAGCCCTCGCCGAAAAGGGCACCCCGGGCAGGTTCAAGTTCACCCGCCCGATGACCGACCGGCCCGGGCTGGATTTCAGCTTCTCCGGCCTGAAGACCCAGGTGCTGCTGGCCTGGCGCGACAGCGACCAGAGCGAGCAGACCCGCGCCGACATCGCGCGCGGCTTTGAAGATGCCGTGGTCGAAACCCTGGCCATCAAATGCGAGCGCGCGCTGGATGCGGCCGGTACCGACGTGATCGTCGTGGCCGGTGGCGTGGGCGCCAACAAGCGCCTGCGGGCCAAGCTGCAGCAGATGGCCGAACGCCGTGGTGGCCGCGCCTGCTTCCCGCGCCCTTCGCTGTGCACCGACAACGGCGCCATGATCGCCTTCGCCGGCGCGCTGCGTCTGCAGGCCGGCCAGCACAACCCGCCGCAGGTGCAGGTCACCCCGCGCTGGGACATGGCGACGCTGCCGGCGGTGCAGTAGTCAGCGTCAGACTGGTCGATTCCGCAGCAGTGGCCTCACCCTATCGTGTCCGGCCATCCATGCCGCTGCGCGCGGGCAGCGCAGCTTCACTATTCAACAATGGGTGACGGCGTAGTGCCGCCCACGTAATTTCTGCCTCACGCGCCAGCGGGACTCGCGGATGGGTATCCCATCTCCACCTGGGGACAAGAGGTATTTCACACCGGGCGCCGTCAGGCACCGGTTCGAGGCACGTTCGGGGCCGTCCCGTTACCATGGTTGCCATCTTCTACGTGGCACTCCTATGGACAAGGTATTCATCGAAGGGCTTGAGATCGATGCCCTGATCGGGATCTACGACTGGGAACGGCGAATCCGCCAGACCCTGCGCTTCGATCTGGAAATGGGTTTTGACAACCGTAAGCCGGCGGCCAGCGACGACATCGCCGACACCCTGAACTACAAGGCCGTCAGCAAGCGCATCGAGCAGTTCGTGCGCGAATCCGACTTCGGCCTGGTCGAAACCCTGGCCGAGCGCATCGCCGAGATCGTGCTGCGCGAATTCAACGTGCAGTGGCTGCGCCTGAAGCTGAGCAAGCCCGGCGCCGTGCGCGGCGCCAAAGCGGTAGGCGTGATCATCGAACGCAGCGCCGCCTGAAGCTGCCCCGGTAGCGCCGGCCGTTGGCCGGCCCTGGCAGTAATGAGAGACCCCCAAGAAATGACAGATGCAGTAATCGCCGTGCAATGGCTGGAAGGCCTGCAGCAAACCCTCGAACCCTGGCCCTGGGCCTACACCACCATCGTCCTGTGCGCGCTGGCGCTGGCCGCCTGGCTGGCCAACTTCGTCACCAAGCGCATCCTGCTGCGCGGCCTGCGCCGACTGGTGCGCCGCCTGCCCGGTACCGAAGGCGGCAGCAACCTGCGGGTGATCTCGCGCCTGTCCAACGTGGTGCCCAGCATGGTCATCGCCGCCGGCATCCGCATCGTGCCGGACCTGCCGCCGCAGCTGGTGTCGGGCGTGATCAGCGCCTGCCAGGCATGGGCGGTGCTGACCGTGGCGCTGGCGGTTTCGCATGCGCTGGATGCGGCCAACGAGCTGTACGAACGCCGCCCCGATGCCCGCAGCAAGCCGATCAAGGGCTACCTGCAGGTAGTGAAGATCGTGGTGTTCGTCGTGGCCGGTTTGTCCATCATCGCCACCCTGTTGGGGGTGAAGCTGGGTCCGATGGTGGCCGGCCTGGGCGCCGCCACCGCCGTGCTGATGCTGATCTTCCAGGACACCATTCTGTCGCTGGTGGCCAGCGTGCAGATCAGCGGCGATGGCCGCGTGCGGCTCGGCGACTGGATCGAGATGCCCAGCCAGAACGCCGATGGCGATGTGATCGATATCGCCCTGCACACCATCACCGTGCAGAACTTCGATAAGACCATCACCACCATCCCGACCAAGAAGCTGGTCACCGAGTCGTTCAAGAACTGGCGCGGCATGCAGGAAGCAGGCGGCCGCCGGATCAAGCGCGCGTTGTACCTGGACCAGCACAGCGTGGCGTTCCTGGACGCGGCGGCGCTGCAGCGGCTGGAGCAGTTCGCGGTGCTGGGCGACTACCTGCGTGAAAAGCAGGCCGAGCTCACCGAATGGAACACCCAGCTGGAGGCGAAGGGCGTTGCTGCGGTGAACGCGCGCCGGGTCACCAATCTGGGCACCTTCCGTGCCTACGTGGAGCGCTACCTGCACCAGCACCCTGGCATCCATACGGATATGACGTTGCTGGTACGGCAACTGCAACCCACCACCGAAGGCTTGCCGCTGGAGGTGTACTGCTTTACCCGGACCACCGCCTGGGCCAGCTACGAGGGCATCCAGTCGGATGTGTTCGACCACCTGCTGGCGATCCTGCCGGCGTTTGGGCTGCGCGTGTTCCAGGCCTCCAGCGATGCCATGTTGATGGCCACACAGCAGCAGCGGCCCGCCGCAGAGTAAGCTCCTCAGCCCCGCGCTTTGCTTTGCTGGCGGCGGGAACGCTAGAATCTCGGCCTTGTAAACGTTTTCATAAGGATAGCCGGTGGCCTCCGATCGCATCGAAACACTCATTGCCCAGATGACCGTCGAAGAAAAGGTCGGCCAGCTGGGTGTGTTCGCGGACATGGTTCGGCCGTTCGCGCCGGACGTGAACCCCGAAGCCAATGTCAGCAATGCCGACCAGGTGCTGCAGCAGGTGCGCGAAGGCAAGGTGGGCTCGCTGTTCAACGGCGTGGGCGTCGAAGCGGGCCGCCGCATCCAGCAGGTTGCCCTGGAGGAAAGCCGCCTGGGCATTCCGGTGATCCTCGCCGCCGACGTCATCCACGGCATGCGCACCGTGTTCCCGATCCCGCTGGGCGAAGCGGCCAGCTTCGAACCGGACCTGGCCGAACGCACCGCGCGCGCGACGGCCGTCGAAGCCACCGCGGCGGGCCTGCACTGGACCTACGCACCGGCGGTGGACATCGCCCGCGACCAGCGCTGGGGCCGCGGTGCCGAAGGCGCCGGGGAAGACGTGGTGCTGGGCTGTGCGTTCGCCGCCGCCCGCGTGCGCGGCTTCCAGGGCCCGGACCTGCGCGCCGCCGACGCGCTGCTGTCCACCCCGAAGCACTTCGCCGCCTACGGCGCGGTGATGGCCGGCATGGAATACAACATGGTGGACATCTCGCCGCAGACCCTGCGCGACGTGCACCTGCCGCCGTTCAAGGCCGCGTTCGACGCCGGCGCGATCACCGTGATGTCCTCTTTCAACGACATCAACGGCGTGCCCGCCAGCGCCAACGCCGAACTGCTTACCGACATCCTGCGCGGTGAATGGCAGTTCCCCGGCGTGGTGATCTCCGATTACACCGCCGACATGGAACTGGTCGCGCACGGTTATGCCGCCGACGACCGCGATGCCACCGCCAAGGCGTTCACCGCTGGCCTGGACCTGAGCATGCAGAGCGGCTTCTATGCCGAACACCTGCCGGGCCTGATCGACAGCGGCGAGGTGCCGATGGCCACGCTGGATGAATCGGTGCGCCGCATCCTCAATCTGAAGGAAGCGATCGGCCTGTTCGACAATCCCTACCGTTCGCTGGATCCGGTGCGCGAAGCCGATACCTCGTACATCGCTGCGCACGATGAACTTTCGCGCGATGCCGCGCGCCGTTCCATCGTCCTGCTGAAAAACGAGGGCAACGTGCTGCCGCTGCGCAAGGCCGGGCAGAAGATCGCCCTGATCGGACCGTTCGTGCAGGACCGTGACAACATCGAAGGCTGCTGGACGCTGTTTGGCGACAAGGACCGCTACGTCACCCTGGAAGCTGGCGTGCGCGCGGCGATCAGCGATGAAAGCCTGCTGGAGGTCGTGCCCGGCTGCGACCTGGAAGCGGCCGTGCAGGACGGCATCGAACAGGCCGTGGCTGCGGCGCTGCGTGCGGACGTGGTGGTGCTGGCGCTGGGCGAGCCGCAGCGCTACAGCGGCGAAGCGCAGTCGCGGGTGGAAATCACCCTGCCGGCGCCGCAGCAGGCGCTGGCCGAGGCGGTGGCGATGACCGGCAAGCCGCTGGTGGTGCTGCTGCGCAATGGTCGCGCACTGGCCCTGCAGGGGGCGGTGCGCAATGCGCAGGCTGTGGCCGTCACCTGGTATCTGGGCACGCAGACCGGCCCGGCCGTGGCCGATGTGCTGTTCGGCGATTACAACCCGTCCGGCCGCCTGCCGGTGAGCTTCCCGCAGGTATCGGGGCAGCAGCCGTTCTTCTACAACCACCCGCGCACCGGCCGCCCGGAACTGCCGACCATGTCGGAGTTCAAGGCGCGCTGGCGCGAGATTCCCAACGCGGCGCTGTATCCGTTCGGGCACGGCATCGGCTACACCAGCTTCGGTTATGGCGTGCCGCAGCTGAGCAGCGCACAGCTGGGCTGGGATGACACGCTGGAGATCACCACCACGCTCACCAACACCGGCGCGGTGGCGGGTGAGGAAGTGGTCCAGCTGTACATCCACGACCGTGTCGCCAGCCGCGTGCGGCCGGTGCGCGAGCTGAAGGATTTCCGCAAGGTAGCGTTGCAGCCGGGCGAGAGCACGGAGGTGCGCTTCACGCTGGATCGTCATGCGCTGGGCTTCACCGGGCGTGATGGCGTGTTCGGTGCGGAGCCGGGCCAGTTCGACGTGTGGGTGTGTGCGTCGTCTGCTGCCGGTGAGCCGGTGCTCTTCGAGCTGCTGGCCAAGTGACGTGGCGCCGGGCCCTGCCCGGCGGACCATCACCGCGCGGTTGCCAGGCAGGGCCTGGCACTACCGTCATCGGTATTCCACGCGCTTCCGGCTACGCTCGCATCTTCGCGATACCGACGGAGCCGTGCATGCGCCTGATCAAGATCCTGCTTCCCACGTTGATGCTGGCTGCCTGCAGCCAGCCCACGCCGCCGGCCAATGAGGCGGCGGCGCCCTCGACCTCGCCGCCGGCCACCACGCCCACCGCCGCAGAGGATGCGCCGCAGGCCGGGTTGTCACCGGATGCGGTGGAACCGAGCACGGCAGCCACGCCGGATACCGCACCGCCGGTGGCGGGGACCGATTCGGCGGCTACGCCCGCTGCGGATGCATCTGCCGAAGCCGAGGGTGGCGCACGCGAGCGCATCACCAAGCTGCTGGGGGATGCGGCTCCCTACGAAAGCGTGTTCAACGAACTGCAGCATGGCGTGGCCGCAGGTGACCGCGCGGCCGTCGCCGGGCTGATGCGGTACCCCGTGCGGGTCACCATCGGTGGCAAGAACCAGAAGGTGGCTGATGCTGCCGCCTTCCAGCGCGACTACGACAAGATCGTGACCCCGGCGCTGGCGAAGCTGATTGCCGAGCAGAAGTTCGACACGCTGTTCGTCAACTGGCAGGGCGTGATGCTGGGCCAGGGCGAGGTGTGGATCAACGGCACCTGCCTGGACAAGGAATGCACCAAGAGCGACGTCAAGGTCAACAATATCGGGCAATGACGCATGCCTTCGTTGGAGGTCATGCGTTACCGGATGTTGATGGCGCAGCGGCAGTCGTTTGGGAACCGACCCTACCCCCAGCGCCGCCGAACCGCCGACCGGGCCGGTTGGGCCGGTCGGGACTGCGCGCTGGTAGGGTCGCATCCCGATCGACCGCCGTGGCATTGCCCGCGTTCGGTCAAGGCATGAACGTCGGCGGGGAAGGCCGGGCATCGCCCGGCGCTCCCACCTGCATCACCCCTTCGGGGTGAGCTTCAACAGCTTGCCCTTGCTGCCATCTTCCAGCAGCCAGATCGCGCCATCCGGACCCTGTTCCACTTCGCGGATGCGTTCGCCCATCAGGAAGCGCTCGGCTTCGCGCGCGTTGTCACCGTCGAAGGCTACCCGCACCAGCGAGGTGGACGACAGCCCGCCGATGAAGCCGCTGCCGGTCCACTGCGGGAACAGCGTGCCGCTGTAGATGATGAAACCGGCCGGCGAAATCACCGGGGTCCAGGTCACCTTCGGGGCGGCGAATTCCGGCCGCGTGCTGTGGTCGGGAATGTCGCGGCCGTCGTAATGGTTGCCGTTGGACACGATCGGGTAGCCGTAGTTCGCGCCGCGCGTGATCAGGTTCAACTCATCGCCACCGGCCGGGCCCATTTCGTGCACCCACAGCTTGCCGCGTGCGTCGAAGGCGATGCCGAGCGCGTTGCGATGGCCCAGCGACCAGACCTGCGCGGCCACGCCGCCCTGGGAGGCGAACGGGTTGTCGCTCGGCACGCTGCCATCATCGTTGAGGCGGATGATCTTGCCCAGGTTGCCGGACATGTCCTGCGCCGGATCGAACTTCTGGCGCTCGCTGGAGGTGATCCACAGCTTGCCGTCCGGCCCGAAGGCCAGGCGGTGGCCGTAGTGCCCCTTGCCATCCACCTTCGGGGTCTGGCGCCAGATCACCTTGAAGTCTTCCAGCGTGCCGCTGCCATCGGCGGCAAGCACCAGCTTGGCGCGACCGACCGCCGCCCCGCGCGTGTCCTTGTCGCCTTCCTCGGCGTAGCTCAGGTACACAACGCCGTTCCGGGCGAAATCCGGGTGCGGCAGCACATCACCGAAGCCGCCCTGGCCGCCGTAGGCCACCTTGGGCACGCCGGTGATCTCCGCGCTCTTGCGGGTGGTCAGGTTGAAGCGCTTCAGCCTGCCTTCCTTCTCGGTCACCAGCAGGCTGCCATCGGGCAGGAAGCTCATCGCCCACGGCTGGTCGAAGGTGGCAAATTCAGTGGCGGTGAACGGCCACTGCGCCTTTTCCAGCGCGGGCGCGGAGGCCGCCCCGGGCGTATCCGCGGCCACGCAGGCGGTGGTGAACAGGGCCGGGGTGGCGGCGAGGGCAAGGGTCAGCAGCAGGTGGCGGGTCATGGGAGATCTCCGGAAGGGGACGCGAATGGCCAGCCGTTGTTGTACACCATGACCATCAAGGGGGCGTGGACCATACGTCACCCCCGTAGGCGGGTGCGGGGGAATCGGCTACCGTAGGCGCCATCAAAAGGGAGTTTGAACAATGAAGCCTCAGGTCACCAAGCCGTCTCCGGCGTTCATCGCCGCCTCGTGGACCGCACTGCTGCTGGGCGCCGTGGCGTACCTGGTCGGCCTGTTCAATGCCGAAATGGCCCTGAACGAGAAGGGCTACTACCTCACCCTGCTGCTGTTCGGTCTGTTCGCCGCAGTCTCGCTGCAGAAGAGCGTGCGCGACCGGGTGGAAGGCATCCCGGTGAGTGCGCTCTATTACGCGCTGTGCTGGTTCGCGCTGCTCGTGTCGCTGTTGCTGCTGCTGGTGGGGTTGTGGAACGCCACCCTGCTGCTCAGCGAAAGGGCTTCTACGGCATGGCCTTCGCGCTGAGCCTGTTTGGCGCCGTGGCCGTACAGAAAAACACCCGCGACCTGATGGCCGCGGGTGACCGCGAGATTCCGCCGATTCCGCGCGCGGAATAATCCCGCGTCGCGCCGCGCGGTACTCAGGTGCCGCGCGGTACGCCCTTGTCCAGGTGGGCCTGGTGCAGGGCGGTGGACTCGTCCCAACCACGACGCACCGCGTTGCGGGCCTGGGCCCAGGTCAACTTGCTGGTGGCCTGTTCACGCGCCCAGCGCGATTCAAGTTCGGCTTCGACCTGCTCGTAGGCCTGGATGATCTCATCGGCGCGGGTACCGCCCAACCGCGCGCTGTGGCCCAGGTAATAGGCCGGCTCGTAATCTTCGAAGGTCTGTTCGCTGTCGTAATACGGCTCGGCGCTGAAGCGCTCGCGCCAGTAATCGGACACTGCTTCGCGCGGTACGCCGTCTTCCGGCACCCGGCCGGGAATCTGGTAATCAGGGCTCATGTCTGGCTCCGGTGGGGTGAGGCTTCACCGTACCCGGCACCGGGTTAACGCCGCGGGCGCACGGGGTGAACAGCGCATCAAGCGCGGCTCGCTCACACCGTCTTGCGCGGCAGCAGGTAGATCACCGCGCCAACCGCGAACGCGATCAGCGCAGCCACGATGTTCTGCCAGCTGGCACTGGCAAACAGCGCCAGGCACAGCACCAGTGCCAGGATCGGAATCAGCGGGCCACCGGGCAGCTTCAGCGCGCCGGGGCGGTCGCGGAAGCGGCGGGCCAGCACGATCACAGCCGCCGCCGTGCCGATGTACGCGAACAGGCGCGTGGTCATCGACAGCAGCGCCAGCTGCACGAACGAGCCGGACAACGCCAGCACCAGCGCGATCAGGCCCTGGGTGATGATCGCCGCGGCCGGCGTGCGGAAGCGCGGATGCACCTGCGCCAGCAGCTTCGGCCCGTAGCCATCGCGCGCCAGCGCGAACAGGAAGCGCGGGCCCATCATCATCGTGTTGCTGTTGGTGCCCAGGATGGAAATCGTCGCGCCCACCGTGAGGATCAGGGCCAGCGCCTCACCGCCGAAGCCGGCGGCGGCATCGGCCAGCGGGGTGGCCGAATCGGCCAGGCCCGGCAACGTGCCCTGCGCGATGAACTGCACCGCGCCGTAGATCACCGTTACCGTGATGATCATGGTGATCAGCGCGAACGGGATGTCGCGGCGCGGGTTGCGGTACTCACCGGCTGCAGCCGGGATGTTCTCGAAGCCGGCATAGGCATACAGCAGCAGCAACGCCGCCTCGCCCATGCGCTGCAGGTCATGCGGGTCCGGGCGGGTGCCGGAGAAGGCCAGGTCGGTATCCACGTAGAACGCGCCGATCGCCACGAACAGCAGCAGCGGCAGCATCTTGCCGATCACCAGCACGATCCCGGTCCGCGCTGCCGAGCGCACACCGGCCACGTTCACCGCGGTCAGGAACCCCAGCGAGGCCACGATCACCAGCACCCGGCCCACATCGTGCCCGGCCCAGGGCCAGAACCGTGCCACCGCATCGGCCAGCGCGTTGCTCAACGCGGCGGCCGAACTGATCCGGGTCAGCCAGATCATCCAGCCGATCTCGAACCCGGCAAAGCGCCCGAACGCCTCGCGCGCATACAGATAACTGCCGCCGGGCTCATCGAAATAACTGGCCGCCTGCGCGTAACAGAGCACCAGCAGTGCCACCACGATGCCTGCCGCCACCACGCCCCACAGGCTGAACGGCCCCAGCAGGAGCACGGTAGCGGCCGGCAGCAGGTAGATGCCACTGCCGATCACGTCGTTGATCGACAACCCCACGATCTGCCAGCGGCTGACCGCGCGTTCCAGTTGCGGTTCGGGCGCGGCGCTCATCGTGCGGCCTTGGGCAGCGGCGGCAGCTGCCAGTCCTGCTGCAGGCGCTGGTACTGGGCGCGCGGCAGCAGCACGAACACCGGGCGCTGGGCCGGGTCGAGCCAGGCCAGCAGGCCACGCATGTGTTCGGGCTGCATCGCCGTGCAGCCGGCCGTGGCCTCACCCGGCGTGCGCCACAGGTGCGCGAAGATGCAGCTGCCCCGGCCCGGCTCGGCGTTCGGGTTGTGCTCGATCACGAAGCCTTCGCGGTAACGCACGTCGCCCTTGTTGTGCAGGTCCAGCCGCATCGGTTCGGTGGACCCTTCGACCGCGTCGGCCCCTACGACCTCGGCATCGACGATGCGGTTGTAATACTTCGAGTCGGGTACATCCATGCAGTAGCTGCTCTCCAGCATCGGCTGGTAGGGCATCGCGCTGGCGATCTTCGGCGCATAGCCGAACGCCGGACCGATGCTGAACATGCCGGCCGGGCTGCGGCCGTCACCCTCCTTCTTCAGCGGCTCGCCCGGCTGCTGCGGCCCACTGCCGTTCGGCGCGGGCGCTACGCCCACGCCCCAGGCGCTGCCGCTGCGGCCCACCGCCACATCGAATGCGGCGCCATGTGGCTGCCAGCCCTGTGGGGTACGTGCATAGGCCTGCAACCTACCCTGTGTGGCATCCCAGCCATCGGTGGTGACCACGATCATCTGGCCGTTGTCGTGCAGCGGCGTGGCCACGGGGGTGAGTGCCGAAGCGGGCAGGGCGCTGGCAACCAGCACGGTGGCAAAGGCGGTACGCAGCAGCGACAGCATCGGGTGCACTCCGGGAATCAGGTGTCGATCAGGTGTTCGATCCGTTCCAGGTTCACCCCGAGCTGGCGGTGGCGGTCCGGGTTGGCGTGGCAGAGCAGCACGAACACGAAGTCCAGCAGCGACTGCAAGGCAGAACGGTACAACAGTTGCGCCACGTGCGGCGCCGGATCGTGCGCGCACACCACCAGCGCGCCATCGGCGTGCGCGCGCAGCGGGTTGGCGCTGTGGCGGGTGATCGACACCACCTTGCCGCCCACGTCCTGGAACTGGCGCGAGAGCTGGAACAACTGCGGCAGCTTGCCGAATTCGGAAAACACCAGCAGCACATCGCCCGGCCGCGCCGCCGACAGGTTGGCCATCATCAGGATCGGGTCGGCGTGGTGCACGGTGAGCATGCCCAGCAGCGACAGCCGCATCGCGAATTCGCGCGCGTACAGACCATCATCGCCCAGCCCGTACACGAACAGCTTGGGCGCGCCATCGATCAGCTGCACGATCGCTTCCACGTCCGCCTGCGGGTTGGCCAGCCGGGTTTCCTCGTCGGCTGCGTTGCGGCTCAGGCGCAGGCGCTCGGCCAGCTGGTCGTAATCGTTGCCCGGCGCGGCGGCCGGCGGGCCGGCGCCCGGATCGTTGCCGGCGCGCGCCACGGCCTGGCCGATGGAATACTTCAGGTCCGGGTAGCCCTTGAAGCCGAGCTTCTGGCTGAACTTGACCACGCTGGACTGGCTGATGCCCAGCGCGCTGGCCAGCTGCTGCGAGGAGTAATCGCGCAGCAGGTGGGCATTGTCGAGGATGAAATCAGCGATGCGGCGTTCGATTGCCGACATGTGGTCACGCTCGGAGCGGATTTTCACCAGGGGCGGCATGGGTCAGGCAACGGTTCCAATCAAAAGGGGGCGGGGCACGTTACCAGCGCGGCGGCCTGATCATCTCCAGACCGCGCACTTCAGTGATGCCCAGACCGGGCGCGTCGCTGATGGTGATCTCCGACTCGTTGAACTGTACCCCGCCCGTGACGGGGTTGAACTGCCCCAGCGACGGCCCGTCCAGGTCCACCTTGGTGATCACCTCGCTCTTGGCCACCGCCAGGTGCACGGCCGCGGCCACGCTGATGCTCGATTCGATCATGCAGCCGATCATGCACGGCACCCCGTAGATGGCGGCGATGTCGGCAATCCGGATCGCGTTGGACAGCCCGCCGGTTTTCATCAGCTTGATGTTGATGATGTCGGCGGCGCGCTGCTGGATCAGGTCGAACACCTGGCCCGGGTTGAACACGCTCTCATCGGCCATCACCGGCGTGTTGACCCGGTCGGTCACATACTTCAGCCCGCTGATGTCGGCCGCCTTCACCGGCTGCTCCAGCAGTTCCAGCACCACCCCGGCCTCTTCCAGCGTGCGCATGGCATGCACCGCCTGCTTGGCGGTCCAGCCCTGGTTGGCATCCAGCCGCAGCAGGGCGCGGCCCTGCACGGCCGCATGGATCGCCTTCACCCGCTCGATATCCAGCCCGATGTCCTTGCCGACCTTGATCTTCAGCGACTCGAAGCCGCGGTCGATCGCCGACAGCGAATCGGCCACCATCTTGTCGATGTAATCCACGCTGATGGTGATGTCGGTGGTGATCACCGGGTCGCCACCGCCCAGCATCTGGTACAGCGGCGCCTTGTGCAGCTGCGCCCACAGGTCGTACACCGCGATTTCCACCGCCGCCTTGGCGCTGGTGTTGCGCTCCATCGATGACTGGATCAGCGCGCAGTTGCGGTTGAGCTCGGCCACGTCCTGGCCGACCAGGCGCGGCTTGATGAAGGTGTTGATCGCCTCGATGATCGAACCGTGGGTATCGCCGGTGATCACCGCCGTGGCCGGCGCCTCGCCGTAGCCGGTGTGGCCGGTATCGGTGCGGACCAGCACCACCACGTCTTCCACCGTGTCCACGGTGCGCAGTGCGGTCTTGAACGGGGTTTTCAGCGGCACGCGCAGCATGCCAAGTTCAATGTCGGTGATTTTCATCAAGGAGTCTGGGGCCGGATGCGCTGGATGTTGGTGATGCGGTCGATATAGCTCACGGTGTCGCTGGCCATCATCGGCTGCAGCGGCGTCACCGAGACGCCATTGAGATGGGCCTGCACGCGCTTGCCGCCCGGGCCGAACCAGCTGCCGCCGGCGGTGTCGTGGATCATCCACGTCTGTCCGTCGAGCTGGCCAATGGTGACCATCACGTGGCCGGGAATGTAGACCAGGTCGCCCACCTGCAGCTGCTGAACGGCCGCGTCGCGCTTGGCCTTGCCGTCCTTGTCGCTGAAGGCGATACGGTCCAGCGCCGGGCTGATCGCCTGCGCGCTGGTATTGCGCGGCACCAGCACGCCGAAGCTGCGGTAGATCTCGGAGACGAAGCCGCTGCAGTCACGGGTGTCGTACGAATGGCCCCAGCCGTAACGCTCGCCCAGGAACTTGAAGCTCTGGCTGAGCAGGTTGCGCGGTGTCAGTGGCAGGTAGTCGCTGGCCGTATCCTGCGAACGCGGCAGCAAGGCCGGCACCAGGGCCAGGGTGCCGTCGTCGTTGCGGACCGGCAACTGCACCACGTGCGCGCCATGTGCCTGCTGGCCATTCACGGCCTGCGCCATCGGCCAGTCGGCCAGCACCGGCAGGCGCACGCCCATCTCCAGCTGCAGCCGCGACACGCGCGGCTCTTCCGGGGTGAACGCGGTGTACACGGTGGCGCCGGTCACCACGCGATACGGACCGTGCTGGCCGTAGCCCAGCACCGTGGCCGCATCCCCCACGCCCACGAAGCGCTTCTCGATCCACGCCGAGTAGCGTTCGCTGGTGACGAACAGCCACTGCCCATCCGCGCTTTCATGCAGCACCGCTACCGCATCGCCCGGGAACAGCGCGGACTCCTGGAAGCGGTCGATATCGGTATCGCCCTGCGAGGTGAACACCCGCAGCGCGGTCGGGAATGCGCGTAGTGCGGCGCGGTGGGTGACCAGGCCGTACTGCAGCGGGCGCTCGGCAGGAATGGCGTCCAGCGCCAGGTTGGCCTCGATCGCCGGACGCGCGGTGGCGGCCACCGGTTTGCCGTCCTCACCGAACAGCAGCTTCTGCGGCCAGCGCGAGAGCGCCTGGATGTCGGCCAGCACCGTGGCGCGCGGCAGGCGCGCGGGCAGGGCGCGCAGGTCATGAATGGAGGTGTCTTCGGCGCGCATGCGCGCGTTCTGCGCCGCGATGCCCGCGCGATCCAGGATCACCCGGTCGGCATCGGGCAGCCGCGCCGCCCAGAACGCCGGGTCCAGATAGGCCTCACGCAGGCCCACCACGCCAGCAAAGTCGGAAGGGCTGGCGACAGGCGCCTGAGCCCAGGTAGCAGCGGCGGGCAGGGCGAGCACCGCGGCCAGCAAGGCACGCGCCGGCCACGCAAGCCGCGCGGGGCGGCGGGGGGAAGCCTGGATCATGGAGCGGTCACCCTCCTCGAAAGCGTCAGGAATATTTATTCCTTTTTCCAGCGAAAGCAAGAATAAATTATTGACCACCTGTCAGGCCCGTGTTACACAGCGATTACCACCTGCACCTTGGGAAGTGTCGCCGTGGATCTGCCCGTACGCAAACCGCGTTCTTCTGCCTCGACCTTCGCCCGGCGCGCCGCGACGGCGTGCCTGCTGCTGGGCATTGCCTCGGCCGGGGCGCAGGCGCCGGCGCTGGATGCGGTGGTGGCGCAGATCGACCACGGCGACTTTGCCGCTGCCGACGCGCGCATCGCTGCGGCCATCAACGATCCCGCGCTCAGCGAAGACGCACGTGCGGCTTATGCGTTCCAGCGCGAGCGGATGCGCCGCATGCGGCTGGACTTCACCCTGGACGAGGCT
The DNA here is from genome assembly GCF_043204395.1 of Stenotrophomonas sp. NPDC047960. NCBI lineage: Bacteria > Pseudomonadati > Pseudomonadota > Gammaproteobacteria > Lysobacterales > Lysobacteraceae > Stenotrophomonas > Stenotrophomonas sp. NPDC047960. Next base: position 389,568 of record NZ_JBIDBX010000003.1, on the reverse strand, counting down.
GCCGCCAAGGCGATGGTGCGCAAGCAGATCCCGGACCTGCGCGATGACGAGTTCGCGCGCTGGGATGCCGCCGGGCTGATCGAACACCTGGACATCGACGGTGAACGCCGCTACTTCAAGCGCGCGCCGGCCAACCTGTTCCGGGTCAGCGCCGAAGCCAAGGCACGCCGCGCACCCAACGTCCCGCTACCGGTGGATGGCCCGTACGAGAACCTCGCCCCGCACCACGAAGAAGTGATCGCGGCGGCCAAGGCCAGCGGCGCCACCAGCCTGGTGCCACGCCGCGTGGAAGTCACCCAGTCGATCACGGTCAAACCCGATGCCGTGCCCGCCGGCGAACTGCTGCAGGCCTGGATTCCTTACCCGCGCGCCATTCCCGGCCAGCAGGAAGACATCACCTGGATCGGCCCGAAAAGCGAAGTGGTGATCGCGCCCGAAGCCGCCCAGCAGCGCACGGTCCACCTGCAGCAGAAAGCGGTGGCGGGAACGCCGACCCGCTTCGAGATCCGCTACGCCGTCACTGTCTACGCGCGCCACATCGCGATCGATCCGGCCAAGGTGCTGCCCACGCCGGCCGATGCCGCGCTGCAGCCCTACCTGGCCGAACAAGCGCCGCACGTGGTGTTCACCCCGGCGTTGCGTGCGTTCTCGCAGCGCGTGGTCGGCAATGAGACCAACCCCTACCGGGTCGCTCAGAAGCTGTTCGACGCGGTCGACCAGATCCCGTGGGCCGGCGCCCGCGAATACTCGACCATCTCCAACATCAGCGACTACGCCCTGCACGCTGGCCATGCCGACTGCGGACAGCAGACACTGCTGCTGATCGCCTTGTTGCGGCTCAACGGCATTCCCGCGCGCTGGCAGTCGGGCATGGTCTATTCGGACGACGCGGTGGGCTACAACAATCTGCACGACTGGGGCGCGCTGTACCTGGCCCCGTACGGCTGGGTGCCGATGGATGTGACCACCGGCCGCCTGAAAAGCGCGGACCCGGCGCTGCGCGATTTCTACTTCGGCGGGCTCGATGCCTACCGCATCGCCTTCAACGACGACTTCCAGCAACCGTTCCAGCCGGCCAAGCGGTACCCCCGTTCGGACACCGTGGATTCGCAGCGCGGTGAAGTCGAATGGTCCGGCGGCAACCTGTATTTCGATCAGTGGAATTACGACTTCCAATCGCACGTGGTGCCAGCCACGCCGCGGTAGCACCCCACCGTTGGTGGGGTAATCAACATTGTTTTTTCACCCTTGAAGGAGAGAGCAGGGAATGAAAGCGAACGGTTTGAAGCGGGCGGCGCTATGCGTCGCATTGGGTGCGTGCCTCGGTGTCGTGGCGCCGGCGGCGATGGCGCAGGACGGTTCCGTGGCGGGCAGGCTGCTCAGCGAGCCGGGCCAGCAACTGGAAGGCGCCACGGTCACGGTGCGCAACCCGGCCACCGGCTTCGTGCGCTCGGTGCGCGCCGATGCCAACGGCAGCTACCGCATTCCCCTGCTGCCGGTGGGCACCTACGACCTGGAAGTGGCCGTGGCCGGCGGCGCGCCGGCGCGCGTAGGGCAGGTCAACGTGACCCTGGGCAATGCCACCACGGTGAACGTGCCGGTCAGCGGCGTGAACACCTTGGGCGCAGTGCAGGTCAGGGCCCCCCAGGTGGTGAACATGGTGGACGTGCGCTCCACCGAATCGGCCACCAACATCACCCGCGAAGAGCTCTCGCGCCTGCCGGTGGACCGCGACATCACCGCCGTCGCCCTGCTGGCGCCGGGCGCGGTGAAGGGCAAGGGCTCGCTGGGCGGGCAGGGCATCTCCTTCGGTGGCTCCTCGGTCGCGGAAAACACCGTGTACGTCAACGGCCTGAACGTTACCGACTTCTACAACCGGGTCGGCTTCTCGTCGGTGCCGTTCGGCTTCTACCAGGAGTTCCAGGTCAAGACCGGCGGCTACTCGGTGGAGTTCGGGCGCAGCACCGGCGGCGTCATCAACGCCGTGACCCGCTCGGGCACCAATGAATTCCAGACCGGTGCGCAGCTGGTGGTGGAACCGCGCGCGTGGCAGTCGCAGGCCCGCGACCGCTACGACCGCAACGGAAGCCGCTACATCACCGCCAGCCAGGATGACTACTCGCGCAGCGCCCTGAACGTGTTCGCCTCCGGCGCGCTGGTACAGGACAAGCTGTTCTTCTTCGGCATGTACGAAGCGCGCGACTACCAGCCCAACTCCACCAACGACGCCGGCACCGTGTTCAACCGCGGCAGCGCCGATGACCCGTTCTGGGGCGGCAAGCTGGACTGGCAGATCACCGACAACCAGATGCTGTCGCTGTTCGGCTTCTCCGACAAAAGCGACACCATCACCGACGTCTACAGGTACGACTACGCCACCGGCGACATCGTCGGCGACCGCACCAACCAGATCTACAACACGGTCGGCGGCAAGAACTGGTCGGGCACCTACAGCTGGCAGGTCAACAACGACCTGACCATGAAGCTCATGTATGGCGAGAACAAGCGCAACCGTTCGCAGAGCAGCCTGATGGACCAGAACTGCAACCGCGTGTTCGACAACCGCACCGCCAGCCAGGGCGTGCCCACCGGCCTGCAGGGCGACCGCAGCTGCACCAGCAGCTCGCAGGTGGAATCGGCGCTGGATACCCGCAAGGCGGCCCGTGCCGACTTCGAGTGGGCCCTGGGCGACCACCTGCTGCGCTTCGGCCTGGACCGCGAAGAGAACACCTCCGATTACGAACGCTCCTACCCGGGTCCGGGCGGGCTGCGCTACGACATCTACTACCGCACTCCCGGCAGCTCGCTCAACGGCGGCACCGTGCCGGCCAGCGGACTGGTCGCGCGCACCCGCCGCTATGAAGTGGCCGGTTCGTTCGAGACCATCAACTCCGCGTACTACATCGAAGACAACTGGCAGGTCACCCCCAACCTGCTGCTGAACATCGGCGCGCGCGTGGAAGGCTTCGACAACAGGGGCGGTGACGGCGACAGCTACATCAAGATCGACAACATGTTCGCCCCGCGCCTGGGCTTCTCCTGGGACGTCAGGGGCGATGGCACCACCAAGGTGTTCGGCAACCTCGGCCGCTACTTCCTGCCGGTGGCCAACGTCATCAACATCAAGCAGGCCGGCGGCTTCCTGGATGAGCGTACCTGGTACGAGTTCCTCGGCTACTCCGGTGGCGGGAACAACATCCCGGTACTGGGCGGCCAGATCGGCCCGGTGGACAACTCGCAGGGCGACGGCAGCGTGCCGGACCTGCGCGCCGAAGTGAACCGCGACATGGACCCGGTGTACCAGGATGAAGCGATCCTCGGCTTCCAGCACATGCTCAGCGAATCCTGGTCGGTCGGCGCCAGCGTCACCTATCGCCGCCTGAACAATGCCATCGATGACATGAACATCACCGCGACCGGCCAGTGTGGTGAGGTCGACAGCGTGTGGATCATGGGCAACCCGGGTCGCACCAACACCGTGTGGGGCGATACCGATTGCGATGGCAGCAATGATGGCTGGATCGACATCGACACCGCCCGCGAAGGCTGGGCGCTGTATGACGACGACGGCAACTACGTGGGCCAGCGCGGCTGGGTCAAGCCGAAGCGTGATTACAAGGCGCTGGAACTCCAGGTCGACCGTGCATGGGATGGCAAGTGGGGCTTCAACGCGTCCTACACCCTGGCCTATGGCAAGGGCAACGCCGAAGGTCCAGTCAATTCCGATACCGACTTCGCCGATTCGGGCCGTACCGAGAACTTTGACAACCCATGGGTCAACTACCGCGGCTACGGCTACCTGGCCAATGATCGCCGCCACCAGTTCAAGTTCCGCGGCAGCTACGCGCTCACCGAAAACCTGACCGTGGCGGCCACGCTGGGCATCCAGTCCGGCAGCCCGATCACCCGCTTTGGTGCAGGCAACCCGTTTGATGCCACCGATTTCCACAGCTATTTCGTGTGCGTATCCAACTGCCAGTCCAGCGTGCCGTCCGAACGCGTGTTCGTGCATTCGCCGCGTGCCGGTGATGGCCGCACCCCCTGGACCTACGACCTGGACATGAGCATCGCCTACAAGGTGCCGGTGCCGCTGGACATCAGCCTGAAGCTGGCCGTGTACAACGTGCTCAACCAGCAGCGCATCGTCTCGGTGGACCAGGACTACGAGCCGCAGGACAGCATCGGCACGCCGAACCCGCTGTACGGTTACGGCGCCGGGTTCCAGTCGCCGCGCTATGCGCAGCTCACGGTGACGTGGAACTATTGAGCGCATGAGCGTCTTGAAACCGTGGGTGGCGTGCGTGGCGGCGGGGGTCATGGCTTCGGCCACCGCCGCAGCCGCCGAGCCCGGCTTCCAGGCGATGTTCGACCAGACCCGGCAGCACTACGCGCTGCCGGGACTGGCCATGGCCGTGGTGGATGACGGCCGCGTGGTCTATACCCACACCGCCGGTGAACGCCGCGCCGGCAGTGGCGAACCCATCGACGCCGACACCCTGTTCAAGATCGCGTCCAACAGCAAGGCCATGACTGCGGCAGTCCTGGCGCGGCTGGTCGACCGTGGCCTGCTGGCGTGGGACGACCCCGTTACAAAGTACCTGCCGCAGTTCCGCATGCACGACCCGTGGGTCACCGAACACATGCAGGTGCGCGACCTGCTCATCCACAACAGCGGGCTGGGCCTTGGCGCGGGCGACCTGATGCTCTGGCCCGAACCCAATGCCTTCACCCGCGCCGACATCATGGCCGGTCTTGCCCATCTCAAGCCGGTCACCAGCTTCCGCAGCGGTTACGCCTACGACAACCTGATGTATGTGGTGGCCGGTGAGGTGGCCGCCGCCGCCGGGGGCAAGCCGTATGACCAGCTGCTGCGCGAGGAAGTCTTCGGCCCGCTCGGCATGACCCGCTGCCAGGCCGGCGCGTGGTCGGTGGCGAAGGTGGGCAACGTGGCCCAGCCGCATGTCCCCCGCGAAGGTCGCAACGCGGTGGTCAATGCTGATACCGACATCGCGCCGGATCTGACCTCGATGGCGGCTGGCGGCATCCGCTGCAGCCTGCGCGACATGACCCGCTGGATGCAGGTCCTGCTGGATCCCAGCCTGGTGCCTGGCTGGCTCAGCGATACCCAGCGCCGCGCGCTGTGGACCGCGCACATGCCCATGCCGCTGGGCGAACGCCAGCGCCGCTGGGACAACGCGCATTTCTCCGCCTATGGCTATGGCTGGCGGCTGTCGGACATGGACGGGCAGTGGAAGGTCGCCCACACCGGCACGTTGTCGGGGATGTATTCCTCGCTCGCGCTGCTGCCGGACCGCAGGGTGGGCGTGGTGATCCTGATCAATGGCGAAGGCGAGGACGCGCGCACCGTGCTCATGCAGGCCGCGCTCAAGCATTACACCGCGCCAGAGCAGCTGCAGACCGTTGCCGGTTACTCCGGGCAGCTGCAGGCCGAACGGACCCAGCGCCGCAACACCACCCACGTACTGCCAGACACGACGGCACGCAAACCCGTAGAGCCACGCCCTGCGTGGCTGAGCAGCGCCGACCATCCCGCAGCCACGCAGGGCGTGGCTCTACGCAGCGCCGACCATCCCTCAGCCGTGCAGGGCCTCTATCGCGACCCCTGGCTGGGCCAGGCCCGCCTCTGCCCCGAAAACAACAGCCTGCGTTTCAGCGTGGACAAATCGCCGTCACTGCGCGGAACCGTGATGCAGCTCGATACCCGCTGGCTGGTGCAGTGGGATACCCTCGGGGCGGATGCAGAACCCTGGCTGCAGGTGGAGCCGGGCACCCCGCCGGCGCTCCGCCTGAGCGCGATCGATCCGGATATCGACTTCAGCTATGACTACCAGGACCTGCACTTCACCCGCGTCGGCGATTGCCCTCAGCCTGCTGCTCGCCTTGGCCGCGCCCGCGGTGGTGTCGGCCCAGCCGGTGCACATCGCCTTGGTCCGTACCGCCGAGCAGGCCGGCCTGGTTGACATCACCACGCTCTCGCCGGATATCAAGCTCGACATGCGCTACGCCGGCGCCAACAACTTCACCGGCCGCCCGGTACCGGGGTACGAGGCACCCAAGTGCTTCCTGCTGCGCCCGGCGGCCAAGGCGCTGGCCCAGGTGGAGGCCGACCTGCGCGCGGGCGGCTATGGCCTGCAGCTGTTCGACTGCTACCGTCCGGCACAGTCGGTGCGCTCCTTCGTGGCCTGGGCCAACGACCCGCTCGAGCAATCGCGCAAGGCGCAGCAATACCCCGGTCTGGACAAGCCGGCGCTGCTGGGCGGCTACATCGCCGAAACCTCCGGGCACAGCCGCGGCGCCACCGTCGACCTGGGCCTGCTCGACTGCCGCAGCGACCCGTGCAGCGTGATCGACATGGGCACCGACTTCGACTTCTTTGGCCCGCGCGCGCATACCGACGCGCCCGACATCACCCCCACCCAGTACCGCAACCGGCAGACCCTGCTGCAGGCCATGCAGCGCCGGGGCTTTGCCAACTACCCGCAGGAGTGGTGGCACTTCACCCTCACGCCCGAGCCCAGCCCCACCACGGCCTACGACGTTCCGGTTCGCTGAGCGCCTACAATGCGCGCTCACCGAACCCACGGAACACGATGAACCTGCCGCTGCATTTTGGATTGCTGGGCACGCTTGAAGCCGGCCTGATCGCCCTGCTGCTGGGCGTGCTGGTGTATGCGCTGTGGCACCGGCTGTGCCGCTGGGCGGGGTGGTCGGACGGGCACGCCATCGGCTGGTCCTGCGTCATCGCCGTGGCGGGCGCGGCTGGCATCGATGCCTGGAACCTGTTCTACATGGGCATGATGCGGCTAGAGTCGCCGCTGTATGCGCGCCTGTTCCTGGCCACCATCCACGATCCAAACGAACTGGGCTCGCGCGTGGTCATCGAAGTGGCCGGTGCACTCGGTGGCGTTGCACTGGCCTGGCTGATATTCAGTTCCTGCTCAGGCGAAAAAAGCGCCACCGAACGCTGAGTTTTCGTTCGCATCCGGTTAAATCCGGGCGCATTGAATGATCACCTTACCAACCGCTCACCTGTGCGTAACCGCACCGGTAATGGAGCGCGGCGCGCGGGTGGTTAAGACCGTGTGCGAAGGCCGGTTGCGGCGCAAGATTGATTCACAAACGGGGTGTCAGTCTGGGGTCGTGCGGAAAACAACGAGCCGCGCAACATCCCACAAGGAGACCACCCAGATGACTATTCGCAACCGCAAGCCCCTGATCGCCCTGATCGTCGCCGCCGGCAGTGTTCTGGCCATTCCGGCGATGGCCCAGACCGCCCAGCAGAGCGCCGCGCAGGCACAGACCCAGGCCGCGCAGGCCCAGCAGTCGGCGGCACAGGCCGACCAGGCGGCGGATGCCGCCACCGGCGCCGCTGCCCAGGCGTCGGCGCAGGCTGGCGGCGGTGGCGGTGGCGGCCAGACCTGGGCCAGCGTTGATACCGACGGTGACGGCGCCATCAGCAAGACCGAGGCCCAGGTGAACGCCGGCCTTGCCCAGGTCTTCGACCAGGCTGACAGCAACAAGGACGGCAAGCTGACCCCGGACGAGTACAAGGCCTATGTCGCCGCCCAGCAGGGCGCCGCAGCCGGCGGCAACGCCGCCCCGGGCCGCTAAACGCGCAACTGCCTGAAACCGATGGACAACGGTGAATGGCCTGGAAGGGCGGCTTGGGCCGCCCTTCCTTCTTTTCGCCTTGGTATCCTTGCCCGATGATGACCTCCATGCCCGCGCCCACCGGCGCCATCGGTCTGGTCGGTTTTGACGGTGACGATACGCTGTGGAAGAGCGAGGACTACTACCGCAAGGCCGAGCAGGATTACCTCGACATCCTGTCGCGCTACATCGACGTGCACGACACCGCCACCGCGCGCCACCTGCTCGAGGTGCAGCAGCGCAACCTTGGCGTGTTCGGCTACGGTGTAAAGGGCATGACCCTGTCGATGCTGGAAGCGGCCATCGAGATCACCGGAAAGGCCATTGCCGCACGCGACCTGCAGCTGATCCTCGACATCGGCCATGACACCCTGCGCCATCCGGTCGAACTGATCGACGGCGTGCGCGAGTCCGTCGCCGAGATCGCCCGCGATTACCCGGTGGTATTGATCACCAAGGGCGACCTGTTCCACCAGGAAGCCAAGATCAAGGTCGCCAACCTGCGCGAGTTGTTCCCGCGCATCGAAATCGTCTCCGAGAAGGACCCGGAAACCTACGCGCGCGTACTCGAAGAGTTCGACCTGCCGATGGAGCGTTTCGTCATGGTCGGCAACTCGCTGCGCTCGGATATCGAGCCGGTGGTTACCCTGGGCGGCTGGGGCATCCACACCCCGTACGCAGTGACCTGGGCGCACGAAACCCAGCATGGCGTGGCCGCCGATGAGCCGCGCATGGTGGAAGCGGCCACCGCCTTCGACTGGCCGCAGGCCCTGCGCGCCATTGAAGCCAAGGCGGCGGGCGGCTGAGCCGGTGAAGCGCCTGCGCCTGCTGCTGGTGGTTCTGCTGCTGTGGTTGCCGGTGCTGGCGGCCGCACAGCAGACCCCTGAGAAATCCCAGGCCTACCAGGTCGATACCGGTGATGCCTGGGTCGATACCCAGCTGCAGGACATCAACCATTACGCCGAGCGCTACCCGCAGAGCTTCCTCGACGAGGTAGCGCGTTACGCCAGCGTCCCGCGCGATTACATCGCCGCGCTGTTCTACACCCACGGCTGGCAGGCCGGCGACATCTACTTCGCCTGCTTCTGGGCCAAGGCCACCGAACGCTCCTGCCGGGATGCCGTGCAGGCCTGGTCGCGCTTCGTGCCCGAAGAAGGCGACGACAAGCGCTGGGCCGAGGTGGTGACCAGAATGCCGGTCACCCCGACCAACCAGCACTGGCGCACCCTGCGCCACGCCATCGTGGCCAGCCACGACCACTGGGACCGCCCGGTCACCCTCGACGCCACCCTCAAGCGCCAGCTCGGCGACCGCGCCCAGCGCGACAAAGCCGCCAAGCGGTAGGGTCGCATCCCGATCGACCGCCGTGAAATGCTCCGCGTTCGGTGATGGCATGACCTTCGTCGGGGACGGCTCTCGCTCCGTTTCGGGGTCATGCGTTACCGGGCGTTGACCCGTTATCGGCGGTCGTTCGGGAACCGACCCTACCCCTCCATGCGACGTGTGGGGCACCCTCGTCAATGCTGCTGTGCACCTCGCCGCATCCCGCTTCCTCGGCGACAATGGGTACCTGCTGTTCCCGTGATCCGTTGCCGAGTACGTAATGAGCGCCGACCGTTTCGTTTCACCCGACGATATCCGCAGCCTGTTCGCCCAGGCCATGTCCACCATGTACCGCACCGAAGTGCCGCTGTACGGCACCCTGGTTGACCTGGTGGCCGAGATCAACGATGCCGTGCTCACCGACAACCCGGCGCTGGCCGAGCAGCTCGAACGCAATGACGAGCGTGGCCGCCTGGCGCAGGAACGCCACGGCGCCATCCGCGTCGGCACGGCCGACGAGCTGGCCACCCTGGGTCGCCTGTTCGCGGTGATGGGCATGCACCCGATCGGCTACTACGACCTCTCCGTAGCCGGCGTGCCGGTGCATTCCACCGCCTTCCGACCGCGCACCGCCGCCGCGCTGGCCGCCAACCCGTTCCGCGTGTTCACCTCGCTGCTGCGCCTGGAACTGATTGAGGACGAAGTCCTGCGCGACGAAGCCGCGCGCATCCTCGCGCGCCGCCGCATCTTCACCGCTGACGCACTGGCGCTGATTGACCAGGCCGAACGCGAAGGCGGGCTGGACCAGAACGACGCGCGCCGCTTCGTGCTCGCCGCGCTGGAAACCTTCCGCTGGCACAGCGACGCCACCGTGTCGCTGGCCACTTACCACGCCCTGCACGACGCCCATCGCCTGGTGGCCGACGTGGTCAGCTTCCGGGGCCCGCACATCAACCATCTCACCCCGCGCACGCTGGATATCGACGCCGCGCAGGCCGGCATGCTCGCCCGTGGCATCGATGCCAAGGCCGTGGTCGAAGGCCCGCCGCCGCGCCGCTGCCCGATCCTGCTGCGCCAGACCAGCTTCAAGGCGCTGGAAGAAACGGTGAACTTCCCTGATGGGGAAGGTGGCGATGCCGGCACCCACACCGCACGCTTCGGCGAAATCGAACAGCGCGGCCTGGCCCTGACTCCCAAGGGCCGCGCGTTGTACGATCAGCTGCTGGCCCAGGCCCGTGATGCCGGCGGTGCCGGCAGCACCGGCCAGGATTACCCCACGCGCCTGGCCGCGGCCTTCACCGCGTTCCCGGACGACCACGACACCCTGCGCCGCGAAGGGCTGGGCTATTACCGCTATGCGCTCACTGAAGCCGGCCGCGCCAACCCGGCCGCCGTGGGCGACCTGCCGGCCGAAGCGCTGGTGGCGGCAGGGCTGGCCAGTGCCGACCCGATCGTCTACGAAGATTTCCTGCCGGTCAGCGCGGCGGGTATTTTCCAGTCCAACCTCGGCGGTGAAGAGCAGCGCGCCTATGCCGCCCATGCCAACCGCGATGCGTTCGAGCAGGCGCTGGGCATGAAGGTGGAAGACGAGTTCGTGATTTACGAACGCCTGCAGCAGGAATCGCTGGACAGCCTGCGCGGTTGACGGATTGCGTGCGCCACCACCAACGGTCGTGGCCTACCGGCAATCACCGCGGCGGATGATCGCGGTTTACCGGTAGGTACCGACCGTTGGTCGGTACCTCACCCACCGGCGCTCACGCCTTCATCGTGCCCGTATCCAACCACCGCTGGTGCCACGACAACGCTTCGGGCAGCAGGTGCGGGGTGTGCTTGCCGTAACTGTCCCGGCTGGCGCGCTCGAAATAATCGTTGAGCTGGTCGCGGAAATCGGGATGCGCACAATTGTCGATCACCGCACGCGCACGCTTGCGCGGCGGCAACCCGCGCAGATCCGCCAACCCCTGCTCGGTCACGATCACCGACACATCGTGTTCGGTGTGGTCCACGTGGCTCACCATCGGCACGATCGCCGAGATGGTCCCGTTCTTGGCCGTCGACGGGCTCAGGAACGCCGACAGGAACCCGTTGCGCGCGAAATCCCCCGAACCGCCAATGCCGTTCATGATCCGCGTGCCCATCACATGCGTGGAATTGACGTTGCCGTACAGATCCACCTCGATCATGCCGTTCATGCCGATGCAGCCCAGGCGGCGCACCAGTTCCGGGTGGTTGGAAATCTCCTGCGTGCGCATGATGATGCGCTCGCGGTAGAAATCGATGTTTTCCTTGAACGTCTCGTTGGCCTGCGGGCTCAGCGCGAACCCGGTGCACGAGGCATAGCTCAGCACCCCGTCGCGCAGCAGGTCCAGCATGCCGTCCTGGATCACTTCGGTGAACGCGCTCAGGTCGCGGAAGCCGCTTTTGCCCAAGCCCGCCAGCACCGCATTGGGAATGTTGCCCACGCCGCTCTGCAGTGGCAGCAGGTTGGCCGGCAGGCGCCCGCGCGCCACTTCGTGCTGCAGGAACTCGATCAGGTACGCCGCGATCTGCTCGCTGGTCGCATCGATCGGGCTGAACGGGCTGTTGCGGTCCGGGCCGTTGGTGCGCACCACCGCCACGATCTTGTCCGGGTCACAACGCAGTGCCGTCTCACCGATGCGGTCGTTGCCGTGAACCAGCGGAATCGGCTTGCGGTGCGGCGGCAGCGCCGTGCCGTAGTAGATGTCGTGCATGCCGTCCACCCCGGCCGGCTGCCATTCGTTGACCTCGACGATCACCTTCTTGGCCAGGTCCAGCCAGGTCTTGTTATTGCCCACCGAGGTGGAGGGGACCAGCGAACCGTCTTCGCGGATCGCCGAAACCTCGATCACCGCCGTGTCGATCTCGCCATAGAACCCGAACCACACATGCTGGGCCACGTGGCTCAGGTGGATGTCGATGTAGTCCAGCAGGCCCGCGTTGATGCGGTTGCGCGCATCCGGATCGCTCTGGAACGGCATGCGCATGGCGATGCCATCGGCCTTGGCCAGCGCGCCGTCCAGTTCCGGGGCGGTGGACGCACCGGTCATCAGGCTGATCTGGAAGGGCAGGTTGTCGGCGTGGAACGCCTCGATGCGCTGGGCCAGGGCCACCGGCACCGCCTTGGGGTAGCCCGAGCCGGTGAAACCACTCATGGCCACCGTCTCACCGGGCTGGATCAGCGCGGCGGCGGCTTCGGCAGATACAACGCGACCGCGCAGGCGCGCGTCGGCAATGCGATCAACGGACATGACGACTACGTTTTGTGGGGGACATTCATTATCCGCCATCGCCGCCGCCAACCGGCTGCGACCAAGGTGGAATGGCGTCCACCGCGCGGATGGGTTCCTATTCAGTTAAATGAGGGCATCTGTACCCGCCGGTATTGTTTTGCAGTGCAGCGTGCAACTTCTGCGCGGAGCCTAGAAGATCGCCCTGCATCCCGACGTGGGGGAGGGAGCAGAGCCCGCTGGCAGTTCGCTGCAAGCGGGCTTTTTTATGTCTGAAATTGGGTGAACGGCCGTCTCCGGCAGGGCCGCATCCCAATCGATCGCCGTTGGATTACCCGCGTGCGATGGGGCACGGCCCTTATACGTACCGCATCATTCGGGCGCCGCGTGCGACCCCATGCATAATCGCTTCATGCCGATTCCTGCCGATGCCGTCCCCGCCGCCCTTGTCCCGCTGGTCGACCGCGCGCTTGCCCGCCTCGCGCTCAGCCTGAACGACTCAGGCAACTGGCCGCCGCCGGAACCGGTGTTGGCCAAACTCCGCCTGCTCGCCATCACCAGCGACTTCGCCCTCGACACCCTGTGCCGGCAGCCGGCGCTTCTGTCGCAATTGCCCCAAACCGACTGCCCGCCGCTGCCGCTCCCGGAACTGGATCCGCAGCAGCCGGCCGACTGGCCCGCGCGCCTGCGCCGCTACCGCACGGCCTGTTCCACCCGGCTGATCTGGCGCGACCTCGACGGCCTGGACGACGTGCCCGCCACCCTGGCTGGCGCCACCCGCCTGGCCGAGGAATGCCTGGGCCTGGGTCTGGCGGCGCTGGAGCAGGAATTCGCCACCCGCCACGGCGTGGTCCGTGCCGCCGATGGCAGCGCCCAGCAGCTGGTGGTGTTCGGCCTGGGCAAGCTGGGCGGTGGCGAACTCAACTTCAGTTCGGACGTGGACCTGGTCTACGCCTACCCGCAGGGCGGCGAATCCGATGGCCCGCGCCCGCTCGCCGCCGAGGAATACTTCGCCCGGCTCGGCCAGCGCCTGGCGCGCCTGCTCGACGAAACCACCGTGGACGGCTTCAGCCACCGCGTCGACCTGCGCCTGCGCCCGTTTGGCAGCGCCGGCCGCGTGGCGCTGTCGTTTGCCGGCATGGACCAGTACTTCCAGCGCGAAGGCCGCGACTGGGAACGCTATGCCTGGCTGAAGGCGCGCGCCGTGGCCGGCGACATCGCCGCCGGTGAAGCCTGGCTGCAGACGCTGCGCCCGTTCGTCTACCGCCGCTACCTCGATTTCACCGCGCTCGATGGCCTGCGCGAAATGAAGGCGGCCATCACCGCCGAAGTCTCGCGCCGCGACATGTTCGACGACATCAAGCGCGGCCCCGGCGGCATCCGCGAAATCGAATTCCTGTCGCAGGCCCTGCAGCTCATCCGCGGTGGCCGCGAAGCCAGCCTGCGCGAGCGCCGCCTGCTGCACGCGCTGCCGGCGCTGGTCGCCTGCGGGCAGATGGCGCCGGAGGATGGCAACGACCTGCTGCACGCCTACCGCTTCCTGCGCCGCCTGGAAAACCGCCTGCAGATGCTGCGCGATGCCCAGACCCACGCGCTGCCCGCCGACCCCACCGACCGCCTGCGCATCGCCTGTGGCCTGGGCTACGCCGACTGGGACGCGCTGCTGGTCGCGCTCAATGTACAGCGCGACCGGGTCAGTACCGAATTCGCCGCACTGCTCGCCCCGCGCGCCGGCCAGGCCGCCCCCGATGCACTGGCCAATTACTGGCGCGGCCTGCCCGACAGCGGCGATGCCGAGGTGCTGGCCAACGCCGGCTTCCACGATCCCAACGGCGCCGACCAGTCGCTGCGCGACTTCGCCCAATCGCTCGGCGTGAAGTCGCTCAGCGACAACGCCCGCGCACGCCTCGACCGCGTGCTGCCCGCGCTGCTGCATGCGGCCACCCGCTCACCGCACCCGGACGCCGCGCTCAAGCGCGTGCTCGGCCTGCTGCAGGCCATCCTGCGCCGTACCAGCTACCTCGCGCTGCTCGACGAACAGCCCAGCGCACTCGCACGGCTGGTGGACGTGCTCGCCCGCAGCGCGCTGCTGGCCGAACGCATCGCCGCCTACCCGTTGCTGCTGGACGAACTGCTGGACGTGCGCGTGTCCGGCCCGATGCCCGACGCCGCCGCCATGCAGGCCGAGTGCGATGCCGCGCTGGCTGTGGACGACCCCGAAGCCGCGCTGCGCCTGCTCAATGAAACCCGGCTTGCGCTGAGCTTCCGCATGGCCCTGGCCACGCTGGACGGCCGCCAGCGCGCCGTGGACAGTACCCGTCAGCTGGCCCAGCTCGCGCAGGCGGTGGTGGTCACCGTACTGGCAATGGCCGATGCGGACATGCGCCGCGCGCACGGCGAAGTGCCGGGCGGCCGGTTCGCCATCATCGGCTACGGCAGCCTGGGCGGGTTGGAACTGGGCTTCGGCTCGGACCTGGACCTGGTGTTCCTGCACGACCACCCGGCCGACCAGGACAGCAGCAACGGCGCCCGCCCGCTCGACCCGGGCCGCTGGTATGCGCGCTTGGCGCAGAAGGTGATGGCACTGCTGGGCGCGGTCACCGCCGCCGGCCGCCTGTACGACATCGACGTGCGCCTGCGCCCGGATGGCGGCAAAGGCTCGCTGGTGTCCTCGCTGGCCAGCTACACCGAGTATCAGCGCGAGCGTGCGTGGACCTGGGAACACCAAGCCTTGGTGCGCGCACGTGGCATCGCCGGTGATGCCAGCCTGCTGGCCGATTTCGAACGGATCCGCGCTGCCACGCTGGCGCGCCCGCGCGAACGCGACGTGCTGTATGCCGATGTGGTGAAGATGCGTGGCCGCATGCGCACCGAACTGGACCGCAGCGATGCCGCGCGCTGGGATCTGAAGCAGGGCGCCGGTGGCATCGTGGACCTGGAGTTCCTGCTGCAGACCGGCGTACTGGACAGCGCCGGCACGCACCCGCAGGTGCTGGAGCCGCGCGACACGCCCAGCCTGATCGACCAGCTGGCTGCCATCGCATGGCTGCCGGGTGGCACACGCGACGCGCTGCACGAAGCGCACGCCGCGCTGCTGGACGTGGGCTTGGCCTGCACGCTGGACAGAAGGCCGCGCCTGGCGGTCCTGACACCCGCGTTGGAAGAAGCCCAACGCGTAATCACCGCCACCTGCGAAGCAGCAGCGCTACCTTTTGGTAGGGTCGATTCCCAAACGACCGCCGATAACGGCGCAACGTTCGGTAACGCATGACCTCGAACAAAAACAAACGCCGTCCCCGCCGATGTTCATGCCACAACCGAACGCGGGCAACGTAACGGCGGTCGATTGGGATGCGACCCTACCACGGGGTAGTCGGCGCATGCGTCGGTAGGGTCGGTTCCCAAACGACTGCACGTATCGGTGCAACGTCCGGTAACGCATGACGTTGGGCAAAAACAAACGCCATCCCGCCGACGTTCATGCCCAACCGAACGCGGGCAACGTAACGGCGGTCGATAGGGATGCGACCCTACGCCGTGCGCGGCGCCATCTTCCACAACAACGCGCGGAACGGCGCCAGCAAAAACAAACCGATCGCCAGCTTCACCGCCAGGTCGCCCGCCGCCCAGCTCACCCACGGCAGACTCGAGCCGGCAAACGCGATGCTCCAGAAAATCGTCGTATCGAACGTCGCACTGCACGTGGTCGCCACCATCGGCGCGCGCCACCAGTGCCCCCGGCGCAGCCGGTCGAACACGGTGATATCCAGCAGCTGCGCGGCAATGAACGCCAGGCACGATGCCACCGCAATGCGCGGCGTCGCAATCCAGATCGACAACAGCACCGCCAGCGCGAACCCCGCCCACGCCACGCGCCGCGCCGCCGCCGGGCCAAACCGGCGGTTGATCAGGTTGCTCACCAGGAACGCCACCGGGTAGCTGAAAGCGCCCCAGGTCAGCCAATCGTTGATCGGGTACTGCACCAGTACGTTCGAGCCCAGCACCACCGCGCCCATGGCCAGCACCGCCAGCAGCAGCGAACGCAGGGTCAACGGGGCAAACACAATGGCAGGGCGCGCGGTCATGGCGGCGGATTATCCCGGCTTGGGGCGGCCACAGCCACCCCGCGCCGGTTCACTTACCAGCGTTCGCTCAGGTTGCTGGCCGCAGCATCGGTGGTGGGCAGGAACGCCAGCTGCGTGCCCTGCGCATCGGCCACCATCCACCCGGCACCGGCCTCGGTGGGCGTGAAGGCCAGCACATCACCGGCTTTCAGCGCCTGCGCGGGGTTGTCGTCGCGCGCAGGCCACTGCACCACGGCCAGGTCGGCGGGTGCCTCGGGGTTCTTCAGGGCCACCTGGTAAGCGCCGTCAGCCTGGCGCTCCACCTTCTCAACAGTGAGCGGCGGCAACGGGCCGGCTTTCGCCCCGGCAGCGCCGGCGCCCTTGTCCTTGGCCGCACTGCGCCGCTCCGAGCCCTTGGCTGAGCCTTTGAAGCCCGCCGCCGTCAGCCAGATCGGCGCGGTGACCACCGCGATGCTCACATACGCGCTCAGCGCCGCGTAGCTCACCGACTGCTGGCTGGGGGTGAAGTTCTGCGCACCGGCCTGCGGTGCTGCAATGGCCACGCCCAGGGCCACCGCCAGAATCGAATAACGCTTCATGCCAACTCCTTCTGCAAAGGGAAAAATCGTTACGGCTTCGGCGCCGCCATCCCGGCCACCGGCACGTGCGCCACGCTCAGCTCCTGCGCCAGCACCTTGCGCTGCTGCAGGAAATCGAACACCGATTCCACCGTCACCACCGAATAGTCGCCGGAAATGCGCTCACTGGCCGGGTGGTCGGTGGTGGCTGCATTGGCCGAGAAGAAGCGCGCGCCCAGGCGCTTGCCCACGCCAATGTGCAGCGAACTGGGCTGGTACCGCTGCTCCTTCAGCCACGCCTGCACCTGCGCACGGCGCACCAGCAGCGTGCCGTCGCGCGATTGCGCCATCGCCGCCGCCAGCACTTCCAGCACCCACTGGTTGGAGTTCTGGTATTCAACGCTGAAGGGGTAGGCCACCACGCTGTAGCGCGGCTCATGCAACGCCTTGGCCTGGATGCCCGGCGCGGTGAGCATGGTCTTCAACGCCGCGCGCACCGCAGGCGTGGGCACGCCCACGCGCAGATCGGTATGCGTGCCGGTTTCGCCGATGAAGTTGCTCAACCCTTCATGGAACAGCGAAGACTGCGGCGACTTGCAGTGGTTCAACAGATGCACAGCGCGCCAGCGGCCATCGCTTTCGCGCACCGCGAAGGCCAGGTGGCTGTGGCGCAGGCCGTACCTGCTGAGATCCTGGCCGCCGCGCGCGATGATCACCACATCCACGTCGTCGAGCGCTTCCAGTGTTTCATCGGCGCGCTGGGCCACATCGAACATCGAAGCGAGCGCAGCCGGGGTAGGGTGGCGCTCCATGCATTCGGGCTGTTGGGATTGCGCGAACGCCCCAGGCGCGGCCAGCAATAACACGGCGCACAGCAGTGCCGGCAGCGCGATGCGCTTCAACGGCGGGTGCTCAGGCAATCCGGGGCAGGGCAGGTCCATTGCGATTCAGTCTCCAGCGGTACGGGGCCGCGTCGGCATCATAGCGGCATCAGGCCGTGTGCCGGCTAACAGTCGGCGCTACCGGGTTCATGCCGACTTATACGCTGCGTTACCGGCTCAGCTCCCGCGCACAAGGCTCGCTCACCGGCGCCGGCTGATCCTCGGGCGGCCACCGCTCCTTCTTCTGCTCATCCGTGCGCGGCGGCTGGTTCCGGTACGCGGTGAGCTCCTTATGGCAGCTCCACGACAGCGCATCCTGCCCGGCAGGCATGCTCGAACACCCCGCCATCAACGCAACCATCAACGCCGCTACAGCACTGCGCATACGCACGCTCCTTCCCTGGTGAACCCCGAATCTAACGGCATCACCGCCGCATCGGTAGCCAAGCGCCCATCGCCGTTAAGCCGGGATACCCAAAGCCCCGCGCACCTGCGCGGCAATCCGCCCGGTCTCGCGCAGCGGCTCGATCGGCCCGGGATAACCCCAATCCAACCAGCGCTCCTGCAACCGCCCACGTGCGCGCAGCGCCTGCTGGAACTGCACCATCCGCCCCTGCGCCTGCTGTTCCAGCGCCACCGCCACCGGCAGCCGCGTGCCGCACGCTTCAGACAGCAGGTTCACCGAATCGGGCGATACCACGATGCGGTCGGCCCAGCCCAGCAGCCCCGCATACGGGTTCACCCCATCGCCGCCATCGCCCCAGATCACCCCGGGCACATCGGCGAATGCGCTGCGCAGCGCGCCCACCAGCGCCGGCGGCGTGCGCCGCGAGGTGGTGGCCAGCAGGCTGCCGCCCTCGGCGCGCAGCTGCTCGGCCAGCTGCTGGAACACCTTCACCATGTCCGGCTCATGCCACGGCGCGTGCGCGGTAGGCCCGCCCACCAGCAGCGCGGTGCGCGGCCCGGGCAGCTCGCCGAAGGGGGCAAAGGCCGCGCGGCCCACCGTGAGCCAGTCATCGTCCACCGGGTTCAGGCTGCCCAGCAGGGTCAGTACGTTGCCGCCACGCAGGGCATCGTGTTCGGGCACCACCAGCAGGTCCCAATGGCGCGTGCCCAAGCGCGGGTCCAGGATCTGCACCACCTTGCTGCCGCGCCGGCGCAGCTCGCGCAGCGCGCCGGCGGCCTGGCGGCCACAGCCCACCGCCAGCTCGGGCGGCTGTGCGGTCAATGTCGCGAAGGCCTCGCCAAAGCCCTGGGCCATGCCCGGCAGCCAGCGCGGCGCCACCCATTTCCAGGGCGCGCGCGGCAGCAGCACCAGCGGGCGATGCACCCCCAGCTTCAATGCCGTGGCCAGGGCCACTGCCTGCCGCACATTGCCGGCACGGCCGTCAGTGATCGTCCAGGGCGGACTCCATCGTTTCACGTGTGGCATTAATTCGTTTCAGCCAAGCTGGGTGTTGCAACAGTCGCGACACTCTACACTGCCAGCCTTCGCCGACCGCGCAGTGCCCCGTAAAGGTAGCGCACGGCGTGCGGGATTCCTTCTTCATCCAACGTGTTCTTCTGGAGGCTTCATGTCCGACGTGCTCAACGATGCTGCGCTTGACCAGTTGTTCCGTACCGCCCGTACCCAGAACGCTTTCCTCGACAAGCCGGTCGAAGACAGCCAGCTGAAGGCGCTGTACGAACTGCTGAAGTGGGGCCCCACGGCCGCCAACGGCAGCCCGGCGCGTTTCGTGTTCGTGAAGTCGCCCGAAGCCAAGGCCAAGCTCGCCCCCGCGCTGTCCGAAGGCAACCACGACAAGACCCTGGCCGCCCCGGTCACCGTCATCATCGGCTTCGACGAAGACTTCCACGAAAAGCTGCCGTACCTGTTCCCGCATACCGATGCCAAGGCATGGTTCGACGGCCCGCGTGAAGGCCGCCACGAATCGGCGTTCCGCAACAGCAGCCTGCAGGGCGCCTACCTGATCCTGGCCGCCCGGGCGCTGGGCCTGGATGCCGGCCCGATGTCCGGTTTCGACCCGGCCAAGGTGGACGAGGCCTTCTTCAAGGGCACCGCCATCAAGTCGAATTTCCTGGTCAATCTGGGTTACGGTGATTCTTCGGGCCTGTTCCCGCGGCTGCCTCGCCTGGCCTTCGACGAAGCTGCCCGCATCGAATAAGCGTTTCCGCCGGATGTGGCCCGTCCGTGCGGACGGGTTGTTTCCTTACTTTTCCCTTTTTCCCTACGAATTCGAGAGAGAACCGACATGACCGTGACCCGCAAACTGCTCCTGCCGCTGGCCCTGACCCTGGCCATCGCCGCCTGCTCCAAGCCGGCTGAAGAAACCGCCGCCCCGGCCGCCGACGCGACCCCGGCTGCTGCCGCCACCACCCCGGCCGCCGAAACCGCTGCCCCGGCCGCTGCCGCCCCGGCCGCAGAAGCCATCCAGATCGCCTCGGGTACCTACAAGCTCGACCCGAGCCACACCGACGTGCTGGCCCAGTGGAGCCACTTCGGCTTCTCGCACCCCACCGCGCACTTCGGCAGCGCCGAAGGCACCCTGGTGTACGACGCCGCCGACGTGACCAAGTCCACCGTGGAAGTGAAGCTGCCGCTGAGCGGCCTCAACAGCTTCACCGCCAAGTTCGACGAGCACCTGCGCAGCGGCGATTTCTTCGACGCCGCCAAGTTCCCGGCCGCCACCTTCAAGAGCACCAAGGTTGAAGCTGCGGGCACCAACAAGCTGACCGTGACCGGCGACCTCACCATCAAGGACATCACCAAGCCGGTGACCCTGGATGTGACCGTCAATGCCGGCGGCGAGCACCCGATGGCCAAGGTTCCGGCCGCCGGCTTCGACGCCACCACCACCATCAAGCGCAGCGATTTCGGCGTCGGCGCGTACGCCCCGAACGTGAGCGATGAAGTGAACATCCGCATCACCACCGAAGCCACCGGCGAAAAGCCGGCTGCGTAAGCGGTAACGATGTAGAACGCAGAAATCCCGCCGAAAGGCGGGATTTTTGTTTGTGCCCAATGATCGACGGGGTGCTGCACTGGTAGGGTCGGTTCCCAAACGACTGCACGTAACGGTGCAACGTTCGGTAACGCATGACCTGTGCCGAAGCAAAAGCCGTCCCCGCCGATATTCATGCCCCAATCGAACGCGGGCAATTCCACGGCAGTGGTGCTCCTCCGCGTCCTGCGGCCGCACCACTCGTGCATCCATGCACATCGTCGATCGGGATGCGACCCTACCGCCGTGCGTTTCGTAGGTTGATAGCGCAGTTACGCTGCAGCGATCTTTGCCAACCAACCCGTGGCGAAATCCGTCGGCAGTCGACGTGCCGGGGCGGTCAACCCGCTTTCGCGCAGGAACGTGTGCGTGGCCTGGGCGAAGTTCTGCCGGGCGATCAACGCCGTCTGCTTCACCGCGCCCTGCTGCTTGCGCAGCTGCACGATCTGCAGGCTCGGCTTACCCGGCAGGGCGTACTTCTGGTAACGGCGCAGCTCATCAGCCACCAGGGTGATATCGGCGTTGGCCTGCAGCAGGGCCAGCTGGGCGCGGGCCAGCGGCAGCACCGCCTCGCGCATGGGCACGGTGGTCTGCGGGGCGATGTCGGCCAGGGTGGCGTCCAGCGTGGCATCGGCGCGCTCCAGGCGCGCGATCAGGTCGGCCAGTGCCGAAAGAGAAGCTGCTTGCATCGAAAGGCACCGGCCCAAAACGCGATTGTCGCATGGCGGGGGTCACGACCAACGGTCGTGACCTACCGGGGATCGGGTTCGTGGGTACACGTGGCACCCCCGCGGTAGCGCACGACCGTTGGTCGTGCGGCGCAGGGACTCAATCCCCCTCGTGCTCCGGATGCGCCTTCCAATACCCCTTCGAGCGGATCCACTCCTTCGGCACCCCCAGGTGCCCCTCCACGTACTTGCGCATCATCCGCGCCCGGCGCGATTCGGTGGCAATCCAGTAGAACGTATCGCCCTCCGGCTCCTCGAAATCGGTCAGCACGTCCTCCAGCAGCGTGCTGGTGGCCGCATCAAACCCGTTGCGCTCCAGCCACGACACCCGGATGCGTTCATCCTCCGGCAGCTCCTGACGGTCATCCGCTTCCGGAATCTCGATGTACACATCCGCCCGGGCGCCTTCCGGCAACGTCTCCAGCCAGCGCCCAATGGCCGGCAGCGCGGTTTCATCGCCAAACAGCACATAGGTATCGAAGTCATCGGCGGTGATATGCGAGCCACGCGGCCCACCCACCGCAATCGCGTCGCCGGCCATGGCATTGGCCGCCCAGCGCGAGGCCACGCCATCGCCGTGCATCACGAAGTCGATGGCCAGCTCGTTGGCCTCCAGGTCCCACCAGCGCGGGGTGTAATCGCGGGCGGGCGAGGGCTCCTGGCCCTCCGGGCAGCGCGGGCCGTCCGGGGTCATGGTGGGCACCACGAACTGGCCTTCCGCATTCGGGAAGAACAGCTTCACGTGGTCATCCGGCGAGGGCGACGCAAAGCCCTCCAGCGCCTCACCGCCCACGATCACCCGGCGCATGCACGGGCTGATTTCCTCAGTGCGCAGCACCTGCAGCGGGCGGAACTTCACGGTGTGGCGCACCAACTTGTTTTCATGCAGAGCCATGGCGATGTACCTGTTTCAAAGCCGCCGCAGCGGCGTAGGGGGAAAGACCTGGCTGGCGAAACGCGGGCGGGGTCGAACAAGGGGAAGAACGGTTCAGCGGCCCTGCGCGCGTATCTGCGCAGCAGCCTCGCGCAGCGCCTGGGCCACCGCCACTGCGTTGTCGTCCTGCCAACGCGCGTGGTGCAGGCCCAGCGCCTGCTTCAGCTCGCGCATCGCATCGCGCACCACCGGCGGCAGGTTGGCCTTGGCGATCGCGCGCGCGCTGTGGCGCACCCGGTGCAGCGCCGCGTCCACCTCCTCGCGCTGCGCGGCCAGTTCGGCCTGGCCCAGTGCGGTGAGCTGGTAGCGCTTGCGCCCGGCCTCTTCCAGCGCGCTCACCCAGCCAGCGGCCTCGAACTGCGCCAGCACCGGGTAGATCGAGCCCGCGCTGGGGGTGTACACCCGCACGAACATCTCACTGATGCACTGGATCAGCTCATAGCCATGGCGCGGCTGCGCCGCCAGCAGCGACAGCACCAGCAGGCGCAGGTCGCCACGGCTGAGCGGGCGGGAGGTCAGCGGACGGGCAGGGCCATCCAGATCACGGGGAGCGGTCATTTCGATATATCGAATGAAGTGCGCAAACGATATATCGAAAACCCCAGCCGGTGTAGAGCCACGCCCTGCGTGGCTGCGCAACGGTTCAGCAAACCGGTGCCCCAGGATGGACCGCGCGCAGCCAAGCAGGGCGTGGCCCAACCCCAGGCCGGCCACCACAACGCTTCGTCCCCCAGGTAGAACACTCCGCACGTTCCACGCCCACCATGACAGCGCTAGCCAACGCAGGCGCCTTGAAACCGCCCGTGGAACCCCCTCAAGACAGCACGCCACTGTCGCCTGATGTCCCCAAGACACAACCGCACCCACTCCATACGCACCCGTAGCGAAGTAAGCAAACCCATTGGTGCGCTACACTTTGCGGCTAGAAATCTAAAACAGTCGCGCGCGTGCGTGCGGTCATGGGAGCGCTAATGAACTGGTTGAACGAGGTGCTGAACAACGACCCGAATCCTGTGGAAACCCAGGAATGGATCGAGTCGCTGAAGGCCGTTATTGATGTCGAGGGCCCTGAGCGCGCGCATCAACTGTTGGAAGGCATGGTGGAACTGACCCGTCGTTCGGGTGCTTACCTGCCGTTCTCTCCCACCACCGAGTACGTGAACACCATCGCGCCGAACCTGGAGGCCAAGAGCCCGGGCAACGCCGAACTGGAATGGCGCATTCGTTCCATCATCCGTTGGAACGCCATGGCCACCGTGGTGCGCGCCAACCGCAAGCCGGGCGACCTGGGCGGCCACATCGCCAGCTTCGCTTCCGGTGCCACCCTGTACGACGTGGGCTTCAACCACTTCTGGCGCGCCCCCAGCGACAACCACCCCGGCGACCTGCTCTTCATCCAGGGCCACAGCGCCCCCGGCATCTATGCGCGTTCGTTCCTCGAAGGCCGCATCGACGAGCAGCAGCTGGACAAGTTCCGCATGGAAGTCGACGGCGGTGGCCTTTCCAGCTACCCGCACCCGTGGCTGATGCCCGATTACTGGCAGACCCCCACCGTGTCGATGGGCCTGGGCCCGCTGGCCGCCATCTACCAGGCGCAGTTCCTGCGTTACCTGGAAAACCGTGGCCTGATCGAAAAGAGCGACCGCAAGGTGTGGTGCTTCATCGGCGACGGCGAATCGGACGAGCCGGAAACCCTGGGCGCCATCGCGCTGGCCGGCCGTGAAGGCCTGGACAACCTGATCTTCGTGGTGAACTGCAACCTGCAGCGCCTCGATGGCCCGGTGCGCGGCAACGGCAAGATCATCCAGGAACTGGAAGGCGTGTTCCGTGGCGGCGGCTGGAATGTCATCAAGCTGTTGTGGGGCGGTTACTGGGATGCTCTGCTGGCCAAGGACACCAACGGTGTGCTGCGCAAGCTGATGATGGAAACCGTCGACGGCGAATACCAGAACTGCAAGGCCTTCGGCGGCGCCTACACGCGCGAGCATTTCTTCGGCAAGTACCCGGAAACCGCCGCCATGGTGGCCGGTCTTTCCGACGACGACATCTGGCGCCTCAACCGTGGTGGCCACGACCCGCACAAGGTGTACGCCGCCTACCACGAGGCCGTGAACACCAAGGGCATGCCCACCGTGATCCTGGCCAAGACGGTCAAGGGCTACGGCATGGGCAGCGCCGGTGAAGCGCTCAACCCGACCCACCAGACCAAGAAGCTGGACGACGAAGCCGTCAAGCACTTCCGCGACCGCTTCAACATTCCGGTGACCGATGCGCAGCTGGCCGATGGCCAGGTGCCGTTCTACCATCCGGGCCCGGATTCGCCGGAAGTGAAGTACCTGCAGGAGCGTCGCGCCGCACTGGGCGGCTACCTGCCGCAGCGCCGCCGCAAGGCCACCAAGAGCTTCAACGCACCGAAGCTGGAAACCTACGAACGCCTGCTCAAGAGCAGCGGCGAGCGCAGCTACTCCACCACCATGGCCTTCGTGCAGAGCCTGAACATCACCCTGCGCGACAAGGAACTGGGCCCGCACATCGTGCCGATCGTGGCCGACGAAGCCCGTACCTTCGGCATGGAAGGCCTGTTCCGCCAGATCGGCATCTACGCCCCGTTCGGCCAGAAGTACAAGCCGGTCGACGCCGACCAGCTCATGTTCTACCGCGAAGACCAGAGCGGCCAGGTGCTGCAGCAGGGCATCAGCGAGCCGGGCGCCATCAGCTCCTGGATGGCTGCAGGTACCAGCTACTCGGTCTCCAACGTGCCGATGCTGCCGTTCTACATCTACTACAGCATGTTCGGCTTCCAGCGCGTGGGCGACATTGCCTGGCAGGCCGCCGACATGCGTACCCGCGGCTTCCTGCTCGGCGGCACCGCCGGCCGCACCACGCTCAACGGTGAAGGCCTGCAGCACGAAGATGGCCACAGCCACCTGGCCGCTGGCGGCATTCCGAACGTGCGCAGCTATGACCCCACCTTCGGCTTCGAAGTCACGGTCATCCTGCAGCACGGCACCAAGCGGATGATGGAAGACCAGGTAGACGAGTACTACTACCTGACCCTGATGAACGAAAACTACACCCACCCGGAAATGCCCGAAGGTGCGGCCGAAGGCATCGTCAAGGGCATGTACCTGCTCACCGACGCCGGCAAGCCGAAGAAGGGCGAGCTGCGCGTGCAGCTGATGGGTTCGGGCACCATCCTGCGCGAAGCCATTGAAGCGGCCGCGCTGCTGGAGAAGGACTTCGGCGTTACCGCCGATATCTGGAGCTGCCCCAGCTACAACGAACTGCGCCGCGATGGTTTCGACGCCGAACGTTGGAACCGCCTGCACCCGGAAGAGCCGCAGCGCAAGGCGTATGTGACCGAGCTGCTGGAAGACCGCCAGGGCCCGGTGATTGCCGCAACCGACTATGTGCGTGCGTATGCGGACCAGATCCGCGCGTTCGTGCCGGCCACCTTCACCGTGCTGGGCACCGATGGCTTCGGCCGTTCGGATACCCGTGCGAACCTGCGTCGCTTCTTTGAAGTGGACCGGTACTACATCGCGCATGCCGCGATTGCGGCACTGGCCAAGGACGGGAAGATGACCGGGAAGGATGTGGCCCGGGCTATCAAGCAGTACAAGATTGATCCTGAGAAGGCTAATCCTGTCGGGGTTTGATTGAAAGCAAAAGGGGTAGCAAATGGCTGCCCCTTTTTTTTGAATGGAATCATTGCTCCGGGGGGAAGCATGCAGGTATCAGCAAAGCCAAATGCGTTCGGCGATGTGCGTGGCGAGAACGATCACAAGGCACTCGACGAATCATTCTATGAATGGCAAGACTATAGAACTCTGTTCGAGAGTGTTGATCGATTCATCGTTGTAGGTAGGCGCGGTACTGGAAAGAGCGCGATTACGTATCGCTTGAGTAAGGTGTGGTCGGCACGCAAGACGCCGGTGATAAAAATTGCACCCGTAGAAGAACAGATGATCGGGCTACGGCCGCTCGCCCAGATCTTCGGAGAGGGCCTGTCTAAGATGCGGGCCGGCATAAAGATTGCTTGGAAGTACGCAATCTTGATGGAGATCGCTTGCGAGCTACAGTCTGATTACAAGCTAAAGCGATACGTTGAGACGAGCAGTCAGCTCTCCGAAAAGGTTGCCGACTGGCGTCGCCGGGGCGCAACGGCGGTGGAAAGAGTCAGGTCAATCCTTAAGGAATTTAGGGGGCAAGTAGCCGGTGAGGATGAGCGGATAGCCGAGCTTCCGGCTTTTCTTTCCGTGGAGCGCATCACGGGGGAGATATCGAAAATCCTTTCCGACTCCGGCCAAGAATATGTCCTGCTCGTGGATAGACTGGATGAAGGGTATGAGCCTGACGTCGTCGGAACTAGCATAATTGACGGAATACTATACGGTACCGATGAGGTCAGGTCCGCACTGTCCGGCCACTTCAGGGCGATAGTCTTTATCCGCGATAACATGCTTCGTGCCATCGAGGCTGAAGATAAGGACTTTACTCGAAACTTGGAATCTCAAGTACTCCGCCTGCACTGGGATCCTCAAGAACTTTTCTACATGGTCGCGAAGCGGATTCGATACGCCTTCGGGATATCCAAGGAAAGCGATGTCAAGGCATGGAACGCAATTACCGCCAATGAGCTCCACGGTAGAGAGGGTTTTAAGCGATGCTTGAGGCTCACGCTCTACAGGCCCAGGGACGTAATCGCTCTGTTGAACACAGCCTTTTATCAAGCGCAGCGCCAGGGGCGCACGACGTTGATCGAGGCAGATTTTGACGAATCTGCCAAGAGCATTTCGCTTACGCGATTCAATGATCTCGGCAAGGAGTATGAGGCTGTTTTTCCTGGGCTGCGCGCGTTGACGTCGTCCTTCTCGAGTGGCGAGGCCAAGCTTAGGTTGTTCGAAGTCCAGGAGAGGATCTCTACAGTCATGAATAGCTCTGCGCTTACGGTGGCAGAGGCTCAACACTTTCAGATACTTGGAAGTGCTCAGGAAGTGCTCAAAGCGCTCTACGGCATTGGATTCATCGGGATATATGACAAGCAGATAGCGAGCTTTGTCTATTCCCATGACGGAAAGCGGTTCGGGAAGTCGTTGGCTCCCGAAGATATCTTGATGATTCACCCGTGCTATTGGCCGGCGCTAAACATTAGCGGCTTCGAGCTAACGCAGGGAGAGGCAGAAGAAATCTACGATGAGTACGAGATTGCAATCGAGTCGCAGAGTGGTGAGCAGCGCAAGAGGATACTCGGGCAGTTGATGTCGGAGCTCAACACAATTCCCGAAGGGGTGCCTGGAGCGCCGCAGTTTGAAGTCTGGTGCAAGAAGGCAGTCGAGATTGCGTTCTCAAAGCAGCTCTCAAACATTCAGTTGCGGCCCAATGCGAATGCAACACAGCGCCGCGATATTGTTGCTACCAATCAAGGCGGTGGGGTCTGGCGTCGAGTATTGGATGATTACAAAACACGTCAGGTAGTCTTTGAAGTAAAGAACTACGCCAAGATTGGCGTAGACGAGTTTAGGCAGGTATTCAGCTACTTGGGCCGCGAATATGGAGATCTCGCCTTTATTATTTGTAGGGATGCGGAGTTCGGGCTTAGGAAAGGTGCAGAGCTTGATGCGTTCAGGGAGTTTTACAACAAGGGTAGGGTGATTATCAAGTTTCCTGCGCAGCAGTTGGTGACAATTCTCTCGAAGTTGCGTAGCCCCGAGAAAGTTGATGCTGGGGAGCTCGCAGTAGAAAGGTTGTTGGACACCTATGTCCGGATGTATGCGTCTGGGCAAAGCGACGTCCCAAACACAGCGACGCGAAAGAGGAAGCGATCAAGGCGAAGCGGTTAGCTGTTCTAATATGCAATCTTAAGAATCATATCTTCGGTCAAGGAAGGACGATATGGCTAGTATCCAATTGAGTTTGCGTATGTGTAAGTCAGGGCTATCCATTAAGACGGTCGTCAATTCATTCGATGACATGGTTTCGTATAAGGCCGGCAATGGCGTCGTGCTGGTATCCCAGAGGAAGGAAGGAGTTCCAGAATGGCTTCCTGTGCTGAGAAAGGAAAGTCTCTCCGCAATTCCTGATTTGCACACAATGAGCTGTGGTGCTGCCTACATACTTGAGGTCCAGTACAAGACGAAGAAATACATCGTCGCTTATACCTTTGGCACTGCGCACCATCGCATCGATGATGACCTTTTTGAGCCGCGGTTTGGTCTGCGCATCGCTCTTAATCTAATTGAGAGCAATCAGCTGCGCAACATGGATGTGGCTAGCCTTGACTCATCAACTCTGAAGACGAGAATGCAGGCGAGTCGGTCGACTTCCGTGAATGACTTCGGCGTCGACGTTAATCAGGATTTGCTGACTCTTCTTTCCGGTGCATCGAGTGATTCGTCGTTCGCACGGGCCGTGTCTGGCCGCGATGCCATCACGATTCGCGCGACGCCGTCACCAGGATTTCTCAGGGACAAAGCTGTCCAGGCAATTGAGATCTTCAAGAAGCGCACGTACAAGAGTAGGTATCCATGGGTTGACTACATTGACCCTGTCAGGGACTCCTCTGTTCTAGCTGCGTTGGAAAGTGAGCTATTTGATGAGCTTGTACAGGTGGCTGGTGGGACGTCGACAGATGCGAGCCTGTCTACACCTGACATATCGGATCCCTTGGTAGCGGAAGCAATCACTTACTCGGGCGCGGGGATGAAGCCTGGAAAGAAGAAGGTGTTTGACGAGATAGATATCTATGACTACGTCTCGGAGATAAAGGGGGCGCTCTTGGGTGGGAAGTTGACGATTGATGACGTCCGTAGCAGCCACAAGATTGTTCTAGAAGACGAGGTTACCGGAGTGCCACGCACCGAAAGGATCTTCAAATCGATAAATTTTGAAGTATCTCGCGCAGGCGTGAGGTATGTTCTGTTTGGGGGTTGTTGGTACCAGGTCGATGCAAAGCACGCCAAGTCCGTCGAGGATGAATTCAAGTCGTTCCTCATACCTAAGCCAATCTTTAAGCCAACGAAGGCAAAGAACGAGCGAAAGTACATAGAGGAGCTTGATGCCCGCGCTGATCTTCTTAACATGGATCAGACAAAGATTGATCCGGCAGGAACGACGCGCGCAAACATCGAGCCCTGTGACTTCCTGTCTACCAAGAGGCATCTTATTCATCTAAAGGATGCTGCTGCTTCTAGCTCGATGAGTCATCTCTGGAATCAAGGTCAGGTGTCCTGTACGTTGATGATGACGGACGGCGTATTCCGTGAAAAATTCATCAAAGAAGCGAAAAAGAGAGAGGCAAAGCACAGGAAGTCGGGCTTTTCAGGGCTTCTGCCTTCTAAGTCGGCGTCGCCTGATCCGGCGCAGTTCACGGTAGTGTTTGGCGTAATGCGGGCGAAGAGCAAGAAGAGTGGCCAGCTAGATGTTCCGTTCTTCAGTAAGGTGGCCATGCGACCTGCACTAACCGCCATTCGTTTGATGAACTATAAGGTCTACGTTGAGATAATCGAGAAGATCTAAAGGGTCCTTGCGCGGCCTTTCGAGAGCGGTTCTGTGGTGGTCAGTCCGGCATTTGAGGCAATGAGCCCCTTAGAGCGTGTCTACTGCCGAGATCGCTGGTGCGGCGGTTGAGAGTGCTGCCATGGCTTTTGCGATGGCAGTATTCCTTTACGACATAGTTCGAGGCTGCAGAGAGGCGTCGCTGCGCTATCTTCGTTCACTTTTAACTCGGTTCCCCGCAGTTGCCCAACGACCTGGCCATCTACGCGGGTCGCGGTCGGGGTTAGCGACCGCCGGTACGCGCGTTGTCTTGCCGAGACATTGGGTGTGACTACTCACTAGGACTCGTTGAATCGGTTCACTCTGTGCCACTCAAGATATGTGGGGTGAGGTCTGTCGCTGATCTTCTCAGGTACAGTCATCACGTCGCGGAGGGGTAGCGATGCAAGGGCGTCGTGGTGCTTCGCAGAGCGAAGTATGCTGAAGTCGTCGCCAATTGAGATCAGGCCTCTATCAAAGAGCCAGTGGACCGTCGCGGTCATGGCGATGCCATTGCGTACGCTGTCGGGCCCGTTCTCTTCGACAGGCCAGATATGTGCTCCCTGAACCTCCGGACGGCCCTTTCTATCAAAGAATCGCAGTCCGGTGATGGCGCAAGTGTTCGCGTACGCAATTCTAACGTGCCTGCGAAACGCCACGTCGCGAATCTTCCGCGTGATCGTAGTTGTGGCAGTTGGCCGCTCAATTGGGGTCGGAGCGGACATCGAGGGATCGAACATGTGCTCGTCAGATTCACTGCGGGCCTCCTCGATTGAAGGTCCGAGACCAGCGGCGATGATTGCGGAAAAC
Organism: Stenotrophomonas sp. NPDC047960; assembly: GCF_043204395.1. NCBI lineage: Bacteria > Pseudomonadati > Pseudomonadota > Gammaproteobacteria > Lysobacterales > Lysobacteraceae > Stenotrophomonas > Stenotrophomonas sp. NPDC047960. Next base: position 358,790 of record NZ_JBIDBX010000003.1, on the reverse strand, counting down.
TCCACGTCCGAGATCAAACGCACGGAGTGGCCGAACGCCCCTTTGTTGGTAGAGCCATCGTCCTTCCGCAGAAAGCTCTCCCAGTAGTGATCGCCGACTTTGAATGGAACCTTCAGGTCAAACTCCATGTACTCGGCCAGGTCGGCGAAATGGTGATCTGCTCGATTCGGGTCTGGCCGAACGTTCACTACCCGCGCCGCTGCGAAATAGGCTTGCGCTCCATCAGTGCTTGTTGGGCCGCTATTGCGTCTTGGCTGATAGAACACAACCTGGTCGCCAATGGCTTCGCAAACACTTTTCAGATAGATGTTTGGGAAGTGGTACCAGCGGTCCCTAACGTCATCGTAGATTGAGCTATCTGAAGCAGTGAAAACGACCTTGGACATAGCTTTCCCCCTAATAGCCCTAGCCTATCAGGTGAAGTGCGGCAAATTAAGACGCAAGTGGCCGGAAGAAGCCCTCGATGCGGGCGACATCGATCTATGGGCTTGGGAGCTGAGCCGGGCGTACTAGGTCCGTGAAGCCCAGACAATTCGTCGATTCCCGCGGAACTGGAGACGATTGGCGCCGCTAGCGTCACATTGCGTCGCAGCTGGCATGACGGATATGGCTGTTAGAGGTCTAGCTAACTCCAGAATGTGTCAACCCGGCACAAGTCAAAGTCCTGGCCGTAGGCAAGTGCAGCCTCCCTAGCTGGAAGATCTGCATACCAAGACAGCTCTCTCTCATCCATTCCAGCGTCCGCATGGGACATGGCGAAGAAGCACGTCATCGCCTCATCAAACTCCCGCAGCCGGTCAGCGTCGATACGATTCATTTTCCCTACTGCTCTCTCAGCGATTTCCATAGATTGCGTGCACCCCATCCCAGATCTTGAGACCGTAGCGAGCCATTTGCGCCAATCAGTAGGCAGCGCCTACCAAACCGCAGAAATCAACAGCAACAAGCGATTTCCCATCCGTTGACGACTCCAGCAGAGTGATGTCCGGAGCGTAGAAACTCCTCTAGCTGGAAAATGTTGGACGTCCCATGTCGGGAGGGTGGCTAATACAACACCTCCTGAGGAAATACGCCCGCCGGATCCAGCTAGACGGTTTCTAACCTCCCGACCCCCTCACCATCCCGGCGAGGGGCGATCCTTACAGGAGGTCCAACATGCAAACGCGCTGGGACGACACGTCCTTCGATGAAGTGCCCACACGCCGGCGCGCGCGCCGGGCGCATCTGTCCGGCACCGCAAAGCCTGCAGCCTGCTCACCGCCCCCGGAGTTCCACGAGGAGCTGAAGGTGCCCTACCTGAAGATTCGCGGCCGCTGGCTGCGGCAGATGGGCTTCAACGTGGGCCGCAAGCTGCAGATCGAAGCCTGCGCTGGGGTGATCACCATCAAGCTGCTGGGTCCGCCGGCGGTGGAAGACCTCCGGGTGCCCCGGTTCGTGGAGCGTACGATCTACCACGGTGAGATCAATTCCGAGTCGGGGCAGTTCGTCCCCGAGGATGTCATCCAATGAAAAAGCAGGTGTACATGAGGGTGAAGCTAGACCCCGATCTACGCCGCGCCTTTCAGCTTTCGGCGTGGCGTAGCGAGCGTTCGCCTACGAACGTGCTGCGGTCGTTGATCCAGGATTGCGTGAACCTGGATCGGAGCGCCCAAGGCGTTGATCTCTACGTTTGGGGGGATTCGTTCCCGGTGGACGCGGGTGTGAAAGAGGCGCCAGGGCGATGTAACTCTCGGCGCTGAAAAAGCGTGGCTGCTGGGGGGCGAGCCGGGATGGCAACCGGCTCGCTTGGCCAGCTTTCCTGGCCTGGGCGCTTTCGCCCTGTTTTGAGCCACGCTAGTAGGCCCAACATTCCATTCAGTCTTCACCGCATTGGCAGTTGCACGGGACACAGGCAGTGGATAAAATCACCCCAACACACCCGCCACGCCTCTGTCGCACGCGACATGCTCAAATTGGCGGGTTTTTTTTGCGCGAGGGTTTAAGTCAGGATGACTAAGTACCTCAAACCTCCTCTTTCCTTCGACGCGCAGCTGCTGCAGCTGGAAGAGCGCGGGCTGGCCGTACCCGATCGCAGAATGGCACTGCTCTACCTACAGAGGGTGGGGTACTACAGACTGATGGGCTACCTGTATCCGCAGCGGTTGCAGCAGAGCGACCACTACATTGCAGGGGCCAGTATTGACGAAGCCCTGACGTTGTACGAGTTTGATCGCTGCCTACGTGAGTTGGTGCTTGAAGCTGTGGGGCACGTCGAAGTTGCAGTCAGAACTTCCATCACTCACAACTTCTCCAGCGCCTACGGACCCTTTGGTCATCACGTAGCGGGAAACTTCTCCTCTGGTCCTGAGTGGCATCGGGAATGGATCGCGAAGGTCCGAGTTGAGGTGGAGCGCTCAAGGGAGGCGTTCCTCACCCATTACCGCAGCAAGTACACCGATCCGCCGTTCCCGACGGTTCCCATATGGATGGCCAGCGAGGTCATGTCCATTGGGACGCTATCCAAGTTCTACTCTGCAATGCATCCTGCTCACCAGAAGGTGATTGCGAAGGACTTCGGGCTTAGAAGTCCGGTGCTGAAGAACTGGCTGCATTTCGCCTCAGTTCTGCGAAACGTGGCCGCCCATCACGGGAGGCTCTGGAATCGCGAGTTGGGGGTGAAGCCTCTTCGCCCACATGGGACTGCCTGGTCCGAGGAGCGGACTCCGTATTCGACTTCCCGCTGCTTCTACACTTTGCTGGTGCTGAGGTATCTTCTTCGCTACACCACGGCCTTGGACCTTGACTGGCGGGATCGGGTAACGAAGCTTCTGGAGCAGTACCTCGACGTTGACCATCGGGTCGTCGCAATAGGGGCCAGCTCAGGCTGGAAGTCGCACCCGCTCTGGTGATACCGCGTTAGCAAGCCCATTCGCATGCTGCGGGCTTCCAGTTCCTGCTGGTTGTACTGCGTACGTTGTTCGGTCTGCATGGTCAAGGCCCGCCGTTCCTGGCCTGCTTCATCCAGCCGCAGTAGCGATCTGACAGTGGGCTGCGGCGTGCCGCCGCCGTTAGCGTGGGCAACGTCAAGGCTCTGGACGGGACGCTAAGCTCACCGTCCAGTGACCACCCTCTTCCCGATGCGGTGTCAGCAGGTCGTAGGTCTTTACCATACTCAGTAATCCGGAATGGCCGTATGCGGATGGATTGAAAGCTGGGTCAGCCCGCTTCAGGTAGGCCCCCAGAGAGGTCAGCATCACCCTGCCGTCCGGGCTGGAAGAGGTGAGCAACGCTACCGCCTTGACAACGAAGCCCGGGCGTCGCTTTGGCAGCGGTCCAGACGGAGCAGCCTTTGGTTCTTGCTTCTGCACGGGGGCTACCGGCTTGGCTTCAGGTGTATCGAGATCCTTGGCCTTCGGATCGCTCTGCGCTTCCGGCGTCCACTCGAAGAACTGGTCACAGGCGTTGCGCAGCGCATCCGGGCATTTGGCTTCACCCACGATGTAGACAGTTGAGCCGCGTTCCCTCAATTTTCGGCACAGGTAGGCGAAGTCGCTATCGCTCGTCACCAGACAGAATGTGTCTGCACGTCTGTCAAAGAGCGCTTCAAGCGCATCCAAAGCCAGCGCGATATCGGAGGTGTTCTTCTTTGAGGCGTACTGGAACTGCAAGCACGGCGTAAATGCTTGGCGCACCAGCGTCTGTTCCCAGCTGGCGCCCAATGTTGTCCGGTTTCCATAGCCCCTGCGAACTGTTACCCGGCCTGCCTGTGCTGCCATCAACAGCGCGAAATCAACGATATCCGGGGACACGTTGTCACAGTCAATCAGGATGGCGACGGACGCGTCTTGCGAGGAGAGGGCCATGGCAGTTCCTTGTGCTGGGCCGGGGTGCCGGTAGGCGAACTATAGGCAATTTGGTGGTGGGTGCGCGCGGGGGTTTGGGGGGGGCTGGCTTGCGGGGGAGGCGACTAACAGTCGGCGCTACCGGGCGAGGGGGCGGGGCGCTGCCGCTGGGTGTTATCCCATGCGCATTGTCTGGTGGTGGTTGTGTTCCTGTTGCTGGGTCTGTGCCAGCGCCTGCTGGCGCTCTTGGCCTGCCTCCTCCAACCGCTGCAGCGATTGCTCCACCGGCGTCTGCACGGCCACATCCGTGGGCATGGAGGCGCGGCGGTGCGCCGGGTCGGCAGGGTCGCCCTGCACCACGAACACATTGCGCCCGGCCGGGCTGTCGGCGGTCTGGTGGCTCAGCAGCACGTGGTCGGCGCGGTCCAGCCCGTTCTGGCGGGCCAGTGCCACTACGCTGGCGGTGAGCCGTTCGCTGCTCTCATCCGGAGCGCGGCCCTGCCTGGCGTCGATGGCGGCCACGCCTTCGCGTACCTGCTGCACCAGTGCGTAGTCCGCATGACCCGGGCCGATATCGGCCAGGCGGGTGGGGGGTTGCTGCCGGTCCCCCGGCGCGCCGTCTAGCGAGGCCGTGAACGGGCTGCGGGTGATGGTGCGGTACGGGTCATCCTCGTGGAACTGGGTGGCCTTCTGCTGGCGCTCCAGGCGCACGGCGCGGGCGTCGTTGAGTTCGGCAATGCGGCTGGGGTTGGTCTCTTCCCGCATGGAAACGTGGCCGCCGCCGGTGCTGACGTTCGTCCACTTCTGGTCCGCTTCGAAGTACATGGCGTAGTAGCTGTTGCCGCCAATGACGTTGGGGTTGGTGGCCGAGCGGCCTTCCAGCAGCTGGGTGGCTTCGGTGGCGCCCAGCCGGGCCAGGTACTGGCCGCCTTCCACCACGCCCATCTGGGCGATGGCGTCATAGCCGGTCCTTCCTACGCGGGTTGCGCCCAGGTAGTTGTTGTCAAGCATGTTGGTCCAGATCTGCTCCATCTTCTCCGGGCCGCTTTCTTTCAGGGCGGCCTGCAGGAGCACGCGGGGTGTCCAGCAGTTGGGGTCCAGGTTGTGCCGCTCGAACGCGCGGTCGTGCGCGCGCATGACGTCCTTGCCGGGCAGGTTCAGCGCTTTGTCCGGCTGGTTCTGTCCCATCCAGTAATTGCGCAGCTCCAGGTCGCGCTTGAGCAGGGTCTGGCCGAAGGCCTCCCACTGCCGCTCGCTCAGGTCCGCGTTGGGAAAGCGAGAGCCATTGTCGTGCTGGTTGCGTGCATGCTCCTGCGCGTAACTGTTTGCCACACGCCCGGGCAGGCTGTCGTTGCGCACCACGCCCAGCGCCAGCGTTCCGTAACCGTCGGCGCCCGGCAGCTGGGACAGGTAGTTCCAGTACAGCTCGCGGTTGCCCGCGTCGGCGTAGCTGGTCAGGATCCGGATGTCGTTCTGGGTCAATCCACTCATGTACTAATCCCTGTAAGCGTGGGTTACCTGGCCTTGGTGCGCGCCAGCAGATCCCGCACTGCATCTTCCATGCGCTTCCAGTCTTTCAGGAAGGCTCGCTTGTAATCGAGGGTGATGGAGAGCTTGTTCTCCACGTCGGTGAAGTAGTGGATGCAGCCAGCGGCCACGGCGCCCTGCGCCTGGATGACCTGGTCACCCTCGAGCCGCACGCCGTCTTCGCGGAAGGTGCTGCTGTCGCACTTGATGAAGGTGGTGAGGTTGCCGCCGGGGCCGCGTGCCACGTACCAGTCATCCTCGAAACCGGGGTTGCGGGTATGCGGCTTGCCGTAGCGGGCCTGGTAGGCCTTGGAATAGGCGGCCATCTTTGCTTCGTCGATGGCGTAGGGAATCAGCCCCATCGTCTCTGGCTGCGCCACACGCAGATCCAGCCGATCCTTGGGGTTGTCACGCTCGACGGAGCCTTCCACGGTCACCGCGGTGTTGGACGACAGCCTTTCCAGCGAGGTCTCAATGGGCGCGGTGTTGATGTAGTCGATGGACACGGCGATCTCTTTGCGGAAATCATTGGTGCGCGGGTCCACGCGCGCACCCGGGGCCGTGGGCTTCATGTCCGGCCACTCGATGATGAGGCTCACGCCGTCGCCAGGCCACGGTGCGATCTGGCTGTCGAGGTAGTTGGCGGGAATGCGGAAGGTATTCGGCCCCAGCTTCACGTCCACCGGTGCATCGGTGTAGGTGTGGCCATCGAGGGTGCGACCGGTTTCTGTGGCTTCCGACATGTTCGAAGTCCCTTTGTGTTCGGTGGGCGGCGTCCGTGCGCAGGCGCTGGCGCTCAGGGCGACGGCGAGTGCAACTGTCAGGCACCGGCCGGATGACATCACGCTCATGGGCCATTCCATTGCATTGGTTGGGGTCAACTATAGGGAATGTGGTGTCAACGGGACAGGACGCCGGCCGCCAGGGTCGATACCTCTGGTCCGGACGGGTCTAAAAGCGTCATGCCCCGGCCGCATAAGCGATGCGGTCTACTTGACCTTGGAGCGGCTCAAGACATCCCGTACAGCCGCTTCCATGGCCTTCCAGTCTTTGAGGAACACACGGTTGTAGTGGAGGCTGATTGACAGGCTGTTTTCGGTATCCACGATGTAGTGGGTGCAGCTGGCAACCGTCCTTGAATCGGTGTTGACGACCTCGCTGCCGTTGATCTGCAGCCCGTCCTCGCGATGCTTGCGGCTGTCGCACTTGATGAAGGTGCTGAGCTGGCCGGCGGCGTCGCGGCCGATGTACCAGTCATCTTCGTATGCTGGGTTGCGGGGATGCGGAGCGCCATGTTTGGCCTCATAGGCGCGCGCATACTCGACCATCAGTGCTTCGTCGATAGCATAGGGGGTCAGCCCCAGCTGCTCGGGTTGGGCAACGCGCAGATCGAGCCGCTTGGAAGGGTCATTGCGCTCCAATGAGCCTTCCACGGTGATGGCGTCGTTGCTCACCTGGCGCTGCAGCAGGCTCTCGATCGGCACCCGGTCGATGTGGTCAACCAGGATCCGGATCTCCTTGCGGAAATCACTGGTGCGGGGGTTGGCGCGGGCGCCCGGCGGCGTGGGTTTCATGTCCGGCCATTCGATGACCAGGCTGACACCCTCGCCGGGCCACGGTGCGATCTGGCTGTCCAGGTAGTTGGCGGGAATGCGGAAGGTATTCGGCCCCAGCTTCGCGTCCACCGGTGCATCGGTGTAGGTGTGGCCGTTGAGGGTGCAACCGGTTTCTGTTGCTTCCGACATGTTCGAAGTCCCTTTGTGTTCGGCGGGCGGCGTCCGTGCGCAGGCGCTGGCGCTCAGGGCGACGGCGAGTGCAACAGTCAGGCACCGGCCGGATGACATCACGCTCATGGGCCATTCCATTGCGGTGGTTGGGGTCAACTATAGGGAATGCTGCGTCAACGGGACAGGAATGGGGTGCTTGAGGCTGCCCTTCCGTGGTATTCAACGGCTGTAGCAGCGATGGCAAAGGGAGCCATGCACCATGGATGGAAGAGCCAGACTCTGGTTGGCGGTTGGCGTGGTCGCCGTGCTGGCGGGCGTAGCGCTGTGGCAGGTGGTTCCAGCGACGCAGCGCGACGCACCGGGAAAGGCAGCTCAGGCGGCGCAGTTGCCCGCTACTGCCGATGTACGCGCCAATGGAACCGACGCCCGCCCCAGCCACGGCCGCCCCGCAGAAGTAGACCGGGTAAAGGCGTTCGAGGAACTTAAGCAGCGGGCCAAGGCGGGTGATGCCGTGGCCCAGCGCCTCTTGGCCGATACCTATGAAGGCTGCTACTTCGTCAATATTGACCGCGACAAGTTCATGGGCAGTCTCGACTTCAACAAGCAGGTGATCAGGGCGCCCGCGCAGCTCTCTGTGCTGGAGCAGGTAGCGGACGAACGTTTTGCACAATGCGGGGCAGTGGACGGTGGCGCCATCGTGCCGATGCAGCTCGTGACGGGCTGGTACGCGCAGGCCGCCGAAAATGGTGACTTGGCTGCCCGGCTGATGGACAACGCGTTCAAGCGGAAGAGGCTGGATACGGCTGAAGCTGCCGAGCAGCTTGAAGAGGTATTGGGCTCCAATGATCCAGCGGCCGTGTTTGCCATGGGCAGCACGTTGCACAGCAACTACCCCGCCAGCGCGGAAGGCCCGGCGGCGGGCTTGATGACCGGGGAGCACGCCGGCGAGGCATGGTTGGTGGCCGGCTGCCGCATGGGGTACGACTGCGGGCCTACCGGCAAACTGATGGGAACGCTTTGCCTGATTCAGAACGCCTGTACGGGAGAGGACTTCGAGTCCTACCTCAAGCGGGAGATGATGAACGAAGCGCAGCGAAGGGACCTGGAGCGCAGGGTGACGGAGATACTGCGGTTGATCGAGGGGTAACCCTCGCGCCGTCGTCCACTGCGCTCAGCTGTTCAACGCCAGCCCCATCGGCGGCCACAGCGGATTCATCCGGTCCAGGTCGTAGTCATTGCCGAACGCCAGCGCCGCCTCACGCGGCTCCAGGTCGTAGTAGCTCACCAGCAGCTGCTCATCCATGCCGGCATCGCTGTGGTTGATGGCATACAGCCCGAGCATGGCCTGGTCGAACTCTTCCAGCCAATCAAGGTCGATCTTGTTCATGTTGATCCTCCGAAGCGGATCGCAGGATCGCGCACGGGCGTCTCATGGCGTGGGACGGAAGAATCCAGCCGCCGGCCACCCCTGTTAAGATGTCCGGGCCAGCCAGCCTTCCCACGTCATTCGACCGTGTGGTTGGCCGCTCCTCCCAGCGGCCACGCGAGCCAGGATCCTTCCTCTGCCTCTCACAAGGACGCTCGCATGCACCCTCGTTCCCTGTTCCGTTCGGCCGCCCTGGCGCTGGCCATCAGCCTGACCCTTGGCGCCCCGTCTGCCTTTGCCGCTGAAAAGGCCGCAACCACCGCCGCCGCTTCCTCCGTTCAGCGCGCCGCCGTTGCCCAAGGCCTGTACGAGCTGGCCTTCAGCCCTACCCAGAACGCGCTGTTCGTGGCTTCCTCCGGCGGCTTCGGCGATGCCGCCGGCCCGGCCCAGGTGCTGCGCCTGAACCCGGATTCGCTGGTGGTGGACGCCAGGATCCCGCTGGAGCGCAAAGCCTTCGGCGTGGTGCTTGATGACGCCCACAACCGCCTGTACGTGGGCAACACCGTGGATACCTCGGTGACCGTGGTCGACACCGCCTCCAACAAGGCCCTGGGCATCGTGCAGCTGATGGAGAAGAAGGTCGGCAAGGATGGCAAGGCCGGCTACACCCACGACCTGCGTGAGCTGGTGGTGGATTCCCCGAACAACCGCCTGTATGTCACCGGCCACTCCGGCGAAGGCAGCGTGCTGTTCGTGGTGGATACCCAGTCGCTGAAGCTGATCAACACCATTCCGGACCTGGGCAACGCCAAGGCGCCCGGCCTGACCCTGGATGCCGCCAACAAGCGCGTGCTTACCTCCAACCTGCTGGGTGAAGTGGTCACCGTGGGCACCGACAGCGGCAAGGTGGAGCAGCGCTTCAACATCAGCGCCGAGCAGCCGATGAACCTGGTACTGGACCCGAGCGGCAAGCGCCTGTTCGTGACCGACCAGGGCCTGGAGATGATCCGCAAGTACCAGGCCAGCAGCATTCCAGGCTTCGTGTCCAAGCACCCGGGCCAGCGCGTGCTGGTGCTGGACCCGACCACCGGCAAGGAACTGGCCAGCATCGCCACCGACGCCGGCCCGCTGGGCCTGTTGCTGGATGCACCGCGCAAGCGCCTGTACGTGACCAACCGCGAAGCGGGCACGGTGACGGCGTATGACAGCGGGAGCTACAGGAAAGTGGGCACTTATGACGTGCCGACGCACCCGAACAGTTTGGCGCTGGATGCGAAGAAGAACGTCCTGTACGTGACCATCAAGAATAGCGACGAGGACGAGAAGGGGAGTGAGGAGTCTGTGGCGCGGATTGTGCTGTAAGGGCCGACCGTTCGCGGCATATCAAGTCGTAACATGATTTTTTGCTGTAACACGCGCTGCGTTACAGCGAAATTTCATGTTACGACCCAGGAGCCGAGAACCGGAGTGCTGCCTGACGTTGGAAGCGGGCAGCTGCGGCTGGTTGATCCCGTTGGAGCGGGTGGCTTCGTTTCTGGTCATGCCGCAACCGGTTGGTGCACTGCTGCGTGCAGTCGACTGGGGTGCGACCCTACCGGTTGGATGCCACCGCGTGACATTGGGATTGTGCGCGCAGCCAATTGCGTGCTGTTTGCTCGGCATCCGCTGCGTTGCTCACAGTGACATCCGGCTGCAGCTTCCCGCCATCGCCTTTGAGGTTCCGGTCAACTGACACCGAGCCTGTGAGTAACAGAATGCTGCCGTCTGGCAGACGCGTCGGAACGTTGGCCGTGGAGTATCCAGCGCTGCGCTGCCCGAAGCTGCGTGTGGCAGGGCGACCCCTGAACGCCAATGCCACTGCTTCACCGGAACTGGCAGTCTTTGGACCGATGAGCACCGCTACCGGTGGAGCAGGGTGGCGCAGGGAGTACGCCGGAGAATCCAATGCCACGGGGGCCCGCTCATCCAGCAGCACCAGACCAGAATCGATGCTCCAGATCTGGCGCTCGGGCCCACCGACAAATGCGCCGATCACCTCTCGATGCTTTGGATCCGTGGACAGCAGCGGTGCTATGCCGACCAGCATGGGCCACATGTTGCCGCCTTGGTTCTGGCGAAGATCCACGATCCAACCGCAGCGATCTCGCTCATCCTCCTTTCGGAGCTGAGACTGCAACTGTCGCGCGAAGGCGAGTCGCTGCTGGTCCCGGACCGCTGGGGACGCTGTGGAGCTTTCCTTGAACGCGGAAATGGAGATCCATCCGATGGGGTCGGCTTCATCTGTGCGGACGGGCCCTTGACCGGAGGTCGCTTCCCGCCCGTGTGGACGTTGTCCCTCTTCAGCGCGTGCGATGCGCTTCATGCCTCCAGATGGACTGGACACCTGCGATTCGCGGATCCAGCGGCCGTGGTTGCCCGTGCTGCTTGCGATCAGCTGGTCCAGGATCTTGTCGGCTTCGGCGGTTCCGCTGGCTTGTTGTATCTGTTGGCGCGCGGCGGGCCAATCGATCTTGTCCCGGTAGAGGGCGCGTTGTTCCAGGAGCTGCAGGATGCTTTCACGCACGTCCGGCCACGCGGGTGTACCGGGAGGAGTGGCAGCGATTGCTGTGAGTATGCTCCCTGCTGCTAGTGCTGCGCTGGCGCCAAGCACTGCTAATCCTTTAGCCGTTGCCACGTGTTGCTCTCCGTATTTTCTGAAACGTTGGTGTCTTCGTTTGGGGTCATGCCGCAATCGACTGTTGCACTGGTACGTGCAGTCGACTGGGGTGCGACCCTACCGGCGGGTCGGGCGCCCGGTGTGGGCGCCTGACGATTGCATACGCTTGAAGCGCTGCGTTGCGCCGTCCATCTTAGCGTGTGGCGCTCAGGCGTTTACATCCACCACCAAACGCCCGCGCACCTTGCCTTCCAGGAATGCCGGGAAGATCTCCAGCACGTCCTTCAGGCCAATCACTTCCACGGTGCTGGCGAGCTTGCCCAGGTCCAGATCGGTCGCCAGTCGCTTCCAGGCTTCTTCGCGCACGTTGTGCGGCGCCTGCACCGAATCGATACCGGCCAAGGTCACGTTGCGCAGGATGAAGGGCAGCACCGACGTGGTCAGGTCATCGCCCTGCGCCAGCCCGGCCGCGGCCACTACGCCGCGATACCTGGTCTGCGCCAGCGCGTTGGCCAGCGTGTGGCTGCCGGCGACATCCACTACGCCGGCCCAACGCTCGGCATCCAAGCCACGGGTGCGCGGGGCGGCGAGCGTGGCGCGGTCGATGAGCTCGGCGGCGCCCAGGTCCTTCAGGTACTGCGCGTGCTCCGGCCGGCCGGTGGAGGCCACCACGCGGTAGCCCAGCTTGGACAGGATGGCCACCGCGATGGAGCCCACGCCGCCGTTGGCGCCGGTCACCAGGATGTCGCCGTGCTCGGGCTTCACCCCGCCGTGTTCGAGCGCCAGCACGCACAGCATGGCGGTGTAGCCGGCGGTGCCGATGGCCATGGCGTCTTTGCTGCTGATGCTGTCGGGCAGCTTCACCAGCCACTGCCCGGGCACGCGCGCGCGCTGGGCCAGGCCGCCGTGGTGGGTCTGGCTCAGGCCGTAGCCGTTGAGCACCACGCGCTCGCCTGCGCGGAAACCGGCGTGGCTGGATTCGAGCACGGTGCCGGCCAGGTCGATGCCGGGAATCATCGGGAAGCTGCGGATGATCGGCGAGCGGTTGGTCATCGCCAGCGAGTCTTTGTAGTTCAGTGTGGAGTAGTCCACCTGCACCAGCACATCGCCTTCGTGCAGGTCCGCTTCGTCGAAGCTCACCAGCTGGGTGGATACCTGGCCGTCGTCTTTGCTGGCCAGCAGGGCATTGAATTTCATGGGCGTACATCACCTTGGGGGGACATGAGCTGCATGCTATGGTCGTGCCGTGGATGTCACAAGAACTATGCTTTTCCATAGGTACTACGATTTTCAGGAGTATCCCGTAATGGCACGGCGCGTATATGGCAAAACCGGCTGCAGCGTAGAGGCTACGCTTTCGGTCATGGGCGGCACGTGGAAGCCGGTGATCCTGTTCTACCTGGTGTCCGGCACCAAACGCTTCATGGAGCTGACCCGGCTGATTCCCAACGCCACCCAATCGATGTTGACCAGCCAGCTCCGGGAGCTGGAGGCCGATGGCGTGGTGGTGCGGCATGTGTACCCGGAAGTGCCGCCGAAGGTGGAGTACCGGCTTTCGGAACTAGGGCAGACGCTGGTGCCGGTACTGCTGGCGATGCGGGATTGGGGGACGGCGTACAAAAAAAAGAACCGGGAAGCGGCGAAGGGCGGAGATGGTGACGCGGCTGAACTGTGACGTGGCTCAAACTGTGAGTAGGGCTTTTCCTATTCTTCAGCGGAACCGCGTGCCCCAGACTATGAACGTTGGATCAGCCGTATCAGGACCAGACATGACCACGATTCTTCGGGCCACCCGATCGATGCTGTTGAGCGCCGCAACGCTGCTGGCGATTGCCGGCCTTGCCGCGTGCGGGCGGGAGGCGGATATCGCCAGGCCCAACCTGGAGGTCAACAAGGAGAACGCTGCAATGCGAACTGAAGTTCCGCTCACCCGACCGATTGCGTTGGACAAGGCGGGCGAGGTGGTGAGCGTGGAGTTTGATCTCCCGCCTCCAGGTCGGAATGCGTCAAACATGTTGATGCTTGGCTTCCGTACTGGGAGCCCGAGTTCAGACGCCGCAATCGCGTTGACCAGTCAGCTTCTTGAAGCAGACCTGCCAGCGAAGGTGCGCCTTCTCCGAGTGACCGAAGGTTCGATTGCAACGGTTCCTCTTATTCGACCCACGGGGGGGGCGGGGGAATGGGTTGCACTACCGCCTGATGGTTCGGTGCCAGGCGTGACCGTGACCAGTGTCGATACGTCTCTGCTGGAGGAGGCTGGCTTGCTGAACTCGTCGCACTCTGAAACGTACTTCCAGTTCGCGGCTGCAGAGAAGATGGTGCCGGGCCACTATCGGCTGACTGTTGAATTGATGGGTGAGAACCCCGAGTTCCAAGGCCAGAAGGCAGAGTTGTTGGTTGCTTACTTCAAACGCGGGAAGTAACTCATGAGCAAGGACGCCCCCTACACCGTTACCGTCTATGTCGCGGCTCCCGGAACGCCATTGCGCGCCGGTGACACATCCGCTGCCGGGCATATGTACCTGGTTGTTGAGCATGGAAAACAACGTAGCAGTTTCGGCTTCGCGCCAATCGAGCACGGCGCGACAAGTGGCCCTGGCGCGGTAACGAACGAAGATTTCGATCAGTATCAGAAGCCCTACTACGCCCGAACGCTCGAGATCACCAAAGAGCAGTACGACAAGATCGTCGACTACGGAAGGAACCCCGCCAAGCATGGGTTCAACATGGAGTACGGCGGCCTCTCCAACAGTTGTATTGATTTCACTTGGGGTGCGCTGAACCATGCAGGCATCCATCGCCAAACAAGGTCGGGTCAGGATCAGACCTTCGAAGGCGCGATCAAGCCACTCAACAACACGCGCGATATCAAGAGCATTCCGGAGCAGGTTCCCGGCAGTAAGCTCAACACCGAGCATGAAAACCCCATGCCGAAGCGGTCGCTCCTGCAGCGCCTGATCTCCGAAAATGATTCGTACGAAGGCATCAGGGGCGACCCCATGCTGTCACAGATCCAGGAGAAGGTGGCGGAACTGGACGCGGCCAACGGCCGAACCTTTGACCCCACCAGTGAGTGCGTCAGCGCAAGCCTGTATGTGCTCGCCAAGGAAAATAGCCTGTCCCGCGTGGACCACGTGATCCTCAGCGAGCGCACTCCGAATGCGACGGCCGCGGAGAACATCTTCGTCGTGCAGGGCGAGCGCAACGACCCCGGGCATCTGCGCGCATCCATGCCCACCGCACAGGCTGCGCAGACCCCGGTTGAAGCGTCGTTGGAACGGGGCGAACAGCTGGCCAATGCCAACCAGCAGACCCAGCAGCTGGCGGCGCAGGCCGAACAGACCCAATCGCAGGAGCGTGAGGCTGCGGTTCGGCGGATGGGGTGATTTCCCGCCCGTTACGTCCGCTTCCGCACGTACCGCGCCCGGCCTTCGCCATGCACCACGCTAAGCGCATTCACCTGTCCACGCGCATCGCGATGGAACTCAATCTGCAGCCCATCGATATCCGGTGATAAGAACCGGTTCGGGGTGAGTGGCAGCACCTGGCCGTCGCGCGGTGTGCCGGCCATACCCACCCGCACTTCGCCTTTGGCGACCTTGACCTGCAGCGCGGGGATGTCGAAGAAGTCGGCGAGGGCGCGGCGCTGATCCATGGGAACGGTGTCGTCACGCTCGAACACGCCGGCGTAGTCCGCGTAGCGGGCATCGCGCAGGTCCAGCGCCACGGTGCGCACCGGTGGGTTCACGCCACGGCCGAGGGCATCGCTGAGGGCGTTGCGGATCTCGGCGGCCAGCGCGGCGCCATTCTCGCCGTTGGTGAGGATGACAAAGCCATCGCCGGTTTCCAGATAGCCTTCGATCCACGCGCGGTAGCTGTCGTTGGAGCCGCCGTGATGGAAGATGCGGGTCTGCCCGGCACCGTCCAGGCGCGGGCCCAGGCCGTGCCAGCTGGGCGAGACCTCGCTCATCATGTCCGTGGCGATCGCGCGCGGCAGGAAGCTGCCCTCGCCCCGGTAGCTGGCGGTGAGCGCGGCCACGAAGGCGACCAGGTCGTTGGCGCTGGTCCACAGGCCCGAGGCGCCCTGCTCGGGGAATGACTGCCAGCCGCGCGGCAGGGCGGTGAGCGTGCCGTCGGCGTCGTGGGCCTTGGCGATGTTGTCAGTGCCCGGCTGCGGGTCGCTGTAGCGGCTGCGCTGCATGCCCAGCGGCGCGAAGACCTGCGCGCGGGCGATGGTATCCAGCGGCTGCCCGGTGACATCTTCCAGCACCTGCTGCTCCACCATCACGCCGCCACCGGAATAGTCGCCTCGCTCGCCGGGTGTGTGGACCAGTCGCACGGGTTTGTTCTTTGCAGGGGCAATGCCGTCGAGGGTCTGCAGCAGGGTGGGCAGCGGCTCGCCCGGCAGGTAGTCAGCGAAGCCATGCACGCCCAGCCCACTGGTGTGCGACATCAACATGCGCAGGGTGAGCTGCGGGGCGGGTACGGTGTCGGTGGCCGGCACCTTCCAGCTGCGCAGGTAGGTGGCGATGTCCTGGTCCAGGGCGAGCTTGCCGTCGGCGGCCAGGCGCAGGGTGGTGGCGGCGGTGACGACTTTGCTTACCGAGCCGACCGAGAACAGGGTGTCTGCATCGACTGCGCTGGCGGTGCCTGCTTCGCGGGTGCCGTAGCCGGCGCTGTGCACCAGCTTGCCATCGCGCAGCACGGCGATGGCAACGCCGGGCACGTGGTGCTGGGCCATGCGCGCCTGCAGGGACCAGTGTGGAAGTGCGGCACCGGTTTGCAGTACGGTGGCGCGCAGCCCGTTGCCGAGTGCGGCTTCGATCGCGGGATCCTTGCGATCGGCAGCGAACGCCGGTGCGGTGAGCAACAGCGCCATCGCGCTGCACAGGGTGCGTGCCAGCAGTGACGAAGCGGCGCGGCGGCGAGCGGCGGCGGTGAAGGGGGAGGTGGGGGCGTAATCCATGCGGGGCCTCTCGGGGTTGGGCTGCGTGAAGCGGAGGCGTGCGCGTGCACGCCGTGGGGTAACGGTTGGATCGGGGGCAGCAGTGAGCCAACGGTGGCCGTGGTTGGCCACCGGGTGGGTGTGATGCAGGAGGGCGCGCTGTGCGCCGGTGGAATGTAGCTTAGCGGCGGGCGGTGACCGCGCCGCGTTGCACGAGGTAATCGCGCACGCGCGGGTTGCGCGCCTGGTTGAGCGGGGAGCGCCACTGGCCGGCATCGGCCACCACGCCCAGGTTGACGTCAGCGCCGTGGTCGATGAGGAAGGCCACGGTATTGACGTCCCCGGAGCGGGCGGCGTTGATCAGCGGGGTTTCATCGAAGGGCACGATGCGGTTGACGTCGGCACCGGCAGCCACGAGGCGTTCCACCACCGGCAGATGACCCCGGCGCGCGGCGGCGATGAGCGGGTTGCCGTCGCCGATGGCGTGCAGGTTGGGCTGGGCGCCCAGCGCGAGCAACGCATCGACGGCGCCAAGCTGGCCGTTGCGTGCGGCGGTGATCAGGGCGGTGCCTTCGCCACCCACCGGGGTATCTACGGCGACGCCTGCGTTGATCAACTGCTGCACCTGTGCCACATCGCCTTCAGCTGCGGCGTCGATCAGACGCCGTTCCTGCGGCGACACGCTGTGCTCGGGTTCGTCATCCATGATCCGCATCGGCGCGGTGCCCAATCGCGGGGTGGCGGCGACGGTGACGCTGATGTGCGCTGCAAGGGCGAGCACGCACAGCGCGCTCCACAGCAGTCGGGTGGCCCAGGCGGTGCGGGCGGTGTCCAGGCGCAGCAGGCTGTCGATGCGTTGGGACAGGCCACTGCGGCTTCCGGACATCGCAACGGCCAGCGGTGCGTTGCCACGCGTGTTGCGGAGCAGGCCGTTGATGCCGGTGAGCAGCGAGTTGGCGTAGCCGCTGCCGCTGCCGCTGAGTGCGGCGGCGCGGGTGTCGCAGGCGATTTCGCGGGCCAGGTCCACGCGCTTGCCGAGCAGGTGCAGGAACGGGTTCCACCAATAGATGGCGAGCAGCACGCGTTGGGCGGCTGCTACCCACAGGTCATTGCGCTGGATGTGAGCGGCTTCGTGGAGCAACAGGTCGCGCAGAGCGATGGGGGACAGCGTGCCGGCGAGTTGCGTTGGCACCAGGATGCGCGGGGAGGCCAGGCCTACGACCATGGGGCCGGAGGCGGTGTCGGAGAGGGCGACGGTGGCGTGGTAGGGCAGGTCGCGGCCCAGCAGGGCGTTGAGCTGCGGGGCGCGGTGGGAGCTGCGGTGCAGGCGGGCTGCTTGGCCGACGCCGCGCAGGAGTTGCAGCAGGGCGTAGGTGGTGCCGAGGAGCCAGAGCAGGGCGGTTGCGTTCAAGGCAACTGCGGTGGGCGAAGGGAACGAATGTTGTTGCGTTTCCGTGGGCCGACCAACGGTCGGCGCTACCCGGGCGTCGGGCGATGTCAGGGCCGATGCGGCGGCCGTCGCCGTTGCCGTGGTTGCCTGATGCCCCGGCGTTGCTGAGGGCAGCAGGACCAACATCGGGGAGATCGCGGCCAGTGCGAAGGCAGCGCAGAGCAGCCAGGAGCGGGCTTCGGCGCTGAGGCGGCTGCGGGTGAGCACCAGCGTGGCCAGGGCGAACAGCAGGGCGCTGTGCCAGAGATGCTGCACGCCGAAGGTAGCGAGGGCTTGGGTCCAGTGCACGGTCATTTCGGCTTCCCCGGTTTGGCGGCGTCGTCCACGCGCTTTTGCAGCGCCTGCAGTTCGTCCATGTCCATGTCGTGTTCTTCGATCAGGTGCTGGGCCAGCACGCTGGGTGAATCGTTGAAAAACGATCTGAGCAGGTTTTCCAGCGCCTGCTTGCGCGCCTCGCTCCGGCTGATGGCGGCGCTGTAGATGAAGGCGCGGCCTTCGGCGCGATGGTGCACCAAGCCCTTCTTGTCCAGCACTTTGAACATGGTGAGGACGGTGGTGTAGGCCACCGGTTTTTTCTTCGACAACTCGTCGGCCACCTCACGCACGGAGGCTTCCTTCTTCTTCCACAAGACCTCGAGGATGCGGCGCTCGGAATCGGTGAGCGTCGGCGAAGGCGGACGGGCCATGGGCTGTCTACTGGTTTATTAGTTGATGGCTTGCATCCTGCTCCCGGCGGGCGTGGAGTGTCAACTATGTAATTAGTAAGGGGCGGGTGGTGCAGGACGGCCCCGGTGCCCGTGCAGGCCATGTCATCGCAGTGGCGGAATTGTTCACGGGAAAGGTGCGGAAGTTTCTCTATGGTCATCCTTCATTCGCGCTACAGAGGTACTTACGATGACTGCACCCCGCGTTCGCCTGCACGTTGAAGATTCCGGTGGTACCGGCCGCCCTGTTGTGCTCATCCATGGCTGGCCGTTGTCGGCCGAATCGTGGGAGGCGCAGGTGCCTGTGCTGAAGGCCGCTGGTTATCGGGTAGTTGCCTATGATCGCCGCGGTTTTGGGCGTTCGGACAAGCCTGCCGATGGCTATGAGTACGACACGCTGGCCGATGATCTGGCCGGTGTGATCAACGACCTGGACCTGCGCGACGTCACGCTGGTGGGCTTCTCGATGGGCGGGGGCGAGGTGGCGCGTTACATCGCCCGGCACGGCGAGGAGCGGCTGCATAGCGTGGTGTTTGCGGCGGCCGTTCCGCCTTATCTGCTCAAGACCGCTGATAACCCCGAGGGGCCGCTTACCGAAGAGAAAGCCGAGCAGATGCGGTTGGGGCTGGAGAACCACCGCGATACGTTCTTCGATGGGTTCACCAAGGACTTCTTCAGCGCCAAAGGTGTGTTGAAGGTCAGTGAAAAGCAGCGGCAGGAGGCGATTGCGCTGTGTGAGCAGTCCGACCAGACCGCTGCGCTGGGGTGCATGAAGGCGTTTGGGACGACCGATTTCCGCGAGGATCTAAAGAAGGTGACTGTGCCTACGCTCGTGCTGCATGGTGATAGCGATGGGACGGTGCCGTTCGAAGGTTCGGGAAAGCGGACGCATGCTGCCATTGCCGGTAGTACGCTGGTGGTGCTTGAGGATGCGCCGCATGGGTGTAATGCGAGTCATCCGGAGCAGTTCAATGCGGCGTTGGTGGAGTTCCTGGCGCGGTAAGATTTCGGCTTCGATCAGCCACGCAGGGCGTGGCTCCACGCGTCTATGGGAATTGCCGTGAAGAAGAGCACGACGCCGCCTTGGAAGAAGCCCAGTCCGAAGAAGGCCGGAAAAGGGCAGCCGCTGTCCGCGTCTCAGAAGGATGCGGCGCGGCAGCGGGCCGAAGAGAATGGGCGCGCCTATCCCAATCTGGTCGATAACATGTGGGCAGCAAAGCTGCCTCGGGGCGACTGATTCATCGAACGATGCGGTGGGCGATCCACCGCATCGCGCTTGGTATGCCGGTCAGCGCAGGGCGTCTTTCGCTTCGCTCAGTGCCTGGTCGGCACGCATGAAGACCGCAGTGTTGGATTCGGCCGTGGTGGTTGAGGCTGCGCCGCGCAGCAGGGTAGCGCCGGCGTTTTCCTGGAGATTGCGGGCGACCTGCTCGAACCTTGCCAGCGTTTCGCCGGGCTCGCTGGTGCCGAGCACGGCAATGAACTCACCGCTGCCGGTGACACGGTTGATGCTGTCGCCGCGGGCCGTGTCCACACACTGTTCCAGCGCATGGTCCAGCTGCTGCAGCTGGCGTTCCAGCATGCGCTCACCGAGACGCTGGGCCAGCTCGGACAGGTTCTGCAGTTCCAGAATGACCACGGTGTAGGCACCTGCAGCGTCTGGGGCACTAGCGGCTTCTTCCGCTACGCCATGGTCCAGGATGGCTGCCACCTGCTGCTCGCGTTCGCGGCTGCGGCCTTCCATCAGGGTCATGGTCAGGCGGGCCAGCGCCTGCAGGGCCTCGCGCTGGGTCGCGTTGAGCTCGCGCGGGTTGAGGTCCACCACGCACACGCTGCCTACGGCGGCGCCGCTTTCGGTCACCAGGGGCATGCCAGCGTAGAAGCGGGCGCCGAGGTCCTTGAGCACGGGGTTGTCGGCGAAGCGGGCGTCCTGCGAGAGGTCACCCACTTCCATCAGTTGCGTGGGCTGGCGGATGGCGTGGTCGCACACGGCCACGTTGCGCTCGGTCTGGATGCCTTCCAGCCCGGTGCGGGCCTTGAACCACTGGCGGTCGCGGTCGATCAGGGTCACCAGCGCCATTGGCGTGCCGCAGACGGCGGCGGCGACTTTGACGATGTCGTCATAGGCGGGCTCGGGCAGGCTGCCGACGATGTGCAGTGCATCGAGCGCACGCTGGCGTTCGGCTTCGTCGACAGTGGCGGTGCTCTGGGTCATGCAGCTACCTGTGGCGCGTGGAACCAGACAATAGCGTAGGCCAGCCGCAGCGGCGCTGGGTTAAGCCGGGGTGGACGCGGGTCGAACGGTTCACCCACGCGTGCGGTGGGTGCGTTTCAGCGCTTGACCGCGAGCACGCCATCCAGCGCCAGTTCGGCCTTGAAGCCGGCCTTATCCAGCCGCTTGGCCACTTCACGCGGCACGTCGCGGCCACTGGTGAGCTTGTTGGGTGCGCCGGTGTAATGGAACATGCGCCCGCCCTTGCGGATCACCCGCGCCAGCTGGTCGTAGAACACCTGCGAGTACAGCTCGCCGGCGATGCCGAAGCGCGGCGGGTCATGCAGGATGGCATCCACCGAGCTGCTTTCCAGCGCCTCAATGGCCTGCGACACATCGCCCTGGGTGAGCGAGAGCCGGCCGCCGCTGCTGGGCGCATCCGGGTCGGGCGACCACGGGTTGAGCGTCCGCAGCCACAGCACATCGGGGTTCTTCTCGAACGATTGGATGCGGGTGACCCCGGCTTCCAGGCAGCAGGCGGCGAAGTAGCCCAGCCCGCCGCAGGTATCGAGCACCGTCTTGCCGGCCGGTGCAACCAGTGCCACCTTGCGGCGCGCATCCTCGTAGGGTGACACCTGCGCGCTGGGCAGCATCTTGATGCCGTCGATCTCGAAGGTGGGCGCGTCCCACTCGGTGGGCACCAGCTTGATCAGCGCCGAGCCGAACCGCGATACCGCCAGGAACTCCTCGCCATCCCAGTAGTACAGAGTGCGGTCCTTGGTCTTGCCCGGGTAGGCATAGGTTTCGCCCTTCCACTGCCAGGTTTCCGCGCCCAGCGTGGCCGTGCCGGTGGAGCGTGCCAGATCGAGCGAGCCGGTCCACTCGGTGGCGCCGGCATCACGGGCGCGGACCAGGGTTTCGGCAAGGAGGCGGGTGAGCAGGGGGCCGGTGTAGTGCGTCACGGGATCAGGGCGGACCGCGCTGCGGGGCAGCCGGCCGACGGGCAGGAAGGGGTGGGCATCGTAACCGAGATAGCCGCCGGCCTGGTTCATGCAGGTCTAGAATGCGGCCATGACTCCCTCGATCCGTACCACGTTGCGCCTGTTTGCCGGCAGTCCCGCGTTGCTGCTGGTGGCGTGCGCCGTGCCGGGCGGTGGGTCGCCACCGGTTGCGATAGACAACGTGCGCTCGGTGGAGATCCAGTACCAGTACAGCGGCTGGAGCCGTGCCGACGAAGTCCACTGGCTGCAGCGCAGTGGGAGCCAACGTGCGTTTACCCGTACCTCGAAGGTGGAAACGGCCGAAGGCGTGCAGACCACTCAGGCTACGGTCCCGGCGCAGCGGGTGGGCGAGCTCGTGTGGGCGCTGTCGGCGCCTCCTTGGCCGCGCGAGCGGGCGGTGCAGGTAGTGGCACGCCGGGTGCCGGCGGCGTGGATGATGGAGAACGCGTTGATCTCCGCACGCGGTAACGTGCCCGGCTGTGACACGGAAGAGGAGATCCGCAACCGCATGTTTCCGCATCTGAGTGGTGCTGCGTTGCGTACCCAGTTGGATGCTTACTACCGGGGGATGCCGTGGACAGACGATTACCCCGGGATGCGGGTGGTGATCTCGTTCCGCCATGGGCCTGACCGGGTGATCTCCTCGAAATCGCAGGCGCTGCTCATGCTGCCATGGACGCTGGGTGAGCTGCCTGTGCCGGGACCCGCGAACGCGGGCCCGCACAGCTGGTCGGTGCCTGTCAGTGACGCGCTGCGCCGGCTGCTGCCGAGCACCTCGCAGGCTGCCCAGCGGTTGGCGATGGACGCCGACATCCATCTTGCGTCGATGGTGGCTGCTGCGGCGGAGCAGGAATGTGTGAAGGAGCTGGCTGGCGCGCGCGCTGCGCCCTGAGCATGCCCCAGCCTGACGCCTGGTCAGGTGTCACGCCGACACGGCCGCACGCACTGCCCTGATCGTTCGCATCCGCGCAGATTTGCACACTGCGCGCATGGCTACTGAACACCTCTCCTGGCAACCCGGCAGCGCGTACTTCTTCAGCGCGCATCTTCGTGATCGCTACAGTCGCCTGCTGGTGGAGCACGCGCAGGTACTGGGGCTGGCATTCCGGGTAGCGCAGCAGGCGCGGCCGTTCCGGATCAATGCCATCGTGGTGCTGCCCGATCATCTGCATGGGGTATGGACCTTGCCGGATGGGGACGAAGACGGCCACCGGCGATGGCTGCAGATCCAGGCAGTGTTCGACCGCCAGCTTCCGGGCCACCCACCCCGCGCTATGGTGCGCCGTGACCGCACGGTTCGTCCGCTCTGGCACACCGACTTCCGCGAACGTCGTCTGCTCGACGCTGAGGACGTGCAGCGCCACATCGCCTACGTGCACAGCTATCCCGTGCAGCACGGGTTCGTGCGCGAGGCCTGCGAGTGGCCCTACAGCTCCATCCACCGCCGCTGCGCCAGGGAGGGCGGGCCATGCTGAAGTACGGGCGGGCCGTGCCGTGCGGCGTGCGTTGGATGGTGGGAGGCCGACTCGGATGGCTGGCGCGTCCTGTGCCCTGGGATTCGCGCCGCCGTATGCCGCTACCGGGTGTGGCCGTGCAGCGAGGGCGTACGTGGCGTTGGCCTGCTGCGCCCGTGCAGGCAGGCTCCACTGCCAGCGCGGGCCGGCCGTACAGGGGAGCGGGAGCACGGCGGCACATGCGCCGCTACGTGCGGAAGTCACACCGGGGTTTGGTGCGGTGGGGATCCGCACCGACGAGGAAACCCCGGCGGCAACTGCATATCCGTGGTTCGCCGCAGGGCTGCGCCGCCAGCAATGCCGCCCCCCCTCGTAGCAATTGGCACCTCGTGATCCGATATGTAGCTTGAATCGTGAGTTGGAGTTTAATCGGAAACTTCGATGCCCAATGCATCAATAGCCGCGCAGTGGCACAAAAGCTGTTGAGGAGGAGCGGGAGAATAGGTCGTCAACTTTCAAGAGGGTTCTCCATGAAGAACTTGAGTCTTGCACTCCTGGCGCTGGCCAGCTGTGCTGCATCAGCCGCAGCAGCGACAAATAATCAGGGTTACTCCGATCACGTGGAGTTTGACAGAGCAGGTTTCCCCGTAACGGTCCGTACGAGTGAAGCGCCTGACCTGAAGGGGGGCAAGATGCGAATCGAGCAGCGCCTTGATGCCATCGATGCGGAGTCGTTCGTCTACGACTATCATTCGCAAAGCGCGGAAACCAAAAAATATCACCGCGAGTTTTGTGCGGAGCGCGGCATGGAACCAGCGATGGATGGCGATTCTGTACTTTCCAATGCTGTCAGTGGTTGGGTTTGTCGTAAGGACATGACAGTGCCTTCGGGCCAGGAGCATGAAGCCGGCAGCACCAGCAGCCTTGAGTCGTCGAAGGCAGTTGATTACGTCGTTGTGAGAGCGCCGTCCGGCACAGTCAGAGTTGGTGACAACTTTTATGCAGAAGGTCAGGCCAGGGCGCAGAGTAGCCGAGCGGGTGCGCTCAATACGACCGTCGTCGTCGACAATCGTTGTCGACACAATCGAGTGGAGCACCATGGGGGACCGTTCTCCACCCAGTTCTTCATTGGGGTGAACTGTATTATCGACCAAGCCCGCTCTGTACCAACGCGCATGGAAGCCTGCATTCCAGATCAATGCGGACAAGCGTCAGGCTCGGTGACGGCGCGATAGAGCCTGAATGGGCCGGTGGTTGTGTGCATTGTACTAGCCACCGTGCCTTATCGATTCAGGAGCACTGGACTGGGAACACCGGGCCAGCACCGATCAGGACCAGCGCCATGTAGTCGCTGTCCTTGTCCTTGCCCTTGAGGGTGGCGCCTGGGTTGAAGTGGAAGATGCCGAAGCCGCCGGTGGGGCGCACCAGCGCCTTGTCGATCTGGTCGGCGTCATCCTTGAAGAAGCGGGCGATATCGGCGCGCGAGGAGAGCTGCAGCGGCGTGGTGTCGCGCTGCCATTGCTCGTCGCGGTTGAAGGAGACGAAGTACTGCCCCTGCTGCTGTTCGATGCGGAATTCGGCCGGCTTGCGGGGGTGGGTGGCGAAGCAGCCCAGCAGCGGGTCGGAAGAGAACACACCGGCGGTGTTGTCATGGTTGCGGCAGGCTGAGAGCAGCAACAGGCTGGGCAGCAGAAGCAGGAATGGCAAAGAGCGCATGGCGGATCCCCCCCAGGGACAGGTTTGCCGGCATCGTGAGCCTTTGCCTGCGCAGGCGGTGTGTACGCGCTGCGTTGGGTGTACGGTTGGGGAGACCTACGGAGCAAGTCCATGCCACAACCCACTTCCCCATCGCTGCACAACCGTGTCGATTCCCCTGGTGCAGGCCGACGGTGGCCGCTGCTTGGCACCACCAGCTGGCTGGTTGCGCCCGCGATCCTCGCGGCGGCCTATGCGGTAGCGCAGGCAGCACCGGAGATGGGGCGGCTGCTGGTCGGAAGTGCCGGGGTGGCGGTGGGTGTGCTGGCGTCGTCGGTACTGGGCCTGCTGCTGACCATCGGCTCGCGCGTACGCCGCGAGCGCTGGCCATGGGTGGGCATTGTAGGCGCGGTCATCAGCGCGCTGCCGCTGCTGTTGTTCCTCGCAGGAATGTTGTTCCGGCTGTAATCTCGGCTTCGCCACGTAGGGCCACGCCTTGCGTGGCTGGATTGTTCGCAGGCCAAGGGTGCCCGACGGTCCAGCCAGGCAAGGACGTAGCTCTACCAAGTAGAGGAGACACCTTACTCATGCGACGATTTCTCTTGATTGAACCGGTCAATCAATCGTTCACCAGCGATTGAAAACTGGATATTTGTAAGTGGTCTTAGGAGATCCAGAGCACAGACCTGGCGATCGAGCCACGCGAATCTAGCGACTCCTATCGCTACAGATTGTCTTTCTATGAAGAAACGCATGTACTTGATGATCGCATTGGTCGTCCCGTTCTCTCTGCACGCGATGGATCAGCCCAAGTTTCAGGACAGAATGGAGTTCGACGCCTCCGGAGGCCGGGTCATTGTGCGAAGTGCACTCTGGCCTGATTCGAAACAGAGCATGGTGGGAATCGAACAGCGCCTCCAGGTCAACGCTGATGGAAACCTTCGATACGAGTTCGAAGAGCAGGATGAAAGGACGAAGGCCTACCATCGGGCGTACTGCGCAGCTTCTGGTCTTTACCCGTTCGTTGATGGCGAAGTCATCTTTACCCCCGAAGCCGCCGGGTGGCACTGCAGCAAAGACCAGCTGCACGGTACTGGAGCACCACTCCCCGCGGAACCTTCCAGCGGCGCAATACTGGCTGACAGAGTTGAGAGGGGCAGCTTTGGCAACGAACTGGTAGTGAGAACAAGTGCGCTCGATGACTTGCGCGGTGGGGTAATACACGTTGAACAGCGACTAGAACGCGTCGGTACCGCCAACTATAGATACAGGTACGAAGACCAGAGTGAGGGAACCAGAAAGTATCACTGGGCGTACTGTGAGGCATTGGGAATGGAACCGGACCAGGAAGGTGAAACCACCTTTGAAGGCGCGTCCAGTGCATGGGTATGCGGACAGACGACCGGGGAGAAGGCGCTGGACGCCGTGATTGCTACTGCACCGTCCGGGTCAGTTCCCTCAGGGACGAATTTCGCCGCCCACGGCCATGTAAAGTTTCGGAGCAGTCAGGCGGGAGCTGCCAGGGCGTTCATGGTGGTCGACAACCGCTGTCGTGTTGACTGGGTCCGCAACTTTGGCAGTGCCTTCAGCGACCAACGTTTCATGGGCGTAGCCTGCCTCGCACACGATTCCCGATTTCTTGCGACACGCCTCGATGCCTGTGTCCCCAGGGTGTGCGGGTATGACACAGGCACCATAGCAGTGCGCCCCTAGTGTTAAGCGTGGCCCGCTCGTATCGCTCAATGACGGTGGCGGCGCCAGGCGTTCCAGATGTGGGTGGTGGCGAGGAGCAGGCTGCCGGCTACCGTCATGGGGGTTTCGGCATCGTGGCTCGGCCAGCCTGCTGCACCTGCCAATAGCAGCAGGAGGCCTGCCGCTGCGGTCACGCCGGCCACGGCCGGCAGCGGCTGCTGGCGGTGGGCGCGCCATAGCGCGAAGCCGGTGGTCGGGGCGGCGATGGCCACGAACACGATGTGTATCCACTCCGCTTCGGCCCATACCCCCATCAGCGGCAGGGCGGCGGCGAGCAGCGGCAGGGCCAGGCAGTGCAGCAGGCACAGGCTGGAAAGGGCGATGGCGCTGGCGTCGAGCAGGGCGTTGGTGGTCTTCATGGGGGGAAGGGGTC
This sequence comes from Stenotrophomonas sp. NPDC047960, assembly GCF_043204395.1. Lineage (NCBI taxonomy): Bacteria > Pseudomonadati > Pseudomonadota > Gammaproteobacteria > Lysobacterales > Lysobacteraceae > Stenotrophomonas > Stenotrophomonas sp. NPDC047960. Next base: position 332,107 of record NZ_JBIDBX010000003.1, on the reverse strand, counting down.
TGGAACGGCGGATGTTATATAGTAACATTTAAGTCCACTTCCACGCTTTCGCCACCATGACCGCCTCTGCCACCTCTTTCGACTCCCGCCTGCCGGTTACAGTGCTGTCCGGTTTCCTTGGCGCGGGCAAGACCACCCTGCTCAACCAGCTGCTGCGCAACCGCGAGGGGCTGCGGGTGGCGGTGATCGTCAACGACATGAGCGAAATCAACATCGATGCGCAGCTGGTGCGCGGCGGCGGGGCGGCACTGAGCCGCACCGAGGAAACCCTGGTGGAGTTCAGCAATGGATGCATCTGCTGCACGCTGCGCGATGACCTGCTGCAGGAGGTGAAGCGGCTGGCGTCCGAAGGGCGCTACGACTACCTGCTGATCGAATCGACCGGCATCGCCGAGCCGTTGCCGGTGGCCGCCACGTTCTCTGTGCGCGATGACGCCGGGTTCTGCCTCAACGACATCGCGCGGCTGGATACGCTGGTGACGGTTGTGGATGGGCAGAACTTCCTGCGGGATTTCAGCAGCAACGCGCTGCTGGCCGACCGCGGCCAGCAGGCCGGGGCGGACGACACGCGCGGGGTGGTGGACCTGCTGGCCGAGCAGATCGAGTTCGCCAACGTGATCGTGGTGAGCAAGGCCGATCTGGTGGACGATGACCTGCTGCAGCAGACGCTGGCGGTGCTGCGCGCGATGAACCGCGATGCGCGGCTGCTGCTGTCGCGCAACGGTGATGTACCCGCGCATGAGCTGTTGGATACGCGCCGCTTTGATTTCGTGCGCGCGCAGCTGGCGCCGGGTTGGATGCAGGCGCTGCGCGGCGAGCACACGCCGGAAACCGAGGAGTACGGCATCACCAGCTTCGTGTATCGCGCGCGCAGGCCTTTCCATCCGCAGCGGTTTGCGCACCTGCTGGAGCACGGGTTGGGCAGCGTGATCCGCAGCAAGGGCTTCTTCTGGCTGGCCAACCGCATGGACTGGGTGGGCGAGCTGTCCAGCGTGGGTGCGGCCACGCGCACCCAGGCGGCAGGTTTCTGGTACGCGGCGCGGGAGCGGGTAGAGGCCGGGCTGGAAGACACGGTGCCGTTGTTGCCGCCGCCGCGGGTGCCGTACACCGATGTGGGCTGGGTACGGCAGCAGGCCGGGTGCTGGACCGCGCCCCTGCCCGGCGTGCATGAGGTCGCCGATGCCGGCGAGTACCAGGCCATGCGCCGGATCTGGCACCCGTGGTGGGGCGATCGCCGCCAGGAGCTGGCGGTGATCGGCGTGGGGATGGATGAGCAGGCGGTGCGTGCCGAGTTGGATGCGTGCCTGCTGGATGACAGCGAGATGCAGGCGGGCCCGATGTTGTGGCAGCTGTTGCCGGATGCATTTCCCGCTTGGGCGCGTGCTTGAGGTACGCGACTACAGCAGCTGCAACTGCCACCCCTCCTCGCCGGCATCCAGATGATGGGTCAGCTGTACCGCATCCAGCAGTGCCTGGTCGTGCGAGACGACCACCACGCTGCCGCGATACTGGTTGAGCATCTGTTCCAGCGCGGCCAGCGAAGCCAGGTCCAGGTGGTTGCCGGGCTCGTCGAGCAGCAGTAGCTGCGGCGGGACGTCCGCATACAGCACGGCGGCAAGCGCGGCCTTGACCCGTTCGCCACCGCTCAGGCTGGCCAACGGGCGCAGGCTGCGCTCGGCATCCAGGCCGAGCAGGGCCAGCTGGGTGCGCAGGGTGCCCTCGCTGGCCATCGGGTTCGCGCGCTGCAACAGCTGCAGCGCGGACTCCTGCGCGGGCAGCGAGCACAGGGTCTGGTCAAGCAGGGCGACGCTTGCCGCGCGCTTGACCTGCCCACGGAGCGGCGGCACTTCACCGGCCAGCACCCGCAGCAAGGTGGACTTGCCACTGCCGTTACGGCCCCGCACGCCGATGCGGTCGCCGCGCTGGAGGTGCAGGGTGATGTGCTGCCAGGGCGCCTGCACCCACGGCAGGTGCACGTTGCCAAGCGTGGCGACCTGCTGCGGACCGGGCGCGGCCAGGCTGGGCCCGAGCATCGCAATCGGGGTGGCCTCCTCCACCCCCGCTGCCGCCTCCCGTACCCGGCTGTCCGCCGCCGCGCGCCGTTCAAGCTGCTGCGTCTGCAGCCGGCCGGCGCTGTTTTCGGCGCGGTTCTTCATGCCGCCTAGCAGGATCGGTGCCTGGTTGGCGGCGCGGGCATCGCGCTGGGCGCGTGATTGGCGGTGTGCCTGCCGCTCGCGCTGTTCGCGCACTGCGGCCTGTTCCTGCCGGCGCTCGCGCTTGCGCAGGGCCAGCTCGGCTTCGGCGCTGGCCTGTTCGGCCTGCTTCTGCCCGGCGTACAGGTCGTAGTTGCCGCCGTAGCTGCGCAACCCGCCGGGCGTAAGTTCGACAATGCGCTGCATCTCACGCAGCAGTGCGCGGTCGTGGCTGATGACGATCAGCCCGCCACGCCACTGCGCCAGCGCCTCGACCAGCCGGGTTCGATGTGTGCTGTCGAGGTGGTTGCTGGGCTCGTCCAGCACCAGTGCATCTGCGTCTGAGAGCAGGGCACCGGCCAACGCCACCTGCATGGCCTGCCCGCCGCTGAGGGTGGCGGCCGGTTGCGCGGGATCCAGTGCGGGCAGGCCAAGCCGCTGCCATTGTGCCTGCAACTGCTCGCGCAGGGTCCAGCGTTCGCCCACCACGGCGAAGTCGCGCGGGTCCACGCTGCCGGCTTCGATCCGGTCCAGTGCATCCAACTGCGGCGCCACGCCCGCCAGGTCGGCGATGCGGCCGGGCAGCACGCCACTGTGCTGGTCGAGCAGGTGTACGCGGCCTTGCCGCTGGATGTGCCCGCTGCTGGGCTGCAGCTGCCCGGCCAGCAGGCGGCCGAGCACGCTCTTGCCCACCCCATTGCGACCAACCAGGCCGGTGGGGGTGGTATCGAACGAAGCAGAAAGCTCGGGGAACAGCCCACGCCCATCGGGCAGGGTGAATGTCACGCGGTCGAGCGTGAGGGTGAATGCGGTCATGCGACCTCCAGCAATGCCAAGGACTCCCCCTGCGAACAGGGCGGGAAGGAGACTGGCCGTCAAACGACGGCGGCATTACTGGCGCATGCAGGCACACCTCATTACGGGGACGGCTGAATGCCGTGCGCCCATTATAGGACGGCTTTCCAACCCGCCGATGAATCCGCTAGTCGGTGATGCTGTTGGGGTTCTGCATGTCTTCCGGTGCCTTCCCATACTGCGTACGTCGCTGCTCGTGGAAAGCAATGAACTCCGGCCCCGGCAGCGGCCGCGAGAACAGCCAGCCCTGCCCGAATTCCACCTGCCGCGACTGCAGATAGGCGAGCTGGGCGGACGTCTCGATGCCCTCGGCCACGGTGAACAGCCCCAGCGTCTTCGCCATGTCGATGATGTGCGAGGTGACCGGGCTGGTCACGCTGTGGGTGCCGATGGAATCAATGAACGACTTGTCGATCTTCAACGCGTCCAGCGGCAGCTGCTGCAGGTACTGCAGGCTGGAGTAACCCACGCCGAAATCGTCGATGGCCACGCAGTGCCCGGCGCGCCGGGCGGCGGCAAGTGACGTGCGTGCCCCCTGGATATCGAGGAAGCCACGTTCTGTCGCTTCCAGCCAGATCTGCTGCGGGTGGATGCCGCTGCCGACCAGTTTGCTGGACAACACCTTCAGCGCCCGCCCGCTGCTGACATCGCCGGCAGACAGATTGATGGCGATATGCGCACTGCGGTCGTGGATGAGCAGCTCGCGCATGTCGCTGATCACCAGATCCATCACGTGGTCGGTGAGCGCTTCAATCAGGCCGGTTTCTTCGGCAACCGGGATGAACAGATCCGGGCGCACCTGGGTGCCGTCTGCGCGCGACCAGCGCACCAGCGCTTCGGCGCCTACGCAGATGCCGGTGTCCAGTTCGATGATGGGCTGGTAATCCATGCGGAACTCGCGGCGACGCACCGCGCTGGCCAGTTCGTTGCGCAGCGACAGGCGGCGGCGCGAGAGCCAGATGCCGGCCACGGTGGCCAGTACCGCGCCCACCACGCCCAAGGGCACCAGCTGCCAGAACTGCTGCTGGAAGGCGGCCATCAGACCGATGCGCGGGGCGAGGGCGATGGCCAGCCATTCCTGGTCCTGCGCGCTGACAAACAGCGTGCGGGCAGTGTGCCCGTTGTGCGGTTCGCGCAGCAGACGCTGCAGCAGTTCCGGGTCGGCCATCGGTTGCTGGGCGATCAGCCGGCCATCGGGGGTCGCCACGGCCAGCCGCACGTTCGGTTCGGCGATGACGTCCACGAACCGGGACGGGTCCACGAGGATGTCGTGGCGGCCCAGCTGCAGCGAGAGCAGCGACGCGGCACCATCGCCGGCGACCGGCCGCACGCCCAGGGTGATGGAGGCGCCATCCGCAGTGATGTGGTCCGGGGTGGGTTCGGGCACCAGGTCTTCGACCATGCCCCAGGAGGTGCAGCGCAGCCGGCCTTCCTCGAAGTAGCCCACCTGTTCGGCCGAGGTCGTGCCCAGCGCCAGGCTGCGCATCAGCTTCAGATGTTCGGGTGAGCAGCCGGGCAGCTGGGCCTGATTGAGCTTGCGCAGGGCCAGCAGACCGGCCTCGTAGGCGCGGTGGGCACGCTGCAGGGTACGTTCGGCGGTGCGCTCGAGACGGTCGGTTTCGGTCACCTGGGCGCGGCTCCAGCTGATGTAGACCAGCGCGGCCACGGGCAGGAGGGCCCCCAGAAGGGCGGCAAGCGCGATGGCGGCGATGGTGCTGGCGCGCTTCAAGCGGACCTCTCTGCCGGTGGGGCGTGGGTTGAGTCCTATATGACCATCTCGAACGATGGTTTGGAACAGGGCTTCACGTAGATTCCTGTCGGGTTTTCCCCAGTGTCCGTATCAGGCCGCGTGAAGGGGGTGAAGCCATCGGTGGATTCACCTGCAGTTCGCACCCCGGGCCGGATGATCGCGCCACCCCTCGATCTGGCCGCCCCCGGTGGCCCCGGAGCCATGAAGCCTCTGCTGCCTGCCGTGCTGGCCCTGTTGCCGCTGCTGTTGCCCGGCACGGCGGCCGCGCGCACGGTGTACCGCTGTGTGCAGAACAACACGGTGAGCCTGGCCACGGCGCCCGAACCGGGTTCGAAGTGCAAGGCGCAGCAGATCGACGATAACGCGGTGCAGGCTCCCAACCTGTGGGGCAACATGGGGGTGTTCAGCGGCACCCTGTATGAGCGCGAGCAGGACGGGCAGCTGGTCTACTCCACGCGCAACCTGCCCGGTTCGCGGGTGTTCCTGAAATTCACCGTGGCCACCCCGCCGGGCGAACCGGCGCACGAAGGGCTGGGCAAGGTCGGCGCGCCGCAGCTCAACCGGCATGCGAAGCAGTTCAAGGCGGCGGCAAAGGCCACCGGGGTGGACGACGCCTGGCTGCGCGCGATTGCCCATGCCGAAAGCGGCTTCGATGCCGGTGCGGTGTCGCCCAAGGGCGCGCAGGGCGTGATGCAGCTGATGCCCGATACCGCCACCGAACTGGGCGTGTCCGATCCGCTGTCCGCCGAGCAGTCAATCAATGGCGGCGCGCGCTACCTGAAGGCGCTGCTGGCGCGCTACAAGGGCGACCGTACGCTGGCGGCGGCCGCCTACAACGCGGGCATCGGTGCGGTGACCCGCTACAAGGGCGTGCCGCCGTACGCCGAAACGCTGGCCTACGTGGAGAAGGTGGGCACGCTGTACGCACGCTACCGCGAGGCGATGGGGTTCAAGGCGGAAACCCCGGCGCGATAGCCGGGGAACCGCACATCACTCGTTGTAGAGCGGGTAGCTTTCGACCCGGCCGACACGGCGTATCGCCTTCTTGACGTCGGCACGCTGCGCAAACTGTTCCCAGCGTGCATTGGACTCGATATCACCCGGCAACAGCGGCGACATGCGGGTGTCCTGCAGCTCCAGCAGCGCGGTACCGCGTTCCATCGGGTCGTCCAGGCGTGCGGTCAGTGCCGCCACCGCTTCGTCCAGGCGGTTGTCGGCCACCAGCCCGGCCATGTAGTGGGCGGCGTCCGCTTCCCGCGCAGCAAACAGCGCATCGCGCGCTTCCTGCGCAGCGGCTTCATCCTTGAGCTGCAGCGCGGCCAGCAGTTGCACCAGCTGCCGGGCACCTTCGCCCAGCGCGTTGAGGTGCTGCAGGTCCTCGACCTGCTGCCGGGCCATCGACGGGCGGTGCAGGCCGATGTACAGCACGGCCAGGCCCAGTGGCTGGTTGGCAAGGCCGCTCTGCGAGGTCATGCGCACGGCAAGCTGCTGGGTTTCCACCGCATCATCGATCTGGCCCAGCTGCTGCTGCGCACGCGAGCGCAGGTCCAGCAGCCAGCCGATCGACTCCACCTCTTCCGGGGCGGGCACGGTGGTGGCGTTGGGTGCGAAATCGGCCAGCCATTGGGTCATGCCGATCACTTCCTGCGGCTTGCCGGCCACCAGCAGCGAGTAGGCCAGCTCCACGGCCACCTCATCCAGCGCCGGCGCCAGCATGCTCTGCACGCGCAGGCGGTCGATATGCCGTTGCGCCGACGCCACCGGATCGAAGCGGGGATCGGTGCGCGGCAGGTAGCGGTCGAAGCGCTTGTCGCTGCGCAGGGTGATCAATGCCAGCGGCTGGTCGATCCGCTCCAGCGTGTCGCGCACCTTGTCGCGCTGCCCGGCTTCGACCTGCAGCGTGGCCAGGGTGACCCACAGTGCGGCCGGATCGATGTCGTCGTTCTTCCAGTTGCGGTCGAACAGCGCCTGCAGCAGGTCCAGCCGGGTCGCTGGGGTGTCCTTCAGGAGCAGGTCCAGCTGCCAGACCATGTCCTTGTGCAGGTCCGGCACGCCGTCGGTATCGTCGAGCGCACGGATGATATTGCGCGCCGAGGCTTCCACTTCGTTGTCGACCAGCTGGCCGCTGGCCAGCAGCAGGCGTGCGGTGGCGTTGCCCGGATGGATCGACAGTGCGGTGTTCAGACGCTGCGCGGCCAGCGCGTCCTGCCGTTGCAGCCCGGCCACCCTTGCCGCGGCCAGCCACACGTCACTGCGTTGCTCGGCGTCCAGCTGTGCGAGGCGTGGATCGGCAAGCAGGCGTTCGAAAGCGAGGGACGCCCCCAAACTGTCGCCGCGGTCGCTCTGTTCGCCAGCCGCTGCCACTTCGGCCTGGAAGCCAGCGTCTGCGGCAGGCGCGGTACCGGCAGCGGCATCCACAGTGCCATGCGCGGCCTCGTGTGCGTCGGCCATCGGCAGGGCGAACAGCGACAGCAGCAGGGCAATCAAGGTGCGGGTAGGGCAACTCATGCGGTGGATCCTTCCTTGGCGTAAGCCTCGATTGAAACCGGAACCCGGCATCCACACAAGTCGATCCGGATACACGCAGGGTTTGCAGGCAGGCGGCGAGCGGCTAAGGTCGTGGCCGGAACGGGCAGCAGGCAAGGACAGCGATGACGCGCGGACGATGGGTAATGGTGGCGCTGGTGGGCGTGGCGGTGGCAGCGGCACTGGCGTGGACCTTCGTACGCGAACCGGCCGCACCGGCTCCGCCGCCGGGCCCGGTGGCCACGGTGCTGGGCTGGACCCCGCAGGTCAGCCTGCTGGCCGGTGACGGCGTGGGCGGGCTGCGCGATGGCGCAGCGGCGCAGGCGCGGTTTGCCGATCCCTACGGCGTCGCGGTGGATGTGCACGGCGTGCTGCACGTAGCCGATGCCGGCGACAACAACCGCATCCGCCGCGTGTTTCCCGATGGGCGGGTGGACACGCTGGCCGGGCAGGGCGAGGGCTGGCGCGATGGTCCGGCGCTGCAGGCGCAGTTCAATACACCGTCGGGCATTGCACTGGATGCGGCCGGCAACGTGTTCGTGGCCGACACCGGCAACCATGTAATCCGCCGGATCGGCACCGATGGCGTGGTCAGTACGATTGCCGGTGATGGCACCCCTGGTTACGCCGATGGACCGGCCGCACAGGCGCGCTTTGATGGGCCGATGGGCGTGGCGGTGGATGCCGGTGGCCGGGTGTTCGTGGCCGATACCTGGAACGACCGTATCCGCGTGATCGAGCCAGATGGCCACGTGCGTACGCTGGCCGGCGGTGATGCGCCGGGCAACGTGGACGGTGCAGGGGTGGGCGCGCGGCTGGATACGCCGGTAGCACTGGCGTTGGATTCGCACGGCAACCTGCTGATCGCCGACCTGCTCAACGGCGCGATCCGCCGTCTGGCGCCGAACGGCACGCTGGATACGCTGCTGGCGCGCGGCAGCCTGCTCAACGGACCGCTGGCGCTGGCGGTGACCCACGATGACGTGGTGTACGTGAGCGATGTCGACGGCAAGGTGGTGCAACTGTCGGCGCTGGGCCATGTGGTGGACCTCACCGGTGCGTCGGCGCAGCCGCGCTTCTCGCGGCCGAGCGGGCTGGCGCTGGATGCCGAAGGCGGGCTGTACGTCTCCGATGCGGCGTCGTACCGGGTGCACCGCCTGCGTGCGCTGGCGGCCGGCACCACGCCGGCGCCGGCATTGATTGGCCCGGCCGCCGATGCCGCGCTGCCCGACACAGGCGGGCGCTGGCCGCTGGCGCCGCAGCTGGGCTGGCATGAAGTGGTGGGCACGCTGGGCGAGGTGCGCGGCAACTTCAGCGGCGAGAGCCGCCACCACCTGCACGATGGCTTCGATATCCGTGGCGATGTGGGACAGACGGTGCTGGCGATGGCCGATGCGAAGGTGAGCAGCCCGTTCCCGAGCTGGTCGGTGGGCGGGCAGGCCGAAGGGCTGTCGCTGGATCGGCTGCGCTACATCCACATGAAGGTGGGCCGCGATGCGCGTGACCGTGCGTTCGACGCGCGCTGGCCGCAGCTGCGCGACCTGGACGGCAAGCTGGAGCGGGTACGCGTTCGCCGGGGAACGCGCTTCAAGGCCGGTGAGCCGCTGGGCAGCATCAACCGCATGGCGCACGTGCACCTGAGCGTCGGCGCCGGTGGCTTCCAGCGCAATGCGGTGGCGCTGGGCTTCGTGGGCTACGCCGACAGCTTCGCGCCACGTATTACAGACGTCGCGGTGCTGGATGACCTTGACCAGCCCATCAAGGCCGGGGCGAACGGGCGTGTGCCGGTTCCGCGCGTGGGGCCCGGCGTACAGATCGTGGTGGAGGCGTGGGACCAGGTGGACAACAACCTGCCGCGGCGGCGCTTGGGGGCGTACCAAGTGGGGTATCAGATCCTGGATGCGGCTGGCACGCCGCTGGCCGGGTACGAGCAGCCGCGCTTCAACATCGTGTTCAACCGCATGCCGCGCGAGGACAGCGCCACGGTAGTGGCGTATGCGCCAGACAGCGGGATCACCGTGCACGGCAGTGCGGTGACGCGGTTCCGCTACCTGGTGACCAATACCGTGCGCGACGGGTTGGTGGAAACCGGGCGCTGGCAGCCGGAGGCGCTGCCAGCGGGGGATTACATCATTCGCGGGAGTGCCCGGGATTACAGCGGGAATGAGGCGGTAGGGGCGCGGGAGTTGAAGGTTACGGTGTTGCCGTGAGGGTTGGAAAACCTCAGGCGCCGACGCGGCGGCGTTCGGCTTCGAAATCGGCTACGGGGCGAACCTCTATGCTGCCGTAACGGGACCACGGGAATTCTTGGGCGATGCGCAGCGCTTCGTCGTGGTCGCGGGCGTTGATGAGGTTGAAGCCGGCGAGCAGTTCACGGGTTTCGGCGAACGGGCCGTCGGTGATGCGGGCATTGGACCCGCGCGTGCGCAGGGTGCGGGCCCGGGCAACCGGCTCCAGCTGTTGCGAAGCGACCAGCGTGCCTTCGGCCTTGAGCTTGTCAGCGTGCTGGATGCAGCCGCGCATCATGGCGTCGTATTCCTCGGCGGGTACGTCCCGGATCAGGGCTTCGTCGATATAGATCAGCAGCAGGAATTGCATGGCCGGCGCACCGCGGGGCAGGGGATGCCCATGATGCCCCAGCCTGCGCTGCAGGCCTGTTGCAGTGCAGCGGCCGGGGGCTGTTCATGGCCGTGGCCGTCACCTTCTGGCGGCATCGGATTTTTTTTTGGCAGGCATGTCGATTTCCGTTCCACTGGGGCGTCGTAACCAGTGAAGGGCCCGCCAACCGGGCCGACAACGAGGACAAGCCGATGAAAGTCATGGTGATCGTGAAGGCGACCGAGGCGACCGAAGCCGGGGTGCTGCCCACCGAGGAACACTTCAAGGCGATGGGCGCTTTCAACGAGGAACTGGTCAATGCCGGCATCATGCTGGCCGGCGACGGCCTGCGCCCCAGCCGCCACGGCCGCCGGGTGGCCTATACCGGCGCGGCGCCGCAGGTGATCGATGGGCCATTCGCCGAAACCCGCGAGCTGGTGGCCGGGTTCTGGCTGTGGCAGGTGCGCTCGGTGGATGAAGCCACCGAATGGCTCAAACGCGCCCCGTTCCTGCCCGGCGACGTGGTGGAGATCCGCCCGTTCTACACCGAGGAAGATTTTGGCGAGGTTTTCACCCCGGAATTACGTGCGCAGGAACAGCGTCTGCGCGAGCAGATCGGCCAGGCCGACTGACCCACCCCCGTGCTTTTCAGGAGATTCCCATGAAACTGATTCCGTTCCTTGGCTTCAGCGGCCAGACCCACGAAGCCATGGCGTTCTATGCCCAGGTGCTGGGTGGCAAGGTCACCTCGGAAACGAAGTACAGCGACATGCCGCCCAGCGACATGGAAGGCTGCGGCGACAACGCCGGCCCGGCCGATCCGAACCTGATCGCGCACAGCCAGCTGGAAGTGGGCAGCGCGATTCTGATGGCCGCTGACGGCCCGTCGTCCTCGAATGGGGGCGGCACTACGATCAACATCGAAGTTGAGACCGAGCAAGAAGCCGAGCGTGTGTTCGAGGCGCTGGCCGAAGGCGGGACCGTAACGTTTCCCATCGTGGAAACGTTCTGGGCCAGGCGCTGGGGCATGTTGGTGGACCGCTACGGCAAGCCGTGGATGGTCAACTGCATGAAAGCGTATTGATCCTGCCCCCACCCGATAGCGCCGGCCGTTGGCCGGCAGAACGCCAAACGATTGCAAGGACCCTGCAATGACCGATACACCCCAGATGATTTTCGTGAACCTGCCTGTCCGTGACCTGGAAAAGAGCAAGGCGTTCTTCACCGCGCTCGGCTTCACGCCCAACCTGACCTACACCGACGACAAGGCCGCCTCCTTCAACATCAGCGACACCATCATGCTGATGCTGCTGCTGGAGCCGTTCTTCGCCACCTTCATCAATCGACCCATCGCCGATGCCCGCAAGCAGGCGCAGGTGATCCTCGCGTTGTCGTCGCCCAGCCGCCCGGCCGTGGATGCCACCCTGGAAAAGGTACTGGCCGCCGGCGGCAGCGAACCGACCCCGGCGCGCGATTACGGCTTCATGTACCAGCGCAGCTTCGAGGACCTGGATGGCCACCTTTGGGAAGTGGCCCACATGGATGGCGAACCCGGCTGATGCCCGCTGCCGCGCCGCCGCTTGTGCGGCGCGGTAACCGATGCTCTCATTCGCCGCATGGAAGCAGCGCTGACACAACGACTGGATACCCTCTGGCGCATGGAGTCGCCGGCGCTGATCGCACGCCTGGCGCGGATGCTGGGCGGCGATATCGGGCGTGCCGAAGAACTGGCCCAGGACACCTGGCTGGCCGCGCTGGAGCGCTGGCCCACCCAGGGCGTCCCGGACAATCCGGGAGCGTGGCTGATGACCACTGCACGCAATCGTGCCATCGACGTGCTGCGCCAGCACCAGCGGGTGGCCGGCCAGCATGCGCAATGGGGCAGCGAGCTGGAACCGCAGCCCTTGCCGCTGCCCGATGACAGCGACGCCCTGCAGGACGACATTGGCGATGACCTGCTGCGGCTGATGTTCGTGGCCTGCCACCCGGTGCTGTCGGCCGATGCACGGGTGGCACTGACCCTGCGCCTGCTGGGCGGGCTGACCACCGATGAAATCGCGCGCGCGTTCCTGCAGCCCGAACCGACCATTGCCCAGCGCATCGTGCGCGCCAAGCGCACGCTGGCCGACAGGCAGGTGCCGTTCGAGGTACCGCGCCAGGCGGCGTTGCCGGAGCGGCTCGGCTCGGTGCTGGCGGTGGTGTACCTGATCTTCAACGAAGGCTATGCGGCCAGCAGCGGCGATGACTGGATGCGCCCGGCGCTGTGCGAGGAAGCCCTGCGGCTGGGCCGGGTGCTGCAGCAGCGCCTGCCGACCTGGCCGCAGGTGCACGGCCTGCTCGCATTGATGGAACTGCAGGCTTCGCGCGCGGCCGCGCGCGTGGACGCGCACGGCAACCCGATCCTGCTGCCCGACCAGGACCGCAGCCGCTGGGACCACCTGCAGGTGGCACGCGGCCAGGCGGCATTGCAGCAGGCCGTGGCGCTGGGTGGGGCCGATGATGGCTACGTGCTGCAGGCGTCCATTGCCGACTGCCATGCGCGCGCACGCCACGTCGACGCGACCGACTGGGCGCGCATGGCCGCGCTGTATGCGCGGTTGGCGGAAGTACAACCGTCACCGGTGGTGGAGCTCAACCGTGCCGTGGCGGTATCCCGTGCGGAAGGGGCGGCAGCGGCATGGCCCTTGGTAGAGCAGCTGGCCGATGATCCCCGGTTGCGGGACTATGCGCCGCTGGCGGCAGTGCAGGGTGACCTTTTGTCGCAGATGGGCCGTCCTGCAGAAGCGGCCGATGCCTTCGCGCGGGCGGCGCGGCTTACTCCCAACGCGCGTGAACGCGCGCTGTTGCAGGCGCGGGCCGCGCGGCTGCAACCGGGCTGACACAATTTTCCGCTTGCCGGAAATCTGAACAGGCACTATGGTGGCGCCTCACAAAAGTGACCAGGCGCCTTGCCGGGTCCGTTCGAGAAGGATTGCGGGACGATGGTTTCAGGGAAGAAGCGTACGCGCGCGCGTAGCGCGTGGCTGTTGTTGTGCGGGTTTGTCTTGGTGGGCACTGCCACCTTCGCCACCGCCGCCCAGGCCGCCGACAAATCGCAGCAGGCCTATTGGGCCGGTTTTGCCTATACCGCCGACCAGAGCGCCGTGGAGGCCAGCACCCCGCGTGCGGCCGCCGTGCTCAAGGCGCGTGGCCTGGCGCCGCTCAACCAGGCCCTGTGGGCGCGGCTGCAGGCACAGCGTCCGGCCAGCCTCGAACTGATTGACCAGCCGCTGGCGATGCTCGATGGCACCACCAGCGCCACGGTGCTGGCCACCGCGCTGGACCGCGAGCTGGTCTCGATCGAACCGATCGGTGGCCAGTACAAGGTGCTGGTGGAAGTGGCGCTGCAGGCACTGTTCTTCGATTTCCGCGAACGCCAGGTGGTGGCGTCTTACCCGATCACCCTGCAGCGCATCGACGTGATGGAGTTCCTGCCGGACGAGGACGACATCGACGCGATCGTCGCCGATCTGCTGTACGGCAGGGCCGCCACCGGCCTGCCGCAGGTGCTGGCCGATACGCTGGCCAAGGCGCAGCTGCCAGCCGCGTCCACGCGCCGCCTGCAGGTGGGCGAAGTGACCTTGTCCGACGCAGTGCGCGCCAGGCTGCCCGACGCGGTGGATGAAAAGGTGCTGCGCGCCACGCTGGCCCACGAACTGTCCAAGACGTTGTCGTCCAACACCGGCATTGGCCTGCTGCCGCCGGCCACCGGCCAGGCGATCGGCGGGGCGATGGCCGCGCGCTTTGCCGACGGCAAGGTGTACCAATTGAAGATCCCCGAGCCGGATTACGTGGTGAAGCTGCGCCTGGATGCGCTGAAAAACGGTGTGGTCAATGAAACCCCGGCAATGAAGACGATGCTGTTCGGCGCGTTCTTCCAGGCCACGGTGGTGGAGCCGTTCTCGGGCAAGGTGTTCTTCGACCAGCCGCTGCGCAAGGGCGCCACCAAGGTGGTGCCGTCGACCCAGTGGCACGTTGACCAGTGGTCGGCCAGCTACGAAACCACCCTGGCCGGCCTGGACGCCTTCGCCGGCGCCGCCGCCAAGCGCGCGGATTCGAAAGCATGGCTGGACGAACAGAAGCCCGGCGGCAAGCCGTTGCAGCAACAGACCCAAGCCCTCCAGGAGTTGATCACCTCATGCCGTTGATTCGTGCCGTACTGCTGATTCTCATTGCACTGATGGTTGCCGCGCCGGTGTCGGCGCAGACCGCCAGTTCCCGTGGCACCGGTTCGGCCAGCTATGGCCTGCGCCTGAGTGCCGATACCCGCGCCCAGGCCCTGAACAAGGCCAAGGTCAACGCACTGGAGGCGTACATCGCCGAATCCGGTGCGGCCAAGCTGCGCCTGTTCGAAGACCGCCGCGCCGAGTTCATCGGCGAAATCGACCGCTACGTGCTGTCGGCCGTGCCGCTGTCGGATACCGAGGACAAGAAGGCCAAGACCTACACCGTCAGCATCCGCGCCGAAATCAACGCCACCCTGCTGCAGACCAAGCTGGATGCCGGCTCGGCCACCGCCGGGGCGCGTGGCAACGAGCGTTCGTTGCTGACCTTCCTGTTCATGGCGCGCTCGCAGGACACCGTGCAGTCGTTCCAGGACAAGGAATACCGCCGCGTCGACGCCAGCCAGAGCTACGACGAGAAGACCCGCGAAGGCGACAGCTTCCGTGGCAACTCCGTAAGCACCAACGGCAGCATCAACCAGAACGCATCGGTGTCGATCACCTCCGGTGGCAGCACCACCGCGCGCAGCGACAACATCAGCTGGAAGGTGGCCAACGCCAACGAAGTGAACACCGCCATGACCGGCGCCTTCAGCGCGGCCGGCTATGAGGTGGTGGAAGCGGAATACGTGGAAGGTGAATCGCGTGGCCTGCTGAGCATCGAGCGCATCCGCAAGGACTTCAGCACCGGCAACGACCTGTCGGCTGCCACCCTGCGTGACACCGCCAACGGCATCAAGGCCGCCAACATTCCGTACCTGGCCGTGGGCACCCTGGACGTGGGCATGCGCGATCGTGATCCGGTCAGCGGCAACACCCGCGTGTTCGTCACCGTCACCGGCAAGGTGCTGGACGTGAGCGGCCGCTTCCCGAAGACCGTGTCGTCGGTGGGCCCGGTGCAGTTCTCCGGTACCGGTCCGAACGAGACCGTGGCCCGCACCAATGCGCTGCAGATCGCCGCCGAAAAGGGCGCGCAGCAGATGATCAACGAATTGAACGTCAAGGCCGTGCGTTAAGGCGTACCGACCAACGGTCGGTACCCGCCGGTTCGCGCCAACATTTTCCAACAAGGACACACCATGATCCGCAAGACCCTCATCGCACTGGCCATCGCCACCACCTTCGCCGCCCCGGCGCACGCGCAGTTCGGCAAGCTGAAGGACCTGGCTGGCGGCGGCAACAGCACCGCAGCCGCCTCGGCAGGCGCCCCGGACGAAGCCGCGCAGGAAGCGCTGGTGCGTCGTTTCGTCGCCTCGCAGTCGCATTCGATCGACGCGCAGACCTCTTTTGCCAAGGCCTTCGGCCTGGCCGAGCAGGTAAAGCTGCTGGAAGCCGAGCGCATGGCGCTGTCGTCCGGCTCGGTCAACGTGGACCAGATGAAGAAGTCGGTCTCGGTCAGCGAAGCCGCCCAGGCCGCGATCGACGAGCGCGTGGCCGCGCAGCCGGAGCTGAGCGCTGAATCCAAGCAGCACTACACCACCGGCCTAGTGGCGCTGGTCGCGTCGGCTGCCGAAGGCCAGAAGCTGAGCGGTGAAGCCAGCAACTTCGCCAATGGCATGAAGAACCTGAGCGGCACCCAGCTGGTCACGGTGGGCCGCAAGTTGGCTGCCGGTGCGTGGGTGGCCAAGGAATCGCCGGGCTACCTGAAGGGCCTGTACTCCTCCTCGAAGGCCGCACTGACCTTCGCCCGCGCCGCCAAGATCAAGGTGCCGGGCAACGCCGAGTCGATGCTCGACAGCCTGTAATAGAAGGAAACGCCGCGCATGCAGACCTCATACCGACTGTTGAGCCTGACCCTCACCGCTACCCTGCTTGCCGCCTGCGGCAAGCAGGAGGCACCGGTGGAGACCACGGCGCCGAAGGCCGAATCCAGGCTGGATGCACCGGCTGAAAAGCCGCTGCGCGGCGCCCCGGATTTCGGCGGCACCACCCAGGTGGCGCGCGAAGCCGAGGGCATCGGCAGCACGCCGGAGCTGGCAGTGCTGGCAGCGCTGCAGTCGGCGGTGGCACAGGTCAATGGCGTGCGTGTCGCCAGCCAGATGCAGAGCCTGCGTGCGGGCCTGCATGTGGACGTGGATGGGGAACACGTCGGCGATATCCGCGCCGACGCGTTCGCCCAGCAGATGATCGCCGCCTCGCAGGGGGCGGTGCTGGGTTACGAAATCCTCTCGCAGGAGGAAGTCAGCCAGCTGGATGAAGAAGTGATTGCCCGCGTGCGCGCCAGCGACGCCGGCTCCCGTTATCTGGGGTCTGGCGCGCAGTCGTTCGAAGCCGACGCCACCCGCCGCACCATGCGCAGCTACTGGAAGGTGCGCGTGCGCGCCGACATCGCCAAGTACCGTGCCCCGGACGAGCAGGGTCGGCCGAAGATCGTGGTGGCCCAGCCGCACGTGCGCAGCGGCACCTACGCCGTCGGCGATGGACGCGTGGCCAGCGAGGAAGTAGCCGCGGCCATTCGTGCGCGCCTGAACGACACGCTGACCCAGACCAAGCGCTTCATCGTGCTGGACCGTGAGTTCGGCGAGGAGATGCAGGCCGAGATCGACCACATCAACAGCGGCAACGTGCGCCTGCAGGACACCGCGCGGCTGGGCCAGCAGCTGGCCACCGACCTGATCCTGATCCCCACCATCGAACGTTTCGAATACCCGCGCAGCGTGCGCAACCTGCGCATGTCCGACCGCCAGGTGACCTCGTATTCGGGCGGCGGGCGCATCACCCTGCGCCTGATCAACGCCACCACCGGTGAGGTGGTGATGTCCGACAGCTTCGACCACCAGCTGGCCTCGACGGGCCCGAGCACCCTGCCGCGCGTGGTGGATGGCAAGGGCATGGCGGCGGCGATGATGGATTCGCTGTCCGGGCAGATCGGCACGGCGATCATCACCGAGATCTTCCCGGTGTCGGTGGTGGCCATGACCGGTGACCAGGTGGTGCTGAGCCAGGGCGGCGAATCGCTCAAGCCCGGCCAGCGCTGGCAGGCGGTGATGCTGGGCGAGGAACTGAAAGACCCGCAGACCGGGCGTTCGCTGGGCCGCAATGAAAGCCCGTGCTGCACGATCCGGGTGGACCGCGTGGCGACGCAGACCTCCTACGGCACCATCGAAGGCGGCGCGGACCTGGGCGGCGCGAACTTCAAGCCGGGTTCGATCGAGCTGCGCCAGTTGGCCGGTGCGGCGAAGCCGACGGCTGCGGCGGCGACCGCAGCGAACGGGGGTGGCGCGGCCAAGCCGAAGCCGGCGCCGGCGCGCGCGGCTGCACCGAAGGCGGCTGCGCCGGCGGAAGATCCGAACTGGTGATTCTGTCGGGGGCTCACGACCAACGGTCGTGAGCTACCACGGATGGCACCCGGACCACGGATGGCACCCGGACCACGGATGGCACCCGGACCACGGATGCCACCCGGACCACGGATGGCACCCGGAAACGGGAATGGCGGCTGCCCTGCCGGTAGCGCACGACCGTTGGTCGTGCGGCGGCCCACGGCCAGCGCCCTTCGGGAATGGGTATCATCGAACGATGATGTCCCTGCCCCGGAGTAAGCAATGAAGCGAGTGGTTTTGAGCGTGCTGGCACTGTCGGTGTCCAGCGCCCTGATGGCGGCGACGCCGAAATTCGATGGCGCGCGGATCTCCGCCGACGTCAAGGAACTGGCCTCCGACGCCTATGAAGGCCGCTCGCCCGCCACGGCCGGCGAAGCGAAAACCATCGCCTTCCTCAGCAAACAGTTCGCGGCCGCCGGCCTGCAGCCGGGCGGCGACCTGAAGGACGGCAAGCGTCTGTGGACCCAGGCCGTGCCGCTGCTCAAGGGCGATATCGTCGGCGCCCCCAGCCTGGCGCTGTCCAGCAAGGGCAAGCCGCAGTCGCTTACCCAGGGCCAGGAAATCGCCGTGCGCGCAGCCATGAACGGTGCCTCCGAGGTCGACATCCAGAACGCCCCGCTGGTGTTCCTGGGCTACGGCGTGAACGCACCCGAGCGCAACTGGAACGACTTCAAGGACGTGGACCTGAAGGGCAAGATCGCCGTGGTGCTGATCAACGACCCGGACTTCGAAACCGGCGAAGGCGACTTCGACGGCAAGGGCATGACCTACTACGGCCGCTGGACCTACAAGTACGAAGAGGGCGCCCGCCAGGGCGCGCTGGGCGTGCTGATCGTGCACGAAACCGCGCCGGCCTCCTACGGCTGGGCCACGGTGGCCGGCTCCAACACCAACACCATGTTCGACGTGGTCCGCGACAACCCGGCCGAGGCGCACCCGCTGCTGGAAGGCTGGATCCAGCGCGACCTGGCGGTGGACCTGTTCAAGCGTGCCGGCCAGGACTTCGAGGCGCTCAAGAAGCAGGCGCAGCGCCGCGACTTCAAGCCGGTGGAGCTGAAGGGCGAAACCTTCTCGGCCAAGTACGCGGTGAAGACCGAGGTGATCACCTCGCACAACGTGGCCGCGCGCCTGGAAGGCAGCAAGCACCCGGATGAAACCGTGGTGTACAGCGCGCACTGGGACCACATCGGGGTGGGCAAGCCGGATGCGAACGGCGACACCATCTTCAACGGCGCGCTGGACAATGCCAGCGGCACCGCCTCGCTGGTGGAACTGGCCCGTGGCTTCGCCAAGGGCAAGCGCCCGGAGCGCTCGGTGCTGTTCCTGGCCGTGACCGCCGAAGAGAAGGGCCTGCTCGGTTCGGAATATTACGCCAGCCACCCGCTGTACCCGCTGGGCAAGACCGTGGCGGTGATCAACATGGACGGCATGGCGCCGTTCGGCCCGTCGCGTGATTTCGGCATCTACGGCTCGGCCAAGCTGGAACTGCTGGACCAGCTGAAGGACGTGGCCCAGGGCTGGGACATCCGCTACACGCCGGACCCGAAGCCGGAAGCCGGCCTGTTCTTCCGTTCCGATCACTTCCCGTTCGCCAAGCGCGGCGTACCGGCGGTGTCCTACTCGGCCGGCCAGGACTGGGTGGACGGCGGCGTGGCCGCAGGCAAGGCGGCCTCGGACGACTACACCGCCAAGCGCTACCACCAGCAGGGCGACGAGTGGCAGCCGGACTGGAAGTTCGCTGGCGCCGCCCGCGATCTGGAAGTGCTGTACACGCTGGGCAATCAGCTGGCCAATTCCCGCAGCTGGCCGAACTGGAGCGATGACTCCCAGTTCCGCGCACCACGCGACGCGTCGGCCGCCGACCGTAAATGATCGAAACCACCCCGCCGGCGCTGCCGGCGGGGAATGCGGCGCCGCAATGCTGCCGGCGCGGAACGGGAAGTGCCGACTGTTACTGAAGATTCCTCCTTCACCACCGTTTTCAGGGCTTTCGTCGCATCCCGCTTGTTCCCCCGGGCGGCAGGGCTATCCTCACACCATCCCATCGTGAAGACGCCGCCGTGTTTGCCAGCCTTTCCCTGATTCTCCGTATTCTGGTGGCCTGGGCCGCGGCGATCGTCGTGGCCGGGTTCGTGTGGAGTGGCTTCTTCCACGGCATGGATGAAGGCCCGGGCTGGGTGTTCGGACTGCTGGCGCTGTTCCTGATGATCACCGCGCTGGGCAGCTGCATCACCCACCTGCGTCGCGTCTCGACCCTGGCCGGGCACTTGGACGCGGCCACCCTGTCCAGCCGCCAGCGGCGCCAGATCGAACTGCCCATGGATGCCGGCGAGGCCTTCAGCCTGGTCGAACAGGCGATCAAGGAACTGCCGCGCGTGGAAGACATCGAAAGCGCCGCCGGCAGTCTGCAGGTACGTGCCTACGTGCGTCGCGTGGACCCTTACAACGGTCGCCCGCCGTCGCGCTGGAACCTGCCTGCGCGGCTGGCGATCAAGCGCAACAGCGTGCTCGCCACGGTGACCCCGGGGCAGGGCACCAGCAGCGTGACGCTGGTGTTTGAACCCGATGCCGGAGTATGGGCCGACCTGCTGGCGGTGGATGAAGGCAGCAACTACGAGAACGCCGAAGCGGTCAGCCGCGCGATCACCCGCCGGGTGTCCGAACAGCGCCGCGACGAGCAGGCCGCGGCCGAACAGACCGCCACCGAAAAGGAACTGTCGGTGGCCCGTTTGAACCTGCTGCATGCGCAGGTGGAGCCGCACTTCCTCTACAACACGCTGGCCAACGCGCAGGTACTGACCCGCACCGACCCGCCGCGCGCCGATCAGATGCTGGGGCACCTGATCCAGTACCTGCGCAGTTCACTGCCGAGCGTGGACGAATCGATGTCCACCCTGGGCGTGGAGCTGGAGCGCACCAAGGCCTACCTGGAGATCCTGAAAATCCGGATGGGCGCGCGGCTGGCGCTGCAGGTGGACGTGCCGCCGGTGCTGGAAACCCTGCCGCTGCCGTCGATGGCGCTGCAGACCCTGGTCGAGAACGCGATCAAGCACGGGCTGGAACCCAAGCCGGGCGGCGGCACCGTGTGGATCATCGCGCGCGCGTTCGATGACCACGTCACCCTGACCGTGGCCGATGACGGTCTGGGCTTCGGCCAGGGCAGCAGCGGTACCGGTATTGGCCTGAAGAACCTGCGCGAACGGCTGCGCCTGACCTGCGGCGAACGCGCCGGCGTGGCCATCGTGTCCAACTTCCCCAGCGGCGTGGCGGCAACGATCACCCTGCCGCGCGATGCACGCGAGGCGATCCATGCTGCTTGATGCCCTCATTGCCGAAGACGAACACCTGCTGCGCCAGTCGCTGGTGGCCCAACTGCAGCGCTTGTGGCCGGAACTGCGGCTGGTTGCCGAATGCGAGGACGGCGCCAGCGCGCTGGAGCGGCTGGCCGAACTGAAACCGGACCTGGCCCTGCTCGACATTCGCATGCCGGGCATCAGCGGCATTGAAGTGGCGCGCGCGCTGCCCGAGATCAGCCCACGCACGCAGGTGGTGTTCGTGACCGCCTACGACCAGTACGCGATCGATGCGTTCGAGCAGGGTGCGATGGACTACCTGCTCAAGCCGGTCAGCGATGAGCGCCTGCTGGCCACGCGCGAGCGCATCCTCGCGCGCATGCAGCTGGGACGGCCGGACAACGCGATGCTGGAACAGCTGCTGCAGCGCCTGGGCCAGCAGCCGGGGATGCACTCGAACGCACCGCCGCTGGCGTGGATCACCGCCAGCAATGGCCGTGATACGCAGCTGATCATGCTTGAAGACGTGGTCTATTTCCGCGCCGACAGCAAGTACACCACGGTGGTGACCGAGGCCGGCGAGAGCCTGCTGCGCACCCCGCTGCGCGAACTGCTGGACGTGCTGGACCCGCAGCGGTTCCGCCAGATCCACCGCTCCACCATCGTCAACATGAAGGCGGTGGCCGCAGTCAGCCGCGACGACAGCGGCCGTGGCCAGCTGCGCCTGAAGCAGCGGCCCGAAGTGCTCAACGTAAGCCAGCCGTTCATGAGCCTGTTCCGCGGCATGTAGAAAAACAATGCCACCGTGTTCGCGCACGGTGGCATGGGATCGCCCTGGACCTCGTGGGGTCAGAAAGCCGGTTGCAGGTGCAGGTTCTGGCCGGGGTCGGGTTCGCCGATGTGGTTGAGCTGGCCGACCAGTTCCGAATGCTGCTTCATGCGCCCGATCTCACGCATGATGCGGATGTCTTCGTGGCGCAGCTCGCGCCTGGCGGTGACCGCCTGCTTGTAATCGAGCACTTCCGGGTAAAGCTGGGCCATGTCCAGCGCTTCGGCCACGCATTCCACCGTATCGGCATCGGAGGTGATCCGCGCGCGGCTGTTGAACGCCTTCATCCAGCGCTCGAAACCGGCGGTGTGGTCGAACATGTTGGCCATGAACCAGATCACGAACAGGATCGAGACCCACGAGCCGAACACGATCACCACGCGGGTGAAGGTGATATGGAAATCGTCCTTCCACAGGTAGTTGGCGATCAGGCCGAGGATCAGCAGCGAGGCCGCCTGCCAGCCGACGATGGACGCCATGAGCCATTGGCCCTTGGCCTTGGCCAGGGTGGCCACTTCTTCGCGGATCTGCTGCTCACTCTTGTTGCGCCAATGCGCGACCTGCTTTTCGAACGGGCTGCCGTAGAGCTCGTTGTCCTGGAGCAGTAAACCCAAACCTTTGAACAAAGCGATCATCACGGGCTCCTTCGGGAACGTGCAGCGGCGCATTTGGACGGACGGTGAGGCGGCTTCAGTTCTAGCACTTTCATTTCGCTTGGCAATGGGCAGTGCGACAAAACGCCGCAGGGGGGTTAACTGAATAGGGCGGTCGCAAACTTTTTTGCGCGATGCATCATTAAAAACTTCCCGAAAAACCGAAAAACCAGCCCCGTTTTCTGCTGCACCCGCACAATTCAAAGGCGGGGAGGCCCGGGCGCGTGGCCCAGGCGTCGTAGATCACGCAGAATTGACGCAACCGCGCAGGATCGCGGCCCTTTCGACCCCCTGGAAGCCCCCTGATGTCGTCACTGCTGCACCGTCTTACCGCCCCTGCCACCGTGCCGATCCGGCGCTGGGTGCTGGGCGCCTTTCCGCGCGGGCAAAGCGGCATCGATTACGACCATCCGCTGGGCGACCCGGGCTGGTTCGGGCCGGACAGTGTTACCTGGCGGGTGCATGCCGAGTTTCCGGGGATGCTGGCCGGTGGGCTGTGCGCGCTGATGCTGCAGACCCTGCACCCGCTGGCGCTGGCCGGGGTGTACGACCATTCCAACTTTCGCGATGACCTGGTGGGGCGGCTGCGGCGGACCACGGCGTTCGTGGCGTGCACCAGCTACGGGCCCACGGGCGAGGTTGAAGCGCTGGTGGCGAAGGTGAAGCGCATCCACGCGCGGGTGCGTGGGCAGACCCCGGACGGGCAGGCGTACTCCGCTGACGATCCGGCACTGCTCACCTGGGTGCATGTGACCGAGGCGTACGGGTTCCTGCAGGGCTACCGGCGGTATTGCCGGGACGTGCCCGCGGAGATGGCGGACCGCTACTACGATGAGTACCGGCGCGTGGCTGAAGCGTTGGGTGCCACCGGGGTACCGGCATCGGAAGCGGATGTTGCGGCATATTTCGCACAGCAACGCACGATGCTCCGTTTCGACACACGCTCGCGCGAAGTGCTGGAGGTGCTGTCAAGCATCCGCCTGCCCGTACCGATGGCGGGGCTGTCGCGCGAACTGTTTCTCGGCGCCGGTGCCGCACTGCTTCCCGAGTGGGCCACCACGATGCTGGAGCGCACGTCGCTGCAACGCACCCAGGCACGCGCCTCGGCGCGCTTGCTGCAGGGCATGTCGCCGCTGTTCCGCCGCGCGCTGCAGGATGGCGTGGCGGCACGTGCCTGCGCACGCGTCGGCGTGCCAGCAGGCACGCTCGCCCATTGGTGAACCGGAACGCATCGGCGTTGGGATCAATGACTCATCGGTGCACGGGTCAATGACGCATCTCAACGTCATGCGTCACCGCGCCGATCATTGTTATCGGCAGTCGTTTGGGAAACGGGCGCCGAAGCGCCCGTCTTTGTCACCACACCTTGACCCGCTTTTCCGGGGCCAGGTACAGCTTCTGCCCTTCCTTCACCTCGAACGCGGGGTACCACGCGTCCAGGTTGCGCACGGTGAGCGCGCGGAACTGGCCAGGCGCGTGCACGTTGGTCAGCAGCGAATTGCGCAGGGCCTGCTCGCGCGCCTTGCTCCGCCATGCCTGGGCGAAGCCCAGGAAGAAACGCTGGTCCGGGGTGAAGCCTTCCAGGGTCTGGCCGGGCTTGCCCTGCAGCGACAGCTGGTAGGCGTCGTAGGCCGTGGCCAGACCGGCCACGTCGGCGATGTTCTCGCCCAGCGTCAGGCGGCCGTTCACTGACACGCCCGGGAACGGCTGGTAGCTGCTGAACTGCGCAGCCAGTGCATCGCCGGCGGCGTTGAACTTCTTCAGGTCTTCGGCCGTCCACCAGTTGTGCAGCCTGCCGGTTTCATCGAACAGCGCACCGGCGTTGTCGAAGCCGTGGCTGATCTCGTGGCCGATCACCGCACCGATCGCGCCGTAGTTCACGGCATCATCAGCGGCCCCGTCGAAGAACGGGGGCTGCAGGATCGCGGCCGGGAACACCAGGCGGTTTTCCAGCGGCACGTTCATCGCGTTGATGGTCTGCGGCAGCATCGCCCATTCGCTGTGGTCCACCGGCTGGCCCAGCTTGGCCAGGTTGCGGCGGTATTCGAACAGGCCGGCGCGTTCGGCGTTGCCCAGCGCATCGTCGCGCTTCACTTCCAGGCCGGTGTAGTCGCGCCACTTGTCCGGGTAGCCCATGCCCACGGTGAGACCCTCGACCTTGGCCTTGGCGTGTGCCTTGGTTTCCGGCGACATCCATTCCAGCGCGTCGATGCGCTTGGCGAAGGCGGCGATGATGTTCTTTGCCATCTCATCGGCGCGCGCCTTGGTGGCCGGGTCGAAGTGCTTTTCGACATACAGCTTGCCGATCGCTTCGCCCACGGCGCTGTTGCTCTCATCCACCGCACGCTTCCAGCGCTCGCTCTGCTGCGGGGTGCCATTGAGGGTGGTGCTGTGGAAGGCGAAACGCGCATCGGCCAGTGCCTTGGGCAGGTACGGCGCGGCGCGGTCCAGCGCGTGGAAGGTCAGGTAGTCCTTCCACACATCCAGCGGTTCGGTGGCGACCAGGCGCGAAATACCGGCCACCGCCTTGGGCTGCCACACGATGAAGTCGTCCTGCTTGTCCAGGCCGGCGGCGGCCAGGAACGCGGCCCAGTCCATGCCCGGCGCCTTGGCGCTCAGGTCGGCCTGCTTCCACGCGTTGGCACCCTTGGCCACGTCGTTGGTTTCTTCCTGGGTGGCGTGCGCCTGGGCGATGCGGGTCTCCAGCGCCAGGATGCGCTGCGCCTTGGCGGCCGGGTCGGCCACGCCGGCCAGCTGCAGCACCTGGGCGATATAGGCCTGGTACTGCTTGCGGATCTCGGCCATGCGGCCGCCCTGCAGGTAGAAGTCGCGGTCGGGCAGGCCCAGGCCCCCCTGCACCAGGTACGGCGCGTTGCGATCGGGCTGCAGCAGATCCACCGAGACCCAGGTGCCGAACAGGCGGTCGGTGTAGAAGTTGGTGGCGTTGAGCAGGTCGACGTCGGCGCGCAGGGTGCCGCCCAGGGCGGTGGCCAGCGCGGCCTTGTCGCCGATGCCGCCGATGGCGTCCAGCTCGGGCTTGATCGCGCCCATGCCGCGCGATTCGATTCCGGCCTCATCCATGAAGGCGGCGTAATAGTCGCCGATCAGCTTGGTTTCACCGCTGGCCTGGGTATCGGCGGCGGCGCCTTCGAGGATGGCGCGGGTGTCGGCCAGGGTTTTCTCGGAAATGACGTTGAAGCTGCCGTAGCTGGAACGGTCGGCCGGTATTTCGGTGTTCTTGACCCAGCTGCCGTTGGCGAAGCCGAAGAAGTCATCGCCGGCAGCGACACTGCGGTCCATGCCGGCGGTATCGAAGCCGAAGCTGCCCAGTTGCGGCTTGGGTGCGGCGGGCGGGGCGGCGGCATCGGCGGCGGGCGGGGCGGTCGGCGCGGCCGCATCGCGGTCGCAGGCGGCCAGGCCCAGCGACAGGCTGGCGGCGATGGCAAGCATCAGGGTGGGGCGGCGCAGCTTGGACATGAACTTCTCAGGCGACGGGGAAACGCCAAGTCTAATCCGCGGCCCGGCCCTGGAACCGGCCGGATCTGGCGGGAATTGTGGCCGCATTCGGCTCCGTCAACATGTGACGGCTATCGCACCCCTTCCCGCGCCGGGCGGGCTGGTGCATGCTGGGGTCACGGCGCTGGGCCAAGGCCTTGCCCGTGGGAAACGGGCAAGACAGACGTCAAGAAACTGCGACGTCGGCCGCTCAGGTTTGGGGAAACCAGGAAGCGTTTACATGAAGTCAGGCCGTCACCGGGGTAGAGGTATGCGATGCCCGCATTGAGCCAGCCCATGGCGCGGCCGCTGCGGACGATCGTGTGGCTGGGCATCGGCCTGGGCCTGCTGCTGGGCGCCGGCCTGGTGGTGATGCTGCTCAATGATTACCAGCGCCGGCTGGAGGCCGCGCAGCGGCAGAGCACGGCGCTGGCCACCGGTTCGCAGCGCCTGCTGCGGCTGGAGCTGCGCAACCTGGAACGCGCCATGCGCGGCATCGCCGCCGACGGCGCGCAGCTGTTCGAGCGCGTGCCGGCGCAGGCGCCAGACCTGCTCGACGACGCCATCGATGGCGTGCTGCAGCGGCATGCCGAGCTGGAAAGCATCGTGGTGGTGGACCAGTTCGGCCGCGCCCTGACCAGCGGCAGTGGCGATCTGACCCTGCCCCTGTGGGCGGTGGAGCCGCATCGCGGTGCAGAAAGCCTGCTGTACCTGGGTCCCCCGCAGGACCTGGGCATGCGCCGCTGGGTGCTGCCGCTGGCGCTGCGCATGGGCGAGGACCGTTGGCTGCTCAGCCGGCTGCATACCAGTGAACTGCAGTCGATCATCAGCGGGCTGGATATCGGGCTGCATGGCGTGCTCTCCATCAGTGATGTCGGCGGCCATGTGCTGGCGCGCAGCCCCGACAACGACGGCCTGACCGGCCAACAGTTCAAGCTGCAGCGGCGCGACCTGGTAGGCAGCGACTCGGTGCTGCCGCTGGGCGTTGAAAACAGTCCCATCGACAAGGTCGAGCGCATCACCACCCTTACCACCCTGGCCGAGTACCCGCTGGCGGTGTACGCCGGGCTGGGCCGGCAGGACGTGCTGGCGCCGTGGTGGCCTTACGTGCAGGCCTCGATCGGCCTGTACCTGCTGTACTGGGGTGCGTTCGCGCTGGTCTACACCAGCCTGCGCCGCGCCACCCGCCGCCAGGATGCGATGAGCGAGGAACTGCGCACCGGCCATGCCGAACTGCGCATGGCCCACCAGGTCGGCAAGATCTGCACCTGGACGGTGGACGAGGATGCCTCGGTGCTGCGTTGGTCGCCGCTGGCGCGCGATGTATTCGGCATCCACCTGGATTCGCTGCCGGTGGCCGAATTCTTCAACCGCGTCCACCACGAGGATGTGCAGCGGCTGCAGGCCGCGTTCGACGATGCGTTCGCCGGCAACGGCGTGCTCGACGAGATGTTCCGCATCGTGCTGCCCGGTGGCACCACGCATTGGGTGTCCGCGCGCGGCCAGCAGGTGGGCGCCAGCGACCGCGAGCGGCGCATGATCGGTGCCCTTACCGACGTGAGTGAGCGGGTCCAGGCGCTGGCGCGCGCGCAGCAGGCCGAGCGCCAGTTCCGCCTGCTGTTCGACCGCAACCCGGCGCCGTTCTGGGTGTTCGACCCGGACACGCTGCGCTTCCTGGAAGTGAACGAAGCGGCGGTCCGTCAATACGGTTACAGCCGCGACGAATTCCTGGCAATGAGCATCCTCGATATCCGCCCGCGCGAAGGCTGGGAGGAAATCCGCGGGGCGATCGCCAATGCCGCCAACGGCGACCTGCAGGATGCCAAGGTGCGCCTGCACCGGCGCAAGGATGGCACCGTGTTCGAAGTGCGTGCGCACCTGGCGCGGCTGGACTTCGACGGGCGCCAGGCCTGCCTTGTACTGGCCGAAGACATCAGCGACCGCATGGCCTATGAGCGCGACCTGGCCTACCACGCTACCCACAACCCGGCCACCGGCCTGCTCAACACCCGGGCGCTGGCCGCGCAGCTGGACGAGGAAGGCGGCAGCTACACCATCGCCTATGTGCAGTTCCGTGGCCTGCAGCTGGTGGCCGACACGCTGGGCCGCGAAGTGGGCGAGGTGGTGCTGCAGGCCATGGCCAAGCGCCTGGGCGGGCTGGGGGTGCGCTATGGCTTGCTGGCATTCCAGCCTGCCGAGGATTTCATCTTCGCCATCCGCGACGACCACGAGCGCCAGACCGCGCTGGATACGCTGGTGCAGACGGTATCCGAACCCGTGCGTGGGCAGGACTGGCTGCATCAGTTCGAGCCGCGCATTGGCGTGGCGGTGAAGTTCGACGGCGATGTGGTCAGCGCCGAGCAGGTGATCGGCATGGCTGCACAGGCCGCGCATGCCGCGCGTGACGAGGGCAGCGTGATTGCCTGGTTCGACAGCGCGGTGAGTTCGCGGCTGGCTGACCGGCTGCGCCTGGCCGGGCGCATCCACAGTGCGATCGATGCCGAATTCGCGCTGTATTTCCAGCCGATCTGCCACGCCAGCGACGGCAGCCCGGCCGCGCTGGAGGCCCTGCTGCGTTGGCCGCAGGCGGATGGCAGCTTCATTCCGCCGGGCGAGTTCATCCAGCTGTGCGAAGACACCGGGTTGATCCTGGCGCTGGGTCGCTGGGTGATCCGCGAAGCAGCGCGGGCGCAGCGGCAGCTGGTGGATGCCGGCTGGGACCTGCCGATCGCGGTGAACGTATCTGCGGTGCAGTTCTTCAACAGCGACCTGGTGGCTGAGTTCAGCCGCGCCAGCCAGGAGTTCGGGCTGGCGCGCGGGGCGCTGCACGTGGAGCTCACCGAAAGCAGCCTGATGCGCAAACCCGGCCAGGCCAAGCAGACCATGCAGCGCATGCACGAGCAGGGCATCTGCATTTCGCTGGATGATTTCGGCACCGGTTATTCGAACATGTCCTACCTGCAGCACCTGCCGCTGGATATCCTGAAAATCGACCGCAGCTTCGTGGCCGATGTGGAAACCAATCCGCGCAACGCCTCGATCTGCCGCGCGCTGTTGTCGCTGGGCCACAGCATGGGCCTGACTGTGATCGCCGAGGGCGTGGAAACCCCGGGCCAGTACGAGTGGCTGGCGGCCCACGGCTGCGACCAGGTGCAGGGCTTCCTGCTGGGTCGCCCCGCGCCGCTGCTCGATGTGATCGGGCGGTTGGAGCTGGCCGCAGTGTGAAGGCGCTTGTTCCGTATGTGGAACTAATATCTGTTTTTTTGGCAATTTAACTTCACTGATATTGGCAATAGGCTGACCTTCTGGATTCCCGGAGCTCCGCCATGAACCGCCTGCCGTCGCTGTACATCTCCCATGGTTCGCCGATGACCGCCCTGACTCCCGGGCTGGTGGGCGTGCGCCTGGCCGAGCTGGCCGCGCAGCTGCCGCGCCCGCGCGCGATCGTGATGGCCTCGGCGCATTGGCTGACCCGCCAGCCGGTGGTGGGCGGGCACCCGCAACCGCCGACGATCCATGATTTCGGTGGCTTCCCGCAGGCATTGTTCGACCTGCAGTATCCGGCGCCGGGCGACCCCGCCCTGGCCGGGGAGGTCGCGCAGCGGCTGGCCGCGGCCGGACTGCCTGCCGCGGTGGACCCGACCCGTGGGCTCGACCACGGCGCGTGGGTACCGCTGCGCCTGCTCTACCCGCAGGCCGACATCCCGGTGGTGCCGCTGGCGCTGCAGCCGCTGCAGGGCCCTGCCCACCAGTTCGCGCTGGGCCGCGCGCTGGCACCGCTGCGCGGGCAGGGCGTGCTGCTGATCGGCTCGGGCAGCATCACCCATAACCTGCACGATTTCCGCGAGTACCAGCGCGGCGGCGAAGCGCCGTACGTGCGCCCCTTCATCGAATGGGTGGAGCAGCGCCTGCAGGCCAACGACAGCGCCGCGCTGCTCGACTACCGCCGGCAGGCGCCGCATGCCGAACGCGCGCACCCCACCGACGAGCACTTCCAGCCGCTGCATTTCGCCCTCGGCGCGGCCGGCGGTGACGTGCTGGGTGCGCAGCGCATCGATGCCGGTATCGATGCGGGCATGCTGGCGATGGACATCTACCGCTTCGATGGCGAGGCGGCCTGACGTCGCCGCTGTAGGGCGCGGTTCGGGATGGGTGTGGTAATTTTTTTCCAGGCTCTCTGGAAAATGCATGCATACGATTGAAGTCGTCCTGGCGATGCTGGTGGCGGTTGTTGCCAGCGGCTACCTGGTCCGCGTACTGCCGTTGTCGTTGCCGCTGCCGCTGGTCCAGATCGGCCTGGGCGCGGTGATTGCGGGGGTGTTCAACCGCGGGCATGCGCTGGAACCGGAGATGTTCTTCCTGCTGTTCCTGCCGCCGCTGCTGTTTCTGGATGGCTGGCGCATTCCCAAACAAGGCCTGTTCCGCGACAAGGGCGTGATCCTGGAGCTGGCGTTCGGGCTGGTGGTGTTCACCGTGATCGGCGCCGGCCTGCTGATCCACTGGATGATTCCGGTGATGCCGCTGGCGGTGGCCTTCGCGCTGGCGGCGATCATTTCGCCGACCGACCCGGTGGCGGTCAGCTCGATTGCTTCGCGCGCGCCGATTCCCAAGCGGCTGATGCACATCCTGGAAGGCGAATCGCTGTTGAACGATGCGTCCGGCCTGGTCTGCTTCCGCTTCGCGGTGGCCGCGGTGATGACCGGTACGTTCTCGCTGGCCACGGCCTCGGTGACCTTCCTGTGGGTGGCGGCGGCCGGCCTGGCGATCGGCGTGGCGGTGACGCTGGGCGTGTCCACCTTCCAGCGCTGGCTTTGGCGGCGCTTCGGTGAAGAGCCGGGCGCGGCGTTGCTGGTGAACCTGCTGATTCCGTTCGCGGCCTACCTGCTGGCCGAAGAAGCCAACGCCTCGGGCATTCTCTCGGCGGTGGCCGCCGGCATCACCATGAGCTACGTGGAGCTCACCGGGCGGGTGTCGGGCAGCATGCGCGTGCAGCGCATGGCGGTGTGGAACATGCTGCAGTTCTCCTTCAACGGCATCATGTTCGTGCTGCTGGGCGAGCAGCTGCCGGGCATCGTGGAACGCGCCATGACCACGGTGAGCGAAAGCGGGCACCACAGTGCCTGGTGGCTGCTGGTGTACGTGGTGGTGATCAACCTGGCGCTGGTGCTGCTGCGCATGGCCTGGGTGTGGTTGTCGCTGCGCTGGAGCCTGCTGCGTGCGAAGCATCGCGGTGAAGCGCGGCAGGGCACCTCCTGGCGGATCGTAGTGGCCACGTCGCTGGCCGGCGTACGCGGTGCCATCACGCTGGCCGGTGTGCTGACGCTTCCGCTGTTCCTGCCGGATGGCAGTGCGTTTCCGGCGCGCGACCTGGTGATCTTCCTGGCCGCGGCGGTGATCCTGGTATCGCTGGTGGGTGCCAGCGTGGCACTGCCGCGCCTGCTCAAGGGGCTGGAGCTGCCGGCCGATTCGGGCGAGCGCAAGGAAGAAGACCTGGCGCGGCGATTGGCCTCCAAGGCCGCACTGGCCGGGGTGGAGCGCATGCGCCAGCAGCTGGTGCAGAACCAGACCACCGACAACGTGCAGCTGTACAACGATGCCGCCTCGCGGGTGAGCCTGCTGTACCAGCGCAACCTGGAAAAAGACCAGGGTCCGGATGCGGATCCGGAAAAGGTAAAGCGCATGGAGCAGGGGTACCGGCAGCTGCGCAGTGCCGGTTTGACCGCCGAGCGCGAAGAACTGTTCCGGTTGACCCGGCGCGGGCGGATTTCCGACGAGATCTCGCGCAGGCTGATCCGCAACCTGGACCTGCTGGAAACCCGGCAAAGGGATTGAGGCGCGGGGGAATTCACCGCACGGCAATCGAACGTGGGAATGGCCGGGGACGGGTAGGGTCGGTTCCCAAACGACTGCCGATAACGCAGATCGGCACGGTGACGCATGGAACTTCGGCGAAAAAACGCGTTTCCGCCAACGGTCATGCGTTCCCGGGCCAATCACCGATACCGGCGGTTGTTTGGGAACCAACCCTACCAGTGGTGCCGCTGCTTACGCTTCGGGCTTCTGATCCAGGTAATACGCCACCACGGTGCCCTTGACCTTGATGGTCATCGGGTTGCCACGGCGGTCGCGGGCCTTGCCGGCCTGCACGCGGATCCAGCCTTCGCTGACCGAATACTCTTCAACGTTGTCGCGCTCGACATCGTTGAAGCGGATGCCTACGCCGCGCTCCAGCGCCGCGGCATCGTGGAAGGGGCTGGCCGGGTTGATCGCCAGGTGGTCGGGAGGGGTATCGCTCATGGTCATTGGATGCTGACAGCCACCACGGCCATCTTCAGGCGCACAGGATAACCGTAGGGTGGCCGTGGCAGAATGCCTGCCTGTCTCCAGGAATACCGGCCATGCCCGACAACAGCGACTATTTCGACTTCGAAGAAGACGAACGCGATTTCGACGAAGACGATTTCGAGGCCCGGATCTGGAATCTGTTCGTGCTGATCAACCCGGGCGATGAAGAGCTGGGCCTGCAGCAGTTCAACCGCTGGCGCGAGGCGCTGCTCGAGAATGGCGAGGAAATCGACGAGGACGCCGACTGGCTGCCGCCGTTGATGACCGCCATTGCCTGGCAGTCCGGCTTTGAGGTGGAGCGTGAGGACACCGATGCGCTGGTGTCGGCGGTGAACGAACTGGCCGCGCGCTGGAACCTGCAGCTGGATTGGGGTGGCGACCTGGACGACGAAGATTTTGCCGCGGATGTGGACGCGCCGAAGCTGATGGGCACCGCTTACGACCGCCTGCGCGAGCACAACTACTCGCTGTGGAGCGTGGATACCGGCAATGGTGGGCTGGCCGGCTGGATGGCGCTGCAGCGCGATGATGACGCCATGCTGGCGCTGTGTTCGCTGCTGGGGGTGGAAGTGCGGCCGGGGTCGGATCCGTTCTGATTCACCCGACCAACGGTCGGGTGCTACCCGTGGAGTGCGATCGGCGGGGGCGTCACGGGCGTGGGGCGGCCGGCGGGGGCGTTACGCGGTGTATTGCGATCTGGCGTTGGCGATGACGGCTTTGAGCAGGTCCCGATCCGTGTGCCGGGAGATGGCGGTCGCGCCCAGCGCGATGGCCTGCAGGCGCAGGGGCGCGGGGACGTCGTAGTGGGCGCCGCTGCGGCGGTTCTGGAACGCCCGCCGCGGAATCCCGAGCTGCGCCGCCATGGCGTGCAGCTCGGGCAGGGTGTCGGCCATCAGATGCGCCCAGCGCTCGCCGCGCCAGGGGTGGACCGCATCATCGATATAGACCGTCACCGGGTGGCCGTGGCTCAGGCCTGCGGCTTGTCGTCGCTGGCGGCCGGGGTGGCCTCGGCGGCGTCGGCAGCCGGTTCTGCGGCCTCGGCGTCTTCGGCGGTGGGTTCAGCGTCCTGGCCTTCTTCGCCTTCCACGCCTTCGAACTCGGAGACCAGCTGGCTCAGGTACTCGTCGGCGGTCTTGCCTTCATCGGCGGCCAGGTCGTCGATCAGCTGCTGCAGCTGGGTCGAGTACTCCAGGGTGACCTTGCGGCCCTCCTTCTCCTGCACGTTGGAGAGGTGCTTGAGCATGGCCAGCATCGGTACCGGGTTGTCGGCGTTGCCCATGGTCTGGCCGCCGATGGCCAGCAGCCATTCGGTGCCCTGCAGCCCGATCGCGGCGACCACCTGGCCTTCCTCGTTGGTCAGCACGGCGTGGTTCTGCACCGGCTGCTGGGCGTTGAGGCGGTTGATCGGGCGCTTGGGCTGGAGCTTCTTGCGCTTGTCGCGCTTGGCCTTGGACTGCTTGGACATGGAATCGGTCTGTCTGGAGGAGAAAGACCGCCATTGTAATGGGGGATCGGTGGGGATGCTGGGAAGGCCCGTTCGCGCGAACGGGGATGCCGCGATTTTCGGGTAGGTAACGACCGTTGGTCGTTACCCTCTGGGCCGTCAGGGCGAGGCGGAGGCCGGCGCTGCGGCCGGGGCCGGGACGCCCTGGGCCGCCTGGATGTCGGCGTCGTGGACGGTGGGCGACAGCGCCACTTCCTGGCCCGAACCGGCCAGGGCGGCGGCTTCGGCGGCCTTGGTCATCACCACGATGCTGATGCGGCGGTTGATCGGGTTGTCCGGCTGAGTCTTGTCGAACAGCACCGACGAGGACAACCCGACCACGCGGGTGACCTTGTCCTCGGCCATGCCGCCATCGAGCAGCGCACGCCGGGCGGCGTTGGCGCGGTCGGCGCTGAGCTCCCAGTTGCTGTAGCCGTGTGCGGCGTTGTAGGCCGTGGTGTCGGTGTGGCCGGTGATGCTGATCCGGTTCGGCACGTGATTGATGAACTGCGAAAGCTCGCCGAGGATGTCGCGGGTATAGGTTTTCAGCGCCGCGCTGCCCATGTCGAACATCGGCCGGTTCTGCTTGTCCACGATCTGGATGCGCAGGCCTTCCGGGGTCAGGTCCAGCAGCAGCTGGTCCTTGAAGGGTTCCAGCGCCTGGCTTTTGCTGATCGCTTCTTCCAGTTCCTGCTTGAGCACTTCCAGCTGCTTCTTTTCCCGCTCGCGCTCGTCTTCCTGCGGCACCGGGCGTTCGGCCTGCTGGTTCTGGAAGGGATCGTTGCTGTTGCCGCGCGAGACATCAGTGGCGCCGCCCAGTTTGATCATTGACGTGCTGGCGCCGCCCGGGCCGGCCATGCCCGGCGCGGGCGTGGGGCTCTGCCCGGTGAGCGGGCTGGGGTTGCGGAAATACTCGGAAATGGAGGCACGCTCGGGTTTGGTGGTGGCCGCCATCAGCCACAGCACCAGGAAGAACGCCATCATGGCGGTCACG
Organism: Stenotrophomonas sp. NPDC047960; assembly: GCF_043204395.1. Taxonomy (NCBI): domain Bacteria; kingdom Pseudomonadati; phylum Pseudomonadota; class Gammaproteobacteria; order Lysobacterales; family Lysobacteraceae; genus Stenotrophomonas; species Stenotrophomonas sp. NPDC047960. The sequence continues at coordinate 297,509 of NZ_JBIDBX010000003.1, read as the reverse complement.
AAGTCGGCATAGGCCACTTTCCAGGCGCCACCATGGTGCGCGCCGTGGCCGCCCTTCTTGACCCGGCGAACGATGACGGTGGGTTTGTTCTCGGCCATGGCGCTGCCTTACTTGACCGTCTTGAGATGTTGTTCGAATTCGCTGAAACCCGGGCGCACGTTGGACGGCAGGGTCTTGCGGGCGAACTCCAGCGCGATCTTCGGGTTGTAGCCGCGCAGGCAGGCCAGCAGCGCGGTCTTGACCGATTCGTAGATGCGGCTGTCCTGCTCGGCGCGCGCTTCCACCGCCGCGGCCAGTGGACTGACGAAGCCATAGGCCAGCAGGATGCCCAGGAAGGTACCGACCAGCGCGCCGGCCACGTGTGCGCCCACTTCGGTGATTTCGCCGCCGATCGAACCCATGGTGATCACGATGCCCAGCACCGCGGCCACGATGCCGAAACCGGGCAGGCCGTCGGACACCTTGTTGAGCACGGCCGAGGGCTGCATCGCTTCGGCGTGGTGCTTTTCCAGCTCCATTTCCAGCAACGGTTCAAGCTCGTGCGGTTCGATGTTGCTGCCGATCATCAGGCGCAGGCAATCGGTGATGAAGTCCACCAGGTGGTGGTCGGCCTGCACCTTGGGGTAGTTGGCGAAAATGGCGCTCTCGCCCGGGCGTTCGACATGGTCTTCGAGCGCCATGAAGCCCTCGCGACGCGCCTTGTTCAGCAGTTCGTAGAGCAGGCTCAGCACATCGATGTAGTCCTGCTGCTTGTAACGCGGGCCCTTGAACACGCCCACCGTGGCCTGCAGGGTCTGCTTGACGGTCTTGACCGGGGTGCCGACCAGGAACGCGCCCAGCGCCGCGCCACCGATGATGACCAGCTCATAGGGCTGCCACAGCGCGCCGAGCTTGCCGTGCGCGCCGACATAGCCGCCGAGCACGCTGAGGATGACGATCAGGAAGCCAACAATGATGAGCATGGGGCGGACGCGGCGGTGGGGGATATCACCATGTCGGCCTGGCGCGCGCGTTCTGAAGGGGGGCGTGGTCGGACGTCACACTTTTGGCTGGCGCGTCATACCCACCAACGGTGGGTATCTACCAAGGAGCCGGCCCGGATGTGACCCGGGCGCGGGGCCGGCCTGGCGCGGTAGGTGCCCACCGTTGGTGGGCACGCGGTCTGCGCGGGCTCAACCCGCTGGCTGGGCCTCGGCGCCACCGCGCTGCAGCGGATCCGGATACGGCTGACCGTTGGCGGTGAACTGCAGCGAGACCGAATTCAGGCAGTGCCGCTCGCCGGTCGGTGGCGGGCCGTCCGGGAAGACGTGGCCAAGATGGCTGTCACAGCGGGCGCACACGATTTCAGTTCGCACCATGCCATGACTGACATCACGGATTTCGCGCACATGGGCCGGGTCGAACGGGGCGAAGAAGCTCGGCCAGCCGGTGCCGGAGTCGAACTTCGTGCTGGAACGGAACAGCGGAAGGCCACACAGGCGGCAGCCGTAGACGCCGTCCTGCTTGTTATCCAGGAATACCCCGCAGAACGGGGCCTCAGTGCCGTGCTGGAGCAGGACGCGGCGCTCGTCGGCGCTGAGCCCGTCTACGAGGGCGGCGCGTTGGGCGTCGCTGGGCGGGGAGAGATCGAATGCGGTCATGGGCAGTCCTCGTGGGGATGACAGGAAAATGGGGGCGGCCGCCGCCGGGGGCAAGCGCTGACGACATTCATGGTGCTGACACGCACGGGGGCGCAGGGTGAACGCATGTTCCCTCGTGAGTCTGCCGCCATGAAACGTTTCTTCTGGGGCGCCGTGTCGCTGGCCGTGCTGGTGCCGTTGGGCGCAGCCGCACAGATGCCCGCGCCCCGCAAACCCACCGAGACCCGTCCGGTCACCACCCCCGTGCCCGCGCAGGCGCCGATGCCTGCACCGGTGAAAACCCCGGCGCAGACCACGCAGCAGCTGCGCACCCACCCGATCCAGAGCCAGGGACCGGCGCAGGTGGTACCGCCAGCACCGCCGGCCACCACTGCCCCACCCAAGGTGTATGACCGCCACGGTCGCATCGTGCCGGGCATGAAGCAGGCCGGCCCGAACCGCGTGCTGGACACCCGCACCGGGCGCTACTACGACGCGGTGCCGACCGGCGATGGCCAGCGCATCAAACCCTGATGCATGAACGTTTTACAACCGATGCCCGCAGTCATCGGTGTCAAGGCCGCAGCTCACTGCAATTTCGCCTGCGATTAACTGCTTCTCGCCGAGTCTGTACGTGCGCCGCAACAGCGCGCATCCCCAAGCTAAGAAGGTGCAGTCATGGCTAATCAGCAGAAGGGCAATCCCGGCAAGATGCCGCAGGAACAGCAGGGCCAGCAGAACCAGAAATCCGGCCAGCAGAACCAGCAGCAATGGGATCAGCAGAACCAGAAAGGTGGCAAACAGCAGGACCAGCGCCACCAGGACCAGAAACAGCAGCGTTGATGCCTCTGGTCGGCAGCTACACGGGCGGTGCGCGCAAGCGCGCCGCCTTTTGCGTTTGGCGGGTCAGTCCGGGATGGGCAGGGTCAGCGTTTCCTTGACCTCTTCCATCACGATGTAGCTCTTGGATTCGCGCACGTGCGGCAGGGTCAGCAGGGTGCTGCCCAGCAGCTTGCGGTAGGACGCCATTTCGCTGATGCGCGCCTTGAGCAGGTAATCGAAATCGCCCGATACCAGGTGGCATTCCAGCACGTTGGGCAGCTTCAGCGCCGCGCGGCGGAATTCCTCGAAGATGTCGCCGGACTTGTAGGCCAGGCTGATCTCCACGAACACCAGCAGGCTGGCCTTGAGGTACTGCGGGTCCAGCCGCGCGTAGTAGCCGGTGATGGCGCCATCGCGTTCCAACCGCCTTACCCGCTCGGTGCACGGGGTGGTGGAGAGCCCCACGCGCTCGCCCAGCTCGGTGAAGGAAATGCGGCCTTCATCCTGCAGGATCCGCAGGATCCTGCGGTCGATCTTGTCCAGCTCGCGGGCACGTGCGGCCATGGTGTCAGCTTCCCCGGGGTGTTGGCGCGACAATAACCTGCCTGAGGCGCCAAAAACAGCAAAATTGCTTGGTTTGGCCGGAATATACTTCCTCAATTATGGTCCCGGCACGCGCCAGTGCAGGGAATGATCGGGTTGGAGAGGTCTCATGCGCGTTCTAGTCCTTGGCAGTGGGGTAATCGGCACGACCAGTGCCTGGTACCTGCGGCAGGCCGGGTTTGAAGTCACGGTGGTGGACCGCCAGCCCGGCCCGGCGCTGGAAACCAGCTTTGCCAACGCCGGCCAGCTGTCGTTTGGCTATACCTCGCCGTGGGCCGCGCCGGGCGTGCCGCTCAAGGCAGTGAAGTGGCTGTTCTCCGAACACGCGCCGCTGGCGATCCGCCCCGGGCTGGACCTGAACCAGTACCGCTGGCTGGCCCAGATGCTGCGCAACTGCACCCACGAACGCTACGCCATCAACAAGGCGCGCATGGTGCGCATGTCCGAATACAGCCGCGACTGCCTCAATGAGCTGCGCGCGCAGACCGGCATCGAATTCGAAGGCCGCGACCTGGGCACCACCCAGCTGTTCCGCACCCAGCAGCAGCTGGATGCCTCGGCGCAGGACATCGAAGTGCTCGCGCAGTATGGCGTTCCGTATGAAGTGCTGGACCGCGCCGGCATCATCGCCCACGAACCGGCGCTGGCCAGCGTGGCCGACAAACTGGTGGGCGCGCTGTGGCTGCCGCGCGACCAGACCGGCGACTGCCAGCTGTTCACCCGCCGCCTGGCCCGGATGGCGATGGATGCCGGAGTGGAATTCCGCTTCGACCAGGACATCGCCGGTCTGGAAACCGACGGCGACCGCATCACCGGCGTACGCATCGACGGCAAGGTTGAAACCGCCGACCGCTACGTGGTGGCGCTGGGCAGCTATTCACCGTCGCTGGTGGCCCCGCTGGGCATGCACCTGCCGGTGTACCCGCTGAAGGGCTACTCGCTGACCCTGCCGATCACCCAGGCAGCGATGGCGCCGACCTCGACCATCCTGGACGAGAGCTACAAGGTGGCGGTAACCCGCTTCGACGACCGCATCCGCGTCGGCGGCATGGCCGAAGTGGGCGGGTTCGACCTGTCGCTGTCGCCGCGCCGCCGCGCCACCCTGGAAAAGGTGGTGGGCGACCTGTACCCGGACGGCGGCGACCTGTCGCGCGCCGAGTTCTGGACCGGGCTGCGCCCGGCCACCCCGGACGGCACGCCGGTGATCGGCGCCACCCCGTACCGCAACCTGTTCCTCAACACCGGCCACGGCACGCTTGGCTGGACCATGGCCTGCGGCTCGGGCCGCTACCTGGCCGATCTGATGAGCGCGCGCCAGCCGCAGATCAGCACCGAAGGCCTGGACATCTTCCGTTACGGCGGCCACACCGCCGCTTCCGTCCAACACAGTGAACAGAACGCATGCGCCCAGCCCGCGCGTTGATCGACCTGGAGGCGTTGCGCTCCAACTTCCGCCTCGCCCGTGAACTGGCCGGTGGCCGCAAAACCCTGGCCGCGGTGAAGGCCGATGCCTACGGCCACGGTGCGGTGGCCTGCGCGCGGGCGCTGGATGGGGAAGCCGACGCGTTCGGGGTGGCCTGCATCGAAGAAGCGCTGGAACTGCGCGCGGCCGGCATCACCTCGCCGATCCTGCTGCTGGAGGGGTTCTTCGACGCCGACGAACTGCCGCTGATCGTGCAGCACGACCTGTGGTTCGCGGTGGCCGCGCCGTGGCAGGTGGACGCGGTGGAGGCGTTCCGGACCGATGCCACCCTGCAGATCTGGTTGAAGCTGGACAGCGGCATGCACCGCCTGGGCCTGGCCCCGGCCGAGTTCCGCGCCGCGCATGCGCGGTTGTCCGCGCTGCCGCAGGTGGCGCCGATGGTGTTGATGAGCCACATGGCCCGCGCCGACGAACTGGACAGCCCGCGCACGCGCGAACAGGCCGATTTGTTCGCCGCCACCATCGACGGCCTGGCCGGCGAAACCAGCCTGTGCAATTCCCCGGCGCTGCTGGGCTGGCCGGACGTGCGCAGCGACTGGGTGCGCCCGGGCCTGATGCTGTACGGGGCCAACCCGTTGCAGAAGCACAACGCCTTCACCGAGCGCCTGCGCCCGGTGATGACCATGCAATCGAAGATCTTCGCCATCCGCGAAATCGCCGCCGGGGAACCGGTCGGCTATGGCGCGCGCTTCGTGGCCGAACGTCCCACCCGGGTGGGCGTGGTGGCGCTGGGCTATGCCGACGGTTACCCGCAGTTCGCGCCGAACGGCACGCCGGTACAGATCGATGGCCAGCCCGGCCACCTGATTGGCCGCGTCTCGATGGACATGCTCACCGTTGACCTGACCGACCTGCCGCACGCCGGGGTGGGCAGCACGGTCACCCTGTGGGGCGAGGCGCCGCGCTTGGACGTGCTGGCCCCGCTGTGCAATGTCAGTGCCTACCAGCTGCCCTGCGCGGTGAAGCGCGTGGCGCGGGTGCTCAGCGGCGCGTAGCCGTCAGCAGCTTGCGCAGCCAGTCGTCCAGCATCTGTTCCTCGTAGCGGAGCGGATCGCTGTTGCTGCGCAGGCCGACGCCATTCTGCAGGTAGTTAAGGCCGACCAGCTTGACGTCCTTGCCCTCCTGCAGCACGCGGCCACCTGCATCACGCAGGGTGAAGTCGAGGGTGATCCGCGGCGGATAGACGTCGCGCATGATCCGGATGTCGTTGGCGCGTGGACCGTGCTGAGGCTCGAAGTCGCCCGCCCGCTTGATGTCGGTGAACCGCACCTCCAGCGTCTGGCCCGGGGGCAGGCGCTTGACGGCGCTTTTGCGCAGCGCCTCGGCCAACTGGTACACCCAGTTGCCGCTTTGGGCCTCGAAACGGTTGGAACTGCTGCGTATTTCCGTGAACTGGGCCGGGTCGGTCCAGCTCACCTGCACCGGGCTGTCGCCGCTCAGGGCGCGCGGTGCGTCGGGGGCGGTCACCGTGCGCGGTCCGGCGGTTGCACACGCCGCCACAAGCAGCATGACGCAGCTGAGAGCACCAGCCAACAAGGGTTTGCGGTTCATGGCGTTGCCTCGGTCGGGGTTGCGGAAAGAGGGTGACCCGCAGTGTGATCCTGATGACGGGCGGGAACAATTGCCTATGGCGATCCCCAGCATCGGCGGTGGGAACGAATTCACTTACGTCAAATCCCTACCCCGTGCTTGACGCTACGAATACGCGGTCTGGAAGATGCTGTATTCCTCCGTTCCGCCAGTTGCCCCTCTTGACGCCCTTGCCCAGCCTGCCTGCCTCCACCCTGGAACGCGCCCCGTTTGCGGCCCCGGCCTCGGATCCTTCGCTGCATCGCGCGGTACTGGAAGGCCTGAGCGCGGGTTTCTGCATCATCGAGGTCCTTATCGAGGACGGCGTCGGGGTGGATTACCGTTTCCTGGAAGTCAATGACGCCTTCGAGCGCAACACCGGCCTGGAGCGCGCCTCCGGCCGGCTGATGAGCGAACTGCAGCCGGCGCACGAACCGGAGTGGTACCGCGTCTACGGCGAGATCGCGCTGACCGGGCGTTCCCAGAAGTTCGAACTGGAAGCGCGCGCGCTGGGCCGCTGGTACGCGGTCGAAGCGATGCGGGTAGGCCAGGCGCATGAGCGGCGGGTTGCGGTGCTGTTTTTCGATATCACCAACCGCAAGCAGATCGAAGTGGAGCTGGCCGAGAGCGAGGCGCGCTTCAGCGCCCTGGCCGATGGCCTGCCCATGCCCGTATGGGTGTTGGACGAGCGCGGCCATGCGCGTTTCGTCAACAGCGCGTTTACCGAATTCTTTGGTGGTGACGAACAGCGCGTGCCTGAAGATGTCTGGCGTGGCGTGGTCCACCCCGATGATGTTCCCGTGTTCGACTACGAACTGCAGGCTGCGCTGAAGGCGCAGCGTTCCATGCAGGTGCTGGTGCGCGGGCTGCGTGCCGATGGCCAGTGGCGCTGGCTGGAAATGAACGCCCAGCCGCGTTTCTCGCGCATGGGCCGCTTCATCGGCCTGGCCGGCAGCAGCACCGACGTCACCGACCGCCGCGAAATCGAAATGGCGCGCGAGGAACTGCTGCAGTCCGAGCGCGCCGCGCGCAATGCCGCCGAAAGCATGGCGCGGCTGAAGGATGAATTCCTGGCCACGCTGTCGCACGAGCTGCGCACCCCGCTGACCACCATCCTGGGCTGGAGCGAACTGCTGCTGCAGCGCGTTGACAGCACCAGCCCGCTCTTCAAGGGCCTGGGCGTGATTGCCAACAGCGCCATGGCGCAGAAGCGGCTGATCTCGGACATGCTGGACCTGAGCAGCATGCTGCTGGGCAAGGTGCAGCTGGAAGTGGAAGTGCTGGACCTGCGCACCCAGCTCACCGAAGCCATGCGCGCCCAGGAGCTGGTCGCCGAAGGCAAGGCGCTGGATACCCGGCTGGTCATGCCCGACGAACCGGCGCTGGTGCTGGGTGATGCCACCCGCCTGCAGCAGGTGCTGTGGAACCTGCTCAGCAACGCCATCAAATTCACGCCTGCCGCCGGCTCGGTCACCGTTACCCTCGACACCGACGGTGATCACTGGACGATTACCGTGGCCGACTCGGGCGACGGCATCGCGCCGGAGTTCCTGCGCCACCTGTTCAGCCGCTTCCGCCAGGCCGACGGCACCACCACCCGCCGCCACGGCGGGCTGGGCCTGGGGCTGGCGATCGTGCAGCAGCTGGTGGAACTGCACGGCGGCACGGTCACCGCCAACAGCGAAGGGCAGGGCAAGGGCGCGGAATTCACCGTGCAGCTGCCGCGCTACCAGCCGCAGGCCGATGGTCGGCCCCTGCGCGAAGTGTTCAGTGGCCCGATCCGCGAGCAGCTGATCGAGCCGTACCCGCTCAAGGGCCTGCGCCTGCTGGCAGTCGAAGACCAGCCCGAAGTGCTGGAATACCTGCGCCGGTTGCTGGAAGAGCAGGGCGCGCAGGTCACTGCGGCGGCCTCGGCCGGCGAAGCGCTCGCGCTGCTGGATGCAGGCGGGCACGAGAAAGTGGACGTGCTGCTGACCGACATCGGCATGCCCGGCATGGACGGCTATGGGCTGGTCAGCACGTTGCGCCAGGATTTCGGGCTCGATGCCAATGCCCTGCCGATCGTGGCGGTTACCGCGCTGGCCCGCGCCGACGACCGCAAGCGCGCGTTGGCCTCTGGATTCCAGGAACACGTGGCCAAGCCCTATTCGGTAGCCCAGCTGGTGTCGGCCGTACGCACGGTGCTGGCCAACCGGCAGTAACCGGTAACTCAACGCCGGGCCAGGGTTCCCTGGAGAGCCGCTCCCGGCGTGGCTGACGTAACACATCACCGTTCCAGGAGACCCGCATGTCCCGCACCGCCCCCCGCATCCACACCGACCCGGCAGACATCGCCGCCCTTGAATCCCTGCTGCCCCAGCTGAAGGGCCAGACCCAGGTCGAAATCACGCTGAAGGACGGCAATCGCCTGCTGGGCACCGTGGCGGTACAGCCCACCGTGCAGCAATACCGCGACGCGGGCGAGAATGAAGGGAGCAACGGCCAGCTGCGGCTGGACGACCTGGACACCCCGGCGCAGCACCACACGGTGTGGCTGGATGAGATCAGCGCGATCCGCGAGCTGCCGCCGGTGGAATGAGGTTCCGGGCCGTGCCGGGCCTGGCCCGGCACGCGCGGTACCTCAATGCGTGAATGTCTCCGGCTCGGCGTCGAAGCGGCGCGCGTAGGCGCGCTCATCTGCAATCCGGGCTACTTCGTCGTCGGCCAGCCCAGGTGCACCGTACACCGCATAGGCCACCGCGCCATCGGGAAGTTTGCCCACCTGATGCAAGCGGTACCTTGAATGCCCACCCCCGGTGTCCTCGGGGTAATGCACCGGCGGCTGTGTGACCTCAAGATCCATTTCGCTGTTGTCGACCACGCCACCGACGAACAATGCGCGCATGAGCATGAGCTACCTCCGTTGCGAATGAGCCTTCACCCTGACCGACTGTGTGTTGCGATGGCATCAAGGCAGCGTTGAATAAACGCAAATCGGCCGCGGAGCGGGCCGGTTCGGCCGAAACGGTAGAATGGCGGTCTCTTTTCAAGATGTGCCCCCATGGCTGCCCAGCACGACGCCCCCCTGGAAACCCTGTTCCTGCCGTTCGGCGGCGCGCTGACCTGGCCGGCCGGCCCGGTGCTGTTCCTGCGGGCCCGCGATGGCTGGCCGCTGCGCGGGCACGCCCAGCCGGGCCAGCTGGTCTGCGAGCAGAGCTTCCGCCCGTTCGCCGATGCGCTGGAAGCCAGCGGCTGGACCGTGCGCGACGAGCAGCAGCTGGCCGATGACGGCACCCGCTACGCGGTGGTGCTGGTGCTGCCGCCGCGCCAGCGTGAAGAAGCCCGCGCGCTGTTTGCCCGCGCGCTGGCGCTGGCCGCCCCGGGCGGCATCGTGGTGGCCTGCCAGCACAACAATGAAGGCGCGCGCTCCGGCGAAGGCGATCTGCAGCAGTTGGCCGGGCTGGGCGGCAAGATGACCAAGAACCACTGCCGGGTGTACTGGACCGCGCCGCTGGACGGCCAGCACGACGCGGCGCTGGCCCAGCGCTGGGCCGCGCTGGACGCGCCGCGCGCGATCCTGGGCGGGCGCTTCCAGAGCCGCCCGGGCATCTTCGCCTGGGACCGTATCGACCCGGCCTCGGCGCTGCTGGTGGAACAGCTGCCGGCGGATCTGGCCGGGCGTGGCGCGGACCTGGGCGCCGGCTTCGGCTACCTCTCCAGCGAAGTGCTGCAGCGCTGCCCGCAGGTGAGTGCGCTGGACCTGTTCGAAGCCGAGGGCCGGGCGCTGGCGTTGGCCAAGGTCAACCTGCAGGCGCTGGGCAAGCCGGCCACGCTGGGCTTCCACTGGCAGGACGTCACCGCCGGCATCGAGGCGCAGTACGACTTCATCGTCACCAACCCGCCGTTCCACACCCCCTCGCGGGCCGACCGTCCGGACATCGGCCAGCGCTTCATCGCCGTGGCCGCGCAGGCGCTGCGCCCGGGCGGGCGGATGTGGCTGGTGGCCAACCGCCACCTGCCGTACGAGCAGATCCTCAACGAAAGCTTCGGCCAGGTGCGCGTGGCTGCAGAACGCGACGGCTTCAAGCTGATCGAGGCGACCAAGGCCAGCAAGAGCGCCACCCCTGTCAGGGCCCCCCGCAGCGACGAGCCGAAGTGGGGCCGCGGAGGTCGCCCATGAAGCTGGTGAAGTTGCTGGCCAACCTGGGTTACGGCAGCCGCAAGCAGGTGCAGGGGATGTTCCGCGAGGGCCTCATCACGGATGCGGAGGGCGAGGTGCTGTATGCCGATGACCAGGTGCCGCACGAGGCGATCCGGGTCGAGGGCGAACCGCTGGATCCGCCGCAGGGGCTGACCCTGATGTTGCACAAGCCGCGTGACTACACCTGTTCAACCAAGGACAAGGGCCGGCTGATCTACGACCTGCTGCCGCCGCGTTTCCGCGAGCGTTCGCCGGTGCTGTCGTCGGTGGGCCGGCTCGACCGTGACACCAGCGGCCTGCTGCTGATGACCGACGACGGCGCCCTGCTGCACCGGATCGTGTCGCCGAAATCGCGGCTGGACAAGGCCTACCAGGTGACCCTGGCCGAAGACCTGCACGGCGATGAAGTGGCCCGTTTTGCCAGCGGTTCGCTGATGCTGGAGGCCGACGACAAGCCGCTGTTGCCGGCGGAACTGCACGTGCGTTCGGCGCGCGAGGCCGAACTGGTGCTGCACGAAGGGCGCTACCACCAGGCCCGGCGCATGTTCGCCGCAGTGGGTAACCACGTGCAGGCGCTGCACCGCAGCCGCATCGGCGGGCTGTCGCTGGGCGACCTGCCCGAGGGCGAGTGGCGCACGCTGGATGCGACGGACCTGGAAACGCTGTTTACCGGGCATCTGGCCGACGCGACATGACCGCCATTGCCGCACTGCCGTTCCTGCCCGAGGCGGTCATCTTCGACATGGATGGCCTGATGATCGACAGCGAGCGGGTTTCGCTGGCGTGCTGGTCGCAGGCGGCGGGGGAGCAGGCGCTGCCGTTTTCCGATGATTTCTGGCTGGGCATGGTCGGGCTGGGTGACCGCGACTGCGAGCAGCGGTTGCTGCAGCACATCAGCGCAGACGAGGTGGCCGCACTGTTCGCGCGCTGCCACGATCTGTACGAGGAGCGCACGCAGCAGGGCCTGCCACTGCGGCCGGGCATCGTGGAGATCCTGCAGCTGCTGCAGGCGCATGACATTCCGCGTGCGGTGGCGACCTCCACGCGGCAGCCGCGCGCCTCGCGCAAGCTTGCCGCAACCGGCTTGCTGGCCTACTTCGACCATGTGGTGACCAGCAGTGACGTGGCCCATCCCAAGCCGGCGCCGGACATCTACCTGTTGGCCGCGCAGAAGCTCGGCAAGGACCCGTCACGCTGCCTGGCGCTGGAAGATTCCCCGGCCGGCATCCGTGCAGCGGTCAGCGCGGGCATGACTGCGATCCAGGTGCCGGACCTGGTGCACCCGGACGAGGCGCTGCGCGCGCTGGGCCACCGCATCGTCAATTCGCTGCGTGACGCGCACGCGCTGCTGGTGCCGTTGCTGAAATGAAAAACCCGGCGCATGGCCGGGTTTTTCATGTCGATGCCGCGCGCAATCACACCCGCCCGAACACCAGCGCTGCGTTGGTGCCGCCGAAGCCGAAGCTGTTGGACATCACCGTGTTCAACTGCACGTCCTGGCTTTCGCGCACGATCGGGAAACCTTCCACCGCCGGGTCCAGTTCGCCGATGTTGGCCGAACCGGCGATGAAGCCGTCGCGCATCATCAGCAGGCAGTAGATCGCCTCGTGCACGCTGGCCGCACCCAGCGAGTGGCCCGACAGCGCTTTGGTCGAGGACAGCGACGGAATCGCTTCGCCGAACACTTCGCGTACCGCCTTCAGTTCGGTGACATCGCCCAGCGGGGTCGAGGTGCCGTGCGTGTTGAGGTAGTCGATCGGGCCGCTGAGGTTCTGCATCGCCATGTTCATGCAGCGCACCGCGCCTTCGCCGGACGGGGCGACCATGTCGGCACCGTCTGAGGTGACGCCGTAGCCCACCAGCTCGGCGTAGATGCGTGCACCGCGTGCCACGGCGTGGTCGTAATCTTCCAGCACCAGCATGCCGCCGCCGCCGGCGATGACGAAGCCGTCGCGGTCCTTGTCGTAGGGGCGCGATGCGGTGGCCGGGGTGTCGTTGAAGCGGGTCGACAACGCGCCCATTGCATCGAACATCACGCTCATCGACCAGTGCAGGTCTTCGCCACCACCGGCGAACATCACGTCCTGCGCGCCGTGCCGGATCAGGTCGGCGGCGGCGCCGATGCAGTGCGCGGAGGTGGCGCACGCGGCCGACAGCGAGTAGCTCAGGCCCTTGATCTGGAAGGCGGTGGCCAGGCAGGCCGAGACGGTGGAGCACATCGTGCGCGGCACCATGTACGGGCCGACCTTGCGCACGCCACGCGCGCGCAGGATATCGGCCGATTCGACCTGCCACTGGCTGGAGCCGCCGCCGGAGCCGGCGATCAGGCCGGTACGCGGGTTGGCCACCTGTGCCGGGTCCAGGCCGGCGTCGGCGATGGCGTCGCGCATGGCGATGTAGGCGTAGGCCGAAGCATCGCTCATGAAGCGCTTGAGCTTGCGGTCGATCTGCGCATCCAGGTCCAGCTCGATGTTGCCGCCGACATGGCTGCGCAGGCCGGCTTCGGCGTGGTCGGGAAGATTGCGGATGCCGGCGCGGCCTTCACGCAGTGCGGTGGACACCGTGTCCAGATCGTTGCCCAGGCACGAGGTGATGCCCATTCCGGTAATGACGACGCGACGCATCAGAAGTTCTCGGTGGAAGTGAACAGACCTACGCGGAGGTCTTTGGCGGTATAGATTTCGCGGCCATCAACCAGCATGCGGGCATCGGACTGCGCCATGACCAGCTTGCGGTTGATGACGCGGGTGATGTCGATTTCGTAGGTGACAAGCTTCGCGTCGGGCAGCACCTGGCCGGTGAACTTCACTTCACCGCAGCCGAGTGCGCGACCGCGTCCGGGCGCGCCCAGCCAGGTGAGGTAGAACCCGGTGAGCTGCCACATCGCGTCCAGGCCCAGGCAACCGGGCATCACCGGGTCGCCGATGAAATGGCAGCCGAAGAACCACAGGTCAGGGCGGATATCCAGTTCCGCGCGCACGTAGCCTTTGCCATGTGGACCGCCGTCATCGCGGATGTCGGTGATGCGATCGAACATCAGCATCGGGTCATTGGGCAGGCGACCGCTGCCCGGCCCGAACAGTTCGCCGCGGGCACTGGCCAGCAGCTGTTCGCGCGAGAACGCGTTGAGACGAGTCATGGAAAACGCAATCCTGAAGATGAAGGGCGGCGGTTTGTTGCCGTTGAAAGCACCCAAGAGTGCAGAGTAATTTCCATTCAATCAAACGTTTTAACCGTACGCTGGCGTAGTGTTTTCAGCTTGAAAAACGCATGTCCTTGTTATGAAAAGACCATACCCAGGCGTGTGGCTGTAATCTTGTTCATCTGTTCCTGCCGCTTGAGCCCTTGAGTCGCCGCCGTGTCCGCACAACGCAAGATCATCCACGTCGACATGGACGCGTTCTACGCGTCGGTGGAGCAGCGCGACAATCCGTCGCTGCGGGGGCTGCCGGTGGTGGTGGCGTGGAAGGGGGCGCGTTCGGTGGTGTGCGCGGCGTCGTACGAGGCGCGGGTGTTCGGGATCCGTTCGGCGATGCCGGCGATCCGCGCGGAGCGGCTGTGCCCGGACGCGGTGTTCGTGCCGCCGGATTTCGTGCGTTACAAGGCGGTGTCGCGGCAGGTGCGGGAGATTTTCCTGCGGCATACGGATCTGGTGGAGCCGTTGTCGCTGGATGAGGCGTACCTGGATGTGACGGTGCACAAGGGCGGGATGACGGTGGCGACGGAGATCGCGACGCTGATCCGCACGCAGATCCGGGAGGAGACGCAGTTGACGGCATCGGCGGGTATCGCGCCGAACAAGTTCCTGGCGAAGATCGCGTCGGACTGGCGCAAGCCGGACGGGCAGTTCGTGGTGCCGCCGCACCGGATCGAGCAGTTCCTGACGCCGCTGCCGGTGAAGCGGGTACCGGGGGTGGGCAAGGTGATGGAGGGCAAGCTGGCCGAGCTTGGCATCGTGACGGTGGGCGATCTGCGTGGGGTGCGGCTGGAGGAGCTGGAAGGGCGCTTCGGCAGTTTCGGTGCGAGTCTGTACCGGCGTGCGCGCGGTATCGATGAGCGTGCGGTGGAACCGGACCAGCCGGTGCAGTCGATTTCGTCCGAGGACACGTTCGCGGAGGATCTGCCGCTGGAGGCGCTGGAGCCGGCGATCGTGGAGCTGGCGGGCAAGACGTGGAACGCGACGCGCAAGACGGACCGGGTGGGGCACACGGTGGTGTTGAAGTTGAAGACGTCGCAGTTCCGGATCATCACGCGCAGTTTCACGCCTGAATCGCCGCCGGAATCGCTGGAGGAGTTGCGCGATATCGCGCTTGCATTGCGTGCGCGCGTGGACCTGCCGGCGGAGACGCGTTATCGGTTGGTGGGGGTTGGGCTGGGTGGGTTCCGCGAGCGCGAGCCGGTCAGCCAGATGGGGTTGTTTGACTGAAGCAACAGCAACAGCAACAGCAAGGTTTCATTGCTCCGGGTAGCGGGCCGGCGCGTGCGGGTTGGCGGGACACGCCGTGAACCCATCCTTGGGGGCTTGTAGAAAACATCCATGTTTTCTACAGTCCCGCCAACCCACCCCCGCCGGCCCGCCCAAGCAGGGCTGGCACTCAGTGAAACAGCGGCAGCAACTGCACATCGCAATCGACTGCGGGCGGCGCTCGAACGCTCTGGTTTCACGTCGCGGGGACCACGGTAGGGTCGCATCCCAATCGACTGCCGATGGCAATGCAACGCGCGGTGGGGCATGAACTAACCCCCGCGGCCGCGTGCCACCGCCCTTGATCAATACGCCACGGTCGCAATCGTCCGCACGTACTGCGGCTTCTCGATCTCGCTCACGAACGCATCGGCGTAATCGGCGTAACTGATCCGGCTGTGGCCATCGGCACCGACCAGGAACTGCCTGGCCTGCGTGCGGAAACCACGCTTCTGCGGCCCCGGGCCAATCTCGGCCGCCGGCGAATAGAACGTCCAGTCCAGGTCATCCACCTTCTGCAGCAGGTTGAACGCCTCACGTGCAGCCAGGGCGACCGGCTTGTACGCATCCGGGAAGCCGTCGGTATCGACCAGCTGCACGCCGGGGGCGACTTCCAGGGTGCCGGCACCGCCGACCATCAGGAAGCGCGGCACGCCGGCCTGGCGGGCGGCTTTGACCAGTTCGGCGGTGACGGTGGTGACGGTGGCCGGGTCATCACCGGGGCGCGGGCCGAAGGCGCTGGCGAGGACGTCGTGGCCGGCGATCACCGCGGCCAGGGCGTCGGTGTCGTCGAGGGCGGCGATGGCGAGCTGGGCGCCGTCGAGTTCGGCGGGCAGGTCGCTGTCGCGGCGGACGATGGCGGTGACCTGGTGGCCGCGGGCCAGGGCCTGGCGGGTGATTTCACGGCCGATGTTGCCGGTGGCACCGACGAGGGCGATCTTCATGGGGCGGGGTCCGTTGTGGGAGGAAGGCCAGCATATGCGCCTGAAAGCGGACGAAAAACCGCGTATAACGGCCTAATTTGTTGCGCGGATCGATCAAATGGACCGGCTGACGGCGATGCATGTGTTCGTGGAGGTGGCCGAGCGTGGCAGCCTGACTGCCGCGGCGGAGGCCTTGGACATGTCGCGGGCGATGGTGACGCGCTATCTGGCAGAGGTGGAAACGTGGCTGAGGGCGCGGCTGCTGCACCGGACCACGCGGCGGATCAGCCTGACCGGGCCGGGGGAGGCGGCGCTGCTGCGGTTCCGGCAGATGCTGGCCATTGGTGATGAGCTGCAGGGCGAGGTGGCCAGTGACAATCCGGAGCCGCATGGGCTGTTGCGGGTCACGGCGAGTGTGTCGTTCGGGCAGCTGCACCTGGCGGCGGCGGTGGCCGAATTCGTGCGGCGGCATCCGCTGACGCGGGTGGAGCTGCTGCTGGTGGACCGGGTGGTGAACCTGGTGGAGGAGCGGGTGGATGTGGCGGTGCGGATTTCGCGGGCGATCGATCCTGGCCTGATCGCGCGGTGGCTGGCGCCGTGCCGGTCGGTGCTGTGCGCGGCGCCTTCGTATCTGGCGGAGCGGGGCACGCCGGCAAGTGCCGATGCGTTGGCCGGGCACAACTGTCTTACCCATCATTACGTGGGGAAGAGCGTGTGGCAGCTGCAGCGGCAGGGGCGTGCGATTTCGGTGGCGGTGGGGGGCAACATCAGTGCCAACGAGGCGTCGCTGCTGCTGGAGGCGGTGCGGGCGGGGGCAGGCATTGCGATGTTGCCGACGTACCAGATCGCGCCGTTGCTGCGCTCGGGTGAACTGGTGGAGGTGTTGCCGGAGTATCAGGTGGAGGAGATGGGCATCCATGCGGTGTATGCGTCGCGGCGGCAGTTGCCGGCGGTGATGCGCAGCTTCCTGGATTTCCTGGTGGAGCGGTTTGCGGGGGAGGAGTTCCTGGCGCGGATCTGATCCCGCGTGGTGCCGGGCTGCGCGCAGCCATGCAGGGCATGGCTCTACAATCAGCAGCCCCACATGTTGTAGAAGCGATCCTTTCCCTTGACGTATCCCTACCCGCTGGTGATCTTTGATCTGGACGGCACGCTGGTCGACAGCGCGGCCGATATCGCCGAGGCGCTCAATCGCACGCTGGAAGACTGGCAGCTGTCGCGCGTGCCCGAAGCGACCGTGCTGACCTGGATCGGCGATGGCGTGCGCCGGCTGGTGGAGCAGGCCTTCGCCGCTGCACGCAGTGACATCGACCTGGATCGGGTCATGCCCGGTTTCATGCGCCATTACGAGGAATGCCTGCTGCGCAGCCCGCGATTGTTCGATGGGGTGGTGCCGGCGCTGCAGATGCTGCGCGAGCGCGAGGTGGTGATGGCGATCTGCACCAACAAGCCGTCGGCGCTGGTGGCGCCGCTGCTGGCGCACCTGGGAGTGCAGGACTTCTTCGCGATGGTGCTGGGCGGTGATTCACTGCCCGAGCGCAAGCCCAGCGGCGTGCCGCTGCGGCATATCGCCGAGGCGTTCAAGGTCGCGCCGGGTGCGGCGTTGATGGTGGGGGATTCGATCACCGATTACCGCGCCGCGGTGGATGCGGGCATGCCGGTCGCGCTGGTGCGTTATGGGTATCCGCGCGGGTTGGATCTGGAGACGGTGGAGGCAGTGGCAGTTGTTGATGATCTGCGGGCGTTGCCGGGGTTATAGGGCGACCGGAGGGAAGTGCCGACCAACGGTCGACACCTACCACCAGACACTCCACGCGGTAGGGCACGACCGTTGGTCGTGCCCCACGCCATCTCATTTCGGCTGGTAACGCACGCTCAGGCGGTACTCGCGGCCCGGCTGGTTGTACCAGGCCACCGTTTCGTAGTCGCGGTCGAATACGTTGCTGACCCGGCCCAGCAACGACCAGTCGCGGCCGAGTGCGTATTCCAGGCGCAGGTCCAGGGTGCCGTAGCCGGCCAGGCGCACGCTGTTGTCGGCGTTGTCGTAGCGCTTGCCGGCGCCGAACGCGGTGATACCGGCGCGGAAGGCACCGAAGCGCCGGTCGATGTCCAGGCGTGCGGTGTCCTGCGCGCGGCGGGCCAGCCAGTTGTCGAACTGGGTGCTGCCTTCGGTGCGGTTGCGCGGGTCGGTGTGGCTCAGCTGTGCGCTCAGGTCAAACCCGGCCACGGTGAGCGAACCGGTCAGCTCGGCGCCGCGGATGCGCGCTTTTTCCACCTGCGACATCATGAAGGTGGTGGCGTCGTAGGTGATCAGGTCGTCGATGCGGGTTTCATACACATCCAGGCCCCAGCGCCAGCTTTCGCCCTGCTGGGCGATGCCAACGTTGGCACTTCTGGACTTCTCCGGGTCCAGCCCCGGCACGCCGCTCCACGGGTCGTACAGGTCGCTGAAGGTCGGTGCCTTGAACGCGGTGCCATAGCTGGCGTTGAGGCGGAAGCCGCGGCCCAGTTCCATGCCCCAGCCGAGGCTGCCGGTGGTGTGGTTGCCGAACTGTTCGTTGTCGTCATTGCGCACGCTGGCCTGCAGGTGCTGCGCGCCGAAGCGGCCCTGGTACTGCACGAACACGCCGGTGTTGTCGCGGCTGTCCACCAGGTAACCCGCGCTGCTGCCGTCGAGGTTGTCCTGGCTCCAGTCCACGCCGGCACTGAGCAGCTGGCCCTCAGCCAGGCCGACGTCGGCCTGCACCGAGGCGCTGTCGCGGTGGGTCTGCGCGGCGCCCAGCCAGGTGTCGCCGTTGTAGTTGTCCGACTCGTTGTCGGCACGGCCGACGTTCGCGGTCAGGGTGAAGCGCTCGCCCGGCGTGTAGCGGACCTTGCCGCCCAGCACCTGCTGCAGCGTTTCGGAGTAGTTGTAGTAACCGTCGTAGTGGTTCTCGCCTTCGGCGCGCAACGCGGTGCCTTCCACGTTCAGCGTGTCGGTGAGCGTGTAGCCGCCGCGCAGGCTCATCGACAGGTTGCGGTAGCCGTCGCGGTCGGGCTCGTTGGCGCCGCAGCCGGCGAACGTGACCGGGTCACCGTTGCAGGAATTGATGCCGTCGGTGTGCTGGTAGGCGATATCCGTACCGAACCAGCCGCGCGCGCCGGTGCCACCGAAGCCGCCGCTGGCTTCACGCAGGCCGTTGCTGCCGCCGCCCAGCTGCAGGTGCGGTGCGAAGTCGCCGGCATTGCGGCGGGTGAAGATCTGGATCACGCCGCCGATTGCATCCGCGCCGTACAGGCTGGATTGCGGCCCGCGCACGATTTCCACGCGCTCGATCTGCGCCAGCGGCAGGTCCTGCAGCATGGCCAGGCCGAGGTCGCCGGTGTTGATGCGCACGCCATCGACCAGCACCAGGGTGTGGGCCGAATTGGTGCCGCGCAGGAACAGCGAGCTCTGCTTGCCCAGCCCGCCGCTGTTGTTGAGGTTGATGCCGGCGCGCCCGCGCAGCAGGTCCTGCAGCGACGGCGCCTGGCTGCGCTCGATCTCCGCGCGGTCGATTACCTGCGCCGGCGAGATGCTGTCCTGCAGGGCGATCGGGGTACGGGTGGCGGTGACCAGCACCTGGTCCAGCGCGGTGGCGTCGTCCTGTGCGGCGGCCACACCGGGCAGCGCCGACAGCACGGCAAGGGAAAGAAGGCGGAACTGCAGTTTCATCGTTGACTCCAGGCACCGCGCACGCCCGCGCGGCAAGGGGGTGGGAGGCGGTCAACGGAGGCAGGGACGGTGGGCAGGCGCAGGCACGGCGCCGCTTGCCGCCGCCATGCCCGCCGCATCGCAACCAGTCGTCTTCCAGGCCGGTCTCCGGGCTCGCGGGCCGATGGCGGACCATCGCGCCAGGCGCCTTCCCATGCTTGCGCACAGTGGCATGTTGCCTGGCTTCCACGCTTACCGTTGCGGGGGCAGCGCCGGAATGGCAGCAGGCAGGACCTGTTGCGTCACCGGCTTCCCGTTTCAACCTGCCGGCTTGCGCCGCAGGCCACCTGAAAGTGGGCGCAGTGTAGAGCAAAGCCCGGCAGCCGGCGCAGTGCGGCCAGGGCCGTGGCGGTGCCAGCGGTTAGAATGCGCCTCGCTTTTTGACGTGGTTGCAGCACCTATGATCCTGGACCTGATCCGGCACGCGGCCACTGGCCGCGACGCCTACCTGGATGGGCGTACCGATCCGCCGCTGAACGTGCAGGGCACTGATCTGATCTGCGCGCGCTACGCCGACCTGCAGTGGCAGCGCGTGCTCAGTTCACCGCGCCAGCGTGCGCTGGATACCGCCGATGCGCTGGCGCTGCCGCGCGGACTGGAGGTGATCGCGGACGAGGAGTGGGAAGAGCTGGATTTCGGCGACTGGGACGGCCAGCCGCTGGATGCACTGCCAATGCAGGCGCTGCAGGCGTTCCACCTGGACCCGCATGCGAACCCGCCACCGCATGGCGAAAGCTGGGCGCACTTCGAGCGCCGCATCGCACGCGCGTTGCACCGCCTGCTGGATGAGGCCGACCCGGTGCCCACGCTGGTGGTCAGTCATGGTGGCCCGCTGCGGATGGTGCTGTCGCAGGTGTGCGGCCTGCCGATGGCGATGTGCTGGGCGCTGCGGATCGACCACGGTACGCGGCTGCAGCTGCGGGTGGAGCGGGAAGATGGAGAATTGTGGGGCGAGCTGCTGGAGTTGCGTAGAGCCACGCCCTGCGTGGCTGCGTGAACCTGGCACCGCGCGCAGCCACGCAACCAGGCGTGTTCCGTGCCGATGCGGCCAGCCACGGTCGCGTGGCGACGCGTTGGACGAAATGGCGCCCGACGTTCACTCGGCGCGGCGTGGCTCTACGTCCGGTCCTCGTTGTCCAACTCGAAGGGTGCTTCGTCGCCTTCGTCATCGTTGGCCACGGTGCGGTCATACACCGGGCCCGAGGCCGGCGGCGCCTTCTTCAGCGGCTTGTCGGCGATGATCGCATCGTATTCGGCCACCAGTTCGGCGCGGCGCGCTTCGGGCAGTTCCTGCCAGTGGCAGTCCTGCAGCGCACCCTCCAGCGAATAGAGCAGGTTGAGGCTGGGTTTGAAGCCGGCGCGGCGGACCTTCACGAACGCGCCTACCGAACCGGCCGCGGCCAGGTCTTCGGCGGTGCGCAGACCGACCTGGCGCAGCCAGGCGGCGCTCTTGGGGCCGATGTTGCGCAGCTTGGTGCTCATCCCAGCGCCTCGACGAACACGGCGGCAATGGCTTCCAGGCCAGCCTGGTCGTCGGCATCGAAGCGGGCCAGCACCGGGCTGTCCAGGTCGAATACCCCGATCAGGGTGTCGCCCTGCACCAGCGGCACCACCAGTTCCGAGCGCGAGGCCGAATCGCAGGCGATGTGGCCCGGGAACGCATCCACGTCCTCGATGCGCTGGGTCACCCGCTGCGAGGCGGCCGCGCCGCACACGCCCTTGTCCAGCGGAATGCGCACGCAGGCGGGCAGGCCCTGGAACGGCCCGACGACCAGCTCGGTGCCATCGAAGAAGTAGAAGCCCACCCAGTTCAGCTGCGGCAGGGCGTGGTAGACCAGCGCCGACAGGTTGGCGGCATTGGCGATGCGGTCGCGTTCACCGTGCACCAGGGCGCGGGCCTGGGCCAGCAGCTGGCCGTACTGTTCCGGCTTGCTGCCGGTAAGCGTGGAAGTATCGAACATTGCCGCAGTCTAGCAAGCGCGGCCGCCGGCCGGACCCACCGTCGGCGGAACGCTGATAATGGAAGCCCCTGTCCATCGGTGCGGCCATGTCATCCCTTTCCTCCTCGCCTGCCGCCTTCTACGTCACCGGTACCGATACCGGCATCGGCAAGACCTTCAGCAGCTGCGCCCTGCTGCATGCGCTGCGCCAGCGCGGGCGCAGCGCGGTGGGCATGAAGCCGGTGGCCAGCGGCTGCGAACAGACCGCCCAAGGGCTGCGCAACGAAGACGCCATCGCCCTGCTGGCCGCCAGCGACCCGGCCCCGGCATATGCCGACCTCAATCCCTACGCGCTGCCGCTGCCGCTGGCCCCGGAGCTGGCCGCCGCCGCGGCCGGGGTGACCCTGTCGCTGGCGCCGATCGAAGCGGCGTTCGAGCGCCTGCGCGCGCAGGCCGACACCGTGGTGGTGGAAGGCGTGGGCGGCTGGCTGGCGCCGTTGTCGACCACGCTCGACCAGTCCCACCTGGTGCAGGCCCTGCAGTTGCCAGTGGTGATGGTGGTCGGGCTGCGGCTGGGCTGTCTCAACCATGCGCGGCTGACCGCGCAGGCGATCACCGCCAGCGGTGCGACCTGCATCGGCTGGATCGCCAACGACGTGGACCCCCGCATGGAGCGCATCGACGACAACGTGGCGCTGCTGCGCGCGCGCCTGCCGTTGCCGTTCTGGGGCCGGCTGCCGTACGCACCGGGCGGCGATCCTGCACTGCTGGCCCGGCACCTGCTGGGCTGAGCGTCAGCCGCGTGACTGCGCCAGCAGGGCGGTGGCCAGCCGGCCGACGCTGGCAATGGCATCCACGTAGCGTGTATCCAGGTCCTGGCAGCACGACAGCCGCAGGCAGTGCCGGTAGCGTGCGCCGCGCGAGTACACCTGGCCGGGCATGAACACCACGCCCTCGGCCAGCGCCTGTTCGAACAGCTCGCTGCTGTCCACGCCCGCCGGCAGTTCGATCCACAGCAGGAAGCCGCCGCTGGGCTGGGTTGCCAGAGTGCCCGGCGGGAAGTGCTGGGCGACGAGGGCGCGCACGCGGCTGACCTGCTCGCGGTAGAGCCGGCGCAGCCCGCGCAGGTGGTGTTCGTAACTGCCCGCTTCCAGGAATGCGGCGACCGCCTCGCCCAGCAGTTGCGATTCGGCGCCGGTGGACTGGAACTTGAGCAGCTGGATGTCGGCGGCGAAACGCCCGCCATCGAGCCAGCCAATCCGGTAATCCGGGGCGAGCGTCTTGGAGAAGCCGTTGACCACGATCACCCAGCCGTCTTCGTCGAACGCTTTCAGCAGCGGCGCCAGCGGTTCCTGGTACTGCAGTTCGGCATACACCGCATCTTCGATCAGCGGCACCTGGTACTGGTGCACCAGCGCGGCCAGGCGCTGCTTGGCCGCTACCGGCATGGTGCAGCCCAGCGGGTTGTGCACGCTGGGCATCGCGACGATGGCGGCCAGCGCACCGGCCTGCAGCTGGGCGTCCACCGCATCCACGTCCAACCCCTCGCGCGGGTCGGTGGGCAGTTCGATCGCCTTCAGGCCCAGGTTGGCCAGCAACGGGTACAGGTTGAAGTAGGACGGCGCCTCGATGCCGACCGCGTCGCCCGGCCGGGTCACCGCGCGCAGCGCCAGCTGCAGCGCTTCCATCGCGCCATGGGTGAGCACCAGCCGCTCCACGCTGGTGTGCAGGCCCAGCCGCGGGCCGCGCCGCACGATCTGCTCCAGCAGCCGCCTGGCCCCATTCGGGCGCGCGTAGGTGCGCACCATGGCCGGCGTGCGCCGCAGCACCTGCGCGGTGGCGCGGGCCAGGCGGACGGCGGGGTAGAAGCGCTCGCCGCGCGGGCCGGCAAACGCCAGGTCGACGATGCCCGGTTGCCGCTGCGCGTCCAGCACGCGCGCCATCATCAGCTGCTGGGCCTGGGTGGTGGCCAGGGCTGGGGCGTGGCGCAGCGAACGGGTGGGTTCGGGCAGGCGCGCGCTGACCACGAAGCCGGCCTTGGGCCGCGGCATCACCAGGCCGGCGTCCTCAAGCTGCCGGTAGGCGGCGATCACCGTGTTCAAGCTGAGCTGGCGCTGCGCCGCCAGCCCGCGCAGCGACGGCAGCCGCGCACCGGCCGGCAGGCGGCCGCTGTGGATGGCATCGGCCATTTCGTCGGCCAGCGATTGGTAGAGGTTGGCGGCCATGCAATCTGTAACCATGAGGGTCGCCAGTATGGTGCGCTGTACCCTGGATGCCCTGCAACCTGGCGTTCCTATGGCGAAGACCGGCCAACGGTCGGCCTCCACCGCCGTCCCCAACGGCTACCTCGCTGACAACGTCGACACCAATCGCGGCTTCTCGCGGTACAGCTGCGGGTACATGCGTTGCAGCGCCGCCACCTTGGGCTGGTCGTTGATGCGGATATACAGCGACTCCGGGTGCAGCGTCAGGTAGTTCTGGTGGTAACCCTCGGCCGCCACGAACGGCTTGCCGCCGTCGACCGTGGTCACCACCGGTGCCGCATAGGCGCGCGCCTTCTGCAGCTGCGCGATGTAGGCGCGGGTGGCATCCCGCTGCGCCGCGTCGTCGGCATACACCGCCGAGCGGTACTGCGTGCCCCGGTCCGGTCCCTGGCGGTTGAGCTGGGTGGGATCATGCACGACCGAGAAGAACACCTGCATCAACTGGCCGTAGCTCACCTGGCTGGGATCGTAGGTGACCTGCACCGCTTCGGCATGGCCGGTACCGCCGCCACTCACGCGCGCGTAGTTCGCATCGGCCCGCTGCCCACCGATGTAGCCCGACACTGCGTTGTCCACGCCCTTGATGTGCTGGAACACGCCCTGCACGCCCCAGAAGCAGCCGCCGGCGAACACCACCTGCGCGCGCTTGCCCGGCAGCCTGGGATCGGCCGCGCCGGTCGGCGCCGGTACCGCCACCACTGTTTCGGCCGGCGCGGCATACGCGGGCCGGTCCAGGCTGACCACGGCGCTGATGGTCAGCGCGGCAATGGCCGCGGCGATGCCGCCGGCCACCAGTTTGTCGAGGGAAACCCGCATGGTCGTCTCCTGGTTCAACCAAAGGTGAAGGCATAGGCGTGCACACCGGGATCAAGGAACTCGATCTCGAAGGTCCGCTCGCCCACATCGCCGGATTGGCGGATCAACTGGTACAGGCGGTGTTCGCTGACCGTGCCGGTGCCATCGGCGCCGACGTCGCCACCGGCGGAGGCACCGGGTGGCTGGCCATCGATGCGCACGCGGTACCGCACCGGCTTTCCATCCGCGCCCGGCGCCAGCACCAGGTGCAGGTCTCGCGCATGGAAGCGGAACGCGATGCGGCCGCCGGCGCGCTGCAGCTGCGCGTCTTCGTCGCCCACCGTCCAGCGTCCGTCCAGCGCCCACTGGTTCAGCGCAAAGGTCGGCGGCAGCGCGTAATCGGCGGGCTGGTCGCGGCGCTGCCCGCCGGGCGAGGCGAAGTTCTCCGCCCTTGCGTACCCGAGGTAGGTCTCCGGCGATTTGAGGTTGGACATGTCGGCCTGCAGCTCCACCCCGGCGCGCGGCGCGCTGGCGGCCATCGCCATGGCCTGGGCCGGTTCGTCGGGCAGATTGGCGCCGGCTTCGCGCAGCAGCTGGCGGATGATCCGTTCGGACTGCGCGTAGTTGCCTTCACCGAAGTGATGCGCACGGATGCGGCCCTGCGCGTCTATGAAGTAGTGCGCTGGCCAGTAGCGGTTGTTGAAGCCGCGCCAGATCGCGAACTCGTTGTCGATCGCCACCGGGTAGTCGATCTTCAGTTCCTTCACCGCGCGCTGCACGTTGCCCAGGTTGCGCTCGAAGGCGAACTCCGGGGCATGCACGCCGATCACCACCAGGCCCTGGTCGCGGTAGCGCTGTTCCCACTCACGCACGTAGGGAAGGGCGCGCAGGCAGTTGATGCAGGAATAGGTCCAGAAGTCGACCAGCACCACCTTGCCACGCAGGCCTTCGGCGGTCAGTGGCGGGCTGTTGAGCCAACCGGTGGCGCCGTCCAGCGGGGGCAGGGTGCCTTCCACCGGAAGCTCGGCACCGGCGGGCGCATCGGCAGCGCGCATCATCATCGCCGGGCCGGTCCCGGGCGCCTGTCCCGGCAGGGCATCCAACAGGCCCTGTTCCAGCCGCGCAGTGCTGACCGACGACAAGCGGGTGAGCACACCGGTGTCCCAGCCCATCGCAATGGCCACCACCGCCAACAGCGCGGCCACGCCCAGTGCACGGCGGATCCACTCACCGGCGCCCAGGCGCTGCTTGAGCGCGGTGAACACGCGCCCACCAATCCAGATCGCCAAGGCCAGCGATGTGGCCGCGCCCAGCGCATAGGCCAGCAGCAGCCCGCTGGTGCCTGCGCTGGCACCCTGCAATGCCGCGCCGGTGAGGATCAGCCCAAGGATCGGGCCGGCGCACGGCGCCCACAGCAGGCCGGTGGCCACGCCGATCAACAGCGAAGTGCCCACGCCACCGCGCCCGGCGTCGGCGGCCCTGTCGGCAGACGCACTGAGCCGCGCGCCCAGCCGCTGGAACGGCGACAACAGGCGGTCGGCCAGCGCCGGCCACAACAGCGCCAGCGCGAACAGCGCCATCACCACCAGTGCGATCCAGCGCCCGATCTGGTTGGCCTGCGCCACCCACTGGCTGCCCACCGCCGCCAGGCTGGCCACCACCGCGAACATCAGCGCCATGCCGATCAACAGCGGCAGGCCACTGCGCAGGAATGGGCGGTCGGAGCGGGCGAACACGAACGGCAGCACCGGCAGGATGCACGGGCTGAGAATGGTCAACACGCCGCCCAGGTAGGCAAGGACAAGCAGAATCATCGAACGTTCCTTATCGGGGTAGGGCCGGGCCCCGCCCGGCTGCTTCATCGGCGTTACGTGCGGTTGGGTATCCGCACGCGTGTCTCTTCGTCAGCGGCGACGAAATTCATCGCCACCCCGTTCATGCAGTAACGCAGCCCGGTCGGCCGCGGGCCGTCATCGAACACATGGCCCAGGTGCCCACCACAGCGCCGGCAGTGCGCTTCCACGCGCAGCATGCCCAGCGTGGTATCGCGGTCCTCGCCAACGGCGTCGTGCAGCGGCGCCCAGAAACTGGGCCAGCCGGTGCCGCTGTCGAACTTGGTGGAGGAGGAGAACAACGGCAGCGCGCAGCCGGCGCAGGTGAACGTGCCGCGCCGGTGTTCCTTGTTGAGCGGGCTGCTGAAAGGGCGCTCGGTGCTTTGCCGGCGCAGCACCGCGTATTGCGCGGGGGTCAGTTGTTCACGCCACTGCGCATCGGTGCGCATCACCTCGAAGCGGCGCGTGGGGGCAGTGGCGGCAGGGGCCGGACCACTGCAGGCGGTCAAACCGAACAGGCCGGCCGCGGCGCCGATGGCGCCCATGCCGAGCAGTCTGCGACGGGTACAACGCATGGCGATCTCCCGGTCTGGAAACGATGGGGCCATGCTGCGCCCACGCCGGTCAACGAATCCTCACGCAGGGTTAAATTTTCCGTGACACATTCAGGCCCGGATCTGGCCACAATGCGTTCATCTTCCCGCCGCCCGTCCCGTGCCAATGAGCAGTGCCAAGCGCGTCCTGATCGTCGAAGACGATGTCCACATCGCCAACCTGCTGCGCATGCACCTGCGTGACGAAGGCTATGAGGTCACCCACGCGGCCACCGGCGACGAAGGCCTGGCGCTGCTGGAGGCGCAGCCGTGGAGCGCGCTGGTGCTGGACCTGATGCTGCCCGGCGTGGACGGGCTGGAAATCTGCCGGCGTGCGCGTGGCATGGCGCGCTACACCCCGATCATCATCACCAGTGCCCGCGCCAGCGAAGTGCACCGTATCCTGGGGCTGGAACTGGGCGCAGACGATTACCTGGCCAAACCATTCTCCATGCTGGAGCTGGTGGCGCGGGTCAAGGCGCTGCTGCGCCGGGTGGAAGCAATGGCGCAGAACGCGCGCATCGATGCCGGCGAACTGGCCGTGGCCGGGCTGCGCATCGACCCGGTGGCGCGCACCGCGCAGGTGGACGGGCGCGCACTGGAACTGACCCCGCGCGAGTTCGACCTGCTGTACTTCTTCGCCCGCCACCCCGGCCAGGTGTATTCGCGCATGGACCTGCTCAACCAGGTGTGGGGCTATCAGCACGATGGCTACGAGCACACGGTGAATACCCACATCAACCGGCTGCGCAACAAGATCGAGCGCGATCCGGCCTCGCCGCAGCGCATCCAGACCGTGTGGGGCCGTGGCTACAAGCTGGTCGATGGCAGCGAAGGCGCAGCGGCATGATCCGGTTATCGTTGTCGCAGCGCTTGTCCGTGGCGTTCTTCGCGCTGCTGCTGGTGTGCTGCGGCGCGCTCATGGCGATCCAGATGCGCAGCACCAGCCTGCACGAACAGGAAACCGTGCAGCGGCTGTCGCGCGGGCTGGCCGAACACATCGCGCGCAGTGGCGAGCTGATGGACGGAGGCGGCATGCGCACAGGCGAGGTGCGCGCGCTGTTCGGCAAGCTGATGGCAGTCAATCCCAGCGTGGAGGTGTACCTGCTGGACGACCAGGGCCGCATCCTTGGTCACGATGCGCCCACCGGCCACCTCAAGCGCGACCGCGTGGACCTGGCACCGGTGCAGGCGCTGCTGCGCGATGAGCCGCTGCCGATCCTCGGTGACGACCCGCGCAGCGAACGCGGGCGCAAGGTGTTCAATGCCGCGCCGCTGTTCGTGCAGGGGCGCCAGGCGGGCTACATCTATGTGGTGCTGGTGGGCGAACAGCGCGAGGCGCTGGCGGCCAACACCGCGGCCAACGCCACGCTGCGCACCACGCTGTGGTCATTGGCGATCGTGGCCGGCATCGGCCTGCTGGCCGGCGCGGTGGCATTCCGCTGGGTGACCCGGCCGCTGCGCCAGCTGACCCGCCGCGTGCAGTCGTTCGACGTGGACGCCGCGGCGCCGGCCCAGGCCCTGCCACCCACGCCGCTGCGCGCCGGTGAGCGCGATGAGCTGGCAATCCTGCAGCACAGTTTCGGGCACATGGGCCAGCGCCTGGGCGAACAGTGGCAGCAGCTGCGCCAGCAGGACCTGCAGCGGCGTGAGCTGGTGGCCAACATCTCGCATGATCTGCGCACGCCGTTGTCGTCGCTGCACGGCTATCTGGAAACGCTGGCGTTGAAAGACGCCACGCTCAGCGCGGAAGAGCGGCAGCGTTACCTCGGCATCGCGCTGTCCCAGAGCCACAAGGTCGGCCGGCTGGCCCAGGCGCTGTTCGAACTGGCGCGGCTGGAACATGGTGGGGTGGTGCTGGACCGCCAGGCGTTTTCGCTGCCGGACCTGGTGCAGGATGTGTTCCAGAAATTCGAGCTGGCCGCGCAGGCCCGCCGGCAGACGCTGGCGGCGGACATTCCGCCCGGCCTACCCGCGGTGGACGCGGACCTGGCGTTGATCGAGCGGGTGCTGACCAACCTGCTGGACAATGCCATCCGGCACACCCCCGAAGGCGGCCGCATCACGGTGACGCTGCAGGCCGCGCAGGGCGAGGTGCAGGTCAGCGTGGCCGACACCGGCCCTGGCATTCCGGCGGCGCGGCGCGAGGACCTGTTCCACACGCCCCCGGCGTTTGGCAGCCAGCGCCCCGACAGCGGTGGGCTGGGCCTGCTGATCGTGCACCGCATCCTGCAGCTGCACCAGCGTGACATCCAGTTGCTGGACAGCCGCGAGGGCGCGCTGTTCGTGTTCTCGCTGCCGGCGGCGCGGGTGGTCTGACCCTGCCCTGCCCAAGGTCATGGCGACCACCGGCACTGGGGCGCCCGTTGCTGGCAGGATGCAATGCATTCAACACCCGCCAGGAGCAAGTACATGGCCACCGCACAGGAGTCCCGCCACCGCCGGTCTGCGCTGATCCTGCTGATGCTCGCGTTCGGCATCGCAGGCCATGTATCGGCCGCCAACGAATGCCCGGACACCTCGGCGCTGGAACCGGCCCGCGCGGTGGTCCGCGATCTGCAGCGGATCACCACGCCAAACGGCATCCAGGCGCAGTACGCTACCCCGATCGGCGGGGTGAAGCAGTGGCTGACGATCCGTGGTGAGGACCGCGACAACCCGGTGATCCTGTTCGTGCACGGTGGCCCGGCCAGCCCGGTGACACCCAGCATGTGGCAGTTCCAGCGGCCGCTGGAGGAATACTTCACGGTGGTGGACTGGGACCAGCGCGGTGCGGGCAAGACCTACGCGGAGGCGTCGCCGGACGTGATCGCGCCGACGCTGACTATCGAACGCTACGTGGACGATGCCATCGAAGTGGCTGAACATCTGCGCACGCACCTGGGCCAGCGCAAGGTGATCCTGATGGCGCACAGCTGGGGCACGATCGTGGCGATGCAGGCGGCGCTGAAGCGGCCGGACCTGTTCCACGCGTACGTGGGGATCGGGCAGATCATCAACCAGGTGGAAAACGAGAAGATCAGTTTCGATTACGGCCTGGCGCAGGCGAAGGCACACGGCAATGCCAAGGCGGTGGCCGAACTGGAAGCGATCGCGCCCTACCCGGGCAACACGCCGATCACGCGCGAGCGGATCATCACCGCACGCACGTGGCCGCAGTACTACGGCGGGCTGACGGCGTATCGGGACGATTCGAAGTACTACTTCGGCGCGGCCAGGCTCTCACCGGACTACACGGACGCGGACCGCTGCAGCATCGACAAGGGCAGCGTGCTGTCGCTGGGCCCGCTGCTGCCGCAGATGCTGAAGGTGGATTTCAACCCGATCACCCGCTTCCCGATCCCGGTGGTGATGTTCATGGGCCGCCACGACTACACCACGCCCACCGCGCCGACCGAGCGCTGGCTGAACACCGTGCAGGCGCCCTACAAGCAGGGCGTATGGTTCGAACATTCGGCGCACATGGTGCCGTGGGAAGAGCCCGGCAAAACCCTGTTGAGCCTCGTCCAGATCGTCCGCCCCTTGGCGCGATAATGGGCTCTGGTAGCTTCGGTTCCCAAACGAACGCACGCGCCGCATATCGGCGCGGTAACGCATGACCCATGCCGAAGACAAAAAAAAGACCCGACAGAGGGAGGGTTCTGTCGGGTCTTGGGATTGCGTGGGGGGAGGGACCCACGCAAATTCTGCTTGATGCAATGCAGCATACGCCGATCGTGGTGCATTGCAACAATAAATTGCCGAAGCGGTCCTGGTTAGACTAAATCCGTTCAGGAACAATGGGTTGGGGCCAGATCTCAGCCGCGGTAACGGCAGCCCGAGGTGCAGGTTTCATGCACCGTCACCTCGCTCAGCGCCGGCAGGGCGGGCTTGAGCTCGTTCCAGATCCAGATCGCCAGGCGTTCGCTGGTCGGGTTTTCCAGGCCGGGGATGTCGTTGAGGTAATGGTGGTCCAGGCGGTCGTAGATCGGCTGGAAGGCCGCTTTGACGTCGCCGAAATCCATGATCCAGCCGGTGTGTTCGCCCGGCTCGCCCTCGACCTTCAGCTCCACCCGGAACGAATGGCCGTGCAGGCGCGCGCACTTGTGGCCCGCCGGCACGTTGGGCAGGTGGTGGGCCGCTTCGAGGGTAAAGACTTTGAAGATTTCCATGGGTCCATTGTACGGCCATCCAACAAAAACATATCCATCCGGATGAAGAGATGTTACTTTTCGTTATATCCGCATGAAGCGATGTTATTGGCTCGTCAAGCCCTTGGCATGGACTACTGCGGAACTCGTCGTCCACCACCCCCATAGAGTTCATGCCCAAGCACACCCTTCTTGTGGCGGCCCTTTCCGCCGCCCTGGCTACGCCTTTGCCTGCGTTTGCCCTCGACGCCGCCGCTGGCACCGATGCCAGGCCCGAAGCCGCCGCCAGCGGCGAAAGCACCACCCTTGCCGCGGTGCGCGTTACCGGCTCCAACATCAAGCGCACTGACACCGAGACGGCCAACCCGGTGCAGGTGATCGGCCGCCAGGAAATTGAAGCGACCGGCAAGGCCACCGTGGCCGACCTGCTGCGCTCCATCTCGGCCAACACCGGCAACGCCAACAACGAAACCACCAACAACGGCTGGGCCTCGGGTTCGGCCGGCATCGGCCTGCGTGGCCTGTCGCAGAAGAACACCCTGGTGCTGCTCAACGGCCGCCGCCTGGCCAACTACGGCTTCCCGGCCGGTGGCTTGTCCGACACCTTCGTCAACCTCAACGCACTGCCGATGGTCGCCGTGGAGCGTATCGAAGTGCTCAAGGACGGCGCCTCGGCCGTGTACGGCTCCGACGCCGTGGCCGGCGTGGTCAACATCATCACCCGGCAGGGCTTCGAGGGGGCCGAACTGGGCGGCAGCGTCGGCACCGCCGACCAGGGCGGCCTGGACGAGCAGAACCTGAAGTTCATCGGCGGCATCGGCGACCTGGAGGCCGATGGCTACAACATCCTGGTCAGCCTGGAAGGCTACAACCGCGAGCGCCTGGACCAGGACCAGCGCGACCTCACCAGGTCCGGCATCTACACCGACAAGCCCGGCGGCCGCTGGAACGGCTGGTCGGCCAAGGGCGCGCGCTTCCTGGTCAACGGCACGTCCGTGCCCATGCTCGACGCCAACGGCCAGTGCCCGGAAAACACCACGCTGGTACCCAGTGCGCCGATCGACGGCCTGCCTGGAAACACCTGCGGCTTCAACCTTGCCCCGTACACCACGCTGATTCCCTCGACCAAGCGCTACCAGGCCTACGTCAACGGCACCTTCAAGGTGAACGACAACGTCGAAGCGTTCGGCGAAGTGATCTACAGCGAGATCAAGGGCGTGTCCTGGTTCGGCAGCAGCCCGTTCTTCACCCTGGAAAGCGGCCGCTTCGCGCTCAACGCCGATACCGGGCTGGCCGAGCCGGTGTCGTCCAACCTGCCGGCAAGCAGCCCGTTCAATCCGTACGGCCGCGCGATCCCGATCGAGTACACCTTCTTCAACCTCGGCCCGACCATCAAGACCAACCGGTCCACTGCATACCGCGGCGTGTTCGGCCTGCGCGGCAGCCTGCAGGACTGGGACTGGGAAGTGGGCGCGTTCGGCGCACGCAGCAGCGAGCGCGAAACCGTCTCCGGCGGCTTCGCCAACCGCTGGACCCTGGCCGATGCGCTGGCCACCGGCAGCTACAACCTGCTTGATCCGTCGGCCACCCCGCAGTCGGTCATCGATGGCATCAACCTGAGCACGCTGCGCCCGGCCGAGTCGGTGCTGCAGGGCGTGGACGCCAAGATCTCCGGCGGCCTGGGCAGCACCTGGGCCGGCCCGATCGGCTTCGCCGCCGGGCTGGAATGGCGCCGCGAAAAGCTGGATTCGGAAAACCCGTGGCAGATCGACGCGGGCCTGCAGATCCGCCCGGCCATCGCCGAAGTGCATGGCGAGCGCAAGGTCACCGCCGCCTACGCCGAAGTGAACGTGCCGCTGGCCGAGCGCCTGGAGGTGCAGGCCGCCGCGCGTGCCGACCATTACAGTGACTTCGGCGATGCGTTCTCGCCCAAGTTGAGCCTGCGCTGGCAGCCGTTTGACATCCTGCTGGTGCGCGCCGCCGCATCGAAGGGCTTCCGCGCGCCGTCGCTGTCGGAGAATTCCAACAGCACCAGCATCGCCTACGGCAGCGTGATCGACCCGCGCGACCCCGACGTGCCCGGTTCGCGGCAGAACCCGACCTTCTTCACCGTCGGCAACAGCGACCTGAAGCCGGAGCGCACCAAAAGCTACAACCTGGGCGTGGTGCTGTCGCCGTGGTCCAACACCAGCCTGAGCGTGGATTACTACCGCATCGAACTGGAAAACCTGGTCGGCACCAACAACACGCAGACCCTGGTCACCAACGATGTGCCCGGCGCGGTCACCCGCGATGAGCGCGGCAAGCTGCTGGCGGTGTTCAACCGCTACCAGAACCTGAGCGAGCTCAAGACCTCCGGCTTCGACGTGGAACTGCGCCAGCGCTTCCCGACCGAAGCGGCCGGTGACTTCTCGCTGTCCACCGCCTTCACCCACGTGCGCGACTACAGCCGCCCCACCGTGGTCGGCGGCCCGCTGGTGGATTACGCCGGCAGCAACCTGGGCGCCACCCTGCCCAAGAACAAGGCCACCACCACGCTGGACTGGAGCTACGCCGACTTCCGCACCGCGCTGACCTGGTACTACACCAGCGGCTACGACCAGAAGGCCAGCGCCGCCGCCACGGCGGTGCAGGACCGGGTTGATTCCTACAGCCAGTTCGATCTGTACCTGGCCTACACCGGGCTGGAGAAGCTGACCCTGTACGCGAAGATCCAGAACCTGGCCGATGAGGAACCGCCGTACGACGCCTCCTTCCCGGGCATCCGCGCGCCGTACGACTTCAGCCAGTACGACCTGCGCGGCCGCTACTTCACCGTCGGCTTCGATTACCGCTTCTAAGAGGGGTTTGCTGTGTCCTTGTTCCAAGGTTTGTCGCGCCCCATCACCTGGCTGGTGGGGTCGCTGTGGCTGCTGGCCGCGCCGGCGTTCGCACAGAGCGCCTATTTCTTCCCGCAGGGCGGTGATTTCGATCCGGCCATTCCCACCCCGCAGCAGTTCCTGGGCTACGAGATCGGCAGCCGCTACACCCGGCACGACCAGCTGGTGGCGTACTTCAACGAACTGGCCAGACACTCGGACAAGATCAAGGTCGAGCAGATCGGCACCAGTTACGAAGGCCGCCCGCTGCTGATCGCCACCGTCACCTCGGCGCAGAACCAGCAGCAGCTGGAAACCCTGCGCCGCCAGCACGTCACCCTGGCCGACCCGGCGCAGCCGCTGTCGGCCGCCGGCAACAGCCCGGTGGTGGTGTGGCTGGGCTACAGCGTGCACGGCAATGAAACCTCCAGTGGCGAAGCGGCGCTGCTCACCGCGTACTACCTGGTGGCCAACCGGAATGCCGATACGGCCAAGTGGCTGCAGCAGGCGGTGGTGCTGTTCGACCCGGCGCAGAATCCGGACGGCCGCGACCGCGCGGCCAGCTGGCACAACGCCTATGCCTCCTCGCCGGCCTCGCCCGATCCGGCGGACAAGGAGCACGTGGAGCCGTTCCCGCAGGGACGCACCAACCACTACTTCACCGACCTCAACCGCGATTGGCTGGCCCTGACCCAGCAGGACACGCGCCCGAAGATCGCCTACTTCCATCAGTGGTACCCCAACGTCCAGATCGATTTCCACGAGATGGGCAAGGACAGCACCTACTACTTCGAACCGTCGCCGGCGAGCATGCACAGCCCGCTGCTGCCGGCCTCGTCATACGAATTCAACAAGACCCTGGCCAGGTACCACGCGCAGGCGCTGGATGCGCTGGGCTCGCTGTACTACACCGGTGAGAACTTCGACAACTTCTCGCCGGTGTACGGCTCGACCTATCCGGATTTCCACGGCGCGGTCGGCGTCACGGTGGAACAGGCCAGTTCGCGCGGCCGGGTGCAGGAATCGGCCAACGGCCTGCTGACCTTCCCGTTCACCATCCGCAACCAGGTCGCCACCGGTCTGGGCACCGTGCGCGGTGCGGTGGCCGAGCGTGACGGGCTGCTCAAGCTGCAGAAGGAATTCTTCCAGTCCGCGCTCAAGCAGGCCAACCAGCAGCCGGTAAAGGCCTTCGTGTTTGGCGATGCCAAAGACCCGGGCCTGACCCGGCGCCTGCTCGACCTGCTGCTGCAGCACAAGATCACCGTGCAGGCGTTGCCCAAGCCGCTTACCGTGGACGGCCAGCGTTTCGAGCCGGCCAGCGCCTACGTGGTACCCACCGCGCAGCCACAGTTCCGCCTGGTGCATTCGATCTTTGCCGAGACCCCGCCAATCAAGGGCGACGTGTTCTACGGCAGCACCTCCTATGCGATCGCACCGGCCTACGGCGTGGCGTTCGCCGGCAGCCGCAGCCGGGTCGACGCGGGCGAGCGCATCGCCAGCCTGCCGGCCACGCAGGGCGGGGTGAGTGGTGGCCGGGCCGGCTATGCCTACGTGTTCGATTGGCGCGACTACAACGCCAGCCGCGCGCTGTACGCGCTGCAGGCCAAGGGCGTGCTGACCCGCGCCGCGTTCCAGTCCTTCACCGCAGACGCCGCGTCCGGTGAGCAGGCGTTCGCGCGCGGCAGCGTGGTGATTCCGGTAGCCGGGCAGACACTGGCGGGTGACGCGCTGCTGGCCGCCGTGGAGGAAGCGGCGCGCAGCAGTGGCGTGCAGGTGCATGCAGTGGCCAGTGGGCAGAGTCGCAGCGGCATCGACCTCGGCAGTGACAGCGTCAAAGCGCTGCGCAGGCCGGCGGTGGCGCTGGTGATGGGCGAGGGCGTGAGCGCCACCGAGATCGGGTCGGCGTGGTTCCTGCTCGACCAGCAGGTGCACCTGCCGGCCAGCAAGCTCGACCCGGCGCAGCTGGGCAAGGTCAACCTGGACCGCTACACCACCATCGTGCTGTCCGGCGGTACCTACACGGGCGTGGATGCCGCGGCGGTGGCCGCACTCAAACGCTGGATCAACGCCGGCGGTTCGCTGGTGACCTACGGTACGGCGGCCAAGTGGGCGATCGAGCAGAAACTTGCCGATGAAGCGCTGGGCGCCGAAGAGAAGGAGCCCGACAGCGCCCGCCGTGCGTTCGGCGACCAGCGCGACATCGCCGCCATCGAGCGGGTCAGCGGCAACATCCTCAGTGCCGATGTGGATACCAGCCATCCGCTGGGCTTTGGCCTGCCGCGCACGCAGCTGTCGATCAACAAGGAAAACGGGATCAGCTTCAAGCCCAGCCGCAACGCGTTCTCCACCGTGGTGCGCATCGATGAAACGCCGCGGGTGAATGGTTATCTGTCCGAGAGCAACCGCAGCCGCGTGGCCGGTGCCGCGTGGCTGCTGGTGTCGCCGCAGGGGCAGGGCAACGTGGTGCTGTTCGCCGACGACCCGGCGCACCGCAAGTACTGGCACGGCACCGAGCGGCTGCTGTTGAACGCGGTGTTCTTCGGCAACCTGTTGAACCCGACCAAGCCTAGAGGCTGACCCATCGTAGAGCCACGGCAAACCGGCAACAAAAAAGGGCGACGCAATGCGTCGCCCTTTTTCATTCTGCGATCCGCGAACGGATCAGGCCGGCCGGCCACCGCCGCCCTGGCTGCGGCCGCCACCGCCACGGCGCTGGCCCGACGGCGCACCACCGCGCGGCGCGCCATTGCCGGCACCGCGGCTTGCACCGCGGCCGGCACCGTCACGCTGGCCGCCGGTCTTGGCACCGGCGTGGGCGTGGCGCGGGGCCTCGCCATGCGGACGGCGTGCGTGCTTGCGCGGCGAACGATCGCCACCCGGCACTTCGGCCTTGCCCGGCGCGCTGTTGCCCCAGCGGATCGGGGTCTGCGGCTCGAAGCCGGGCACGTCGCGGATGTCCATGTCCTTGTCCAGCAGGCGCACGATCTGGCGCAGCAGCTTGGCCTCGTCCTGCGCCACCAGCGAAATCGCCTGGCCGGTCGAGCCGTTGCGGCCGGTACGGCCGATGCGGTGCACGTAATCCTCGGCCACCATCGGCAGGTCATAGTTGATGACCTTCGGCAGCTCGTTGATGTCGATACCGCGCGCGGCGATGTCGGTGGCCACCAGCACGGTCACGCGGCCGGCCTTGAAGTCGCCCAGCGCACGCAGGCGCTGGCCCTGGCTCTTGTTGCCGTGGATCGCGGCGGTCTTGATGCCCGACTTCTCCAGGAACGTGGCCAGCTTGTCGCAGCCGTGCTTGGTACGGCCGAACACCAGGGTCTGCTCGCGGCTGTCCTGGGCCAGCAGGTGCAGCAGCAGCTCGCGCTTGCGCGCGCCATCGACCGGGTGCACGCGATGGGTGATGGTTTCCGCCACGGTGTTCTTCGGGGTGACCTGGATCTGCGCCGGATCGCGCATGAACTCCAGCGCCAGCTGCTTGATGCTCTCTTCGAAGGTCGCCGAGAACAGCAGGGTCTGGCGGTTCTGGCGCGGCAGCTTGGCCAGGATCTTCTTGATCGACGGCAGGAAGCCCATGTCCAGCATGCGGTCGGCTTCGTCCAGCACCAGGATCTCGATGCCCGACAGGTCGACGCTGCGACGCTCCAGGTGGTCGATCAGGCGGCCCGGGCAGGCCACCAGCAGGTCCACGCCACGGCGCAGCACGTCGAACTGGTTGCCCATGCCAACGCCACCGTAGATGCAGGCGCTGGGAATGCGCAGATACTTGCTGTAGCCGCGCAGGCTGTCATGCACCTGGGTGGCCAGCTCGCGGGTCGGCGCCAGCACCAGCGCACGCGGCTTGCGCGGGCCGTTCACGGCCTGCGGGTTGGTACCCAGGTGCTGCAGCAGCGGCAGGCCGAACGCGGCGGTCTTGCCGGTACCGGTCTGCGCGCCGGCCAGCAGGTCGCGGCCTTCCAGTGCCAGCGGAATCGCCTGCTCCTGGATCGGGGTCGGGTTTTCATAGCCCTGCTCGGACAACGCGCGCAGCAGGAACGGGGCAAGGCCCAGGTTTTCAAAAGACATCGGGTGGAAGCTCCAAAGACAAAGTAACGCCAGGCCGAATGGCCGGACGCGAGGCAGATCGTTGTGATCGGCTGACTCGGAGCGTTCCCGTGAACCGCGCTGCGAGAATTGGGTGCAGCCCACGCGGTGCGCAGACTGGAATGCATGACGAATGGCGTCGGAGTGGGGGCGGGCGAGGGACGGTAATCCCGATCGCCGGCGATCCCGAAGGGAAACGGACGGCCGCTGCAGACCCCGACAGTGTAGCGGAACCGCGCGACCAAGGCCAAATCCCCCGTTCAGGTTGGACAAGCGACCCCGGAAGTATCCACGACTCCCCGGAGCCCGTAGCAATTCGTGGCGGCCGGCCCCAGCCGGACGACCTTAGCGCTCTTCGCGGCCGGCCCCAGCCGGACGACCTCAGCGAGCGACCACATCAGCATCATTCGAATGGTTTATGTTCGTTCTGCGGCACTGCGACTTGGCACGCCCGCGCATTTGGTTACACTCGAAACCTATTTCCTGCGATCCCGGATATTCCACCCATGAAGCTTGGTTCTTTGAAGGAAGGCGGCCGCGACGGCACCCTGATCGTGGTCTCGCGCGACCTGCGCCACGGCGTGCGCGCCACCGGGATCGCCGCCACCCTGCAGCAGGCGCTGGAAGACTGGAGCCACCTGGCGCCGCGCCTGAACGCCCTGTCCGAATCGCTCAATGACGGCAGCGCCGACGGCGTGTTCGACATCGACCTGCAGGCGCTGGCCGCACCGCTGCCGCGTGCCTACGAATTCGTCGACGGCAGCGCCTACCTGCCGCATGTCGAGCGCGTGCGCCGCGCGCGTGGCGCCGAGGTGCCGGACAGCTTCTACACCGACCCGCTGATGTACCAGGCCACCAGCGCCGGCTTCCATGGCCCGCGCGATGCGGTCAAGGTGATCAGCGAGGACTACGGCATCGACCTGGAAGCCGAGCTGGTAGTGATCACCGATGACGTGCCGATGGCGGTTACCCCGGAGCAGGCCGCCGGTCACATCCAGCTGGTCGGTCTTGTCAACGACGTCTCGCTGCGCAACCTGATCCCGGGCGAGCTGGCCAAGGGCTTTGGCTTCCTGCAGTCCAAGCCGCGCTCGGCGCTGTCGCCGGTGTTCGTCACCCCCGACGAGCTGGGCGACGCCTGGCAGGACAGCAAGGTGCACCTGCCGCTGGTCACCCACGTCAACGGCGCCTGGTTCGGGGCGCCCGAGGCCGGCGTGGACATGCAGTTCAACTTCGCCCAGCTGATCGCGCACGCAGCCAAGACCCGCCCGCTGGGCGCCGGGGCCATCGTGGGCTCGGGCACGATTGCCAACGAGGACACCAGCAAGGGCGCCTCCTGCTTTGCCGAACAGCGGACCGTGGAAACCCTGCGCGACGGCAAGCCGAGCACGCCGTTCATGTCCTTCGGCGACGTGGTCCGCATCGAGATGTTCAACGCGGCCGGCGAAAGCATCTTCGGCGCCATCGAACAGCGCATCGAACAGGCGACACGGCCCTGAACACCACGGCCGACCGCATCGAGCTGTTCAGCTACTGGCGCTCCAGCGCGGCCTACCGCGTGCGCATCGGTCTGAACCTCAAGGGCCTGGAGCACCAGATCACCCCGGTGCACCTGGTCCGCGACGGTGGCCAGCAGCACAGCGAAGGCTACGCCGCGCTCAACCCGCAGGAACTGGTGCCCACCCTGTGCCACGGTGAACGGGTGCTGCACCAGTCGATGGCGATCCTGGAATACCTCGACGAGGTGTTCCCGGAGCCGCCGCTGCTGCCCGACGATGCGCCGGGCCGCGCCCGCGTGCGCGCGCTGGCGCAGCTGGTGGCCTGCGACCTGCACCCGCTCAACAACCTGCGCGTGATGCAGTTCTTCAGCGATACCTGGCACGTGCCGCAGACCGAGCGTGAGGACTGGACCAAGCACTGGATGCAGGTCAGCTTCGACGCGATGGAACGGCTGCTGGTCGAATC
This sequence comes from Stenotrophomonas sp. NPDC047960, assembly GCF_043204395.1. Lineage (NCBI taxonomy): Bacteria > Pseudomonadati > Pseudomonadota > Gammaproteobacteria > Lysobacterales > Lysobacteraceae > Stenotrophomonas > Stenotrophomonas sp. NPDC047960. Next base: position 257,655 of record NZ_JBIDBX010000003.1, on the reverse strand, counting down.
GGTGGATACCGGCCGCTTCTGCCACGGCGATACACCGACCCTGGCCGACTGCTGCCTGGTGCCGCAGCTGTACAACGCCCGCCGCTTCAACGTGGATCTGGGCCCGTACCCGACCCTGGTGCGGATCGACCAGGCGTGCCTGGCGTTGCCAGCGTTCGATGCGGCGCGGCCGGAGGTTCAGGCCGACGCATCACCCTGAAACCGGGTACCGACCAACGGTCGGTACCTACCCCGCGGGCGACCAACGGTCGGTATGAACCCGGGTGGGACGACCAATGGTCGGTATGAACCCGGGTGGGACGACCCGCGATCCCCGATCGGTAGGTATCGACCGTTGGTCGATACCCCCGTCAATCAAAACCCGTGCGTGATCGCCGCCGGGGTTGCCGCCGAATAATCGGCGTACGGATCGTGCTCGCCGCTGCCGCCTTCGGACAGGCGGAACTTCAGGGCCAGGCCGTCGCGCGAATCGGCCGCACGCAGCGCCTCTTCCTGCTCGATGATGCCGCCCTTGGCCATGCGGAACAGGCACTGGTCGAAGCTCTCCATGCCTTCTTCCAGCGAAGCCTCCATCGCCGGCTTGATCTCGTGCACCTGGCCGCGGCGCAGCAGGTCGCGGATCATCGGCGTGTTGATCAACACTTCCGTGGCCGGCAGCCGGCGCCCGTCCTGGCCCTTGACCAGGCGCTGGGAAATCACCGCGCGCAGGTTCAGCGAGAGGTTCATCAGCACGTTGCGGTGCGCGCTCTCGGGGAAGAAGTTCAGGATGCGCTCGATGGTCTGGTCGGCGTTGTTGGAGTGCAGCGTGGCCAGGCACAGGTGGCCGGTCTCGGCGAAGGCGATGGCCGCCTCCATCGTTTCCGAGTCCAGGATTTCGCCGATCAGGATCACGTCCGGCGCTTCACGCATCGCGTTCTTCAGCGCGTTGTGGAAGGCATGGGTATCCAGCCCGACCTCGCGCTGGTTGACGATCGACATCTTGTGCTTGTGCAGGTACTCGATCGGGTCCTCGATGGTGAGGATGTGCCCGGTCGTGGTGCTGTTGCGGTGGTCGATCATCGATGCCAGCGAGGTCGACTTGCCCGAACCGGTCGAGCCCACCACCAGCACCAGCCCGCGCGGGGTCATGATGACGTCCTTCAGGACCTGGGGCAGGTTGAGCTCTTCGATGCTGGGAATCTTGCTGCGGATGGCACGGATCACCATGCCCACCTCACCGCGCTGCTTGAACACGTTGACGCGGAAGCGCCCCGCATCCGGCAGGGCGATGGCCATGTTGAGCTCAAGGTCGCGCTCGAACTGGGGCACCTGGCCCTCGTCCATCAGCGAATAGGCGATCTTCTTGACCATCCCGGGCGGCAGCCCGGTATTCCCCAGCGGGTACAGCTTGCCCTCGATCTTGATGTACACCGGGGCACCGGTGGTCAAGAACATGTCCGAAGCGTTCTTTTCGGTCATCAGCTTCAGGAAATAGCCGATATCCATGCGAAATGTTTCCCCAACAATCGGCGACATGCCATTGCAAGCACGCCGCAGGCTTCCGACAATGGCCGCGCACCTTCTTCAGGCGAACGGCACCCCAATGAATCCTAGCTTCGCACAAATGCGGCGTACCCCGTATGTAGTTTTGACGAGTTGCGTGATGGCGTGCGCATTCGCACTGGCCGGGCCGGCCCTGGCCCAGGACGGCGCGCTCGAACTCATGCAGGCCCGCCAGGCCGTGGACAAGGCCACCCAGGCCGACGCCGACCAGTACGCCCCGGACCTGATCGCCGTGGCCCGCCAGGGCCTGGAACAGGCCCAGGCCGCTGCCAGCGACCGCCGCGAGCGAAAGAACGCCCCGGCCCTGGCCGCGCGCGCCACCGCCGATGCCGACCTGGCCCGCGCCCGCAGCGAGGAGGCCACCGCCACCGCCCAGCTGCAGCTGCGCCGCAACGAGGTGACCCAGCTCGAACGCCAGCTCGCCGCCGGGGAGGACCGCCGATGAAGGCTGCCGCCCTGCGCATGTCGCCCCTGCTGCTCGCCATCGGCCTGGCCGTTTCGCCGCTGGCCGGTGCCGCCGAAGACCCGGCCGTGGCCCAGCTCACCCAGCGCCTGATGGCGATCCAGGCCAACCCGGACACCGCCGAACTGGCCGCCTATGAGCGCCTGCAGGCCCAGCAGGCCATCGCCGCGCTGGCGGATGCCAAGCGCCGCGACCTCGACCAGGCCCGCTACCTGGCCGACCGCCGGGTCGAAATTGCCGAAACCAGCGTGCGTGCCGCCCTGGCCAAGCGTGAAGTGAGCCAGCTCGAACGCACCCGCAGCGACCTGCTGATCGAAGCCAGCCGCCGCGATGCCCAGCGTGCCCGCCAGGAAAGCGAGCGGCTGCGCGTGCAGGCCCAGATCCAGGCCGAAGAAGCCGAACGCCTGCGCCTGGCCGCCGAAACCGAAGCGCTGGCCCGCCAGGACGCCGAAACCGCCCTGACCAGCGTGGCCGGCAAGCAGACCGCCCGCCTCAGCGCGGCCCAGCAGAACGCGGCCAAGCTGGCCCGCGAAGAAGCCGAGCTGGTCTCGGGCAACAAGCTGCCCGGCTCGAAGTTCGACAGCCGTGGTGAAGTGTTCACCTTCGCCGGCGACGCCTTCGCCAGTGGCAAGGGCACGCTCTCGGGCGGCGCGAAGGGCCAGGCCAAGGCGCTGGCCGAGTACCTGAACATCGGCAAGAAGGGTCGGGTCCGCATCGAGGCCTACGACGCCGCCGCCGGAGTAGGGCAGCAGCGCGCCGAAGCCCTGCGCGATGCCCTGGTGGGGGCCGGCGTCAGCGCCAGCCGCCTGCAGGTCAGCGGCAAGAAGGCGGCGGCCACCAAGGCCCGCTCGGCCGAGGTCATCATCGCCCCGTGATCGAAGGTGTCATGACCAACGGTCATGACCTGCCTGGTTGCCTCTGCCATGACCAACGGTCATGACCTACCTGGTTGCATCTATCGGTAGGTCACGACCGTTGGCCGTGACTGCGTCAGAATGACGCAACCTGCTGTTTTTGTTTAAATTTCGTTGAAGTGCGTGTTCAGCCTGAACCCCGACTGGCGTGCACCGGTGATTTCAAACGAAACCCTTGAACCCGTCCCTGGGCAGGCGTAGGGTCGATTGTCCGGGTAGCCTTCCGCGACCCGGACGATTGGAGGGCCGGGCCGATGCATCGAGGGCACGAACCAGAGCAGTCTGCAGGCCGGGCAACCCCGGTCGTGCGCCTGGGTTCTGCCGTGATCGCGGTGGATGCCGGCGCTCCTCCCGAAGCAACGCCCCGTGCCTTACCGGCCGGGGCGTTCTTGTTTGTGCTGTACACGCAATAGGAGGTTCATCATGTTTGAAGGTCAGCCCCAGAGTGAAATCGACGCACGCCGCCAGCGTGATCCGGAATTCAAGGCGCTTTACGAACGGCACCAGAAGTTGAACAAGAAGTGTATGGATGCCGAATTGGGCGTACTTCCGATAGATGGTGTAACTCTGGGCCAGATGAAGCGTGAGAAGCTGTATGCCAAGCAGAAGCTGGAACGGCTGTACTCCTCCCCCCTGAATTGACGTTCCCCCTGTGCCGGCCAACGGTCGGCACCTGCCGCTGAACCTGCCGGCCCTGGCCGGCACCGCCAAACGCCGCGGGCGGCGTCCGTCTCCTCGTCGACGGGCGCCGTCCGCGTCGCTCTTTTGGGGCCAGACACGCATGGCGTGTCTGTACCATCTGTCGGATAATCGGGGGTCCGGCCGCCCTGCGGCGCGAATCGATGTGACCCGATGGCAATCCACTCCTCCGTACTCGAACTCATTGGCAAGACCCCGATCGTCAAGGCCCAGCGCCTGGACACCGGTGTCTGCGAGCTGTACCTGAAGCTCGAAAGCGCCAATCCCGGAGGATCCATCAAGGACCGCATCGGCCTGTCGATGATCGAAGCCGCTGAAAAGCGTGGCGATCTCAAGCCAGGTGCGACGCTGGTGGAAGGCACTGCCGGCAATACCGGCCTGGGCCTGGCCCTGGTCGCCCAGCAGAAGGGCTACAAGCTCATCCTGGTGGTGCCGGACAAGATGAGCCGCGAGAAGATCTTCAACCTCAAGGCGATGGGCGCCGAAGTGCGCCTGACCCGTTCGGATGTGGCCAAGGGCCACCCGGAGTACTACCAGGACATGGCCAAGCGCGTGGCCGAGGAAACCCCCGGCGCGTACTTCATCAACCAGTTCGGCAACCCGGACAACCCGGCCGCTCATGAATTCGGCACCGGCCCGGAGATCCTCGAGCAGATGGGGGGCGACCTGGACGCCATCGTGTTCGGCTGCGGCAGCTCCGGCACCATGACCGGCTTGTCGCGCGCCTTCGCCACCCTGTCGCCGAAGACCGAGCTGGTACTGGCCGACCCGGTCGGCTCGATCCTGGCCGAATACATCAATGACGGCGTGCTCAACGACAAGTCGGGCAGCTGGCTGGTGGAAGGCATCGGCGAGGACTTCCTGCCCTCGATCGCCGATTTCAGCCGGGTCACCAAGGCCTATGCCATCACCGACGCAGAAAGCTTCCACACCGCCCGCGAGCTGCTGGGCAAGGAAGGCGTGCTCGGCGGGTCGTCCACCGGCACCCTGCTGGCAGCTGCCCTGAAGTACTGCAAGGAGCAGACCACCCCCAAGAAGGTGCTGGTGCTGGTCTGCGACACCGGTAACAAGTACCTCTCCAAGATGTACAACGACTACTGGATGCTGGACAACGGCTTCCTGGAGCGCCCGCAGACCGGCGACCTGCGCGACCTGATCCTGCGCCCGTATGGCCAGCGCGACACTGTCGTGATCGGCCCGAACGACCTGCTGACCACCGCTTACCAGCGCATGAAGCTGTATGACGTGTCGCAGTTGCCGGTGATGGATGGCGACCAGCTGGTCGGCATCGTCGACGAAAGCGACGTGCTGCTGCACGTGTATGGGGACGAGTCGAGGTTCCGGGACAAGGTCTCCACCGCCATGGTCAGCAAGCTGGACCGGCTGGACGTGAAATCGCCGATTGAAGCGCTGCTGCCGGTGTTTGACCGCGGCCAGGTGGCCATCATCATGGATGGTGGCAGCTTCCTGGGGTTGATTACGCGGATCGATCTGCTGAATTACCTGCGTCGTCGCGTTCAATAACGGCGCGATCGCCGATTTTGGCGCTGAATCCATGTTTATCAGCGTCAACGGCTGATTAAGCCCCCGCTGATAGACTTCCGCTCCATCTAAAGTGGGCCCCGATTGGGGCTCTCAATCGCTGGGAACCCCCATGTCCGATTCTGCAGCCTCCGGGCACTCCAAGCGCCAGCTCGCCCTGGCCACGCTGGCCATCCATGGCGGCCAGTCGCCCGACCCGAGCACCGGCGCGGTGATGCCGCCGATCTATGCGACCTCCACCTACGCCCAGTCCAGCCCGGGCGAACACCAGGGCTTCGAGTACTCGCGCACCCACAACCCGACCCGCTTCGCCTATGAGCGCTGCGTGGCCTCGCTGGAGGGCGGCAGCCGCGGCTACGCCTTCGCCTCGGGCATGGCCGCCACCTCCACCGTGATGGAACTGCTGGACGCCGGCAGCCACGTGGTGGCAATGGATGACATCTATGGCGGCACCTTCCGCCTGTTCGAGCGCGTGCGCAAGCGCACGGCCGGGCTGCAGTTCGGCTTTGTGGACCTGACCGACCTGGCCGCCTTCGAAGCGGCGATCACCCCGCAGACGAAGATGGTCTGGATCGAAACCCCGACCAACCCGATGCTGAAGATCGTGGACATCGCCGCGGTCGCCGCCATCGCCAAGCGCCACGGCCTGATCGTGGTGGTGGACAACACGTTTGCCTCGCCGATGCTGCAGCGCCCGCTGGAGCTGGGTGCGGACCTGGTCCTGCATTCGGCCACCAAGTACCTCAACGGGCACTCGGACATGGTGGGCGGCATGGTGGTGGTGGGCGACAACGCTGAGCTGGCCGAGCAGATGGCCTTCCTGCAGAACTCCATCGGGGGCGTGCAGGGGCCGTTCGACAGTTTCCTGGCCCTGCGTGGCCTGAAGACCCTGCCGCTGCGCATGAAGGCGCACTGCGCCAACGCACTGGCCCTGGCCCAGTGGCTGGAAAAGCATCCGGCCGTGGAAAAGGTGATCTACCCGGGGCTGCCGAGCCACCCGCAGCATGAGCTGGCTACGCGCCAGATGAATGGCTATGGCGGCATCGTGTCGATCGTGCTCAAGGGCGGGTTCGAGGCGGCCAAGCGGTTCTGCGAGAAGACCGAGCTGTTCACCCTGGCGGAGTCGTTGGGTGGCGTGGAAAGCCTGGTCAACCATCCTGCGGTGATGACCCATGCGTCCATTCCTGTGGAGCGCCGTGACCAGCTGGGCATCAGTGACGCGCTGGTGCGGCTGAGTGTGGGCGTTGAGGAACTGGGGGATCTGCAGGTGGATCTGGACTGCGCATTGGGGGCCTGCGCCTGATGAGTACCATTTACGCCGAATTTGGAACTTCGCCGGCGGCGATGATTCGCAGCCTTGCTTCAAATCGCCTTCTTATCTGGGAACTCACCAAGCGCGAAGTGATCAGCCGCTATCGCGGCTCGGTGCTCGGATTGGCGTGGTCATTCTTCAATCCGCTTTTGATGCTGGCCGTCTACACATTCGTGTTCTCGGTGGTGTTCAAAGCCCGGTGGGGGCAGGAAACCAGCAGCCATGGCGATTTCGCCGTGATCCTGTTCGTAGGGATCATCGTGCATGGGGTCTTTGCGGAGTGCGTGAATCGTGCCCCAGGCTTGGTCCTCAACAACGCCAGTTATGTCAAACGAGTCATCTTTCCACTCGAAACCCTGCCATGGGTCGCCATGGGTGCAACCATCTTCCACTCCGCCGTCTCACTGGTCGTGCTGCTGATTGCACAGTTGCTGCTGCGCGGTTCCATACCCTTGACCGCGCTCTGGCTGCCGGTGGTGATCCTGCCGCTGGTAGTAGGCACTATGGGCGTATCCTGGCTGCTTGCCTCGCTTGGCGTGTATCTGCGCGACATCGGCCAAGTCACTGGAATTCTCACGACGGTGATGCTGTTCATGGCCCCCGTGCTCTACCCGGTGCAGGCGCTTCCTGAGTCGTTGCGTTCGTACATCTATCTCAATCCGCTTACCTTCATCATCGAACAGTCGCGAGCCGTGCTTCTCTGGGGCGTTTCGCCCAACTTCGTTGACCTGGGAAAGTACTCCATAGGTGCGCTGCTCGTGGCTTGGCTTGGATTTGCTACGTTCCAGAAAATGCGGAGGGGCTTCGCCGATGTCCTCTGAATCCTCGCGCGACGTTGCCATCCGGGTGACCGGCGTAACCAAATGCTTCCAGATCTATGAGCAGCCTCACCTGCGACTGAAGCAGGCCGTTATGCCGCGTCTGTTCCGGGCTGCGGGCATGACGCCTCACAACTACTTCCAGGAGTTCTGGGCGCTCAAGGGGGTCGACTTCGAAGTCCGTCGTGGCGATACCGTGGGTATCATCGGGCGCAACGGGTCGGGAAAATCCACCCTTCTTCAGATCATCTGCGGAACGCTCCAGGCAACTTCAGGATCCGTTGAAGTCAACGGTCGTGTTGCTGCATTGCTTGAGCTTGGTGCGGGCTTCAACCCCGAATTCAGCGGTCGCGAGAACGTCTATCTAAGTGCCTCGATTCTCGGCCTGACCCGGGACCAGATTGATGCGCGCTTCGACGACATTGTTGCCTTTGCGGATATCGGCGATTTCGTAGAACGACCGGTGAAGACCTACTCGAGCGGCATGTATGTGCGACTCGCGTTCGCCGTCATCGCCCACGTCGATGCGGATATCCTCATCATCGATGAAGCCCTTGCCGTAGGCGACGCAATCTTCGTGCAGAAATGCATGCGGTTCCTGCGTAAGTTCCGTGAGAACGGAACCTTGCTTTTCGTCAGTCACGACACCGGGTCGGTTCTGAACTTCTGCCAGAGTGCGGTTTGGCTGAATCGCGGTGAGATGGTCATGCATGCCTCTGCCGAGGATGCATGCAACGCCTACATTGAATATTGTTCCCAGGAAGTCTATGGCGACGCGGTGAAGCTCAAGTCGCGACAGGCGGCGCGTGAGCAGGGTGTGACCGCCAAACCAAAGTCGCATGTCGAAGTGGAGACGCGCCTGGAGCTGTTTGACAACGTGGCCAACTCAGCCGGTTGGCATTCGGGCAGCGCCGCAATCGATTCCGTAGTGCTCAGCAACGCAGAAGGTGAGCCGCTTACGTCGTTTGCGGGTGGCGAAGAGGTGTTGCTGCGTGTGCGCGCGACGGCCCATGTGGCGCTGTCCAGTCCGCTGATTGGCTTCTTCGTCAAGGATAGGCTTGGCCAGTCGCTCTTTGGCGAGCACACCTATACCTACATCCAACCGCCGATGGAAGTTGAGGCTGGAACCCGGCTGGAGGCCAGTTTCCGGTTCACCCTGCCGATGCTTCCCAATGGTGACTATTCCATGACGGTGTCCATTGCTGAAGGGGATCCCTATGCCAACACGCAGCATGCTTGGTTGCATGATGCGGTACTGATCAAGGTGGCATCGCCCAAGTTGCGCTATGGCTTGGTGGGAATTCCCTTTGACGAGGTCACCATGCGCCGGATGGGGAGTGGGGAATGAATCACGGATTTATTCCACCGCTCACCAGTGACGATCCCCGCATCAGCATCGGCCGATTTACTTACGGCGGCGCCGGGTTCCGACTGTGGAGCGCAGGCGAGCGCGTCGAAGTAGGCGCGTTCTGCTCCTTTGCTGAGAACGTACTTATTTTTGGCGGCGGCGAGCATCGCGTTGACTGGGTCACGACGCATCCCTTGCGAATTGCATTCAATTCGCCGGGGGCCGGTCAGGACGGGCACCCGCATAGCAAAGGTCCTACACGGATCGGCAATGACGTCTGGATCGGGCACGGAGCAATGGTGTTGTCTGGCGTGACCGTTGGTGACGGTGCATGCATTGGTGCCGGCGCGGTGGTGAGCAAGGACGTGCCGCCATACTCCATCGTCGTCGGCAATCCAGCCCGTGTGCTGCGTCTCCGATTCAGCGAAGAGCAGATTGCCCAGCTGTTGCAGATCGCCTGGTGGAACTGGCCCGTCGATAGCATCAAACGATACGAATCCCTGCTTTGCGCCAATGATATCGATGCATTCATAGCGGCCGCTCAGGCTGACCCTAACGTTTCCGCATCAACTCCGTAAGGGAGACTTCGATGATCGATTTTTCGTTTTCGCCTGCCATGCTGATGATGCCCCGCAAGCTCCCGCACAGTGCATGGCTTGGGCATATTCCATTTGCAAGCTGGCTGCTTGAGGTCCAGCGCCCTGAGCTGATCGTTGAGCTCGGAACGCATAATGGTGCGTCGTTCCTTGCGCTCTGCCAGGCAGTCGAGGCGCAGCAACTGGGCGCGCGCGTGTTTGCTATCGACACCTGGGAAGGTGACGAACATGCCGGGTTCTACGGAAACGAGATCTACGCGGAGCTTCGCGACTACCAGCAGCGTCATTACGCGGGTATCTCCGAAATGATGCGACTGAGGTTCGACCAGGCGCTGGAGTACTTCGCGGACGGATCTGTCGACCTGCTCCATGTGGACGGCCTGCATACCTATGATGCGGTTCGGGAAGATTTCGAAAGCTGGCGCGTCAAGCTGTCCCCACGTGCGGTAGTAATCTTTCACGACAGCTGCGTGCGCGAGCGCGGGTTCGGTGTTTGGCAGTACTGGAGCGAGATATCCAAGCAGTTCCCTTCCTTCGAGTTCACTCACACCCATGGGCTGGGCGTGCTGCTGGTTGGCGAGCAGCAACCGGAGAAGCTTCTTCACCTCGCCGCGGCCGCGTCTCGCGGTGAGTTCGCGGGCATCAACCAGCTGTTCGATTCGCTTGGTCGCAATATCAAGAATGTGGAGGAGATCGAGCGCGTGAACGGTGGGCTGGTGGCGGCGCACCATGAGATCAGGCGTCTGAACGTGGAAGAGGCGCGGCTTCGCGAGGAACTGGACAGGAGCGCCGTGCAAGCGAGCGAACAGATCGCGCGTTTGAGTCTTGAGGAAGCGCGACTTCGCGCGCTGTTGGAGAGCGACGCCAAGGAAGCACATGAACGCTATGCCGCAGTAGAATCGCAGCTCCCCGCCCTCGCGCAAGGATTGTCCTTGCTCGAGCGACGCGTGCTTGACGGTTTGGAAGGGTCGCGAGGCCTGCTGAACGAAGCGATGCACACAGAGCGGGAAGCGTCGGTTGCAAGCGTTATCGAATCCGTAATTCCACGCCTGGAAGAGCAGGACCGCAAGTTGAATCACCTGATGCGCCCTTGGTGGCGTCGCCTCTCCGGCCGTTGATCAGTAAGGACACAAGGGTAAGAGTATGTTCAACGGCAATAGCGGTCTGAAGCGCGATCTCAAAAGGGTCGCGGCGAAAGTCCTGTCCATCAATTGGTTCCGTCTTGTTCCCAACCGGATAAAGTTGCACCTGGTGCGTCGAGCAGGGGTTTGCGACTGGCACTGGTATGCGCGACACGCGCTGGGTCGTCGCACCGCGTTTCTGGAAGGCCCCAGCCATTTCATTTCCTTTGGCAATGCCGAGGGGCGCTCTCCCAGCCCTCTGTTTGATCCGGCCTGGTACTGTGCTCGATTCGGATTGCGCGCGAGCCCACTCGATGCGCTTACCCAGTACGTCCTGATTGGCGATTGGATTGGCCTGTCTCCCAGTCCTTGGTTCGACACGCGTTACTCCCGGGCGGGCGCCAAGAAGGCGGCTGGCATAGCGGTCGTGAGGCCGCAGCTTGGGCGTTATCTTGCTGATTATCGGGAAACAGCAGGCCCACATCCGCTGTTCGACCAGGATTGGTATCTGGACGAGTACCCCGATGTTCGCGCGAGCGGCGCCAATCCCCTAGTGCACTTCCTCTACGACGGGCTGTCGGAGGGCCGCCTCCCCAACCCCTACTTCGACCCAGAATGGTACCGAGAGGCCCATCCGGATATTGGCGAGGGAAATGCCTTTTCGCACTTTGTCCTGTACGGTGCGGCCGAGGGGCGGAGTCCAGGCCCAGAGTTCAATTCGCGTCAGTATCTGGATGCAAATCCGGACGTGGCTGCCACAGGTATGAATGCGCTCGCGCACTACCTGGCGATCGGCCGCCAGAACGGAAGGGAGCTCGGCAAGCGGCCGCTTTCCCTCACCGATCTTCTGGTCAAGCGAATCCCGGAAGCGCCATTGTTGCCGCCGGGAGTGGTTGACATCATCTTGCCCGTGTATCGGGATCTGGTGGTTACGCGGAACTGCGTCGAGTCGGTGTTGCGCTCGAAGAACCAGACCGCAACTCGTCTCCACATCTATAACGACCGCTCGCCTGAGCCGGAAGTCACGGCATACCTTCGCGACGTAGCAGCGGCCAATCCATCGGTCCATCTGGTTGAGAACGTAGAGAACCTTGGATTCGTACGAACCGTCAATGCTGGCATGGCGCATGTCCTGGAGCATCGCGACAGCTTGGGCGCGCTCCTGCTCAACAGCGACACCATCGTCAGCGCAGATTGGGTTGACCGGATGGTTGCACACATGCGTCCATCGGTGGGGTCGATCACGGCGCTATCCAACAATGCGACGATCTGCAGCTACCCCAATCTTGGCGCCAATCCCCTGCCAGAAGGCATGGACGCCGGCACGCTGGATGCGTTGGCGCGCGAGACCAACGCCGGCGTATCTGTCGAGATCCCCACGGGTGTCGGATTCTGCATGCTCATCTCTCGCTCGGCGCTGGAGACTGCGGGTCTTTTCGATGCCGAGGCTTTTGGGAAAGGCTATGGCGAAGAGAATGACTTCTGCATGCGCTCTGCGAAGTTTGGCTTCCGTCACCGTCTGGCCATGGATGTCTTCGTGGAGCATGTGGGCGAGGTAAGCTTCGCGGATGACAGCAAACCCGGCAAGGTGATTGCACAGCGTGTGATTGATGAGCGCTACCCTGACTACGGTGCTCAGGTGGCGCGCTTCTGCTCGATGGACCCTGGCTTCGCTGCGCGGATGAGGCTGACCCTGGCCGTGTGGAAGAAGCGCGCCAAGCCAGCGGCGGTGCTGCTCACCCACTCCTGGGGCGGCGGGACGGAGCGAGCAGTGCAGGCTATGGCAGTCTCATTGGGGCAGACCCATGAAGTCGTAGTGATCCGGCCTATCGAAGACCGCAGTGGCGTAGGTGAGGTAAGGGTCAGCAGGGTATCGGAGTTCGACGGCTTCGATTTCCTGTTCCGCTACCACTCGCCTGATGAACTTGCATCGCTGCTCCACCTTCTGGAGGCCACCACCCTGCAGATCCACCATCTGGTCGGATTCGGTGCATCCGTCCGGCGCGCTGTGTCGCTGTCGAAGATTCCGTTCAGTTTCCATGTCCACGACAACTACGCAATCTGTCCCCAGATCATGCTGACGAATGCGGAAGGCAATTACTGTGGCGAGCCAGATGCGGCCGGATGCGATGCGTGCATCGCTCAACGCCCTTCCAACGGCGCCTCTGACATTCGCAACTGGCGCGTACAGCATGAGTGGGCGTTGCTCGGCGCGCAGCAGGTCATCGCACCCAGCAAGGATGCAGCGGCCCGAATGCAGCGCTACACAGGCGTGCCGGTGATCGCGCAGTACCACGAAGTTGACGTTGGCGACCATCCGGTCACCTTCGGCGCCGGTGCCAAACCTTACCGCGTGCTGCTACTGGGGGTGATGGCCCCCCATAAGGGCTTGAACCAGCTCAATGCCATCGTTGAAGAATCGCGACGAGTGGGAAATCCGATGCAGTTCCATCTTATCGGCTATCCCCAGGTCAACCCCGTGAAAGATGTCGGCTTTACCTGGAGCGGAGCGTATGAGGAAGAAGAGTTGGATGATCTGATCGCCCGCTACAATCCGGATGCTTTCCTGTTCATTTCGCAGGCGCCCGAGACCTATTCGTACACCCTGTCCCACGCGCTTCGCACCGGGCGTCCGATAGCTGGCAACCGGTTGGGTGCCTTTACCGAAAGGCTGGTGGACGTACCGAACGCGTTGTTGCTCGCCCATGATGCCTCCGCGCGTGATGTGGTGCGCTCGCTGTCGAACTGGCTTGATGGCTTGTATTCCCGGGAGCTCGTATGAGCAGTCTGGGCCTGCTGCGGGAACCTGGCCAGAGATCCGGGTTCGCCACTCGAATTGCTGTCATTCCGGAACGATACGGCTCCGTCATGTCGCCATGCGCAAGCATCCGACTGCATGCGTTTGCCGAACGTTTCCCTGCGGATGTTAGATACCTCATCCCCGAAGAGCTAGAGGCATTCTCGCCACATGTGGTGATCTGGAACCGTGGCGCTGTCACAGAGGCTGAGCACTTCGAATGTATCGCCGATGTAGGTCGGCGGGGTGCACGTTTGATCTACGACCTCGACGACAACCTCCTTGCCATGGAAGAGCACCCTGAGCGTGAGGCGTATGCGGGAATCATCGCAGCGGTTCGTCGTTCGATTTCTCTATCCGATGTCACCTGGTGCTCGACTCCGCTGCTTGCAGACGCGATTGAGGCGGAAGGTGGGGCCGTGGAGTGGATGCCCAACGCACTGGATAATGTGCTTTGGAAGGCCGCTGACCCTAACCAGGCGGAGATGAGGGGCGCCGGGAAGCTTCGTCTCCTGTATATGGGTACACGGACCCATGACGAGGATTTCCGCCTGCTGGACCAAGCATTGGAGATCGCGTGGTCGCAGCGGGAAGGAGGATTCTCACTGACCCTGATAGGCGTAAACGCGAACGTGTCCCGGCCCCGGCCCTGGCTCAGCGTCGAGAGTCCGCCGTCGCATGTCGGCGCATCGTATCCTGCGTTCGTACATTGGTTTTCGCAGTTGCGCGGGTTCCATGTCGGCCTGGCACCCCTTCTGGACTCGACCTTCAATCGCTGCAAGAGCTCGATCAAAGTCCTCGACTATGCACAGCTCGGCCTGGTCACGGTTGCGTCGAACGTAGCCGCCTATCGGGATGACGCAATGGATGATCGCATCCTGGTCGACAACACTCCTCAGGACTGGGCGCGCTGCATTACCCAGCTTGTCGATCAGGCGCTACCGTTGGAAGCGTTGGCCATGAATGCCCGTCAACGGGTGAGCGCCGCGGCCTTCGACATCGCGGTCGCACGTCGCTGGTCAAGCTGCGTGGATTGGTCTGCCGGCTGAAGAGTGACTGATATCGCCTCAACCAAGCAACGCCCCGCAAGGGGCGTTGTTTGTTTCCAGCCTGCCTGGCGCAGCCTGGGATGCAACACGATGAAAAAAAGAATGCCCTCAACGACGTTGCGGGCATTCCTGTCTTTACTTCATGCCGAAGTTCTCAGTTCCTGCATGGATTGAGCCTCCGGCGCTGATTCCATGCTGCAAGTGCAGCAGGCGGCCGCGCTGACTCAATCTTCAATCCTTATGCTGGACTGGAGGTCACAGGCTTTATCTGCCTCTCCCGTGCCTGTGGCAAGCCAAAGGGCGTATTCACCTGCGGCGACGCTCGAGATGTCCACCACGGTGGTAAAGCCTGCATTAGCTTGCTCCGGTCCGAAGGCACTTGCTACGTCCGGACGCGCAGCGCCGCCCTTCACCTTTGCGAGATACGAGCCGGCGGTCCCCTGGAAAACAAGCTGTGCGTCTGCCAACGCGGCTTGGCCGGGTTCGAAGGCCCATCCCTCAAACGAGGCGCCTTCACGCCGGTGGACAACCACGCTTCCGGTAGCCGGTGATCCAGAGGCAAGATCCAGGCGGCACTTGATGGTGTCGCGATCAGCCGCCTTGAGGTCCCCATCCAGCTTCTGGGCCTGGTTATCGGTGATGGCCGGCGTCGGTGCAGGTGCTGGGGTCGGCGGTGCCGCCGGGGTAGCTGCAGCATCCGTCACGCCGCCCTCGGAAGCCTTGGAGTCGATGATCACTCCCCAGCCCTGAGGATTGAGCGGGACGGTGTGGGAGCCGGGCGTGCCCAGCAGCGACGCGTGATGACGCCAGTCGAACTCGACGAACGTCGGGCGTCGCAGGTACTGCTGGTTGGTCACGGCCACCATGCACAGAAGTGCAGTGGTCGCGATGGTCGCATTGAGTCGGCTGCGGCGGGTGACGCTGCTCAACGACAACCAGACCATCCACCACAGGACAACTTTGATCAGGTAGAAGTAACGGTCCGCCAGAAGAAACTGATACAGGGGGCTGAAGTCTCTGAGCCTCACTGGCGCGAACGTTTCCGCCGCTGCGAAGGCGAAGAAGCCCAGCACAATGAGTCGTGAGCGTCCTTCGATCTTGTTGGAGAAGGTCAGGGTTCCGACGATGACAGCGAACATCAGCAGCCACAACGTTGGACTCAGGAAGCTGCCGCCGAATGCATGGATGGGTACCAGTTCGCCGAACGTGATCTTGAGCAGGATCAGAAGATTCTGATGCTCGACCGCTTCGCCTGCAGGATGGGTAACAACAACGGCGGCCTGCACGATCGCACCAACACACAGCGCTGCCAGCGCAGTCCAATCGCGCGTTGCAGCGAAGTTGCCCAGAGCGCCATTGAAAGGGTCACGCTTGGTCGTACGCGCCACGTACGAGGCTGAAAGCAAACCGGCGATGACCAAGGCAAGAACAACAGAGAATGGACCGGTGAGAGAGATGGCAAGAACAGTCAACGGTCGCAGCCAGACCATCCAGCCACGCGCCGGTTGGTACGGCGTCAGGCACAAGGCTGCCAGCGGAAACTGGAGAAACCACTGCGCATTGGTGATGGTGCCCAGGATCTCGCCACTGGTAGGGACCGCGAGGAAGGAAAGCGCAACGATCCACACGGGCACAAATGGACGCATGCGCCTGCAGGTCACGACAATGGCAGCAGTCGTCAACAGAATCGCGGATGCATTGTAGATCAGCGGAGCTTTCACGACGGGAAGCCATGAAGCGAACCATGCGACCAGTCTGGGAATGAAGTGCAGATACCCAGCGTATGGAGTGAACACTTGAGGAAGCGACGTTCCAAACTGTTCCTTGAAGAAGACCGTTGCGTCTTCAGCCCAGAACTGAGGATTACTCAGCGCATCGTTGCTCTTGTAGGCCATCGCAAGCAGGATGACCAGGAAGAACGCGACTCTTTCTCCTGATATCAAGCTGGTCCTGCTGTTTGGCATGGCGGGTTGGTTGATCATTATTTGACTTTCCGTAGTTCTGTGCAGAATCGACGTCTAGTAGATGGGGTGGGGCGGCGGGCAGGCTACTTCGTCGAGAACGACAGGTACTTGTGCCCGAAGTAGCTTGTGACCACCGGCACGGCGACGCCGACCGCGTGGGCAATCGTCTCTGCGTACTGCTGGACACCCAGGCCGGGCAAGACCCAGCGCGCGAGTGCCAAGCTCACGAGCACGGTCTGGATCATCGCCAGGCCATTGATCGCGACGAACCACGCCGCCTGATGATGGATGGCGTTGCTTGCGGACTTGAACACAAGTGCGCGATTGAGCACAAACGCAGTCACCATCCCAAGGCAGAATGCAACAACGATCGAGGGTACGTAGTTGAGTACGGTGCCGAGTGCGATCCGTGATCCAAAATTGACGGCCGCGGCGAAGCCGCCAACCAGAAGAAACATTGTGAACTGTCGGGTCAGCATGTACTCAAGCTCTCGATGCCTGCGCGGCTGCTACTGCGGCCAGCTTTGAACCCACGTCGATGCTCTCATTGATGGAGCGGTCTTCTGGATAGTAATAAGCCGTATCCGCCATGAAGAACCCAGGCAGTGGAGTCTTCATCGGCGGCAACATGTCCTGGAAGCCTGGCGGGCAGATGGTCTGCGCGTACTCATAGCGGTGGCAATGTGTTGCAAGAATCCACTCCGGCTTGAACGCCGGATTGATCATCGGCAGGTAGCTGATCACTTCATCGATCAGCTGTTGATTGCTCCACTGCCACTTTGGGTGAGTCTTGGGCATGTAGTAAGGCGCGTAGACGATGTGCTCGCCCGGCCCGTTGCCCGGATTGAGGTTGCTGTATTCAATCAGGCCCGGAATGGATATCCGCTCATCGCTGATGTTCATCCAGAAGTTCTCGCTGACGGGCTGCGAGAGCTTGAGGATCACGCACGCCACGGGAATGTTCTCGATCGCGGCGACCTGGCGCGAGAACTCCTCCGGCAGCGCCGGAACCATCGCCGGGACGTATTGGATCGGTGCAGTCGAGACCACCCCATCGTAGGGCTGGTCGCCGCCGGCGGTGCGAACACCGGTGGCGCGTGCGCCATCCGAGGTGACCTGCTCGATCGGCTGGCCGAGCAGGATGTTGCCGCCGAGGCGTCGAACTTCGGCGGCCATCTTCTCAAGCAGCACCGCTGAACCGCCTTCCAGATAACCCATGCTCTCGTTGAACAGGTTGCGCCGTGACAGCGCAACGCGTTTGATGCGGGTGCCGATCCATGAGGCGGACAGGGCGTTCTGGTACTCGAAGAATTTCAGCGCGAAGGCCTTCTCCCACATCACTTTGTAGGCCTTGGGGCCGATCCATCGGGTGATCCAGTCACGCGCGTTCTCCTTGTCCAGCGCGGTCCAGTCCTTGATGCCCTTGGTGTGCATCACGTGCAGCGCGTAGCGGACCTTGTCGATCAGTCCCAGGTGCGGGAACCCCAGCAGGGCGAATGGCGTGCCCCACTTGTGCAGCTTGCCCTGGTAGTAATACCCCATCTTGGTATCGGTCCAGTGCAGGCGATCGGATAGCTTGAGATCATCCAGCAGCTTGAACAGCGGGTAGTCGGTCTTGCAGATGAAATGGTAGTAGCGCTCGATGCGCAGGCCATCGAAGTCGAAGTCGGCCGACATTCCGCCGATGCGGTCATCGCGCTCGTAAATGTCGACCTTGTGGCCCTGCTTGAGGAGTTCCAAGGCTGCCATGAGGCCCATGGGGCCGCTGCCGATAATGGCGAAGTTGCTCATACTGGTAGTGTTCCGTCCATTCGGGTGGTCAGCGCTTCAGCACGATGTGGCTGTAGCGCGGGTCGGTATAGCTCTCGCGGATCGCGTCTTCAAACGGCGTCTGCCGCACGCCGAACACCGCCTCGGTGTCCACGCCCTTGAAATCGTCGCCGGCGCTGAGCGCCTTGAGCTGATCGGCAGTAAATGGGGGCTTGCTGCTGAACAGCGCGAACGTACGCAGAAGGAATGCGAAGAATCCAATGGGAATGTGCACGATCAGCGTATGCAGCTTCTTCACTCGCTTGATGGTGCGGATGATGTCCACGTAATCAACGCGCGTGTGGCCCACGATGTCGAAGACCTCTCCATCCGGTTCGGTTTCCACGCATTTGGCGATACAGCGGCAGAAGTCGCGCTCGTACAAAGGCTGGCGCATGAACCTGCCATCTCCAGGAATCGGGAACACCGGTGTGCGCGCCATGAAGCGGGACAGCCAACCCAGGTGTTTGGGGTCGAACCAGCCAAACATCAGCGTTGGACGGAGCACACAGTGGCGCTGGCCGCTGGCGACGACCATCGCTTCCTGTTCGCGCTTGGTTTCGGTGTAGTCATCCTTGGCCACTGAGTTCACTACCGAAGAGCTGATGTGGACCATGTAGGGAACACCTGCGGCCTTGCACGCAGCGAGGACATGCTCGGTTGCAGTGAGGTTGTTGCGCACGAACAGGTCCGTGGTCTTTCCGGTAATCTGGGCGTGCAGTTGCACGACCAGCTTGGCCCCCTCGAAGTTCTCGCTCCATCTGCCGGGTTCAGCCAGATCAGCCAGAACCGTCTTCACATCCGGATGAAGTTTGCGGAGGATCTCGAGGTTATGCTCATGCTTGTCGATGGCTACCAGTTGGGTGTAGCCCTGCTGCTTCATTTCGACAATGAGGTTTTGACCTACCAGGCCTGCCGCGCCGGTGAGGACGATCTTTTCATTCTTCTGTGCCATGGACGAACTCGGGTACGAAAGTTGGGGTCAGCTGGACTTGTAAGCCACGACCAAGGCCTGCTTGCCAAGCATGTGCCATGCCAGCGGTATGCGCAGGTACAACGAAACCAGCCACGGCGCCTGGGGGAGTCGACTCTTGGTGGTGTACGGAAGGAACTTGGGAATCACTACGCGTGGTTCCAGCCCCGCCATCAAAACGCCTTCCACCAGGCTGCGGTCGCTCAGGGCGGTATGGTGATCGAAATAGTCCCAGTACTCGTCGTACAGGAATCGGATGTTCGGCTGAAGGATGATGGCCCGGCCACCCGCTTTCAGCATTCGCGAAGTTTCCCGCAACGTCTGCAGGACCAGGTCCTTGGTTGGCAGGTGCTCAAGGAAATTACTCATGAAAACGGCGTCAACGCTGCCGCTGGGGATCGAACTGACCGATGTACACGATTCGTTGATGATTTCGATCCCCTCTGCGGCGAATCTGCGAACGTCGGGGTTCAGATCAACGGCAATTTTTCGGCGGGCGGGAATGTTGTTGATGAATTCGCAGTAGCCAGCCCCGATGTCCACGACGGTGTCGCCGCTGTTGACGAAACGGTTGAAGTACTGGGTGCACAACACTTTCCAGATGCGGTTTTTGTTCGCCAGTTCCTCTTTCGGGAACCGGTGCTGATACAGAACGTCGAGGTCTTTATCAATATCCGGCATCGCAAAGTGTCCTTCTCTATCAGGGATTTAGAGGGAGATACGGCGGAAGACGAACTCGGGGATATTCTTGATCACCATCATGATTGCCCACCAGAAGCCTGGCAGGTAGGCGACCGCGCGGCGACGGTCGGACGCGTGCACGATGCCTTGTGCGACTTTATCAGCCGATGCCCACAGGGCGCCCTTTTTGAACGCCTGGGTCATGGGGGTATCCACGAAACCGGGCTTGATGGTCAGCACGTTGATGCCCTGCTTGCGTAGGCGCTGGCCCAAGCCACTCAGGTAGGCGGTCACGGCCGCTTTTGCGCTTCCATACAGGTAATTGCTGGCACGGCCGCGATCGCCGGCGACTGATGAAATGACCGCCAGGGTGGAACCGGCCTGCAGCCGCTGCGCAAGGGCGGCCGCCAATGCGATGGTCGAGGTACCGTTGGTTGCGAACTCTCGCAGCGAAACTTCCACCGAAGCATCGCAGGCCGCTTGGTTGGGCAGGGTGCCATGGGCGATCAGCACGGTGTCGATCCCACCAAGCGCCGCCCATGCGGTGTCCAGCACGGCGGAGTGAGCGTTGAGATCATTGACGTCCAATACGGCCGAATCCACTTGGCGGGCACCACGTACGCGCAGATCGGCGGCGATGACGTCGAGCCGGGCCGCATTGCGCGCCACCAGGAACACCGCCGCAGCACGCGCGGCGTAAACGCGGGCGACGGCTTCGGCGATAGCCGATGTCGCACCAATGATCAGGATCTTCTGCATGCTCACTCCATGACCCGGCGCCAGAAGCCGGATGAGAATCGGGGGTCGATGAATCGGGAAAAATGTTGCCACTGCGGGTAGGCCTGGCGGAACAGCGCGCCGCTCATGCGGGCGTCCTTGGCGGCATATACGGCACCGCCCGCCTCCGCGACGATGGCATCCAGCCGATCCAGCATACGGAACAGGTCCGGGCCGTCGTTGGGAAAGTCCAGGGCAAGCGTGGTGCCGGGGCGCGGGAAGGAAAGCAGCCCTGGCGAGGGCCGGTTGCCAAACTCCTTGAGTACGGCCAGGAACGAGCCGCGGCCGCTGCGCGAGATCTCCGACAGCAACGCCGCCGTGGCATCACGGGCATGCTCCGGCGGCAGGACGCACTGATGCTGCAGGAAGCCCCGTGGGCCATACATGCGGTTCCAGTGACTGATGCCATCAAGAGGGTAGAAGTAGCTCTGGTAGTGGCTGACATGGCGGTTGCGCCGCGCTGGTTGCCGCCAGTAGTACATCGTATTGAACGGCCGCAGGCTCAGCCGGTTGACCAGCGACAACGGCGGCACGACCGGCATGCTGCGGCGTGGAGCGGTCGAGGGAGTGCCTGCCTTGGGATTGCTCGCAGCGTGGTCGCCGCGCAGGAAATGGCCGCGGCCCAGCTGCCGGCCCTTCGCAAGGCAGTCGATCCATGCGACCGTGTATTCGAAGTCTGCAGCGGACTCGCGCGACAACGCGAAGAAGTCATCCAGACCATCGAAGCGGATGGATTCGGTCTCGATCCACGGACCTGGCACACGTCGCAGCTGCAGCTCGGCCCACGTGATCAAGCCGGTGAGACCCAAACCGCCGACGGTGGCAGCAAACAGCCCGCTTCCGTCCTGCGGGTCAAGCTCCTGTCGCGAACCATCACTGCGGAGCAATTCCAGGCAACGCACGTGATGGCCGAAGCTGCCTGCACGATGATGGTTCTTGCCATGTACGTCGTTGCCGATCGCGCCTCCCACCGTTGCGTAGCGGGTACCCGGCGTCACCGGTAGGAACCAGCCGGCGGGCAGCGCCAGTTCGATGATCTCGGCCAAGGTCGTGCCTGCTTCGCAGCGCAGTACGCCGCATGCAGGGTCGAAAGCAATGAAGCGGTCCAGCGACCGCGTCAT
Source organism: Stenotrophomonas sp. NPDC047960 (assembly GCF_043204395.1). NCBI lineage: Bacteria > Pseudomonadati > Pseudomonadota > Gammaproteobacteria > Lysobacterales > Lysobacteraceae > Stenotrophomonas > Stenotrophomonas sp. NPDC047960. The sequence goes on along the minus strand of NZ_JBIDBX010000003.1, from coordinate 236,129 downwards.
GAGCAGCGTGTTTCCCGGGTTCAGGCAACTGTCGCCGTAGCTTCGGCCATTGCCGTGGGGAAGCAGCGATCCCGCTGCCGCTGGGAGGTCCGCTTCACGGTCGCTGAGCGCGACCAGCATCTGCTGCGCGCGCGGATAGCGCCCCCACGACTGGCCGCGCGCCGAACTCATATTGCGGCAAGCACGATGATCACGCACAGGGCGATGACCACCTGACTCACGCGGTCCATTGCAGCAAACACAATCGGGTCATCCTCCATGTCACCCCGGTGGGAGACGATCCACATCCGGCTGATCCAATACAGCAGCATCGGGCACAGCAGCCACAGGACCTTCGGATTGCTGTACAGCTCCAGGCTTTCCGGGCTGTTGATGTACAACGCGAACACCAGCACGCCGATGTAGCCGGCGGCGGCACCCAGCGACTGTACCAGCGGCAGGTCGGCGACGGCGTAGCCACGGCCAATTGCCATTTCCTTGCCACTGGCCAGTGCAGCGGCCAGCTCTGTGTAGCGCTTGAGCATGGCCAGGCTGAGGAACACGAACATCGAGAACGCCAGCAACCAGAAGGATAGTTCCGAGCCAATGGCCACGGTTCCGCCGATGATGCGCACTGTATACAGCGCCGCCAGCAGGACCACGTCGATCATTACAATGCGTTTGAGCTTGAGCGAATAACCCAGCGTCATCACGTAGTAGCACAGCAGCACGCCGGCGAAGGCGGGGCTGCACAGCCAAGCCAGCGCAAAGCCCATCAGGGTCAGCAGCGGCGCCATCAGCAGGCCATGCAGCAGCGGCAGGGTTCCGGCTGCGAAGGGGCGCTTGCGTTTGCGCGGGTGCATGCGATCGGGGGTCAGATCGAGCAGGTCGTTGAGCAGGTACACACCCGACGCGCACAAACCGAATGCCAGGAAGGCGATGCCGGCATCGAGCACCGCAGTCGGTTCGAGGAAGCGGTGGGCGGTAAGCAGCGGCACCAGCACGAGCAGGTTCTTCAGCCACTGGTAGATGCGCAGGGCCTTGATCCAGGTCAGTAGGCCGCCATTGTGCGCGGGCAGATGACCCAGTACTTCGGTGTGGCGGGCGGCATCACGGGCCAGGCGTTCACCGTTGTTGACCACGATGGCGCCGCCGGCGTGTGCCCACACCTGCAGGTCGACCCGGCCATTGCCCATGTAGTCGAAGCCACGTTCACCGAAGCGCTCGGCCAACGCCTTTCCCTTGTTGTGGCCGGACAGATTGGTGCGGCCATCGCTGGCGATCACTTCCTCGAACAGGCCCAAGTGATCGGCGATGGGCTGCACCAGAAGATGGTCCGAGGCAGTGCAGAGCACGCGCGGTCGCTGCGTGGTGGTACGCAGCATCTCCAGTACGCGCTCGTCGTATGGCAGGGTTTCGGCCGGCAACTGAACGCGCGACGCAAGCTGGCGCTTCACTGCAGCCTTGCCCCCAAGCAGCCAGAAGGGCAGTAGGAACACGTATAGGGGGTTTCGCGCCAGCAAGGCCAGCAGCGACTCATACAAGATGTCGGAACGAAGCAGCGTGCCGTCCAGGTCGACACAGAGCGCGCGGTTCTGGGAATTCAAAACGGGGTAACTCCTGCGTACATGCCGGGGCGGTACATGGCGTTGGGTGTCTCGTCCGTGAAAATGACCCCGCAGTATACCGTTGCACGTTACACGGGTAAGAGAAAACCCGCGGATTCTTCAGTGGGATGGCCGTGCTTCCAAGCCTGCCATGGCGACCATTCCGACCAGAACTGCCAGCCACAGGCTGGCAAGACGGATGCCGATGGCTGCTGCAAGCGCCACGTCCAGGGCCCCGCCAACGCTTACCAGCATCATCACGATCGCCGCTTCCGTGGTCCCTACGCCCCCGGGAACGAAGGAAAGGGCGCCGACCAGCATCGCCAAGGGGTAAATGGCCAGCGCATGCGGCCAGCTCAACACGATTCCCAGCGATTGGCAGAGCCAGGCGAACGCGACGGCCGTCAGCAGCCACGCTGCGGTGCCGTAGGCAGCGCTTGCAATGGTCAGGCGGAGGCGCAGCAAGGGCCGCAGCGCACAGACCCCATCCAGCAGGAAGCCGCACAGCTGGTGCAGCCGCTGACCGGGAAGCCGGGCGATCAGGGCCCGTGCGACCTGCTGCAGACCCGGCCAACAGGCCACCAGGCAAAGCCCGGTGACCACGGCAAGGACGACCCCGATCAGTGCTCCAAACATCGGGACCAGCCCTGCGGCCCCCGTTGCCAGCAGCGCGATCACGATCAGGTCGAGGGCGCGCTCGTAAACGAAGGTCGCCAGCGTCGTCCTTGGCGGCACGCCCATGCGGGAGAAATAGCGGATTCGCAGCAGTTCACCGGCCTTGCCGGGAGAAGCGGTAAACGCGAACCCGGCGAGGTAGGCGACCAGGCCAGACCGCCATGGCGAAACCGGATAACCCTGAGCGCGCAGCAGCATGTGCCAGCGCTGATAGCGGAATGCATAACTGGCCAGCACCGCCAGTGCGCAGAGCATCAGCGGGCCGGCCAAGTCGCCCAGCCGCGACAAGACGTTCTTGTCGCGGTCCAGGTACCACAGGACCACCAGGTAGACGGTTGCGACGCCTGCCAGCCATCCCAGTGCCCGGCCCCGGCGAGGCTGGGCCGGCGGTATGGAGGAGGCGCCTTCGGTCACGCTTACAGCGCCGCTTCCAGCTCGGGCAGAAGGGTGAACAGATCCCCCACCAGCCCGATATCGGCGATCTCGAAGATCGGCGAATCCGGATCCTTGTTGATCGCCACGATGGTGCCGGCGTCCTTGATCCCGGTCAGGTGCTGGATGGCGCCGCTGATTCCCACCGCCACGTACAGCTCAGGGGCGATGATCTTGCCGGTCTGGCCGACCTGCAGGTCGCTGGGCACATAGCCGGCGTCCACGGCGGCGCGCGAGGCACCCACGGCGGCACCCAGCTTGTCGGCCAGCTGGAAGATCACCTTGAAGTTCTCTTCCGAGCCCACGCCACGGCCGCCGGAGACCACGCGCTTGGCGCTCTGGAGGTCCGGGCGGTCGGTCGCGCCGGCGGCCAGGCCGACGAAGCGGGTGTGGGTCGGCAGGGCCGCGTCCACATTGGCGGCTTCAACCGGGGCGCTGCCACCCTTGGCCGCTTCCGGCCAGGAGGCCGCACGCACGGTGGCCACCACGATCTGGTCGGCCGGCACGTCCACGGTGATGATCGCGTTGCCCGCGTAGATCGGTCGCTTGAAGCTGTGGCTGCCTTCCACGGTCATCAGGTCCGACACCTGATTCACGCCCAGCAGGGCGGCCACGCACGGCATCAGGTCCTTGCCGAAGGTGGTCGAGGGGCCGAACACATGGGTGTAGCCCTTGGCCAGCTGCGCGATCTGCGGGGCCAGCACCTGGGCCAGCGCCTGTGCGTTGGCCGGGTTGGCCACGGTCAGGACCTTGGTCACGCCGTCCAGTTCTGCGGCCTGGGCGGCCACGGCTGCCGGGTCGGCGGCCAGCACCAGCACGTCGATGCTGGCGCCGCTGATGGCGGCGGCCGCGCTCACGGTCTTGGCGGTGGCGGCGTTGAGCTTGCCGTCGTGGTGCTCGGCAACAACGAGGATCTTGGTCATTACAGCAACCCCTTCTGCTTGAGTGCGGCAACCAGTTCGGCCGCGTCCTTGACCATCACGCCCTTGCTGCGCTTGGACGGCGCGGCGTACTGGGTGGTCTTGAAGGTATCGGCGGCTTCAACGCCGAGGTCGGCCAGCTGGAGGGTCTCCAGCGGCTTGGCCTTGGCCTTCATGATGTCGGGCAGCTTGATGAAGCGCGGCTCGTTCAGGCGCAGGTCGGTGGTGACCACGGCCGGCAGGTCCACTTCCAGCGTTTCCAGGCCGGCGTCGACCTCGCGGGTGACCGTAGCCTTGCCGTCGGCGATATCCAGCTTGCTGGCGAAGGTCGCCTGCGGGCGGCCCCACAGCGTGGCCAGCATCTGGCCGGTCTGGTTGGCATCGTCGTCGATGGCCTGCTTGCCCAGGATCACCAGGTCCGGCTGTTCCTTCTCGACCAGCTTGAGCAGGGTGCGCGCGGCGGTCAGCGGCTGGATGGCCTGGTCGGTGACCACGTGGATGGCACGGTTGGCGCCCATGGCCAGACCGTTGCGCAGGTGGGCCTGGGCATCAGCCGGGGCGATGGTGGCGACGATCACCTCGGTGGCGATGCCCTTGTCGCGCAGGCGCAGGGCTTCTTCCAGGGCGATTTCATCAAAGGGGTTGGGGGACAGCTTGACGCCGTCGGTGACCACGCCGGAACCGTCCGGCTTGACCTGAATGCGGACGTTGTAGTCCACCACGCGCTTGTACGCGACGAGGATTTTCATCTGGTGCGGGATCCTTCAATTACGGGGAACGTCCGGCGCCAGGGAGCGGCAGCCGGTTCGGGGGTGGGACCGCGATTCTAACTGGCTCGGAGCCACCATGCTAATGCGTATGGTCGTGCTGCTTTGCGACAAAGAATGGCGTAAATTTTCCCGTTCACATTGGGCAAGAGGTCGTATACGGCGCCCCGATGTATGCTGTAAGGCTGTACAGCCGGCCCTACGGGGGCGGCGTTCCCAGGATTAGTACCAAACAGGAGAACGGGTAGTGCCCACATGGCTTGTCACCGGCGGTGCCGGATTCATTGGCGGAAACTTTGTACTGGAAGCCGTCGCCAAGGGCGTGCGGGTCATCAATCTGGATGCGCTGACTTACGCGGGTAACCTGAAGACGCTGGCCCCGCTGGAGGGCAACTCCGACCATGTGTTTGTGCAGGGCGACATCGGCGACCGCGCGCTCGTCGCCCGCCTGCTGGCCGAACACAAGCCCGACGCGGTGCTGAACTTCGCCGCCGAAAGCCATGTGGACCGCTCGATCGACGGCCCCGGCGCCTTCATCCAGACCAACGTGGTGGGCACCCTGGGTCTGCTCGAGGCCGTGCGCGACTATTGGAAGGCGCTGCCGGCAGACAAGGGCGAGGCCTTCCGCTTCCTGCACGTCTCCACCGATGAGGTGTACGGCACCCTCGGCGAGACCGGCAAGTTCAGCGAAACCACCCCGTATGCGCCCAACTCGCCGTACTCGGCGTCCAAGGCGGCCTCGGACCATCTGGTGCGTGCGTTCCACCACACCTACGGGCTGCCGGTGCTGACCACCAACTGCTCCAACAACTACGGCCCGTACCACTTCCCGGAAAAGCTTATTCCGCTGGTGATCGCCAAGGCGCTGGCCGGCGAGCCGCTGCCGGTGTACGGCGACGGCAAGCAGGTCCGCGACTGGCTGTTCGTGTCCGACCACTGCGAAGCGATCCGTACCGTGCTGGCCAAGGGCAAAGTTGGCGAAACCTACAACGTGGGCGGCAATTCCGAGAAGGAAAACATTGAAGTGGTGCACGCCATCTGCGCGCTGCTCGATGCCCGTCGACCGCGCGAGGATGGCCAGCCGCGCAGCAGCCAGATCACCTACGTGGCCGACCGCCCGGGGCATGACCGCCGTTACGCCATCGACGCATCCAAACTGAAGGACCAGCTGGGCTGGGAGCCCAAACACACCTTCGACCAGGGCATTGCCTTTACTGTCGACTGGTACCTCGACAACCAGGAATGGGTCAACGGCGTGCTGGACGGCAGCTATCGTCTGCAGCGCATCGGCACCGCGGCCTGAATCAGGAAACCACACATGACCCAGCGTAAAGGCATCATCCTCGCCGGCGGTTCGGGCACGCGCCTGTACCCGATCACCAAGGGTGTCAGCAAGCAGCTGCTGCCGGTGTACGACAAGCCGATGATCTATTACCCGCTCAGCGTGCTGATGCTGGCCGGAATCCGCGACGTGCTGATCATCAACACCCCGCACGAGCAGGCGTTGTTCCAGACCCTGCTGGGCGATGGTTCGCAGTGGGGCATGAACATCGAGTATGCCGTGCAGCCAAGCCCGGACGGGCTTGCGCAGGCTTACCTCATCGGCAAGGACTTTGTCGATGGCAAGCCAAGCTGCCTGGTGCTGGGAGACAACATCTTCCATGGCCATGGTCTGAGCGAAATGCTGCGCAATGCTGACCACCGCGAAACCGGCGCTACTGTCTTCGGTTACTGGGTGAATGATCCGGAACGTTACGGAGTCGCGGAGTTCGACAAGGCTGGCAAGGTGATCGATCTGGTCGAAAAGCCGGCCAATCCGCGCTCAAATTATGCGGTCACCGGCCTGTACTTCTACGATGGCAACGCCAGCCACCATGCGGCGGAACTGAAGCCGTCGCCGCGTGGCGAGCTGGAGATCACCGACCTCAACCAGCGTTACCTGCGCGAGGGCAACCTGCACCTGGAAGCGCTGGGTCGTGGCTACGCGTGGCTCGATACCGGTACCCACCAGTCGCTGCTGGAGGCATCCAACTTCATCGAAACCATCCAGACCCGCCAGGGCCTGCAGGTCTGCTGCCCCGAGGAAATCGCGTTCGGTCAGGGTTGGATCAACGCCGAACAGCTGGAAGCGCTGGCTGCCCCCCTCATCAAGAATGGTTATGGTCAGTACCTGCATGCACTGGCCGTGCGTGGAGTCGTTCCGTGAAAGTGATTGAAACCAAGCTGCCTGGCTGCGTCGTGATCGAGCCGGCGGTGTTCGGCGACGAGCGCGGCTTCTTCTTTGAAACCTGGAACGCTGAGCGCTTCGGCCAGCACGGCCTGCCGACCAAGTTCGTGCAGAGCAACGTGTCCACCTCCGCCAAGGGCGTGCTGCGTGGCCTGCATTACCAGTGGCCGCGCCCGCAGGGCAAGCTGGTCAGCGTGCTGGAAGGCGAGGTGTATGACGTCGCCGTAGATATCCGCCGTGGCTCGCCGACCTTCGGCCAGTGGGAAGCGGTGGTGCTGAGCGCGGAAAACAAGAAGCAGTTCTGGATTCCCGAAGGGTTCGCCCACGGCTTTGCCGTGCTCTCCGAGCGTGCGGTGTTCAGCTATCTCTGCACGGAGGTCTACCTGAAGGATTTCGATGCCGGCGTGCGCTGGAACGACGCCGATATCGCAGTGGACTGGCCGATCAGTGGACCGACCCTGTCGGCCAAGGACGAAGCCGCGCCGTTCCTTAAGGACATCGCCGAAGACCGCCTGCCGGTGTTCACCGCATGAAGGTGCTGGTGTTCGGGGGTAACGGTCAGCTTGGCCAAGAACTGCTGCGCGCGTTGGCACCGCTGGGCGAGGTCGTGGCGACCACCCGCAGCGGCCTGCTGGCCGATGACAGCCCGTGCGAGATCGCGGACTTCAACGCGCCCGACGCGCTGGCTGCGGTGCTCGACCGGATCCAGCCGACGGTGGTGGTCAATGCCGCTGCTTATACCGCCGTCGACCGTGCCGAGAGCGAGCGTGACGCGGCGTGGCGCGCCAATGCCGAGGCCCCGGGCGTGATCGCGCGCCGGTGTGCCGCGGCAGGCGTGCCGCTGGTGCATTACTCCACCGACTACGTGTTCGATGGTCAGGGCAGCCGTCCGTATCGCGAGGACGATGCCACCGCACCGCTGGGCGTGTACGGTGAAAGCAAGCTGGCAGGCGAGGATGCCGTGCGGGGCGCCGCTGGCCGCCACATGATCTTCCGCACCGCCTGGGTGTACGCCTCGCACAGCGCCAACTTCCTGCGCACCATGCTGCGTGTGGGTGCCGAGCGCGATGTGCTTCGCGTGGTGGCCGACCAGGTGGGAACGCCCACGCCGGCCGCGCTGATTGCCGACGTGACCGCGCAGGCGCTGCAGCACCCGGGCGCTTTGTCAGGCACTTGGCACCTTACTGCGGAGGGCGAAACCAGCTGGCATGGTTTTGCCGAGGCAATTTTTGCCGAGGCGGTTGCCGCAGGGAAACTGGCGCGTGCGCCGGCGGTAGAAGCGATCACCACCGCCGAGTATCCGACCCCGGCCAAGCGACCTGCGTATTCGCACCTGGACGTGTCCAAGATCCAGTCGGATTTCGGTATTGCGCTGCCCAGTTGGCAGGACGGGTTGAAGCGTGTGATTGCTGAGATTTGAGTGGCCGCAGCCACGCAGGGCGTGGCTCTACGCATACAAAAAACCCGGCATCGCCGGGTTTTTTGTTGGGCGTGCACCAGTGGCTCAGCTGCGGCCGTAGGTGTCCTCGAACCGCACAATGTCATCCTCGCCAAGGTAGCTCCCCGACTGCACTTCAATCAGTTCCAGCGGCAGCTTGCCCGGATTGCGCAGCCGATGGGTCACCCCCAGCGGAATGTAGGTGCTCTGGTTTTCACCCAGCAGGATCACCTCATCACCACGGGTAACCTCGGCGGTGCCACTGACCACCACCCAGTGCTCGGCGCGATGGTGGTGCATCTGCAGGCTCAGCGTGCCGCCGGGCTTTACCGTGATGCGCTTGACCTGGAACCGCTCGCCGTTGTCGATCGAATCGTACGCGCCCCACGGCCGGTACACCTTGCGGTGCCAGGTGGCTTCCGGGCGTTGGTCTGCCTTGAGCCGTGCCACCACCTGCTTGATCTCCTGCATGCGGTCGCTGCGGCCCACCATCACCGCGTCATCGGTCTCCACCACGATCACGTCATCCAGCCCCACCAGTGCGATCAGGCGCTCGCCGTAGGCATAGGTGTTGCGGCAATCGATGGCGATGACATCGCCATGGTGGGCGTTGCCATCGGCGTCCTGTTCCGATACATCGCGCAGCGCGGTCCACGAACCGACGTCGTTCCAGCCCGCGTCCAGCGGCACCACCACGGCATCGGCGGTCTTCTCCATCACGGCGTAGTCGATGGAATCGGCCGGCACGGCCGCGAAGGCCTCCTTGTCCAGGCGGGTGAAGTCAGTATCGCGTCGCGCCAGCTGCCACGCATTGCGGCTGGCAGCCAGCATGGCCGGCTGCAAGCGTTCCAGCTCGGCCAGGTAGCGCGACGCCTTGAACAGGAACATGCCGCTGTTCCAGAAATATTCGCCGGATTGCACGTACTGCAGGGCGGTATCGGCATCGGGCTTTTCGACAAAGCGATCCACCGCGCGCACCGCATCGCCGGACGAAGCCTTGATGTAGCCGTAGCCGGTCTCCGGCCCGGTGGGCACGATGCCGAAGGTGACCAGCTTGCCGTCGCGGGCGGCAGGCAGTGCACGCAGCACCGCGGCACGGAAGGCGGCTTCGTCGGCGATCACATGGTCAGACGGCAGCACCAGCAGGATCGGGTCGCCCTCTTCCAGCGTGGCTTCCAGCGCGGCCACCGCGATCGCCGGCGCCGTGTTGCGCCCAACCGGTTCCAGCAGGATCGCCTGCGGCTGCACACCCAGCTGTTGAAGCTGCTCGGCCGCTACGAAGCGGTGCTCCTCGTTGGCCACCACCAGCGGCGCGCGCCCGGCAATGGGTGCCACCCGCTGCCAGGTGGCCTGCAGCATGGTCTGCTCACCGGCCAGCGCCAGGAACTGCTTGGGATAGGCCTCGCGCGAAAGCGGCCACAGCCGGGTACCGGAGCCGCCGGACAGGATCACCGGAAGGATGTCGTTCATCGGGCCGGGCCTCAGGATGCCTTGAGCAGCTGGGAAATCTCGTCGGTGCGCTGCTGCAGCAGGGCCGCATCGCCGCGCGCTTCCACGTTCAGCCGCAGCAGCGGCTCGGTGTTGGAGCTGCGCAGGTTGAAGCGCCACTGGCCGAAGTCGGCGCTGATGCCGTCGGTGTGGTCAAGCGTGGGCCCGTGCGAAGCGAAGTGCTCCATCACCCGTGCCACAGCCGTTTTGGCATCACTGACCTTGAAGTTGATCTCGCCGCTGCACGGGAACTTCTGCATGCGCTCTTCTACCAGTTCGGCCAGCGAAAGCTTGGTCTCGGACACCAGCGCGGCGATCAGCAGCCACGGGATCATGCCGGAGTCGGCGTAGGCGAATTCGCGGAAATAATGGTGCGCGCTCATCTCGCCGCCGTACACGGCGTCTTCTGCCCGCATCTTTTCCTTGATGAAGGCGTGCCCGCTCTTGCACAGCACGGCCTGGCCACCGGCTTCCTCCACCATTTCAATGGTGTTCCACAGCAGGCGAGGATCGTGGACGACCTTGCCGCCCGGCTGGCGGGCGAGGATGGCCTTGGCCAGCAGGCCGACCAGGTAATAGCCTTCGATGAAACGGCCGGTATGGTCGAAGAAGAAGCAGCGGTCGAAGTCGCCGTCCCAGGCGATACCGAAGTCCGCACCGTGTTCGAGTACGGCCTGCGCGGTGAGCTCGCGGTTCTCGATCAGCAGCGGATTGGGAATGCCGTTGGGGAAGCTGCCATCGGGCTCATGGGCAATGCGCACGAACTCGAAGGGGAGGTGCGGGGCCAGCAGGTCCACGATGGTGCCGGCGCCGCCATTGCCGGCGTTGACCACCAGCTTCAGCGGCTTGAGCGCGGCGCGGTCAACGTAGCTGAGCAGGTGCTCGATGTAGGCGCTCTTGTCCGTATGCGACTGGATACCCGCCTTGGGCGCCACGGCAGTGGCGGTGTCCGCCTCGACCGCGTCGGAGATTGCGAACAGGCCGGTGTCCGAGCTGATCGGCCGGGCCTGCTGCTTGACCAGCTTCATCCCGTTGTAATCCATCGGGTTGTGGCTGGCGGTGACCATGACCCCGCCGGCGGCATTCAGGTGGTCGACCTGGAAGTACACCTCTTCGGTACCGCACAGGCCGATGTCCAGCACCTCGCGCCCGGCGCCGCGCAGGCCAGCGGCCAGGGCGTCCTGCAGGGCCGGGCTGGTAAGGCGGACATCGTGGCCCACCACCACCGTGCCGGGCTCCAGCTGGGCCGCCAGCGCCACGCCGATCTTCCGCGCCATATCTTCATTCAGCTCGTCCGGCACGCGGCCGCGGATGTCATACGCCTTGAATGCGGGGAGGGTCATTGAAAGTCCTATCCATAAGTCAGTGGGCAAGTTTAGCTGCTGTCATGTATGGGAAGCGTTTTCAACCCCGATGACCGTTTAGCGGGGGGGCGGCGACCTGCAATGGCTACAATGGCGGCTTACATCAACGAGGTGAGGGCGTAGATGAGCAAGTCCCCAGACAACGGCGGCCGGCGCGGCAAGCGCTACGCCAGCGCCGCCGAGGCGCTGCAGGGCGCGGTGGCCGATGGCCAGACCCTGGCGGTCGGCGGCTTCGGCCTGTGCGGCATTCCCGAAGCGCTGATCGCCGCGCTGCGTGATACCGGGGTGAAAGGCCTGACCGTGATCTCCAACAACGCCGGCGTGGACGGCTTTGGCCTGGGCCAGCTGCTGGAAACCCGGCAGATCAAGAAGATGATTTCGTCCTACGTGGGCGAGAACAAGGAATTCGAACGCCAGTACCTGGCCGGCGAGCTGGAGCTGGAATTCAACCCGCAGGGCACCCTGGCCGAGCGGCTGCGCGCCGGCGGTGCGGGCATTCCCGCCTTCTTCACCGCCACCGGCTACGGCACGGTGGTGGCCGAGGGCAAGGAAACCCGCGAATTCGACGGCAAGCATTACGTGATGGAAACCGCGCTGCGCGCCGACGTGGCGCTGGTCAAGGCGTGGAAGGCCGACGAGGCCGGCAACCTGGTGTTCCGCAAGACCGCACGCAACTTCAACCCGGCCTGCGCAATGGCCGGCAAGCTGTGCGTGGTGGAAGTGGAAGAAGTGGTGCCGGTGGGCAGCATCGACCCGGACCAGGTGCACCTGCCGGGCATCTACGTGCACCGCATCGTGCATAACCCCACCCCTGAAAAACGCATCGAACAGCGCACCGTGCGTGCGGAGGGCAACTGACATGGCATGGACCCGCGATGAAATGGCGCAGCGCGCCGCCCGCGAACTGACCGACGGTGCCTACGTGAACCTGGGCATCGGCCTGCCGACCCTGGTCGCCAACCACATTCCGGAGGGCGTGGATGTGTGGCTGCAGTCCGAAAACGGCCTGCTCGGCATCGGCCCGTTCCCGACCGAAGCCGAGGTGGATGCGGACCTGATCAACGCCGGCAAGCAGACCGTGACCGCGCGTGCCGGTGCCAGCTACTTCGGCAGTCATGACAGCTTCGCGATGATCCGCGGCGGCCACGTCAACCTGGCCATCCTCGGCGCGATGCAGGTCACCGACAAGGGCGACCTGGCCAACTGGATGGTGCCGGGCAAGATGGTCAAGGGCATGGGCGGCGCCATGGACCTGGTGGCCGGGGTGCAGCGCGTGGTGGTGCTGATGGAGCACACCGCCAAGAACGGCGAGCACAAGATCCTGCCCGAGTGCACGCTGCCGTTGACCGGCGTGGGCGTGGTGGACCGCATCATCACCGACCTGGCGGTGTTCGACGTGACCGACGCTGGCTTGAAGCTGGTCGAAGCCGCGCAGGGCGTGAGCAGCGAGGAGCTGAAGGAAAAGACCGGCGTCAGCTTCAGCTGAGCCGGTTCCGATTCACCCCTTGCGGGCGTATGCGTAGGGCTGCCCGTCAGTGAACGGCAGCCCGAGCACCGCCGCAGCGGTCTGTTCGTCTGCGCCGGCATGGCGCACCACCAATGAGACGATGCGCTCGATCGCGTGGGCCTGCGTGCCATCCACCTGGCCAGCTTCATGCTCGAACAGCGAACGGTACAGGTGCGCGTCCAGCAGCGGACGCAGCGCGGACAGCCGCACCCAGAACATGCTGCCGGCCACGAACGTATCGTGGTCGATATCGGGGGCGGGCAGCCCGATCCGCGCCAGCAGTGCGCCGACATTGCGTTCGTTCGCACCCCAGTAGTAGTCCAACCGCTGCACGTGCCCTTCGGGCGCGACCAGGCCGAGCGACGGGTCCTGTACGAACGCATCGAATATCCGGCTGGCGCGGTCCGCAGCCAGCAGCCGCCCGGTCAGCTCACGGCGCCAGTCCTCGCCGTCGCGGCGATGGGTGGAGCGTTTGGTGTGCAGTTTCAAAACCACCTGCTCGCCTTCCTGGTACAGCCGTTCGGCAACCTGCAGGAAGGGCAGGATGTCGCGCCCGTGGTTGGGGTAGACCACGACCTCCCCCCGCAGCCCGGCTGACGCCAACGCTTGTTCCACGGCGTCCTGCCGATCGGGCGTGGTGGTGATGACGATGCGCCAGGGCAGCGCGGCCGCGCGCAGGTCCACGAGCAGCTCCCCGAGGACATCCAGGTACCACGCGTGGATCACCACGCAGGGGCGTGCCGGGGCGCTGTGCGCCAAAGGTGCATGCAACGCCTGCCGCGTGGCATCCAGGTAGGCATGGCCCAGCCGCACGTCCGGTTCCAGTACCGCGCCTTCGGCCCACTCATTCCAGGCATTGATGAACACAAGGCGCCGTTCTGGCTGCACGGGTGCAAGGCGTTGGTGGATCGTGGTCGACAGCCAGTCGCGGTAACCGCGCGGTGACGCATGCAGGTACACCCGGCCGCGACCTGAGCGGCGTGCCTCGTTGTCCCAGCCTGGGTTGACCCCGGGATACAACGGGTACTCCGGTAGCGGGCGTGCGGCGATCTCGCTGGCCAGTTCTCGCCAGTCGCGCACGTCACCGTGGAAATCCGGGTTGATCAGGTACTGGTCGGCGGTCAGCGACCGCGGATTGCTCATGTTCGGCGGGAACTCGACCGCCGCGTCGAAATCGATATCGCGCGGATCCGGACGTTCAAAGCCCTGTACGTACGCCAAGTGGATTTCGCCGATGTCGTGCTCACGGCACCACTGGCGCCAGCGCTGCGCGGTGGCGCGCGCGTCGGGCAGCAGATGCGGCCGGTAAACCAGCAGCATCGGCTTGCCCTCCACCTTCAGCGCACGGCGGTCGCGCAGGTAATCGGCCACGTGCGCGATGAAGGCAATATCGTCCTCAGCGCTGTGCTGCTGGCCGATCAGGATGTCATCGCCGCGCCCGTCCCAGCGCCGGGCCCAGTTCTCATTGGCCCAGCACAGGCAGAACGGCATCTCGATGCTGTCGTCCGCCAGCCACTGGCGCAGTGGCGACTCCAGTAGCGTAGTGCCGCTGAACCAGTAGTAGTAGAAGCAGAACGCGCCAATGCCGTACTCCTGCGCCAGGCTGGCCTGCTCGCGCATGATCTGCGGGTTGCGCAGGTCGTAGAAGCCCAGGTCGGCCGGCAGACGCGGTTGCACGTGGCCCTCGAACTGGGGCAGGGCGCGGGTGACGTTGCGCCATTCGGTGAAGCCCTTGCCCCACCACGCATCGTTCTGTTCGATGGGGTGGAACTGGGGTAGGTAGAACGCGACCAGCGTGGCAGGCAGTACCTGCGGCAGCGCCTCTGATCGATAGGGAACATGGCCGATGGCCGGCTCGTCGGCGCGGACCAGCGGGCGCCGGGCATTGTCGCCACCCGTGGCCTCAATCCTGCCGCGCGGCGGAGGCGGTACCCAGTCCGAGTGCCGGTCCAGGAAGCGGCTGCGCAGGCGGTCGCGCTGCCCTTCTGACAGGGGCAGCGCCCGGAAGCCGGTACGCAGGGCGAGATAGACCGCTGCGCGCAGCCTGTCCTTCAGGGTGGTCATGAACGGCAGACCCCGGTCAGGGCGAACGCGGGAACGGGCATGAGGGCTCCAAGACAACGGCAATGGCCGTCATTCTGGGCGTTGGACGGTGCAGCGGCAATGCAGGGCCACGCCCTTGAGTCGCCCAGCGTCAATGCCGCGCCCCTTGCGGGGGTAGGGCGACGCCGGACGTCGCTGCTCCCGTCAGCGCCCGGAATATATTCGCCGGTGCGTGCGCCTGACCGGCCGAAGCTGGACAGATACCGCCGGCTCCGCAGCACGCAGCAGAATGGCGCCGTCATACACCTCCACCGTCAATCGGGTTCCGGGCGCAATGCCCGCCTCGCACATCCACATCCCGCGCAGCTTGATACAGGGGATGATGGAGTCGCCGCGCTGGGGCGTCTCGTCGTTGTAGATCAGCGAACCAACCAGCACCCGCTTGGGCTTGTGCCAGCCGAGGTGTGTGCGAGGGGTGGGGCGGATGGGCGCATCGTTGTCATGAGAATGCATGGTGGCTCTCCAGAGTATTTCCCCGCCGGGACGGCGAGGGGAGTCGGGAGGTTGAAAGCCGTGCTACAGCAGACGGTGCGACGTATTCCCCTGAAGGGTTTTTTATTCCGTCGCCCTCCCGACATAGGAGGACCGATATGCTGTAGCGGAGCTTTCAAACTCTTGGGCACACCATGCGGACGCGCTGACGATAGCGGAAGTTGATTGTTTCTGTTGATTTGCGCCGGTTCGATGACGGCGTCAATAGTGATGACGCGATCGGGTCGTGCGGCGTTGGGATGCGTTGCGTGGCAACGTTTCTGCAATGTGGGACGTGGTTGACATTGCGGCGGATGGCCGGGTTTCGCGGTACTCCCCGGTGCAGTATTTGATGGCGTTTATGGCATTGGTTGCGCCATTTCGCGCGCGGCCGGCGTGGTGTCGATTGGAGGTCATGCGTTACCGGGCGGCGATTGGATACCGGCGGTTGTTTGGGAACCAGCCCTACCGCCGAGCGGACGTATGCGCGCGCCGGATTCTCTTTCTCGTTTTAGTACTGGGTGTCGATTGGGAGGCCAAGCCGCTCAATAGCGCCTTGCCCACATGTTCGCCAAAACGAACATTGTGCGGCGTTCTAAAGTAAGTGTTCGATATAACGAACATTCATTGTTCGTGAAGTGTGCGTCATAACGAACATTTATGGACAAGCGTTCGAAAATGTTCTATATAGCGAACATGAACGTACTTGCCAGCCTCAGTCCGCTCGATTTCGGCCGCGCCTACCGCGCGGAACGTCGGGCGTTGGGCAGAACCCAGCAGGAGGTGGCCGAGGCCGCCGGATGCCGTCGCCAGACCATCGCGGATCTGGAGGCGGGTCGGAATGTGTCGCTGCATACGTTGTTCGCAGCGCTTGCCGTGCTGGGGAAAGCCGTGCTGATCACTGACGCGCGCCCGGATCTGGATCACCTCCATCTGCTCGCGGATCCTGAAGATGAAAATTAAGCGTCTACAGGTCTCCACGGTGACAGGTGAAGCGGGCGATCTGCTTCGCGAGTCACAGTACGTGTTCAATTACAGCGCAACCGAACGGACCAATGAAGTTTCCCTGACCATGCCGATCCGGGCGCAGAGCTACGTTTCGTCGTTGCTGATGCCAGTGTTCTCGATGAACCTGCCGGAAGGCTATCTGTTCGACCTGATTGCCAGGCGCATCGCCAAACACGAACGCATCGACGAGATGCGCCTGCTTGCCATCACCGGGCGACGGCAGATCGGACGATTGCAGTATGTCGAGCCGGGCGGGGATTGGCGTGAACCGCCCGCACAGGTCGGTCTTGCGCAGCTGCTGCACGAGCCTGCGTCGCAAGGTCTTTTCAACTTCCTGGTCGATACCTATTTCAGCTCTGGAATATCGGGCGTACAGCCCAAGGTGTTGATCCCGGACGCCGACATCGCACTGGCCAAGCGGCTCACGGTTCCCGACGCCGACCTCATCGTCAAGAGCGGTGGGGCCGACTACCCGTGGCTGGCGCAGAACGAATTTCTGTGCATGGACGCGGCGCGGCGCGCAGGTCTGGACGTTCCAGAGTTCTGGTTGTCCGACGACGCCAATCTCTTCATCCTGCGCCGCTTCGACCTGCTTCCAGAACGCCTGGGGTTCGAAGACATGGCGGTGCTCATGGGCAAGGTGCGCGATGCGCAGGGCAACTACAAATACCAGGGAAGCTATGAAGCTGTTGCCCGTGTAATCAAGGCATTCAGTGGTTCGGCGGTACTTGCCAACCTGGAAGCCTTCTTCGCCTCGATTGCCTTGTCAATGATGGTGCGCAATGGCGATGCCCACTTGAAGAACTTTGGGCTGTTGTACCGCCATCCTGCAGCGGGTGAGGCCAGGTTGGCGCCCGTCTTCGATGTGGTGACCACGACCATCTACCCCTACTACAATCAGCGGACAGGCGCCGAACTGGTCGATCGAACCACCGCGCTCAAGCTTTTCTCTGGTGCAAAGACGCGCCATTACCCCTCACGCGAAGACCTGCTTCGGTTCGGTCGAGCGGTCTGCCTGGTCAGTCATCCGGAAGAAATCATCGATCGCATAGCCACTGCGGTGACTGAAACACTGGGGGAACACGCATCTCGCCTCACGGGCGAATACGGAAAGCGACTCGCCATCGAATGGAATGAGGGATGTCTTTCCCTGGCTTCGCGGCGGTTGCATGCGGTGCAACCTAGCGAGAAGGCACGCAGCTAGCCAGCGGCAGCACACGGTCCGGCGCTGGCCCAATGCTAGACTTTCGGGCTTGGCTGAACCTGGAACGCTGCCGTGATCAAACCCGGGAAGGGAACCCCCTCCGCTTTACAACGCTGGCTGGCCGGTCTGGTGATCGGCGCGGCGCTGGTGGTGGGCTTGCGCGGCATCGCCAAGGATGTCCATTTCGATAGCACCCTGCTGCGCCAGGCCTTTGTTGCTGACGCCGGCTGGGTCGAATCGGTACCGCCCGAGGTGGTCGAAGCCCGCGAGCTGCTCCGCCACGAGCACAGTGGTGCGCCGATCGCGCTGGCGCCGGGCCTCTGGGAAGACCCGCTGGTCCGCGAGCGCCTGTGGGACGGGCTGTACCCCCGCCGTATCCACTGGGCCGACAAGGGCCTGATGCTCTGGCGTACCCCCGGCCCGCAGCAGCCGAACTGCACTGAAATCTCAAGGAGTGAGCGCATTGTTCTCGTTGACTGCCACTGACGGTGGCGCACGCCCCGCGCTGGGCATGCTGGCCGGCGTGCTGCTCTGCTATGCCTTCGCCGCGTTCGGCTGGGTAGGGCTGCCGGCGCAGCTTGCCTTCATTGCGGTGCTGGCCTGCGCGGTATGGTCGCTGCTGGCCCTGCGCGACGGCCGCGCGGCCTGGATGCTGGGCATCGTGGCGGTGCTGCTGGTGCTGGCGCTGGGCAGCCCCACCGACGAATGGGACCCGCGCTCGATCTGGATGCTGCATGCCAAGCGGATCTACCTGGAGAATTCGCTGTACGCCCAGCTGGACGGCTATGCGAACTTCAGCCACAACGACTACCCGTCACTGATGCCGCTGTGGTCGGCCACCGCCGCCAGGGTGGTGGGGCACTGGAACGAGATATTCCCCAAGGCCGCCGCGACGCTCCTGCTGCTGCCGCCGCTGCTGTTGATCGCGCGCAGCCTGCGCACGTGGTGGGCCGCCGGGCTGCTGGGGGTAGCGGTGCTGGAGGTGGGTGGGCGCTATCTGGTCGATGGCTATATGGATGCGTTCCTGGCGGTCTACGCGGTCGCGGCGCTTGCCGTGGCGATCCAGCCGCGCAGGGACGCGGCTGAGGCGGCCTGGTTCAACCTCGCCGCCTACGCGGCGCTGTCAGCGGTGCTGACCCTGATCAAGAACGAAGGCGCGGTGCTGGCCATCCTGGTGGGCGTGGTCGCGGTGGGGACCGTCCTGCTGCGCGACCGCCGCATGCCCTGGGGCCTGCTGGCCGCGTTTGCCGTGTCGATGCTGCCGCTGCTGGCGTGGAAGCTGGCCGTGGCCGGCGCCGACCTGGGCAATGACCTGGCCCAAAGCGACCTGAAGGGGCAGCTGCTGGCGCGCCTGCCCGATCTGGCACCCAGCGTGCTGATCCTGAAGGCGCTGCTGCGCAGTGCCGTGTGGGTGCCGCTGGTGCTGCTGCTGGTACTGTGGGCGCGCACTTGGCGCGTATCTGCGGCCCGGGCCGGGCTGGCCGTCGCCGCGGCCTATTTTGGCGTGCTGTTCGCGGTGTACCTGAGCACCCCGCACGATCTGGCCTGGCACTTGGCCACCAGTGCCAAGCGCGTGGCGCTGCCGGTGCAGCTGCTGTTGATGTATGCGCTGCTGGTGGTAATGGACCAGTGGAGAAGGGCGGGCCCGCCGCACGCCGCAGGAGAACGGAATGCTTGAGTCCAACGAGTCGTTCGTGGTGGTGACTCCGGTCTACGAGGACCACCTGGCCTCGACCCGGTTGTTTACCGAGCTGGCACGCTTGTACGGCGACCGCGTGTTCGTGGTGGCCGTGGACGACGGCTCGATCCGCGAACCGGTGCAGCCGTTCCAGCTGTCCAGTTCCGGGGTCAGTGGCGTGGTGCTGAAGCTGCGTCGCAATGTGGGCCACCAGAAGGCGATCGCGATCGGGCTGGGTTACGTCGAAGAGAACCTGCCAGACGCAACACGCGTTGTAGTGATGGATTCCGACGGCGAGGACCTGCCCGACACCATCGCCACCCTGCTGGAGGCGGTGCGCGACGAGAACGTGGACGTAGCGGTGGCACGGCGCAGGAGCCGGGTGGAAACACTGCGCTTCCGCGCGTTCTACGTGGTCTACAAATTCATCTTCCAGCTGCTGACCGGGCGCACCATCAGCTTCGGCAACTTCATGGCGATCAAGGTCAGTGCGCTGCACCGGCTCAACGCGATGCACGAGGTCTGGACCCATGTGGCGGCCGGACTGATCGCCAGCAAGCTGCGCCTGGCGGTGTGCCCGATCGACCGTGGGCCGCGC
Source organism: Stenotrophomonas sp. NPDC047960 (assembly GCF_043204395.1). Lineage (NCBI taxonomy): Bacteria > Pseudomonadati > Pseudomonadota > Gammaproteobacteria > Lysobacterales > Lysobacteraceae > Stenotrophomonas > Stenotrophomonas sp. NPDC047960. The sequence continues at coordinate 216,663 of NZ_JBIDBX010000003.1, read as the reverse complement.
TACGCCGGGCAGAGCAAGATGAACTTCGTGGGGCTCACCCTGCATGGCTTCCGCGCGCTGATGGTGTTTGCCGAGGACGTGCTGGTCCGCGTGGGCCTGATGTGCGTGCTGGTTTCTTCGGCCTCCATCGTGCTGGCCGTGGTGGCCACCCTGCTCAAGCTGGCTGGCTATGCCACCCCGGGCTGGTTCTCGATGGCGCTGGGCGTGCTGTTCCTGGTGTTCCTGCAGACCGGTACGCTGACCCTGATGACGCTGATGCTCAGTGGCATCGTGCGCGGCACCATCCAGAAGCCGGGGGCCTACCGCGAGTACCTGGCGGGTGTCGTCGAAGTGTCGGCCGATGTCGCGCGGCGCTGAACTCCGCCAGCTGCTGCGGTACGTCATCAACGGGCTGGTGGCCACCGGCGTGCACTTCGCGGTGCTGACCCTGCTGGTGGAAGTGGTGCACGTGCCCTCCAAGGGCGTGGCCAACCTGCTGGCCGCGGCAGTGGCCATCGTGGCTTCCTTCCTGGGCAACCGCTACTTCGTGTTTGCCGCCACCCAGGCCCGCGCCAGCGGCCAGTTGTGGCGGTTCGTGCTGCTGTATGCGGCCATTGCGCTGCTGAACGGCGGGCTGATGGCGCTATGGTCGGATCTGCTGAAGTTCGACTACCGCGTGGGCTTCGTGCTGATCAGCATCATCCAGTTCATCCTTTCATTCCTGGGCAACCGCCTGCTGGTATTCAAGCCATGAAAACCCTGCGCAACGCACTGCTGCTGACCATCGTCTACGTGGTGCTGCTGCTGGGCATCCATTTCCTGCACGTGCGCTTCTTCGCCGTGGACGTGGTGTTCTACGCGGCGATCGGCGATGCGCTGCTGACGGCGGTGCTGACCGGTCTGTTGCTGCTGCTGCCTGCGCTGCGGCGCTTCACCGTTACCGAGAAAGTACTGCTGATCGCGGTATGGTTGCTGGGCGGTTATTCCTTCGCGATTTCAGTGCCCACCGTGATCGACCGTTCACTGTCGTTCTACATCCTTGAAAAGCTGGACCAGCGTGGCGGCGGCATCCGCCAGGATGCCTTCCAGGACGTGTTCACCAGGGAATACATGGTGGAACATCGGCTGGTGGACGTGCGGCTGACCGAACAGGAAAGCTCGGGCACGATCCAGATCGCCAACGGCTGCGTGCTGCTCACCGACAAGGGCCGCCGTGTAGCGGCCATGAGCCGCTTCTATCGCCAGCATTTCCTGCCAAAGCAGCGCCTGTTGCTTGGCAAATACTCCGACGACCTGACCGACCCGTTCCGCCACAGCCGCCAGGACGTCACCTACCAATGCCACTGATCAGGCGGCTGCGGTAGGGTCGGTTCCCAAACGACCGCACGTAACGGCTCATCGCCCGGGAACGCATGACGCCAGATCGGAGCGATCTCTCAGCCGCTCAACAATCCATCAAAATAGGCAATCGTCCGCCGAAGACCGTCTTCGAGCTTCACCTGCGGCTCCCAGCCGCCCAACCGGCTCTTGGCCAACGTGATATCCGGCTGGCGCTGCATCGGGTCATCCTGCGGCAGCGGCTTGAACACCAGCTTGGAGCCTGAGTTGGTCAACGCGATCACCGCCTCGGCCAGCTCGCGGATGGTCATCTCTGCCGGATTGCCCAGGTTGCAGGGCCCGGTGAAATCCTTGTCGGTGTCCATCAGCCGGATGAACCCTTCAATCAGATCATCCACATAGCAGAACGAACGCGTCTGCTGGCCCTCGCCGTAAATGGTGATGTTCTCGCCGCGCAGCGCCTGCACGATGAAATTGGACACCACGCGCCCATCATTGGGGTGCATGCGCGGGCCATAGGTGTTGAAGATGCGCGCCACCTTGATGTCCAGCCCATGCTGGCGGTGGTAGTCGAAGAACAGGGTCTCGGCGCAGCGCTTGCCTTCGTCGTAGCAGGAGCGCGGCCCGATCGGGTTGACGTTGCCCCAGTACTCTTCGCGCTGCGGGTGCACGCTCGGGTCGCCGTAGACTTCGCTGGTGGACGCCTGGAAGATCCGGCAGTCCAGCCGCTTGGCCAGGCCCAGCAGGTTGATCGCCCCGTGCACCGAGGTCTTGGTGGTCTGCACCGGGTCGTGGCTGTAGTGGATCGGCGAGGCCGGGCAGGCCAGGTTCCAGATCTGGTCGACCTCGATGTACAGCGGGAAGGTCACGTCGTGGCGCAGGAACTCGAAGTTCGGGTTGCCCAGCAGGTGCGCGATGTTGCGCTTGGTGCCGGTGAACAGGTTGTCGGCGCAGACCACTTCGTGGCCCTGGTCGAGCAGGCGCTCGATCAGGTGCGAGCCGAGGAACCCGGCACCACCGGTGACCAGGATGCGCTTGCTGCTGTCATGACTTCTCATTGCGGGTTCTCTGCCGGTAGGCGGCGGGGTGCTTGCCGCCGGTCACGCTGGGGGAACGCCGATTGTAGGCGGCTGGGTGCGTGTGGCATAGCGAGAGTTCGGCTGCGGAGCAGCGGATGTCGGTCTGGGGTCATGCGTTACCGGATGTGGAGCCGCCGCGTGCGGTCGTTCGGGAACCGACCCTACATCGCCGTGCAAGCTGGTGCCCGCGGTAGGGTCGCATCCCAATCGACCGCCATTTCACTGCCCGCGCCCGGTAACGGCATGAAAATCAGGGGAAAAGGCGCCCACCGGGCGCATGCGGGCCGTTCAGCGCCATGCTAGCGTTCCACCATGGACCTCCACCTTCCCGATGCCCAGGTGCACTGGCACCGCCACTGGCTGCCCACCGACGCGGCCGATGCGCTGCAGCGGCAGCTGCGCGGCGAGGTGCCGTGGGAGGTGCACAGAATCAAGATGTTCGGCCGGCAGGTGGATTCGCCGCGGCTGAGCTGCTGGATGGGTGATCCTGCAGCGCGCTACCGCTATTCGGGTACCGACTTCGTGCCACATGCCTGGCACCCGGCATTGGTTCCGCTGCGCGATGCGTTGTCGGATTTCTGCGGGCAGCCGTTCAACAGCGTGCTGCTCAACTGCTACCGCGACAATGACGATGGCATGGGCTGGCACAGCGACAACGAGCCCGAGCTTGGGCCTACGCCCCTGATTGCGTCATTGAGCCTGGGTGCAGCGCGGCGGTTCCTGCTGCGGCGTCGCGATGATCATGCACGCAAGGCGGAAGTCACCCTCGGCCATGGCGATCTGCTGGTGATGGGCGGACGCACCCAGACCTTCTATCAGCACGCATTACCGAAAAGCGCCCGGCCATTGGCCGAACGCATCAACCTGACCTTCCGTTGGATCAACGCAGCCGCGTCGGAATAACCGCAGCCGTCCTGCTGTCGGCCTGGCCGGTCACCAGCGTCCAGCCCACCAGCTCGGTGGTCACTGCCTGCAGGCCCTTCTCGAATGCCTGCGCCACATCGGCGGTGCTGGTGCTGGGCACCGGTTGTTCCTGGCGGAAGGTGCGGTCGGCCACCACGCGCTGGTCGATGACATGGATCAGCTTGGCGTTGATCTCGATCAGCGCGGTCGGCGTGGCCTGGCCGCGGTAATCGGATTCAAAGCGACGCACATCCAGCGCCAGCTTGTAGTCGGCACGGATGCCGGTGGTGGCGCGGGCCACGCCGGCAATGCGGCCGGAATCCTCGAAGGCGCGCACCAGCGCATCGTCCACCATGTCGGTGGCCGGCTGCGCCCAGCTCACGCCCTTGTAGACCTCCAGCTCGCCGGGGTTGGGGCGAACGTTGATGCGCGGGCTGTCGACCACGCGCGCGGCGGTCGGCTTGACCAGCACCAGCTGCCAGTCGACCTTCGGCCACGACGGATCCGGCTGGATGCGCACCACCGGCGAATAGATGGTGACCTGGCTGCGTTCGCCGCCGCCAAGCAACGAAGAGCAGGCGCCCAGCGCGATCATCAGGGCCGCCGGAAGCAGCAGGCGGGGCAGGGAGGCGGGCAGGAGAGGGAAGCGGCTCATTTGGGTTCGAACTCCTTCGGCGCGTCGCGGCCGAGCAGATAGCGGGCCGGGTTGTTGTCCAGTTTGTCGCTGACCCGGCGCAGGTCGCGGATCAGCCCGCGCAGTTCGGTCAGGGTCGGGCCCAGCTGGGCCAGGCCGTCGTTGGCGAAGCTGTTGATGGCCGCGCGGTTCTCGCCCAGGATCGAATCGGCACTTCCGGCGGCCGAATCGAGCTTGGTCAGGGTGGTTTCCAGCTTGTCCAGGATCGGCGGCAGCTGCTGCACGAGGTTCGTGTCCAGGCGCTGGATGGTGCCGTTGGTGGTCTTGAGGGTGTCGTCCAGGCTGCGCGCGGCATCGCGCGCGCTGAGCAGCAGCGCCTGGGTGCCCTGGTCACGGTCGGCCAGGCCGCCGCTGATGGTTTCCAGGTTGGCCAGGGTGGCGTTGATGCTGGCCACGTTGCGGTCGCTCAATACCTGGTCCATGCGCTCGACGATGCGGTTGGCCACGTCGGTGATGTTCTGCAGTGCCGACGGGGTGGTCGGAATGATCGGCGCCGGGTCCTTGTTCACCGCAGTCAGCGCCTGCGCCTGGGGCGTGCCGCCGCTGAGCTGGATGATCGACGGCCCGGTCAGGCTGGTGATGGCCAGCTTGGCGCGGGTGTCGGTCTTGACCGGGGTGTTGGAGTTCAGGCGGATCCGCGCGACCACCTGGCGCGGGTCATCCGGCACCAGGTTCAGTTCGGTGATCGAACCGACCGCGATGCCGTTGTACTGCACCGGGCTGCCCACCGACAGGCCGGTCACGGCCTCGCGGAACACCACGCGGTATTCGGTCCAGGTGCGGTCGGAGGAGTACTTGGCCGCCCACAACCCGAAGGCCAGCAATGCCAGCCCCACGATCAGGGTGAACGCGCCGATCAGTACGTAATTGGCTTTGGTTTCCATGGCTTACTCGCTCTTCTGCTTGGCAGCGCGTGCAGCACGCGCGCGCGGTCCGTGGAAATATTCCTGGATCCACGGATGCTCCAGTTGTTCGATCTCAGGCAACGGCGCGTTGGCGATCACCTTGTGGTCGGCCAGCACGGCCACTCTGTCGCAGATGGCATACAGCGTGTCCAGGTCGTGGGTGATCAGCAGCACGGTCAGGCCGAGTGCTTCCTGCAGGGTCTTGATCAGGCGGTCGAATGCGGCCGCGCCGATCGGGTCCAGCCCGGCGGTGGGCTCGTCCAGGAACAGCAGCGGCGGGTCCAGCGCCAACGCGCGGGCCAGGCCGGCGCGCTTGCGCATGCCGCCAGACAGCTGCGAGGGCAGCTTGTTGATCGCATCGGCCGGCAGGCCGGCCAGCTTCACCTTCAACAGCGCCAGTTCGTAATGCCAGCGCTCGGGCAGTTCGCCGTGGTGTTCCTTCAGCGGCACCTGCACGTTCTCGCCCACGGTCATGGACGAGAACAGTGCGCCATCCTGGAACAGCACGCCGGTGTTGCGCTCGATGTGCAGGCGGTCGGCGCGATTGTCCGAACGTGCATCCACGCCCAGCACTTCGATCTGTCCTTCATCGGGCCGGCGCAGCCCGAGGATGCTGCGCATCAGCACCGATTTGCCGGTGCCCGAGCCGCCGACCACGCCCAGGATCTCGCCGCGGCGCACGTCCAGGTCCAGGCCGTCGTGCACGGTCTGGGTGCCGAAGCGGTTGGTCAACCCGCGTACGCGGATGGCCAGCCCGGACGCGTCGTCCAGGTCGGGGCGGGTATCTTCTTCGGGGGCGGCCGTGGTCATCATCACCAATCCATGTGCATGAACCACAACGCGGCAAACGCGTCGATGATGATCACCAGCGAGATGGTCTGCACCACGCTGGAGGTGGTGCGCTCGCCCACCGACTGCGCGGTGCCTTCCACCTTCAGCCCTTCCAGGCAGCCGATCAGGCCGATCACGGCGGCAAACACCGGCGCCTTGGACAGGCCCACCAGCATGTGCCGCACTTCGATGGTCTCGTGCAGGCGCGCCAGGTACATCTGCGGCGGAATATCCAGATCGAATGCGCCCACGGTGACGCCGCCGGCCAGGCCGGCGATCATCGCCACGAAGGTCAGCAGCGGCAGGGTGATCAGCAGCGCGATCAGCCGCGGCAGCACCAGCAGGTCGACCGGGTCCAGGCCCAGGGTCTGGATGGCGTCGATTTCCTCGCGCGCCTTCATCGAGCCGATCTGCGCGGTGAAGGCGCTGGCGGTGCGGCCGGCCAGCACGATGGCGGTAAGCAGCACGGCGAACTCGCGCAGGAACGCGATGCTGACCAGTTCCACCACGTAGATCTCGGCGCCGAAGTCGCGCAGGATCGTCGAGCCGAGGAAGGCGATGACCGCGCCCACCAGGTAGGACAGCAGGGCCACCAGCGGCACCGCGTCCAGCCCGACCTGCTCCATATGGTGCACGGTCGCGGTCAGTCGGAAACGACGCGGCTCGCGCAGCAGGCGGCTGCCTTTGACCAGGTTCTCGCCCAGGAAGCTGGCCAGCGCCACGATGTTGTGGCCGGTGGCGTGCACGCTGCGGCCCAGCCGCTCCAGCGCGGCCAGCACGCCGAAGTCGCGCTTGGCCTTGGGGCGGTCGTCGGCCACTTCTTCGATGGTGCAGACCAGCGCGCGGTGGTCTTCGCGGAACGTCAGTGCATCCTCGGCCAGGTCGGCACGATGGGCCACGCGCAGCACCTGCAGCACGCCGGCCGAATCCAGCTGGGTGATGCCGCTGGCATCGATGCCGGTGACCTTCTCCGGCGCCGCGCGCAGCACTTCGGCCGCGTCCAGCGCGGTGCGCAACGTCCACTGGCCGGACAACCGGATGAGACCGGGGTCCTGTGGATCCTGTTCAAGTTTGGGGGTCTGGTCTGGCGTCATGGGGCGTCCTCCACGCAGCATAACCTGTCTGCGTGGACGGCAAGTGTGTGCGCGCCCCGACATCAGGTAATACTACGCCGCATGTCTGCAGACGCACCCGCCATTGCCACCCCTCCCGCCACCTACGCACAGCGGGTGGCCTTCGTGTCCGAGATCGCCGGACGGCTGCACAGCTACGGCACTACGGCCCAGCGGCTGGAGGCGGCGGTGGTTGCACTGTCGCAGCGGCTGGACCTGGACTGCGAGCCCTGGTCGAACCCGACCGGGCTGATCCTGAGCTTCAGCGACCCGACCAAGGCCATCGGTTCGTCGGACATCACGCGCGTGATCCGGCTGGCACCGGGCGAAAACGACCTGCACAAGCTCAGCATCGCCGACCAGATCACCGAGGCGGTGTCCAACGGCACGATGAGCATCGCGCAGGGGCATACCGCGCTGCGACAACTGGACAAGGACCCGGGCCGGCGCGGCAAGATCCGCATGATCCTGTCCTACAGCCTGGGCGCGGCCGGCGTGGCCGGGCTGTGGAAGCTGCCGTGGCTGGATATCGCCACGGCCGGGGTGATCGGGTTGCTGATCGGGCTGATGACGCTCATCACCGACCGCCGTCCGGCCAGCCGCGAGGCCAGCGAGGCCCTGGCCGCGCTGCTGGCGGGCACCGTGGCGGCGCTGGTGGCGTCGTTCGTGGGCGCGCTCAACCTCAACACGGTAATCATCGCCTCGCTGGTGGTCATGCTGCCCGGCATGTCGCTGACCAACGCGGTCAACGAGCTGGCCAGCCAGCACTGGGTATCGGGGACGGCACGCTTCGCCGGCGCGATCACCACCATCCTGAAGTTGACGGTGGGCGCGGTGATCGCCGTGACGCTCTCGGGCATTGTCGGGCTGGATCCGCTGGTGCGCGCGTCGCGGCCACAGGCGGACTGGGTGGAATGGAGTGCGCTGCTGGTGGCGGCGTTTGCGTTCGCGATGCTGTTCAAGGCCAACCGCCGCGATTACCCGTGGGTGATCGCCGCCTCGGTGGCCGGTTACGCGATCTCCAAGTTTGCCGGCCAGGCCTGGGGCCTGCCAGCCGGCATTTTCATGTCGGCCATGATCATGACCGCGGCGGGCAACCTGTTCGGCCGCATCGTGCAGCGCCCCGGCGCGATCATCCGCCTGCCCGGCATCATCATGCTGGTGCCGGGCAGTACCAGCCTGCGCGGCGTGCTCACCCTGGTGCAGCAGCAGGACATGAGCGCCGGCCAGACCGTGCTGATGACCGTGCTCAACGTGGTCATGGCACTGGTGGCGGGATTGTTGTTCGGCAACCTGCTGGTACCGGCACGAAAGAATCTGTGAGTTTCTGAGAGATTCGAAACGATCAAAGACGTCGCACGATGCATGGCAAAAAAAAACGCCGGCATCCAAGCCGGCGTTTCGAAACGAGCGCGATCAGCGGTTCGCTTATTTCTTGATCAGGAACTCTTCCAGCTTCTTGCCCTTGGTGGTGTGGGCTGCCAGCCAGCGCGGCTGCTTGCCGCGGCCGGTCCAGGTTTCCTTGGGGTTGGCTGGGTTGCGGTATTTCGGGGCGACCTTGCCGAGCTTGCGCACGGCCTTGGCGGGTGCGGCTTTGGCGACCTTGCCGGCGCGGCCGCGGGTGGGGGCCGCAACGCCTGCTACTTCTTCCAGGGTGTATCCGTTTGCCTTGGCCAACTTGGTCAGCTGTGCGCGGACCTTGGTGATGGCCGGGCGCTTGGCGACGATCGTCTGCTGCTTCTTGGCGTTCTTGATCAGTGCGCCCAGCTCTTTGGCGGACAAGCCACTCAGGTCAATACTCATCAACTGCTCCGGAATCTAAAAATAGAAGGACGGGGTTGAGCCAGTCCTTGGCGCGGCAACAGCATACATTCTCATTTCTGGAATGCACAGCGCGAAGAATTAATCAATGGAAACGGGACAATAAAATGCCGGGATGTTTCACCCGGCACCGTCATCACTTCGCCAGCCTGGCCATCAACGCGTCGCGATCAAGGCTTTCGGCTTCACTGGCGCTGCGCGCGCGGTACTCGAACGTGCCGGCGGCCAGGCCACGTTCGGACACCACCACCCGGTGCGGCACGCCGATCAGCTCCATGTCGGCGAACATCGACCCGGGGCGCAGCCCACGGTCATCCAGTGCCGCGTCCAGGCCAGCCGCCTGCAGCTGGCCCAGCAGTTCGACCGCGGCGTTGGCCACGCCCTCGTCCTGCTTGGGATTGATCACGCACACCACCACCTGCCACGGCGCCATCGCGTCGGGCCAGATAATGCCGGCGTCGTCATGGTTCTGTTCGATGGCCGCGGCAACGATGCGCGAGATACCGATGCCGTAGCAGCCCATCGCCATCACCGCGGCCTTGCCGTTTTCGTCCAGCACGGTGGCATTCAGCGCCTGGGCATACTGGCGGCCAAGCTGGAACACGTGGCCCACTTCGATGCCGCGTGCCACGCGCAGCTCGCCACCATCGGCGGCGCGGTCGCCTTCCTTTGCATTGCGGATGTCGGCCACTTCCGGCTCGGGCAGGTCACGGCCCCAGTTGACACCGGCAATATGGAAGCCGGCTTCGTTGGCACCGATGACGAAATCGGCCATCGCGGCGACGTCTCGATCGGCCACGATGCGGATCGGTCTGGCCGGGTTGAGCGGGCCCAGGAAGCCCGGTTCGCTGCCCAGGTGCGTGGCGATTTCCGCCTCGCCGGCCATGCGGTAGCCCTGCAGGCCGTCGACCTTGCCCAGCTTGATCTCGTTGACCTCGTGGTCGCCACGCACCAGCGCCAGCACGAAGCCGGCCTCGGTCATGATCGCGATCGACTTGACGGTACGCTCCAGGCCCAGGCCGAGCAGGGCGGCCACCGCCTCGCAGGTCTTCTGGGTGGGCGTTTCCACCTTGCGCAACGTTTCGCTGGCGGCCGGGCGCGGGCCCGGGGCAGCGGCGACGGCTGCTTCCATGTTGGCCGCGTAATCGGACCCGGTGGAGAACACCAGTGCGTCTTCGCCGGAGTCGGCGATGACGTGGAACTCCTGCGAGGCATCGCCGCCGATCGCGCCGGAATCGGCCTGCACCATGCGGAAGTCCAGGCCCAGGCGGGTGAACACGCGGGCGTAGGCGGCCTTCATGTTCTCGTACTCACGCACCAGGCACGCATCGTCGAGGTGGAAGGAATAGGCATCCTTCATCAGGAACTCGCGCGCGCGCATCACGCCGAAGCGCGGGCGGATCTCGTCGCGAAACTTGGTCTGGATCTGGAAGAAGTTCACCGGCAGCTGCTTGTAGCTGTTGAGTTCCTGGCGCGCGAAATCGGCGGCGGCCTCTTCAGCGGTGGGGCTGTAGCAGAACACCTGCTCCTTGCGGTCCTTGATCTTGAGCAGCTGCGGGCCGAATTTTTCCCAGCGCCCGGTGGCCTCCCACAGGTCCTTGGGCTGGAGGGTCGGCACCTGGAATTCAATGGCGCCGGCACGCTCCATTTCCTCGCGCACGATGCGCTCGACCTTGCGCAGCACGCGCAGGCCCAGCGGCGACCAGATATAGAGTCCCGAGGCCAGCTTGCGGATCATGCCCGCACGCAGCATCAGCCGGTGGCTGGTGAGCTCGGCGTCGCCGGGGGTTTCCTTGGTGGTGTGCAGGTGGAACTGGGAGAGGCGCATCGTCGGCTTCGCTGAACGGCGGAAAGCCTACATTTTGCCAGCACGGCTGGCAAAATGTAGGCGGGCATTCACGTCGTTGCCAGCCCGACCGCCAACGTGCCCAATTCGGGCCCGGGGGGCGTATCGACCAACGGTCGATAGCTGCCGACGCCGGGGTCGACCAACGGTCGATACCTGCCGACGCCGTGGTCGACCAACGGTCGATACCTGCCGACGCCGTGGTCGACCAACGGTCGATACCTGCCGACGCCGTGGTCGACCGACGGTCGATACCTGCCGGGTAGCACACGACCGTTGGTCGTGTGGTCAGGCCGCCGGCTTGCAGTAGGCCTTGATGCCCGCTTCGGCCAGCCCCTTCTGGCTCTGGCGCTGGGTGTCGTCCAGCGGGGAATCGGGCTTGCCGTCGCCATCGGTGTCCTGCAGCACCGCGCCCTTGCCGTTGAGCAGGGCCAGGTTGTTGCGGGCGGTGGTGCAGTCGGCCGATTCGGCCGGTGCGGCCTTTGCCTGCGGCGTGCCGCCGACCGGGTCCCGGTTCTGGATCTGGCGCTGTTCGGCGGTCCGGCCGGCGGGCGGCTTCTCCGAATACTGGGTCACGCCGTTGGCGTCCTTCCACTTGTAGACGGTTCCAGCGCTGGCCGGGGCGCTGGCGAGCAGCAGCAGGCAGCACACGAGGGGCAGGGCACGCATGGCAACTCCGGGCAGCGGGGACAGAGGCGCGATTGCAGCATTCCCGCTCCATGCTGGCAAGCCTCCCCCCAAACCGGGCCGCAGCCACTAAACTGGCGGCATGGATCAGATGAAACCCCCGCCGCGCTCGCGCAGCATCTATTTGCTGCCCAACCTGTTCACCACTGCGGGCCTGTTCGCCGGGTTCTACGCGATCATCGCGGCGGCCAACGGCGATTTCGTCAATGCCGCCATCGCCGTGTTCGTGGCAGCGGTCATGGACGGCCTGGATGGGCGGGTGGCGCGCCTGACCGGCACCAGCAGCGAGTTCGGCGTGCAGTACGACTCGCTGGCCGACCTGGTCAGCTTCGGCATGGCCCCGGCGCTGGTGATGTACCACTGGTCGCTGTCGTGGCTGAAATTCGACGACCCCATCCTCGGCCGGGTCGGCTGGGCGGTGGCGTTCCTGTATGCCGCCTGCGCGGCGCTGCGCCTGGCCCGCTTCAACACCCAGGTCAGCGTGGTCGACAAGCGCTGGTTCATCGGCCTGGCCAGCCCGGCCGCGGCCGGGCTGATGATGTCGTTCGTGTGGGCGTTCGCCGATGGCACGCTGGGCTGGGACGGCAATGAACTGCGCTACGTGGCGCTGGGCGTGACCCTGGTGGCGGCGCTGTTGATGGTCAGCCGGATCCGATTCTGGAGCTTCAAGGGCAGCGGCGAGAAAGGCCCGCGGGCCGACCGGGTGCCCTTCCTGGCCCTGGCGCTGGTGCCGATCGCCATTGCCATCATGGTCATCGACCTGCCGCGCGTACTGTTTGCGGTCGGGGTGATCTATGCCCTGTCCGGTCCGGTCAGCTGGCTGTGGCAGCGTACCCGCAAGCCGGTCGAGCCCGCCGCGTGAGCAGCCCGGCCGACCCGTCCCTGTGGACCCCGGCGCAGCAGTCCTGGCTGCAGGCGATGGGCTACACGGTGTTCGTGGACGGCAACGTGGAGATGGCCGGTCCGGAGACGGGGATCGACCTGGGCATGGCCGAGGCTGCCGTGGCACCGCCCCCGCAGACCCAGCCGGCACCTGCGCGTCGCTCCGCGCCAACCCGCATTGACGAGCCGGCACCTGCCGTCGCGCCCCGCGAACGCGCCAGCGGCGCGCGCCGCGCGGCAGTGCGCATGCCCGACCGCCTGCAGATCGCACTGCTGCGCGCGTCCGGTTGCAACCCGGCCGAGCCGGAAACGCAGGCGCTGATGGCCGGCTGGAAGCTGGATGAACTGCGTGGCAATGCCGCGGCCAAGCGCGCGCTGTGGCCGCAGCTGAGGGCACTGCGCAAGCGGGGCCGCGGGTGAGCGCGGTCAGTTCGGCGCGCCCGATGTCGCTGCGCGCGCTGCGCGAGGCCGACCTGGATGCGGTGATGGAAATCGAACTGCGCGGCTACCCGTTCCCGTGGACGCGCGGCATCTTCGTCGATTGCCTGCGTGCCGGTTACCCCGCGCTGGCGCTGGACGATGATGGCGTGCTGGTCGGCTATGGCGTGCTCAGCATCGCCGCCGACGAAGCGCACGTGCTCAATGTCTGTATCGATCCGGCGTGCCAGGCCCGTGGCCTGGGCCGGCGGCTGTTCCGCGCGCTGGTGAAGCTGGCGCGCGAGCATGGCGCGCAGCGGGTATTCCTGGAAGTGCGCCCGTCCAACACGCCGGCGGTGGCGCTGTACCACAGCGAGGGCTTCAACGAGATCGGCCGCCGCCCGCGCTATTACCCGGCCCGTGATGGGCGCGAAGACGCGCTGGTGATGGCGATCGAACTGGTCGACGACGACATCCAGACGATGCCGCCGTTGTAACAACGTCGGGTGTGGTGGGAATCCGTTTTTCCGATCGGGGTCCATGCGTCAATGGGCCGATCACCCATATCGGCAGTCGTTTGGGAACCGACTCTACCGTCCGGCTCGCTGGTAGGGTCGCACGCCTATCGACCGCCGTTGCACTGCCCGCGTTCGGTTGCGGCATGAACATTGGCGGGGAAGGCGTTTCGCCGGTCAGCGCCCATGCGTCAAAGGGCCGATCCCGGCACCCCGCGGTAGCAGGCGACCGTTGGTCGCCTGTCCGGAAGCCGATTGACAGGCTCTACAGCTTCGCGCGCTGCGCGACCAGGCCTTCCAGCTGCGCGGTCCAGTCGACCAGGCGCACGCGCTCCTGCTCGATCACCGCCGCCGGCACCTTGTCGGTGAACTTGGACAGCTTGGTGGCGCTCTTTTCCTTCTCCGCCTCCACCCGCGCGATTTCCTTGTCCAGGCGCGCGCGTTCGGCGCCCAGGTCGACCAGGCCTTCCAGCGGCACCAGCAGCTTCAGCTCGCCCACGATCGCGGTAGCGGCCGGCGGCGTTTCCGCATCGGCAGCCAACCACTCGATGCGCTCCAGCTTGAGCAGGAACGACAGCGACGAAGTGAAGCGGGCCACGCGGTTGCGGTCATCCCCGCTGCCCCCCTGCAGCAGCAGGCCGACCTGCTTGGCCGGCGGCACGTTCAGTTCGCTGCGCACGCGGCGCAGCGCACTGACCATCGACTTCAGCCACTCCACATCGGCCTCGGCCTGCACGAAATCACCCGCGAACTCCGCAGCGGTCGGGTAGGCGCGCAGCGAAATGGTGTCCTCGTCGATGCCCAGGCGTGGCGCAACCTGGCGCCACAGCTGTTCGGTCACGAACGGGGTGAGCGGGTGCAGCAGGCGCAGCAGCGCTTCCAGCACATACAGCAGGGTGTGGCGGGTGCTGGCCGCGTCCTCGGCGTTGTCGCCATTGAGGGCCGGCTTGGTCAGTTCCAGGAACCAGTCGCAGAATTCGTTCCAGGCGAACTCGTACAGTGCCTGCGCCAGCAGGTCGAAGCGGTAGTTAGCGAAGTGCGCCTGCGCCTCGGCCGACACCGCTGCCAGCCGCGCCAGGATCCAGCGCTCGGCATCGGTGCGCGGCTGCGGCACGCCGCTGAACTGCGCGCCTTCGGTGTTCATGAGGGTGAAACGGCTGGCATTCCACAGCTTGTTGCAGAAGTTCTTGTAGCCCTCGGCGCGGCTCATGTCGAACTTGATGTCACGGCCATGGGTGGCCAGCGCGGCGATGGTGAAGCGCAGCGCGTCGGCACCGTGGGCGATGATGCCGTCGGGGAAGTCCTTGCGGGTGGCCTTCTCGATCTTCGGCGCGTCCTTGGGCTTCATCAGCCCGGTGGTGCGCTTGGCGACCAGGTCGTCGATGGAGATGCCGTCGATGATGTCCAGCGGGTCGAGCACGTTGCCCTTGGACTTGGACATCTTCTGGCCCTGCGCATCGCGGATCAGACCGGTGATGTAGACGTCCTTGAACGGGATCTTCCCGGTGAAGCTGTCGGTGGCCATGATCATGCGGGCCACCCAGAAGAAGATGATGTCAAAGCCGGTGATCAGCACCGACGACGGCAGGTAGCGCTCGAAACCGCGCTCGGCCATCGCCTGCGCGTTCGGCCAGCCCAGGGTGGAGAACGGCCACAGCTGCGAGGAGAACCAGGTTTCCAGCACGTCGCTGTCCTGGCGCAGCACCACGTCAGCGCCCAGCTGGGCGCGCGCACGCGCGTCGGCTTCATCGCGGCCGACGTAGCAGGTGCCGGCGTCGTCGAACCACGCCGGAATGCGGTGGCCCCACCACAGCTGGCGGCTGATGCACCAGTCCTGGATGTTCTCCATCCAGTGGCGGTAGGTGTTGATCCAGTTGGCCGGGACGAACTGGATGGAACCGTTCTCGACCAGCTCCAGGCCGCGCTTGGCCAGCACGTCCATCTTCACGAACCACTGGTCGGTCAGGTACGGCTCGATCACCTGGCCGGTACGGTCGCCGCGCGGCACCTGCAGCTTGTGCGCCTTGGTTTCAACCAGGATGCCCAGTTCTTCCAGCTCAGCCAGCACCACCCTGCGCGCTTCGTAGCGATCCAGCCCGCGGTACCTTTCCGGGGCGTTGTCGTTGATCGCCGCCACCGGGGTGAACAGGTTGATCATCGGCAGGTCGTGGCGCAGGCCTACCTGGTAATCGTTGAAATCGTGCGCCGGGGTGACCTTGACCACGCCGGTGCCGAACTCGCGGTCGACGTAATCGTCGGCGATCACCGGGATCTCGCGGTCGGTCAGTGGCAGCTTCACCATCCTGCCGATCAGGTGCGCATAGCGTTCGTCCTCCGGGTGCACCATCACGGCGGTGTCGCCGAGCATGGTCTCCGGGCGGGTGGTGGCGACGGTGAGGCTGCCGCTGCCATCGGCCAGCGGATAGCTGATCGACCACAGGAAGCCGTCTTCCTCCACGCTTTCCACTTCCAGGTCGGAAATGGCGGTCTTCAGCACCGGGTCCCAGTTGACCAGCCGCTGGCCACGATAGATCAGGCCCTGCTCATGCCAGCGCAGGAACGCTTCGACCACCGCTTCGGATGGCTGCGGGTCCATGGTGAAGGTGCTGCGCGACCAGTCCGCCGAGGTGCCCATGCGGCGCATCTGGCGCTCGATGATGTCGCCCGACTGCGCCTTCCATTCCCACACCTTTTCGATGAAACCGTCGCGGCCCAGCGAATCGCGGCTCTCGCCATTGCCGGCCAGCGCCAGGTTGCGCGACACCACCATTTCGGTGGCGATGCCGGCGTGGTCGGTGCCCACCTGCCACAACGTGTCGTAGCCGCGCATGCGGTGGTAGCGCACCAGCGCATCCATCAGGGTCTGCTGGAAGGCATGGCCCATGTGCAGCGTGCCGGTCACGTTCGGCGGCGGCAGCAGGATGGTGTACGGCTCGCCCTTGCCGGACGGCTTGAAGTGCCCGGCCTTCTCCCAGAAGTCGTACAGCTCCGTTTCGAAGGTCTTGGGGTCGTAGCTGGAGGCAAGTTGGGTCATGCGGGGGCAACCAGGAGGCAATCAGTAAAGGATCAGGGCGCCGGCCGGCCCGATCAAGGGCGCCGGCACGGGCTTACATGTCGTACTTGTTCAGCTCGAAATCCAGCGCCTTGTACTGGCGCCAGCGCTCGCGCAGCGGCTCGCGGGCTTCCGGGTCGGCCGGCACTACTTCCAACACCCGGTCGCAGGCGCCGAGGTAGGGGTCGTCGCGCAGGTTGATCACCAGCGGGCGCGATGGGGCGTCGGTACCGGGCGCGGCGATCAGCACCAGCGCCTCTTCCTCATCCACGTCTTCACCGGCAATCTGGTGCGGAATATAGGCATCGTCGTCGAACGACCACAGCAGCTCGTCCAGCTCCTCGGCCTGGGCGGTGTCGCGCGCCAGCACCAGGGTAAAAAGCCCCGCATCGTTGGCCTTGCGGGCCAGCTCGCAGACCAGGCGCAGCGGCTCGGTCAGGAAGCGGGGCTTGGCGATCAGGTAGAAGTCAGCCCGCGACATGGGCGCGGCCGACCTGGTCGAGCAGCCACTGGGTCAGCAGGCCGACCGGACGGCCGGTGGCCATGCCGCGCTTGCCTTCATCGCTGGCCACGCCGGCGATGTCCAGGTGCGCCCAGCGCTGGCCTTCGGTGAAGCGCGACAGGAAGCAGCCGGCGGTGATGGCGCCGGCCCAGCGGCCGCCGATGTTGTAGACGTCGGCAAAGCTGGAATCCAGCATCGGCTGGTACTCGTCCCACAGCGGCAGGCGCCAGGCGCGGTCGAACACGTGCTCGCCGGCGGCCAGCAGTTCGTTGGCCAGGTCGTCATGCTTGGTCATCAGGCCGGCGGTCTGGTGGCCCAGGGCGACCAGGCAGGCACCGGTCAGGGTGGCCACGTCGACCAGCGCGGCCGGCTCGAAGCGCTGCGCGTAGGTCAGCGCGTCGCACAGGATCAGGCGGCCTTCGGCGTCGGTGTTGCCCACTTCGATGGTCTTGCCCGACATCGAGGTGATCACATCCGACGGGCGGTAGGCATTGCCGTCGATGGCGTTTTCCACCGCCGGGACCACCACCACCAGGTTCAGCGGCAGCTTCGCGGTGACGGCCGCGACAAAGGTGCCGATGACGTTGGCGCCACCGCACATGTCGTACTTCATCTCTTCGATGCCGCCCTGGGTCTTCAGGTTCACGCCGCCGGTGTCGAAGGTGATGCCCTTGCCCACCAGCACGTACGGCTTGGCGTCGCCGCCATTGTTCCACTTCAGCACCACCAGGCGCGGGCGGTTGGCCGAGCCACGGGCCACCGCCAGCAGCGAGCCCATGCCGAGCGCTTCCATCTGCGTCTCGTCCAGGATCTCCGCTTCGGCACCGGCATGGGCCTTGGCGAAGGCCACCGAGGATTCAGCCAGGTAGGCCGGGGTGCACAGGTTCGGCGGCAGGTTGCCCAGCTCGCGGGCGTGCTGCACGCCGGCGGCGATCGCCCGGCCCTGGGTCAGAGCCTGCTCGTCGGTACCGGTGATGGCCAGCGTGGCCAGGCCCGGGGCCTCGGCCTTCTTCGTGCCCAGGGTGGCCGTGTAGCGGTAGGCGGCGTGATCGGCGCTGATCACGGCCTGGCGGATGTTCCAGGCGGCATCGCGGCCCTTGACCTCGATCTCGGCGAGGGTGAACAGCGCGTGGCGGATGGCCCCGCTCTTCAATGCGCGGCTGGCGTCGCCCACCGCCTTGAGGTACTGGGGCACGCCGAACTTGGCCGGCTCACCCAGCCCGACCACCAGCACGCGCGCGGCCTTCACGCCGGCGACGTCATGCAGCAGGGTGGTGGCGCCGGTCTTGCCGCTGACATCGCCGCGGGCGACCAGGGCGGTCAGACGGCCGCCCGAGGCGGCGTCCAGGGCCTGTGCCGCCGGGCTCAGGGTCTGGTCGGCGTAGGCGCCAACGATGACGCAGTCGACCTCGGCCGAGGCCGGGGCAGCGTGGTTCAGGGTGAATTCCAGGGCCATTGATCAGATTCCGTTGGCAAATACGTACAATCGCGAGCTGTTTACGTCCCGTCAGTAGACTGGGCAACCACGCGAACGAATCCGAGAGTTTAAACCACCGCCCCATGTCGAAGCTCGATCGCTATCTCCTGCGTGATTTCGTCCAGAGTTTTCTGGCCACCCTGATCGTATTGCTGGTGGTAAGCGTGGGCGGCGTGCTGGTGGACATCCTCGGCAACATCGCCGATGGCCGCCTGCCTGCCCGCCTGCTGTTCTCCCAGCTCGGCCTGCAGTTCATCGTCTACATGCCGCTGATCCTGCCGCTGGCGCTGATGCTGGGCCTGCTGCTGGCCACGGCGCGGCTGTACCGGGACTCGGAAATGGCGGTCCTGACCGCCATCGGGGTCGGGCCCCGGCGGCTGCTGCGCCCGGTGCTGATGATGGTGCTGCCGGTGGTGGGGCTGATCGCGCTGTGCTCGCTGTGGCTGGGCCCCTGGGCGGACCGGACCAGCGAGCAGATGATCGAAGACGCCAACAAGAGCCTGGTCATGGCCGGGCTGGAGTCGGGCAAGTTCACCATGCTGCCCAATGGCGGGGTGGTCTACCTGTCCTCGGTCTCGGCCGACGGCAGCGGGCTGGGGCGGATCTTCGTCCAGCGCAGCCGGGGCGACCGGATCGAGGTGGTGTCGGCCGCAAGCGGCAAGATGTTCTTCGAGGGCGACCGCCAGCGCTATCTGCAGCTCGATGACGGCCACCAGATCGAGGGCCCGGCCAACGGCGCGCTGGATTACCGGCTGATGACCTTCGTCCGCAACGATGTTGCGCTGCCTGATGGGGCCATCACCCGCGATGACAATGATCCCGAGCTGCTGCCGACCAGCCGCCTGTTCGGCGATGCCCGGCCGGAGGCCCAGGCGCAGCTGCACTCGCGCATCACGCCTCCGCTCATCGCCCTGGCGTTTGCGTTGATGACCCTGCCACTGGCGCGCAGTTCGCCGCGCCAGCAGCGGTACGGAAGGATGATGTTTGCCTTCCTTGCCTACATGGTCGGCATGAACCTGATGTTCATTGGTACCCGATGGATCGCTGACGGCAAGATACCGGCGACCTTCGGCCTGTGGTGGTTGAGCCTGCCGTTGCTGGCGCTGGCCATCTGGATGTATCTGCGCGACGGCAGACTCTCGCGCCCGCGGAGGACCGCATGAAGCTTCATCCGATGCGGTTTGATTTCTACCTGGGCCGGGCGGTGTTCGGCACGGTTCTGCTGACCTGGGCCGTGCTGGTGGGCCTGGACGTGGTCATGGCCTTCTCCGGCGAGTTCAAGGACGTTGGCAAGGGCGGCTATACGCTCGGCCACGCGGCGGCCTGGGTGCTGTACACGGTGCCGCGCCGCGCCTACACCTTCTTCCCCACTGCGGCCGTGATCGGTTCGCTGATGGGTCTGGGCCAGCTGGCGGCCACCTCCGAGCTCACCGCGCTGCGCGCGCTGGGACTGTCGCGCAAGCGGCTCAGCGCCTCGGTCGCAATCGCGTTGTCCCTGATGACGGCGGTGATGGTGTTGAGCGGCGAGACGCTGGCGCCCTGGGCGCAGAATCGTGCCGACAACATCAAGGCCAGTGCGAAGTCGGGGCAGAGCCTGTCTGCATCGCGATACTCGGGGGTATGGGTGCGCGAAGGCGACACGTTCCTCACCGCGACCAGTGGCGAAGAGCAGCTGCTGCCCGGTGGCGGGACCCGGCTGGTGCTCAGCGACGTGAGCCTGTATCAGATCGCACCTGACGGAAAAATCGCGTCGGTGACCCATGCCGGCACCGTCGAACACACGGCCGATGGGTGGACCCTGAACAAGGTTCGCCGCGATACCTTCGGCGAGCGTTCGGCCACCCGTACCACTGCGGAAACCGAAAAGTGGGATTCCAAGCTGGATGCGGGCGCGCTGGCCTCGGGCTTCTCCAAGCCGCGCAACCTGGCCGCGCGCGACCTGCGCACCAGCATCGAGTACCGCAAGCGCAACGGGCTGGACGCGCGCGATTACGAGGACATCTACTGGAGCCGCTGGTTCTATCCCCTGAACGTACTGGCGCTGTGCCTGGCCGCCGTCCCGTTCGCGTTCGGTTCACTGCGCAGCGGCGGCATGGGCAAGCGCCTGTTCCTGGGCATCCTGTTCGCGCTGGGCTTCTGGCTGCTGCAGCTGTTCTTCGGGCGCATGGCCGGTGCGTTGAAGTTCGATTACCGCATCGCCTACGCGTTGCCACCGATCGTGATGCTGGTGGTGTCGGGAATGCTGTTCCGGCGCAAATCCGGGTAACCCCGGCGGCGGGCGACGGGTAGGGTCGGTTCCCAAACGACTGCCGATAACGGTGATCGGCCCTTTGACGCAGGGCTTGTGATCGAAGAAGCGCGGTTACCGCTTGGGCAGCCGCTGCATACGCGTATCGGACATCCGGTCATGCCACGTCAGTCGCTGGCGGTCGATCAACGCCCACCACAGTCCCAGGCCGCCCAGCAGCACCGACACCGTACCCACCGCATAACGCAGCCACAGCTGCCGCCGCGTGGGCGCGGTGCCGTCGGCGCCCACCACCTGCAACCGCCACGGCCGCATCCCCAGCGTCTGCCCACCGCGCCGCCAGCTTTCGACGGCATACACCCCGGTCACCACCCAGCAGCACCCCCACAACACCCACTGCAGCGGGCTGAACGGCGCGATGTTCTCGCGCGCAGCGTGGCCGGTGGCGTAGCCGGCGGTAAACAGCGCGCCGACCAGCATCCACAGTGCCAGCGCCGGGAAGAAGTCGTAGAGCAGTGCGAGCAGCCGCCACAACAGCTGTGAGGCAGGCCGGGTAGTGTCGGTGGTGACGGCGGTAGGTGCGCTCATGGGCCGAGCATACCTGCGCCTGACGTCCGTTTGGCGGGTCGCCACCGGCCCGCCTGTATCCTGTGCGCATGGCCGATACTTCCACCCCCGCCGCGCGCCGCCAGCTGGTGCAGCACCTGCCCGAGCTGCGCGAGGACGACAATGCGCTGATCCAGCGCTTCCTGGATGCGGTCTGGGCCGAACAGGGCCTGGCCCGCGCCAGCCTGGACAGCTACCGGCGTGACCTGGAGGGACTGGCGCGCTGGCGCAACGGAACTGGCGGCGGGCTGGCCGGGATCGACCGCGCCGGCCTGTTCGAGTTCCTCGCATGGCGCGCGCGCCACGGCTGGTCGCCGCGCAGCAACGCGCGGCTGCTGTCGGCGCTGCGCGCGTTCTTTGCCGATGCGCTGCGGCGCGGCCAGCGCAGCGAAGACCCCAGCGCGCTGCTGGATCCGCCGCGGCTGCCGCGGCTGCTGCCCAAGGCGCTGGCCGAAAGCCAGATCGACGCGCTGCTGGCAGCGCCGGAGGTGGCACAACCGCTGGGCCTGCGCGACCGCGCCATGCTGGAATTGATGTACGCCGCGGGCCTGCGCGTGAGCGAGCTGGTGGAGCTGCCGGCCAATGCGGTGAACCTGCGCCAGGGCGTGCTGCGGGTCACCGGCAAGGGCAGCAAGGAACGGCTGGTGCCGCTGGGCGAGGAGTCCCAGCACTGGCTGGAGCGCTACCTGCGCGAAGCACGCCCGCAGCTGGCTGGCACGCGTTCCGTGCCCGCCGCGCGCGACGGCGAGGTGCCGCTGTTCCTTGAGCCGTCACTGCACCCGCTGAGCCGCCAGCAGTTCTGGGGTCTGGTGAAGAAATACGCCGTGCTGGCCGGGATCGATCCGGTGCGGATCAGCCCGCACGGGTTGCGCCATAGTTTCGCCACCCACCTGCTCAACCGCGGCGCCGACCTGCGCGCGCTGCAGATGCTGCTGGGGCACAGTTCGCTGTCCACCACCCAGATCTACACGCTCGTGGCGCGCGAACACCTGCAGAAGCTGCATGCCAGACATCACCCGCGCGGCTAGGCGCGCAGGGTGATTCAGGCATGGCTTTCAGAGGGGTCGGCAAGCTCCCACCCCGCTGTCGATGTCGTGCAGCAGCTGACGTCGTCCGATTCTGCCCCGCAGTCGCTGTCGCAGTCGCTGTCGCAGTCGCTCTCCGAGCTGGACCCCGCATCGGCCAGCATCGCCCGCTCCCACCATGCGTCCCGGGCATCCTGGCGTGACACGCGGCTTGGCGACGAAGAAGCGACGCTGAAGCGGCGCGCGGGATTCTCGATGCCGGCCACCCAGCCCTCGGGGTGCAGCGGCGGCGTTGGCGTGGGCGCCGGCGCCACTAATGCCTCGAACACCTTCAGCAACGCGGCTTGGCGGCCGTGTCCTACCGCAGGTGCCTGTGCATGCAGATGCTCCAACGCGGCGCGCTGCAGGTGTGCGGCGCGCTCCGGGTCGTTCTTGCCGGCGGCGGTCGCGAGCCGGAACGCGGCAGCAAAGTCGGCGATGTTGTCCAGCTCGCCGTTCCAGAACAGGGTGGCCAGTGCTGCGCGAGCGCGGGCAGTCACCGCGTCCGGGCAGAGCAATGCCTGCAACGACTTCGCACGCGCGCCCGTGTTGGATACCCAGCGAGGCCGCAGGCCGCCGCAGCTCTGCAGTATGTGTTCAAGACGACGGCTGCGATCGGCCACGCGCTGGGACGGCATGAGTTTTTCGCGCAACCCGGCCAGGCGCGACGCGCGCTGGACCAGCTGGGACGTGGTGAGCTGACCGTTCCAGAAGCGGCGGCATAGTCGCGTCTCGCTGTTCTGGAGGCTTTCCATGGCGCGGATGAAGTGGGTGCCGCTCTCGCTGCCGGCCGCCAGTGCCACGCGTGCGGAGGTGCGGCCCAGGAGGTGGGCCTTGATCGAAAGCGAGATCGAAGGGGGAACGTGCACGTGGAGAGAACAGGGGGGAGGAGGGTCCACCAGCGTGCATTGGCTGACCGGCGGACACTTTCACGATTCGCTCTGCTGATCCGGCCTGGGCCCGCGCTGCCGCCGCCGCGACATCGCAATCGGAGGCGCTGTGCGAGAATCAGCGGATCTTCTCTCGTGGAACTGCAGATGCTTCGAGTCCTCACCGTGGCCCTGTTCGGGGCGCTCAGCCTGACCGCCTGCGCCCAGCCGGCCCCGCCGGCCGCCAAGCCTGGCGCCAAGCCGGCGAGCAACGCCGCGCCGGCCAACGCCAATGCCGACCAGACCGTGCGCAGCGCGCTGGCCGGCCTGGACCCGAAGTTCAAGCCCGACTACATCGGCGAGGCGCCGTTCCCGGGCTTCCGCGAAGTGCTGGTGGGCGGGCAGGTGTTGTACGTGTCCGACGACGGTCGCTACCTGATGCAGTCCCAGCCGTATGACATCCAGAACCGCGCCCCGGCCAGCAGCGCCGGGCTGCTGGCGTACCGCAGGCAACTGCTGGACAAGGTGCCGCGGGGTGAGCGCATCGTGTTCGCCGCGGCCAACCCCAAGCACACCCTCACCGTGTTCACCGACATCGAATGTGGGTACTGCCGCAAGCTGCACCAGGACCTTCCCGAGCTGAACCGCATGGGCATCACCGTGGAGTATCTGGCCTTCCCGCGCATGGGCCCGGGCAGCAAGGACTTCACCGACATGATTTCGGTCTGGTGCGCGAGCGACCGCCGCAAGGCGCTGACCAGCGCCAAGCAGGGCCAGCCGGTGACGCCGAAGAACTGCACCAGCCCGGTGGCCATGCAGTACAACCTGGGCCAACAGGTGGGCGTCAGCGGCACCCCGGCGGTCTTCGCCGCCGACGGTACCCAGCTGGGCGGCTACGTGCCGCCGGCGCAGCTGCTCAAGGCGCTGGAGCGTCAGGCGCGCTGACCACCCGATGCCCCGGATCGAACCATCCGGGGCATCTGCGCTGCTTCAACGGGCCTCGATGTCCGGGATTCAGGAACGCTTTGCGATCACCGCCAGTCGTGTCCCAGGTCGGTGTCGCTATCGTTGCCGGAATCCTCCCCGCCCGAGCCCCCCTTGAAGGAATGGATCTTTTCCAGCGAGGTCAAACTCTCCCGGAGAATTGCTTCTGCGGGAGTCAGATACACGGCACCGGACTTGTCCGGCACCTCGATAACCGTACCCTGCCGCCTCGTCCCTTCCTTCTGGATAGCTTGGAACAGGCTGGCAACGTTCGCATCGACGGAGTGACTGACAACCGCATGCCCGTAGACGGGAGCGGGCGGAACTGCCGGTATGCCAGGCACCTCAGCAGCCGCGTGTGGTCTCTCGAACAGGCGCGCGAACTGCGCCATCTGCTCATCCTCATCCCGGAAGCGCTTGTCAGCGGCCTCCAGTTCTTCCGCAGTCAGCTCATCCCATTCGTCCTCGGATCCGCTGTCGCTGAATGACGCGATGGAAGCGTGGTCACTGATGTTGCCACTGTCGTCGTGCTCGGAAAGGCTGCAACCGTCACTTTCATAGTCCGCGGCGGCAATGGTGGGCAGGGTGACATCCGGGACGGCGCGGCTGTTCTGATGCTGGATCCCAGCGGGTCGATCCGACGTCGGTTCAGCAGGCTCCATTTCGGCAGGCCCGCTTGCGTTGGCGAACGCCATCGACTGCAGAAGATCGCCGTTCAACGCTTCAGGAGCATCGCGCTGCGTGACGGCGTCGGATTCCCCAAACAGGTCCAGCGCGTCGCCCATGAAGTCCACGGACTCGCGATCATAAACCGGGGAATGGAAGGCATGGCGCTGGGCGATGGATATCACTTCGCTGCCTCCGTTGTGTCCAGAGTTGACGAATGAGCCACGGGCCGATGCCACCGATACCCCTTCGCTTGGCTCCCGCTCGCCGAACATGGTGTTGCTGTCCAGTTCCGCATTGATCAACGCGCTTGCCTGGCGATTGAGGTCGGTCATTGCGTCAAAAGGGCCGTGAACGGCCTTTGGCTGCATCACCATCTTGGGATGCAGTTCTCTGCCATCGTGGGGAACGCGGATTCGAGGGCTGTCGGGCGCTGGCGGGCGTCCGCTCCGGGGAGGTGCGCCGAAGCCGTGGTGCAGCCAACTGGTGTTGGATCTCAGTCCGGCACGTTTCGCCAGCACCGGTGCCATGCTCGGCTCACGGCGCGCCATCGGGTTGGAAACTGATACGGGAACGCAGTGTCGACGTTGCGTCTGGCCGCGACCTCCATCGGACACGCGCAGGGCATCCGCTGTACTGGCGGGGTGCGCCCCTGCCCAGGTGCCGGTGTTCCTCAACGATTGAATGTCCTCGCGCGAAATTCGCTTCAACTTGAGCTGGTCTTTCGCAGCCTGGTTGCCGAGTGCAGCGCCAACGCGCAGTAGTGCGGTGGGAATACGCATGGGTGCAATGCGCCGTCAAGAATGGATGGCCATTATTTGGCGGCTGGCGCGGGGTACTTTCATAAAATACTCACGCGCACTTCGCCGGGCGATTCCCGTTCAGCCGGCAAGGCTCTTCTTGAGCGAACCCAGGCGCGCGCGAGTGCCTGCCGAGGAATTGACGTGCTCGGTTCTGAGGTAGTGGAGGGAATGGACATCAGGCAATCAACACGCTCAAGGGAGCGCTGCGTCGTCATGAGCTTGGGGCGGGGCGCCCGTGCGGGTGTGCCAGTTGCGTTGCGCATTCGCGATCTGGATCTCTTCGCGTGCGAAGCGTTCGTCGTACTCTCTCTGCTCCTCCGGCGTGTACTGGACATCGTCCAGGTCGCTGCCCCAGACATCCTCGTCGGATTCGCAGGCTGCCGGTGGAGGAACTGGCCGCCCGGGCGACGGTGCGGGGGCGGAAGACAATGTGGGCGACACGGTCCCCCGTCCGTTCTCGATCGTGGTCAACACGATATCGGGGCCAGGTGTGAAACGCGTCATTCGCGGCGGCACCGGCGGCGGTGTGCGGTAGGGCGGTGAGGATTGGATTCGTCCGGACATGTGCATCCCGTGTCGGTAGTGAGCCGTTGCCGGGAGGAGTGTGTGGACTGCCTGCATCTGCCGCTTTCAGAT
The DNA here is from genome assembly GCF_043204395.1 of Stenotrophomonas sp. NPDC047960. Classification (NCBI taxonomy): domain Bacteria; kingdom Pseudomonadati; phylum Pseudomonadota; class Gammaproteobacteria; order Lysobacterales; family Lysobacteraceae; genus Stenotrophomonas; species Stenotrophomonas sp. NPDC047960. Next base: position 190,747 of record NZ_JBIDBX010000003.1, on the reverse strand, counting down.
TGCGCTCATCCGCCATGAAGCACGCCCGGGGCCAGCGGCCCCGGGCGCGCATGACTTACTTCAACCCATTGCTGATGGTGTTCACCAGCGTGCCCTGGGTGTCATCGCCGCTGAACTCCCAGAAGAACGCGCCGCCCAGTCCCTGGGTTTTCACGTACCCCATCTTCTCGGTCACCATGGCCGGCGTGTCGAAACTCCAGAACGTGGTGCCGTTATAGCTCCAGGTGGCCCGCGCATTTGCATCGGTGTAGATCGGATGGTTCAGGTTCTTCAACACCTTCCAGTCTTCAATGCCGGCTTCGTAAGTGCCGGGCGCCGCGCTTCCGCTCTGGTACAGGCCATTGTTGACGTTGGGCACGTTGGTCCAGCCACGGCCGTAGAAGCCGATGCCCAGGTTGAGCTTGCTGGCCGGCACGCCGCGGGCGAGGAAGGCTTCCATCGCGTCGTTGCTGTTGTACAGCTTCGTGTCACCGGTGGAGGGGTCGGCCGGCGAGTCGAACAGCGCCGAATGGTGGCCGGTGATCGGATCGAACGCGCCGTGGAAGTCGTACGTCATGACGTTGATGAAATCCAGGTACGGGTGATACGCCGCAGGATCGGTCACGCGGATCTTGTCGATGCCCGCGCCTACCGCCACGGTCAGCAGCAGGCCCGGGCGCACCGCATCAAGCTGGCGGCGGAATTCGGCCATCAGCGCGGTGAAGTTGGCGTTGTCGGCCGGGGTCCCGCAGGCGATGCCGCACGCCACCGGGTACTCCCAGTCGATGTCGATGCCGTCGAAGACGCCCGCCGCCGCGCCGACACCACCGGCACCATCGGTCACCGGCAGGTTGCCCTTGATGTAGGCGTCGATGCACGAGGCCACGAAGGCCTGGCGATTGGCCGGCTGCGCCGCGCTGGAGAAACCGCGCGACCAGGTCCAGCCCCCCAGCGAGATCAGCACTTTGACGTTCGGGTGCTTGGCTTTGAGCTGCTTGAGCTGGTTCCAGTTGCCACGCAGCGGCTGGTCCCAGGTATCGGCACTGCCGCTGACGCTTTCACCCGCCTGGAAGGCCTTGGTGTAGTCGGCGAACGCATCCCCGCCGGCACCGGTGTTCGGGTCCGAAGGTTGGGTGATGCCCACTTCGCAGCGGTTGTTCCGCACGTTGCCGAAGGCGTAGTTGATGTGGGTCAGCTTGCTGGCCGAGCCGCTGGTGTCGATGTTCTTGACCCGGTAGTTGCGCCCATAGATGCCCCACTGGGTGAAGTAGCCGATGACGCGCTTGTTGCCGCCACCGCCGCCGCCAGCGGACGTGGTCACGCTGATCGACGCGCTGCGGGCCGAGGCGTTGCCGGCGTTGTCGCGGGCGCGCACGGCGTAGGTGTAGCTGGTGCTGGCGGTGAGGCCGCCATCGGTGTACTGCGTGGCGCTGGGTGAGCCCACCAGGCTGCCATTGCGGTAGATGTCGTAACCGGCCACGCCGCTGCCACCGCTGTTGTCGCTGGCGGCGTTCCAGGCCAGGTTGACCGTGGTGGCGGTCTTCGAGGGCGAGGCCAGGCCGCCGGGCACGCTGGGCGGGGTGGTGTCGTTGCTGGCCGCATTGACCGTGACGCTGACCGTGGCCGACGAGGTCACGGCATTGTTGTTGTCGGTGGCCACTGCCTTGAAGGTGTGGGCGCCGGCCGACGCATTGGTCCAGCTGACGCTGTAGGGCGCGCTGGTGTCGATGCCCAGCGAAGTGCCGCCGCGGAAGAATTCGACCTTGCTCACGCTGCCGTCGGCATCGCTGGCGTTGGCGCTGACGGTGATGGTGCTGCCGGCGCTGAAGCTGGCGCCGTTGGCCGGCGAGGTCAGACTGACGCTGGGCGGCTGGTTGCTGCCGCCGCTGTCGCAGGCGCCCAGGTTGGTGTAGTACGGCGCGCCGGCCGGATGGTCGGGCGGGGCGTTCCAGATGTCCTGGTTGGCCCGGTACAGCACCCCACCCTTCTGCAGGGTGCTGCCGGCCAGATAGATCACATTGCCGTTCCACTCCGGCACGCCGGTACAGCTGGCGGCCAGTGCCAGGCCGGGGCTCAGGGCCGCCGAACCCAGCGCCAGGGCCAGCAGCCAGCGGCGGTGGCGGGCGGAGGAGCGGGGAGATAACGATGTCACCGTACTGCGCGCAATCGGGTCAGCCATGTCGTACTCCGATCAGGTGGTGGGCGCTGGGCGGCAGGGTGCCGACCAGCGTTGCAGCAGGTCCGGGGCCGGTGAGAGAGGCCGGCAACAGCAGAGGGGGCGGACGCGGGCCCGCCCAGCGGCGCGCCGGGCGAGTGGTGGCAACGTTGTCATGGATTGCCCGTCCATTCCGTGCGCCAGTGCACCGTTCGAGGCGTCCGCGGTTTTGCCCGGACCGGCGGCAGGCGGGGCCGGACCGGGCAGCGGGCCGTCGGGATCGGTACAATAGTGGGCCCCGTCTCCAACCACGGTTCCCCGGACATGATGGTCCTCGAGGGCGCATCCGCCCTGTCGCCGTTCCGCCGCGAACGTCTTGAATCCCGCCTGCAGTCCCTGGCCGCCGACCTGCGCATCACCGGCGCCTGGCACGTGTACTTCATCCAGACCGAGGGCGATGCCGCTCCGGATCCGGCGATCCTGAGCCGGATCCTGGAAGCCCAGCCCGCGCTGGCGCCGCAGCAGGCCGGGGCGATCACCCGCTTCGTGGTGCCGCGCCTGGGCACGCTGTCGCCGTGGTCGAGCAAGGCCACCGAACTGGTGCGTGGCGCCGGGCAGCCGATCCGCCGGGTGGAACGTGGCCTGCGTATCGACCTGGCCGGCTGGCCGGCCGATGCGACCGCCCGCGAGGCAGTAATCCGCGCCCTGCACGACCCGATGACCCAGTCGGTGCTGGATGAGGCCAGCCAGGCCCAGGCGCTGTTCACCGCGCCGGCCCGTGGCGAGCTGGAGCGGGTGGCGCTGGAAGACCTGGAAGCGGCCAACCGCCGGCTCGGCCTGGCCATGGCCCAGGACGAGATCGACTACCTGCGCCAGCGCTTCGGCGACCTCGGCCGCAAGCCGTCGGACGTGGAACTGATGATGTTCGCGCAGGCCAATTCCGAGCACTGCCGGCACAAGATCTTCAATGCCACCTGGACCATCGATGGTGCCGACCAGGCCCATTCGCTGTTCCGCATGATCAAGAACACCCACCAGCACACCCCGCAGCACACGCTCAGCGCATACAGCGACAACGCGGCAGTGGTGGCCGGCTTCCCGGCGGCGCGTTACCGCCCGGACCCGGCTACCGGTGAGTACCGCAGCGAAGCGGTGGTCGATTCGGCGTTCTGCATCAAGGTGGAAACCCACAACCACCCGACCGCGATTGCCCCGTTCCCGGGCGCGTCCACCGGCGCCGGCGGCGAGATCCGCGATGAAGGTGCCACCGGCCGCGGCGGCAAGCCCAAGGCCGGGCTGACCGGTTTCTCGGTCTCGCACCTGCGCATCCCGACCCTGCCGCAGCCGTGGGAAGCGCCGCGCGCGCTGAACCCGCGCATGGCGCCGGCGCTGGACATCATGCTGGAGGGCCCGCTCGGCGGCGCCGCGTTCAACAACGAGTTCGGCCGTCCCAACCTGCTGGGCTACTTCCGCAGCTTCGAGCTGCCCGAAGGCGACGGCCTGACCCGTGCCTACGACAAGCCGATCATGCTGGCCGGTGGCCTGGGTGCGATCGACCAGGTCCAGGTCGAAAAGCTGAAGCTGCAGCCGGGCGATGCGGTGATCGTGCTCGGCGGCCCGGCCATGCTGATCGGCCTGGGCGGCGGTGCGGCCAGTTCGGTGGCCTCCGGCGAAAGCGCCGAGGACCTGGATTTCGCCAGCGTGCAGCGCGACAACCCGGAAATGGAGCGTCGTTGCCAGGAAGTGATCGACCGCTGCGTCGCGCTCGGCCTGGACAACCCGATCCGCTGGTTCCATGACGTCGGCGCCGGTGGCCTGTCCAACGCGATTCCGGAACTGCTGCACGACTCCGGCGTGGGCGGCGTGATCGACCTGGGCAAGGTGCCCACCGATGACCCGTCGCTGTCGCCGATGCAGTTGTGGTGCAACGAGTCGCAGGAGCGCTACGTGCTCGGCGTGCCGCAGGCGCGCCTGGCCGAGTTTGCCGCGCTGTGCGCACGCGAACGCTGCCCGTTCGCCGCGGTCGGCGTGGCCACGGCCGAGGAACGCCTGGTGGTCGCCTACGGTGCCACCGTTGGCAACATCCCGGCCGATGCCCCGATCGATCTGCCGATGGACGTGCTGTTCGGCAAGCCGCCGAAGATGCACCGCGACACCGCGCACCCGCCGGCGCCGCGTTGGCCGGCGCTGAAGACCGGTGGCCTGGACCTGCACGAGGCCGGCCTGCGTGTGCTGGCGCACCCGTCGGTGGCCTCGAAGAACTTCCTGGTCACCATCGGCGACCGCAGCGTGGGTGGGCTGACCGCGCGCGAACAGATGATCGGCCCGTGGCAGCTGCCGCTGGCCGACGTCGCCATCACCCTGGCCGGCTTCGATACGCTGGCCGGTGAAGCGATGGCGATCGGCGAACGCACGCCGTTGGCGCTGCTGGATGCGGCCGCCTCTGCGCGCATGGCGGTGGGCGAAGCGATCACCAATCTGTGCGCCGCTCCGGTCGATGCGCTGGACACGGTGAAGCTGTCGGCGAACTGGATGGCCGCAGCCGGCCACAACGGCGAAGACGCGCTGCTGTACGACGCGGTGCGTGCAGTGGGCATGGAACTGTGCCCGCAGCTGGAGCTGAGCATCCCGGTCGGCAAGGACTCGCTCTCCATGCAGGCGCAGTGGCACGATGCCGGCACGGCGCACAAATCGGTGTCGCCGGTGTCGTTGGTGATCAGTGCGTTCGCGCCGGTGGCCGATGTCAGCACCCAGCTGACCCCGTTGCTGGACCGCGACGCTGACAGCGAGCTGTGGCTGATCGGCCTGGGCGCCGGCAAGCAGCGCCTGGGCGGTTCGATCCTGGCCCAGGTGCACGCCGACCACAGCGCGCTGCCGGCGTTTGCCGGGGCCGTGCCCGACCTGGATGACCCGCAGCGCCTGCGCGCGTTCTTCGAACTGATCCGCGATGCACGCCAGTCCGGCCTGCTGCTGGCGTACCACGACCGCAGCGATGGCGGCGCGTTTGCCGCGCTGTGCGAAATGGCCTTTGCCTCGCGCCAGGGCCTGGACATCACCCTGGACGCGTGGGGCGATGACCCGTTCCGCAGCCTGTTCAACGAAGAGCTGGGCGCGGTGGTGCAGATCGCGCGCGAAGATCGCGCGGCATTCGCCGACCTGGTCGAGCGCCATGCACTGACCGAATGTGCACAGCGCATCGCGCGCCCGACCACCGCGCCGGTGGTGCGCGTCTCGCTTCAGGGCGAAAGCCTGGTGGAGTGGCGCTGGGAAGCGCTGTTCGATGCCTGGTGGTCGGTCACCCACGCCATGCAGAAGCTGCGCGACAACCCGGAGAATGCCGACCAGGAGCACGCCATCGCGCGCAGCTTCACCGCGCCGGGCCTGAAGCCGAAGCTCAGCTTCGATCTGAATGACGACGTGGCAGCGCCGTTCATCAACACCGGCGCGCGTCCGCGGGTGGCGGTGCTGCGCGAGCAGGGCGTCAATGGCCAGATCGAGATGGCCAACATCTTCGAACGTGCCGGCTTCCGCAGCGTGGACGTGCACATGAGCGACCTCATTGCCGGCCGCGTGGACCTGGCCGACTTCACCGGCCTGGCCGCCTGTGGCGGGTTCAGCTACGGCGACGTGCTTGGCGCAGGCCGCGGGTGGGCCACCTCGGTACTGGAGCGCAGCGCGCTGCGTGATGCCTTCGCCGCGTTCTTCGCCCGCCAGGACAGCTTCGCGCTGGGTGTGTGCAACGGGTGCCAGATGATGAGCCAGCTCAAGGACATCATCCCGGGCGCAGAGCACTGGCCGCAGTTCCGCCGCAACCGCAGCGAGCAGTTCGAAGCCCGTACCGCACTGCTGGAGGTGGTCGAATCGCCGTCGATCCTGTTGCGTGGGATGGCCGGTTCGCGCCTGCCAGTGGCAGTGGCGCACGGCGAAGGCCAGGCAGTGTTCGCCAACGCCGTTGACCAGGCCGCCGCCCGGGTTTCGCTGCGTTACATCGATGGCGACGGCAACGTCGCCACCCAGTATCCGCTGAACCCGAACGGGTCGCCCGACGGCATCACCGGCCTGACCACCACCGATGGCCGCGTTACGATCATGATGCCGCACCCGGAGCGGACCCCGCGTGCGGTGAACCTCAGCTGGCGCCCGACCGATTGGAACGGCGACTCGCCGTGGCTGCGGATGTTCCGCAACGCAAGAGTATGGTGCGGCTGACGCAATGTGATGAAGTAGTGAAAGCTGCGTGAAAGAACCGCCGGATAACCGGCGGTTTTTTTTTGCGTGCCGACTCAACCTGTGATGAAGCAACAAGTTACATCGCGTTACAGGAGTGAATTTGCGTGATGACGATCGCTCACATTGAACTAACAAAACGCGCTCATGAAGCGTCGAATCTGTGACGGATCTCGCGTTCGAACAATTTCTGACGTCAAAGTCTTGACGTTAACAAAACCCTGCGTTAACACTGAGTTCTCAGTTTGCAATCGTTCAGTTCGGAATCAACCGCAAGGATGGCGAGTTCTCTGTTCGTTGATCGCGCCGTAAGCGCGCCATCCGGCACAACGCAGTAAATCAAGCGGAAAACGCCCTCAGGGGACGTTGGGCCACGCGGCCTGGCGTTGGCGTCGCTTTGCCCAAAACCAGCCAACCAGGAGTCGCATCGATGAATCGGATTTATCGCAAGGTCTGGAACAAAGCATTGGGGCAGATGGTCGTTGCCTCCGAACTCGCCAGCAGCCAGACCCCGGGCGTGGTCATCGACCGGCGGCGATCTTCCGACACGCGAGGTGGCGCGGTGCTCTCGGCCGCCATCGCGTTGACGCTTGGATTGGGCATGACCGGTGCCATCTCCGACGCGCATGCGCAGTCGGTGGAAGTGGGCGGCAACGCCAACTGTGTGGTGCTCAACAGCAATGTGATCGACAGCTGCGTGGTGGACGGCAACGCGACCGCCTCGGGCGCCAACGCCGTGGCCATCGGCAGCAACAGCACCGCCTCTGCAGCCAACAGCGTGGCGCTCGGCGCCGGCTCACGCGCCGCACGCGCCAACACCGTTTCAGTCGGTGATGCCGGCAAAGAGCGCCAGGTCACCAACGTTGCGGCGGGGACGGCGGCCACCGATGCAGTGAACAAGGCGCAGCTGGATACCGTCGCCGCCACGGCTGCCAGCGCGACGCGCTACTTCAAGGCCGATGGCGAAAACAACGACAGTGACGCCGCCCGCATCGACGGTGAAGGCGCACTGGCGGCCGGCGCCGCGGCCAACGCTGATGGCGACGGCGCCACCGCGCTGGGCCGCAACAGCCAGGCACTGGCCAACGCTACGACGGCGGTCGGCAGCGACGCCGTTGCCGCCGGCCTGGGTGGCAGCGCGTTCGGGCAGAACAGTCTGGCCATCGGCGATGCGACGGTGGCGGTAGGGCAGAGCGCGATGGCATTCGGGCTGGGTGATGTAGCGCTCGGTGCCTCCGCCTTCGCCGCCAGCGAGAACGGCGCGGCAACGGCCATTGGCGGCCTGGCCGAAGCTAGTGCCGATGGTGCGACTGCCATTGGCGGTGGCGCATTGGCGATCGGCGCGGGCAGCACCTCGCTCGGCCGCGGCGCTGGCAGTGGCGGCGAAGCCTCGATTGCGGTGGGGGCGTTCAGCACGGCGGTTGCCGATTTCAGCGCCGCGCTCGGCTCCAACTCCGCAGCCGTGGCGGTCGGCAGCGTCGCACTGGGTGCCGGCTCCTACGCCGATCGCGTGGATACGGTCTCGGTCGGCAACAACAACGGCCTGGAGCGGCAGATCACCCACGTCGCCGCCGGCACCGAAGCCGGTGATGCGGTAAACAAGGCCCAGCTGGACGAAGTGGGCGAGGTGGCAGGCACCACGGCGAAGTACGTGCAGGTCACCGGGAGCGCCGACAGCGACGCGGGTGCGTTTGCCGACGGCGACAACGCCACCGCCGTGGGCGAAGCCACCAATGCACTTGGCACCGGCACCACCGCGCTCGGCAGCGGCGCGAACGCGGTGGCGCAGAATGCGACCGCCGTGGGCTACAACGCGCTGGCCAGCGGCCAGAACAGCGCGGCCTTCGGCACCAACGCGCAGGCCAACGGCCCGGGCAGCGTTGCCGTCGGCGGCGCCGCCGTCGATGAAGAGGGCAACCCGCTGATCACCAACGGTGGCGTGCCGGTCGATACCGGCGCTACCAGTGCCGGCGTCGGAGGTACCGCCGTTGGTGCGAGCGCTGAAGCGTCCGGTTTCGCGGCGTCGTCGTACGGCGTCGGCGCGTACGCAGCCGGTGCACAGTCCTCCGCCTTCGGTGCGGTGGCCAACGCCACCGGCGATTACGCCACCGCCGTGGGCACCCAGAGCGTGGCCGCCGGCACCAGCAGCACCGCCGTCGGCGGCCCGGCCGACCTGATTCCAGGACTGGGCTTCTTCGTGCAGACCCAGGCCAGTGGCGAGGCGGCCACGGCCGTTGGTGCCGGCGCGATCGCCAGCGGCGATTACGCAGTGGCCAACGGCACGCTCAGCGAAGCGTCCGGCACCGAAGCCACTGCCGTGGGCTACTTCGCCTACGCCCCGGGCGAAGGCGCCTCCGCACTCGGCGCGGAAAGCTGGGCCAGCGGTGAACTGAGCACGGCCGTCGGCTTCTACAGCACCGCACGCGGTGCCAACAGCGTTGCCCTCGGTGCCAACTCCACGGCCGTGCGCGACAACACGGTGTCGGTCGGCGATGTCGGCAACGAACGCCAGATCACCCACGTTGCCGCCGGCAGCGAGGACACCGACGCGGTCAACAAGGCGCAGCTGGACGCGGTCGCCGCGACGGCCGACGCGACCGCCTACCGGTTCAAGGCCAATTCCTCGCAGGACAGCGACGTGGGCGCCTTCGCCGATGGCGATGGCGCGCTGGCCGCAGGCGAGGCCAGCAATGCCATCGGGTCCGGTGCCACCTCGGTGGGCAACGGTGCCTCCGCAGTGGGCGATGACACGGTGGCCGTGGGCCGCAACGTCGCCGCCACCGGCAACGGCAGCGTCGCCATCGGTGGCGTGGGCCAGGCCTATGACCAGTACAACTCGCCGATCGTCGATGCCGACGGCAATGCGGTGACGGTCGGTACCACCGCCGCGCAGGATGCCGTCGCCGTCGGTGCGGGCGCGCAGGCCACCGGCGCGCTCAGCAACGCCTACGGCAGCGGCGCACAGGCCACGGGCGACAACAGCCTGGCGCAGGGCTACAAGTCGCGCGCCACCGGCGAGTACAGCGTTGCGCAGGGCGACAACGCCTTCGCCAGCGGCAGCGAAAGTACCGCCACCGGCGCCTATGCATGGGCTACCAGCGACGGCGCCACCGCGTTCGGTTCCAGCGCGTGGGCCACCGACGCCAATGCCACTGCGGTGGGCTATGCGGCGTGGGCCGATGGCAGCGGTGCCACGTCGGTCGGCTACAACAGCTGGGCGCGTGGCAACAGCGCCACCGCACTCGGCCGTGGCGCGTTCGGGTACGGCGACAACAGCGTCGCTGTGGGTTACCAGGCACTGGGCAACAGCATCAACACCATCGCCATCGGCACCAACGTGGTGGCCGGCGGTGAAAGCGCGATCGGCGTCGGTGCCGGCAGCAACGCCAGTGCCGCCAACGCGGTGGCGCTGGGCGCCGGCGCACGCGCCGACCGTGCCTACACGGTGTCGGTCGGCAACGACGACCAGCAGCGCCAGATCACCCAGGTCGCCGCCGGTACCGAAGGCACCGATGCCGTGAACGTGGATCAGCTCACGGCCGCCACGGAGAGGTTCCAGGCCACGGGTGATGGCGTTGCCGTGGCCGGTGGCGAGGAAAGCGTGGCCGCCGGTTCCAACGCGGCCACCGATGGCGATTACGCCACGGCAGTGGGTTCCAGCAGCTTCGCCAGCGGCACCGGCGCTTCTGCAGTCGGTAGTGGTGCGTTCGCGCTCGCCGATGGAGCCACCGCTGTTGGTTTGAATGCGCTGGCCAGCGCAGGCAATGCCACGGCCACCGGCGCAGATGCGCAGGCCACCGCCGAATACGCTACCGCCACTGGTGCCGAAAGCCTGGCGTCGGGCGAGCAGAGCACCGCCAACGGTGCGGCCAGCATCGCCTCCGGCGCAGGCAGCCTCGCCAGCGGCGCGCTGTCCGAAGCCGCCGGTGAAGAATCGGTGGCGCTCGGCTACTACAGCACCGCCAGCGGCTCGGGCGCCACGGCGGTCGGCGCGGAAAGCGTGGTCAGCGGCACGCTGTCGGCGGGCTACGGCTTCGCCTCGGAAGCCACCGCCGGCTACACCACCGCGATCGGCGGTTACGCGGCAGCCACCGCCTTCAACGCCACCGCGCTGGGCAGCTTTGCCCAGGCCACCGGCTCCAACAGCGTGGCGCTCGGCGGGGACGCCGAAGCCAGCGGCGCGTACAGCACCGCCACCGGCCAGGGCAGCCTGGCCAGCGGCACCAACAGCGTGGCCATCGGTGGGGCGCTGTTCGGCCTGCTGCCGACCGAAGCCTCCGGCAACTACTCCACCGCCGTGGGCGGTGGTGCATGGTCGCCCGGCTTGAACAGCACCGCACTGGGCAATGCCGCCACCTCCGAAGGCGAGAACAGCGTAGCGCTCGGTGCGGATTCCATCGCTGACCGGGATGACAGCGTGTCGGTCGGCAGTGCCGGCAGCGAACGCCAGATCACCAACGTGGCCGCCGGTACCGAAGGCACCGATGCGGTGAACCTTGATCAGCTCAACGCGGTCGCCGATACCGCGACCACCACCAGCAAGTACTTCCAGGCCAGCGGCAGCGATGCCAGCGATGCCGGTGCGTTCGTCGACGGCGACGACGCGCTGGCGGCCGGTGAAGCCAGCAATGCCATCGGCAATGGTGCCACCGCGCTGGGTGCAGGCAGCACGGTGGTGGCCAACGAAGCCACCGCCGTCGGCTTCAACGCCACTGCCACCGCAGACAATGCCGTGGCGGTGGGCAGCAATGCCGCCAGCTCCGGCGCAGGTGCGGTTGCAGTGGGTGACCTGAGCACCGCCAGTGGCGGCGCGGCCATCGCCATTGGCGGCGGTGCGCTGTCGCAGGGCTTCGGGGCGGTCGCCATCGGCGCCGGTTCGGAAGCCAGTGGCCTGGCCTCCACCGCCGTCGGGTACGGCGCGTGGGCGCTGGGCCGCGAAGCCACCGCCATCGGCAACTTCGCCACCGCCGACGGCTGGGCGGCCAGTGCGTTTGGTGCAGGCGCCACGGCTGCCTTCTTCGGCACCGCGATCGGTACCTACAGCTATGCGGACGAAGTAGCCACCGCAGTGGGCCAGGGCACGCGCGCCAACGTAGCCGGTGCCGCGTTCGGCGTGCAGGCCAATGCCGGCGAGTACGGCGTGGCGCTGGGCAACAACGCGGCCACCGCACAGAACGGCGTGGCGGTGGGCTTCAACGCCTTGGCCGGTGCCGACGCCAACAGCGCAAGCCAGGGCATCCAGACCACGGCCATCGGCAGCGAAGCCTGGGCCACCGAAGACGGTGCCACCGTGGTCGGCTATAACAGCTACGGGCAGGCGCTGAACTCGACCGTCGTGGGCAGCAACACCTGGACCACCAAGGACGCCGAAAACAGTGTCGCGCTCGGCGCCGGCACGCTGGCCGACCGTGCCAACACGGTATCGGTGGGCGCGGCCGAAGCCTGGACCGATGCGGCCGGCGTGGTGCATGACGCCATCGATCGCCAGATCACCAACGTGGGGGCCGGTACCGAAGACACCGATGCAGTGAACGTGGCACAGCTGAAGGAAGTGGCTGCGGTGGCTGAAACCACCAGCAAATACTTCCAGGCCAGCGGCAGCGACGACAGCGATGCCGGTGCCTATGTCGAAGGCGACAACGCACTGGCGGCGGGTGAAGCGTCCAACGCGATCGGCGATGGCGCCAGTGCACTCGGCAGCGGTGCCAACGCGCTCGCCAACAACGCCACCGCCATCGGCTTCAACGCGCTCGCCAGCGGAGAAGGTGCGGCGGCGCTGGGCAGCGAGGCCCAGGCGACCGGCGAAAACAGCGTGGCCATCGGCAACGGTGCCGCCGCCACCGAGATCGGTGCCAGCGCTGTGGGCGCCGGTGCGCAGGCCTCTGGTGCGTACAGCACGGCCGGCGGCAGTGAAGCCATCGCGTCGGGCCAGCAGGCCACCGCCAACGGTTTCCGTTCCACGGCGTCTGAAGCCGGTGCGTCGGCGTTCGGTGGCTACAGTGAAGCCACGGGCGAATGGTCGTCGGCACTGGGTTACGGCGCGGTTGCGTCCAATGCCTACGCCACCGCCGTCGGCGCAGCGGCTACCGCCTCCGGTGCCAGCGCGGTTGCGGTGGGTGAGTTCAGTGAAGCCACCGGCGACGAAAGTGTCGCCGTTGGCGGCAGCACGTTCTTCGGCTTCATCCCCGCGCGCGCGTCGGGCACCGGGGCCTCGGCCTTTGGTGCGGGTGCCTGGGCCACCGACGACTACGCCACCGCCGTCGGCTGGAATGCGTGGGCCGATGCGGCCAGCGCCACCGCGCTGGGTGAAAGCGCAACGGCCACCGGCGTGAACAGCGTCGCCCTGGGCGCAGGCTCCAGCGCGGACCGCGATAACAGCGTCTCGGTAGGCACCGCCACCGCGCAGCGGCAGATCACCAACGTGGCCGAAGGCACCGAAGGCACCGACGCGGTCAATCTCGACCAGCTCAACGCCGTGGCCGACACTGCCGAGGAAACCAACCGCTACTTCAAGGCCTCCGGCAGCGGCAACGGCGATGACGTGGGCAGCTACGTCGATGGCACCTACGCCACCGCCGCAGGCGAAGCGTCCAACGCGTTCGGCACCGGTGCGTCGGCCTACGGCAGCGGTTCGCTGGCGTCGGGTCGCTATGCGTCGGCGTCGGGCTACAACGCGTCGGCCACCGCCGATTCGGCCACCGCCATCGGTGGTTCGCTGTACTACGAAGATGCCAACGGCAACGTGCTGCTGGACAAGGCAACTGCTGCCAGCGGCACCGGCGCCACTGCACTGGGTGCCGGCGCGCAGGCCGCCGGCGCGTTCAGCACCGCCAGCGGTGCCGGCGCTTCCTCGGCCGGGGTGCAGTCGTCGGCCTTCGGCTACAGCGCCGAAGCCGGCAGCGACTACAGCACCGCTGTCGGCGCGTTCAGTGCCGCCAGCGGGGTGCGTACCACCGCGCTGGGCTACGGCGCCGAAGCCAGCGGCGATTACGCCTCTGCGTTCGGCTGGGGCAGTACCGCCTCGGGCGCGTACGGTATCGCCATCGGCAACAGCGCCCAGGCCAGCGGGGCCAACAGCTTCGCCGGCGGCGCCAGTGCCTGGGCAACGGCCGCACAGACCACCGCCGTGGGGCAGCTGGCCTGGGCCACTTCGGCGGGCTCCACTGCCATCGGCCAGGACAGCTACGCCTACAGCGGCATCAACGCCACCGCGCTGGGCAAGAGCGCCTGGGCCAGCGGCACCGGCAGCGTGGCGCTGGGCGCGGGCTCGCGTGCCACGGAAGCCAATGTGGTGTCGGTCGGTGGCGGCAACGGCACCACCGGTCCGGCGACGCGCCGCATCACCAACGTCGGTGCGGCGGTAAACGCCAATGACGCGGTCAACAAGGCACAGCTGGACAGCGTGGCTGCCACCGCAGATGCGGTTGGCCAGCGCTTCCAGGCCAGCGGCAGCGGCGTTGCCACAGCAAGCGGTACCGATGCGCTGGCGGCCGGTTCCGGCGCCACCGCCAGTGGCACCCGCAGCAGCGCGCTGGGCAGCGCGGCAACCGCCTCGGCCACCGGCGCGACGGCCGTGGGCGCCGATGCCTCGGCACGCGGCGACAACAGCACGGTGCTCGGCCGTCTGGCCTCGACCAATGCGACCAATGGCGTGGCCATCGGCAACGGTGCGTTCGTCAGCAATGGCGCCAACGGCATCGCCATCGGCGCCAGTGCCGGCGCATCCGGAGCCAATTCGGTGGCACTGGGCGCGGGCTCGCGTGCGGTGGAAGCCAACGTGGTTTCAGTTGGCGGCGGCAACGGCACCGATTCGCCGGCCACCCGCCGCATCGTCAACGTCGCGGCCGGGCGTGTCGCGGCCGGCAGTACCGATGCAGTCACCGGCGGCCAGCTCAACACCACCAACCAGCGCGTGGGCGCAGTGGAAACCCGGGTGGGTGACATCGACGACCGCATCGGCTCGGTGGAGAACGTCACCGCCAATGCGCTGACCTACGACAACAGCAGCCGCGATACGCTCACGCTGTCCGGTCTGGACGGCACCACGCTGGACAACGTCGCCACCGGTTCGATCGCCAGCGGCAGCCGCCAGGCCGTCAACGGCGGCCAGCTGTTCCAGGCGCTGACCGATACCGCCAGTTTCCTCGGCGGCGGCGCCAGCGTCGGCATGCAGGGCGTGTTCGTCGCGCCCAACTACGTGATCCAGGGCACCACCTACAACAACGTGGGTGATGCGCTGGGCGCGCTGGATGCCAAGGTCAGCGACCTCGACCAGCGTGTGGCCGGTGGCGGCAGCACCGTGGCGCGCGCGCGCACCGCGTCGGCGTCCACCGCGCGCGTTGCCGACGCTCCCGAAGCGGCCGAGACGGCAGCGACCACGGCCGCCAGCACCGACAGCACCGCCAGCGCTGATACCGCGCGCGTGGCCAGCGCCGATGCGCCGGTCGTGCAGGGCACGCCGACCGCCGCCAGTGTCGGCGCCCCGCAGCCGGTGGCGGCGGTGGCGCCGGTCACGTCGGTGGCGATGGGTGAGGGGGCCGTTGCCAGCGGGGCCTCGGCCACCGCGATCGGGCAGGGGGCCAGCGCCACGGCCGCCAACTCGGTCGCGCTGGGCCAGGGCTCGGTGGCAGACCGCGCCGACACGGTTTCGGTGGGTGCCGTCGGTGCCGAACGCCAAGTGACCAACGTTGCCGCCGGCAGTGCCGCCACCGATGCGGTCAACAAGGGCCAGCTCGATGGTGGTGTCGCTGCGGCCAACAGCTACACCGATCAGCGCTACAGCGCGATGGCCGACACCTTCGACATCTACAAGGGGGAAATCGATGAACGCCTGCGCCATCAGGATCGCCGCATTGATCGCCAGGGCGCGATGAACGCCGCGATGCTCAACATGGCCACCAGTGCCGCCGGCATCCGCACGCAGAACCGCGTCGGCGTCGGTGTCGGCTTCCAGAGCGGCGAATCGGCGTTGTCGCTGGGTTACCAGCGGGCGCTCAGCGAACGCGCCACCGTCACCGTCGGCGGTGCGTTCAGCAGCGATGACAGCTCGGTCGGCGTCGGCGCCGGCTTCGGCTGGTAAGCAAAGCAATGCAAGGCCTGAGGGGGCGGGTCACGGGAACCCTGGCCAGGGCCGGCCGGGGTTTCCGCATGGAGTGTTGGCCTGAACAGTCGTTTGATCCATGACCTTGAAGAGGATTACACCGTGACCAAGAAGCAGAACCTTCGCATCAACGTGCTGGCAGCCGCCGTGCTGTCGCTGTCTGTGGGCGCCAGCGCCTATGCCGCCGGTTTGCCGGTCAAGGAGCCCGCGCGCCAGGCCAGCACCGCCCAACAGGGTTCCGAACGCATCATCGTCAAGTACCGCACCGGCACCGCTGCTGCCTCCGACCGCTCGGCCAAGCTGGCCGCAGTGACCTCGGCGGTCTCGCGCGCCAGCCTCGGCGCCACCACTGCGCGTGCCGCGGCAGCCAGCCCGCAGGTGCTGCGTCGGCTCGGCACCGGTGCCGATGTGATCCGCCTGCAGGGCAAGCTCAGCCAGGCCGACCTGCAGAAAGTGCTGAAGGAAATCCAGGCCGATCCGTCGGTCCAGTACGCCGCAGCCGACGTCAAGCTGCAGCGCGCGGACGTACGCGTCAAGGAAACCCCGCAGCTGGTGCCCAATGACCAGTACTACGCGCAGTACCAGTGGCACCTCCACAGCGCCACCGGCGGTGTCAATGCGCCGGCTGCGTGGGACGTGGCCCAGGGCGAGGGCATCGTGGTGGCCGTGCTCGATACCGGCATCCTGCCGCAGCACCCGGACTTCGCCGCTGGCACCCTGCTGGAAGGCTACGACTTCATCAGCGATGCCGAAACCTCGCGCCGTCCCACCGATGAACGCGTGCCCGGCGCGCTGGATTACGGCGACTGGGTAGAGAACGACAACGAGTGCTACGCCGGCTCGCTCGCTGAAGACAGCTCCTGGCACGGTACCCACGTGTCGGGTACGGTCGCCGAGGCGACCAACAACACGGTCGGCATGGCTGGCCTGGCCTACAAGGCCAAGGTGCTGCCGGTGCGCGTGCTCGGCAAGTGCGGTGGCTACCTGTCCGACATCGCCGATGCGATCACCTGGGCGTCCGGTGGCACCGTTGCCGGCGTGCCGGCCAACCCGAACCCGGCCGAAGTGATCAACATGAGCCTGGGCGGCGGCGGCGCATGCGACCCGGCCTACCAGGACGCGATCAACGGCGCCGTGTCGCGCGGCACCACGGTGGTGGTGGCGGCCGGCAACCAGGCCTCCAATGCCTCCGGCTACCGTCCGGCCAGCTGCGCCAACGTGATCGCCGTGGGTGCCACCCGCATCACCGGCGGCATCGCGTCGTATTCCAACTTCGGTGCGGCGGTGGACCTGTCCGGTCCGGGCGGCGGCGGCGGCGTGGATGGCAACCCGGGCGGCTACGTCTGGCAGGCCGGCTACAACGGCCTGACCACCCCGACCTCCGGTGCCTACAGCTACATGGGCATGGGCGGCACCTCGATGGCGTCGCCGCACGTGGCCGCCGTGGCCGCGCTGGTGCAGGGCGCGCTGGCCTCGGCCGGCAAGGACCCGCTGACCCCGGCGCAGCTGGAGACCCTGCTCAAGCAGAGCGCACGCAACTTCCCGGTGACCATCCCGGCGGCTACCCCGATCGGCAGCGGCATCGTCGATGCCAAGGCCGCGCTGGACAAGGCCCTGGAAGAACCGTGCACGGTCGACTGCGCGCCGGAAGCGACGCCGCTCACCAACCGCGTGGCGGTCAGCGGCCTGACCGGTGCCGGCGGCAGCGAAACGCTGTACAGCTTTGAAGCGGCCGCGGGCAAGACGCTGAGCTTCCTCACCTACGGTGGCAGCGGCAACGTATCGTTGTACGTCAGCGCCGGCGCCGAGCCGACCGCGACCGACTTCGATGCCAAGTCCGCGCGTCCGGGCAACAGCGAAACCGTGCGCTTCACCGCGCCGGTGGCGGGTACCTACTACATCAAGCTGGTGGGTGAATCGGCTTACAGCAACGTGAGCATCCAGGCCGTCCAGTAACGGTCGGCACTGCCTGCGGGAGCCCGTCATGTGACGGGCTCCCGTTTTTATTGGCCACCACCGCATGTGGCATCACGGCGAACTGCTAAAGTCTGCGGGTCGCCAGGAGAGCTTTCGTGAATGCGGTAACCCACGATCTTGCTGAAGAGTCAGCCATGGATGCGGAAGGCCGCATCGTGGCGCTGTTGCTGCGCAACGGCCGGCTGAAGGAGGCCGACCTGGCGCGCGCCCGGCCGCTGCAGCGCGAAGCCGGTGGCAGCCTGCTGCCGCTGCTGGTGCGGCTGGGCCTGGTGTCCGAACGCGACCATGCACAGGCCTGTGCCGAGGTGCTGGCGCTGCCGCTGCTGGAGGGCAAGGGCGTGCCCGAAGCGCCCCCCGAATCCCTGATCGACGCGCTGCCGCTGTCGCTGCGCTTCCTCAAACAATTCCACGCCTGCCCGCTGGCGCTGCACGACGGCGTGCTCGACCTGTGGCTGAGCGATCCGCAGGAGTCGTACACCGCCGATGCGGTGCGGCTGGCAATGGCGGTGCCGGTGCGCCTGCACGTGGGCCTGCGTTCGGAGATCGATGACGTCATCGAACGCTGGTTCGGCCAGGGCCGCAGCGCGATGGGCGCGATCATCGAAACCGCCGACGGCGAAGGCAGTGTGGTCGACGATATCGAGCATCTGCGCGACCTGGCGTCGGAAGCCCCGGTGATCCGCCTGGTCAACCTGGTGATCCAGCGTGCGGTGGAACTGCGCGCGTCGGACATCCACATCGAACCGTTCGAAAACCGGTTGAAGGTGCGCTATCGCGTCGATGGCGTGCTGATCGAAGGCGAAAGTCCGCCGGCCAACCTCACCGCAGCGGTGATCAGCCGCATCAAGATCATGGCGCGGTTGAACATCGCCGAGCGCCGGTTGCCGCAGGATGGCCGCATCATGCTGCGGGTGCAGGGCAAGGAACTGGACCTGCGCGTGAGTACCGTGCCGACCGCGCACGGCGAGAGCGTGGTGATGCGCCTGCTCGATCGCGACACCGTGGTGTTCGATTTCCACCGGCTCGGCTTTACCGATGCATTCCTGCCGCAGTTCCGGAAGGTGCTCGAGCAGCCGCACGGCATCCTGCTGGTCACCGGCCCCACCGGCTCGGGCAAGACCACCACCCTGTACACGGCACTGAGCCAGCTCAATACCGCCGATGTAAAGATCATCACGGTCGAGGATCCGGTCGAATACCAGATCGAAGGCATCAACCAGATCCAGGCCAAGCCGCAGATCGGGCTGGACTTCGCCAACGCGCTGCGCAGCATCGTCCGCCAGGACCCGGACATCATCATGATCGGTGAAATGCGCGACCTGGAAACCGCGCGCATCGCGATCCAGTCCGCGCTGACCGGCCACCTGGTGCTGTCCACGCTGCACACCAACAACGCCGCCGGTGGCATCACCCGCCTGCTTGACATGGGCGTGGAAGATTACCTGCTTACCTCCACCATCAACGGCATCCTGGCCCAGCGCCTGGTGCGCCGGCTGGAGCCCCAGCACGCGCTGCGCTACCTGGCCTCGCCGGAGGAGATCGAGAAGTTCGGGCTGCGCCGCCTGCAGCCGGAAGGCGACATCTACCTGTACCGCGCGCAGCCCTCGGCGATCGCGCCGACCGGTTATCTGGGGCGCACCACCATCATGGAATTCCTGGTGATGAACGATGAGCTGCGGCGCGCGGTGATGCGCCGCGCCGGCATGGGTGAAGTGGAACAGATTGCCCGTGCCGCCGGCATGCGCACCATGTACGAGGATGGCCTGGCCAAGGCATTGATGGGCCATACCACGCTTGAGGAAGTGCTGCGCGTGACCGAGGAAAGCTGAGCATGCCGCAGTACCGCTACAAGGCCCTCAACGCGCACGGCGAGCTGTTCGACGGCCAGATGGACGCCGCCAGCGAAGCCGATGTGGCCGCGAAGCTGCAGGACCAGGGCCATCTGCCGATGGAAGCGCGGCTCGCCAGCGAGGGCGGTGCGGGCGGGACCGCATGGACGGCACTGTTGCGGCGCAAGCCGTTTGACGGGGCCGCGCTGGTGCAGTTCACCCAGCAGCTGGCCACGCTGCTCGGTGCCGGCCAGCCGCTGGACCGCGCGCTGACCATTCTGCTCGAGCTGCCTGAAGACGAACGCAGCCGGCGGGTGATCACCGACATCCGCGACGTGGTTCGCGGCGGTGCCGCGCTCTCCACCGCGCTGGAGCGCCAGCACGGGCTGTTTTCACGGCTGTACGTCAACATGGTGCGCGCCGGTGAAGCCGGTGGCAGCCTGCACGACACGCTGCAGCGGCTCGCCGATTACCTGGAGCGCAGCCAGGAGCTGAAGGGCAGGGTGATCAACGCGCTGATCTACCCGGCGATCCTGCTGGCGGTGGTTGGCGGGGCGCTGCTGTTCCTGCTGGGCTATGTGGTACCGCAGTTCGCGCAGATGTATGAGAGCCTGGATGTGGCCCTGCCCTGGTTTACCCAGTGGGTGCTCAGCGCCGGACTGCTGGTGCGCGAGGGCTGGCTGGCGATGATCGTGGTGCCGGCGCTGGCGCTGCTGGTGATCGAACGCAAGCTGCGCCAGCCCGCGGCGCGGTTGGCGCTGGATGGCTGGCTGCTGCAGCGCAGGGCCATCGGCGGGCTGGTGGCCAAACTGGAAACCGCGCGGTTGGCACGCACGCTGGGCACCCTGCTGCGCAACGGCGTGCCGTTGCTGGCCGGCCTGGGCATCGCGCGCAATGTACTGGGCAACCGCGCGCTGGCCGCCGATGTGGACGCGGCCAGCGACGAGGTCAAGAACGGCAATGGCCTGTCCGCGTCGCTGGCCAAGGGCAAGCGCTTCCCACGCCTGGCGCTGCAGATGATCCAGGTCGGCGAGGAATCCGGCGCGCTGGATGTCATGCTGCTCAAGACCGCCGATACCTTCGAACAGGAAACCGCACGCGCGATCGATCGGCTGTTGTCGGCACTGGTGCCGGTGATCACCCTGGTGCTGGCCTCGGTGGTCGGCCTGGTGATCGTGGCCGTGCTGGTGCCGCTGTACGACCTCACCAATGCCATCGGCTGACCGCCATGGCGCATTCCGTTCCGACATGCTGCAAGGAGCTTCCATGATCCACCGTCGCAAACAGGTCCGCATTTCTTCGCCACGCAACCAGTCGGGCATGAGCCTGCTGGAAATCATCATCGTCATCGTGTTGATCGGCGCGGTGCTTACCCTGGTCGGCAGCCGCGTGCTCGGCGGCGCCGATCGTGGCAAGGCCAACATTGCCAAGTCGCAGGTCCAGACCATGGCCGGGAAGATCGAGAACTACCAGCTTGATACCGGCAAGCTGCCGGCCAAGCTGGACGATCTGGTCACCCAGCCGGGCGGCAGCAACGGCTGGCTGGGTCCGTATGCCAAGGCCAGCGAGCTGAACGATCCGTGGGGCAACGCACTGGAATACCGCGCACCAGGCGAAGGCCAGCCCTTCGACCTGATCAGCCTGGGCAAGGATGGCAAGGTCGGCGGCAGCAGCTACGACGCGGACATCAAGTACGAGTAAGCGCGCGTGCGTACGCCCACCGCGACGTGCCGCACCCGCCCCTCTCGCGCCCTGTCGCGACGGCACGCCGTGCATGGCGTTTCGCTGCTGGAAATGCTGCTGGTGGTGGCCCTGATCGCGATCATCGGGGTGATCACCGCCACCGCCATGAACGGCGGCATCGACGGCATGCGGCTGCGCAATGCCGGCAAGGAAGTGGCCAGCCAACTGCGCTACACGCGCACCCAGGCCATCGCCACCGGTGAACGCCAGCGCTTCCTGATCGATCCGCAGGCACGCACCTGGGAAGCCGCCAATGGCCGCCACGGCAGCCTGCCTGATGCACTCGACGTCCATTTCCGCGGTGCCGGCCAGGTGGCCGGAGTGGCCAGTGGCAAGGGCGGCATCGCGTTCCATCCCGACGGCGGTTCCAGCGGCGGCACGATCGAACTGGGCGTGCGTGATGCACTGTGGCGCATCGACGTGAGCTGGATCACCGGCGAGGTGCGCTCCGGCCCGGTGCGGGGCACACCATGAAACGCCAGCGCGGCTATTCGCTGCTGGAAGTGATCGTCGCCTTCGCGCTGCTGGCGCTGGCGCTGACGCTGCTGCTGGGCAGTCTTTCCGGGGCCGCACGCCAGGTGCACAACGCCGACCTGCGCACCCGCGCGATGCTGCACGCGCAGTCGCTGCTGGCGGCGAGCGGTATCGAGCAGCCGTTGCAGGAAGGGCGGTCGCAGGGCGACTGGGAAGACGGCAGCTACCGCTGGGAGCTGCAGGTGGAACCGTATGTCGATGCACGCGCGAGTGCGCTGCCGCAGGGCGCCATGAACGCCGTCAGCGGGCCGACGCTGGCGCAGCTGACCCTGCAGGTGCGCTGGGGCGAAGGCGATGGTGAACGCCTGCAGTGGCGTTCGCTGCGGTTGTTGCCGGACACGCCGGAGGCGGCGAGATGAGCCGGCGCGGCGCCCGCGGCTTCACCCTGATCGAAGTACTGCTGGCCACCGTGCTGCTGGTCGGTGGGCTGGCGCTGGCCTTCGCCACCGTGCGCTCGGCGATGAACATCGCCCAGCGTGGCGAACGCGTGGCCGCGCAGAACGAGCGCATGCGCGCGGTGGAAGGCTTCCTGCGCCGTCGCCTGAGCATGGCGCTGCCGACCGCCGCCGAGCCGCCCGATCCCACCCGCGAACCCCTGTATTTCCGGGGCGAGCCGCAGCGCATGCTGTTCGTCTCCGAACTGCCGGGGTATCTCGGCCGCGGCGGGCCCTACGTGCATGAGCTGCAGGTCAACCGCAACGGCGATGCGCTGCGGTTGGAGGTGGCCCTCACCCTGGTGCAGAACGGCGAGCGCATCGACGAAACCCCGCCGCGGGCGCCGGAACTGCTGGCCGACGCGCTGCGCGAGGTCGCGTTCCGGTATCGCGGCATCGACCCGCGCAATGGCCAGCTGGGCGAGTGGCAGACGCGCTGGGATGACACCCGGCGGCTGCCGCTGCTGGTGGAGATCCGCATCGTGCCGCAGCAGGGCCCGGCGTGGCCGCCGATGGTGGCGGCGTTGTCGCAGTCGCGCGGGCCGCGCTCGTGAGGCGCGCGCGTGGTGCGGCGCTGGTGCTGGTGCTGTGGCTGATCGCGCTGCTCACTGCCGTGGTCGGCGCGTTCGCGCTCAGCGCGCGCATCGAACACCTGCAGCAGCGGGTGATCGGTGACGATGCGATCGGCCAGGAGTACGCGCGCGCTGGGCTTGAGTACGCCCTGTTCCGCCTGCGTCCCTCGGCGCTGCAGCCGCCGTGGCAGGCCGACGGCCGTCGCTACCGCTGGACCTTCGATGGGCGCCGGATCGACCTGCGGATCATCGACGAGAACGGCAAGATCAACCTCAACCTGGCCGATACCGCCTTGCTGACCGCGTTCCTGCGCGCGCTGGACGTGGAACCCGCGCGCGCGCAGCAGCTGGCGGGCGCCATCGCCGACTGGCGCGATCCCGACAGCCTCAAACAGCCCGGTGGCGGTGCCGAGACGGCTGACTACCAGGCCGCAGGCGTGCCTTATGGCGCGCGCAACGGGCGTTTTGAGACGCTCGGCGAGCTGCAGCGGGTGTTGGGCATGGACGCCGACCTGTATGAACGGATGGAACCGATGCTGACCCTGTACAGTCGGCAGTCGCGCCCGGATCCGCGGTTCGCGGCCGGGCCGGTGTTGAACGCGCTCGGGCTGGATGCCGAGCGCCTGCTGGCCGAACGCGAGCGAGCCCAAGCGGCCGGCGACGAAAACGTGACCGGCGCGCTTGCCAGTGGCAGCGGCACCTATAGTATCGAGAGCCGCGCTCTGGACGAACGCGGACGGGTTTCGGTGTTGCGTGCGGTAGTGCGCATGGGCGCCGCAGGCACGCCGGGAACGACTTACACGGTACTTCGCTGGGAACAGGGAATGGCAGCACGATGACGGCATGGCGGGACAGTCTGGCGCAGGCACGGGGACGGTTCGCGCCCGGCGTGGGCAATGGCCTGCGCTGGTGGCGGCGTTCGCTGCTGGCGTGGCTGCCACTGCGCTGGCAGTGGGCCATGGGCTGGTCGCGCTCGCGCCTGCTGCTGTCGCGGCACGCCGAACAGCTGGTGCTGCGCCGCGACACCGCCGCCCAGCTGCAGGCCGTGGCCGAACTGCCGTGGCCGACCACGCCGGCCGACCTGGAACGGGTGCTGGATGCGCGCCTGCGCGCGCTGCCACGGCACTGGGTGCTGCCGGCCGCCGCCGTGCTGCGCCGCCCGCTGCGCCTGCCGGCGGCCGCCGCACCGCGCCTGCGCGATGTGGTGGGCTTCGAGATCGACCGGCAGACCCCGTTCGAGGCCAGCCAGGTCCATTACGACGTACGCGAACTGGACACCTTGCCCGACGGGCAGCTGCAGGTGGAGCTGGTGGTCATTCCGCGCCAGGCGCTGGAGCAGTGGTCGCAGCAGGCCGGCAGCTGGGCGCAGCAGCTGGCCGGCGTGGATGCCGATGACGGTACCGGGCAGCCGCTGGGCGTGAACCTGCTGCCGCCGACCCAGCGCCGGGTCACCCACGACCCGATGCGGCGCTGGAACCTGCTGCTCGCCGTCGCCACGGTGGTACTGCTGGCCTTGGCCGGCACCCAGTTGCTGGACAACCGCCAGGCGGCCGCCGATCGCCTGCGCGAGCAGGTCGATGCCGCCGCACACGACGCGCGCCGCGTGGCGGCGCAGCGCCAGCAGCTGCAGGAGCTGGTCGACGGCGCTGCGTTCCTGGAGGCCAAGCGCGCCGAACATGCCAGCACCGTGGAGCTGTGGAACGAACTGACCCGGCTGCTGCCCGATGGCACCTACCTGGAAAAGCTTTCTGTTGAAGGCAACACGCTGCAGCTCATCGGGCTGAGCCGTGAGGCCTCGCAGCTGGTGTCGCTGCTGCAGGATTCACCGCTGTGGCGCAAGGTCAACCTGACCGGCGTGCTGCAGGCCGATGGCGGCGCCGCCGGCCGTGACCGCTTCACCCTCACTGCCGAACTGCAGCCGTTGCCGGGTGCCCCGGCCGCCGCCACGCCTGCTCCGGAGGTTGCCGATGGCAATGCCGCCAACACGCCGTGACCGCTGGCTGGCACTGGCGTTGCTGCTGGCGGTGATCACGCTGGCCTACCTGCTGCTGGTGCACCCGTGGTTCACCCGGCCGCTGCTGGACATCAACCAGGGCATTGCCGGGCTGCAGGAACGCGAGCAGCGCGTGCAGGCCCAGCTGCAGCAGCGTGGGCAGGTGCAGCAGCGCCTGCAGCAGGTGCAGACGGCACTGGAAGGACGCCCGGGCTTCCTGCGCGAGCCCACCGCCGAATCAGCCGCGGCCGCGTTGTCGAGCCGGCTGCAGGATGCGGTCGCGTCGGCCAGCCCCGGCAACCGCAGCTGCACCATCAGCAACCGCTCGCCGCTGACCGATACCGCGCGCGATGCGCAGTTCCCGCGCGTGGCCCTGCAGGTCCGCCTGCGCTGTGGCGTGCCGGAAATGGCCGCAGTGCTGCACACGCTGGAAACCGGCAGCCCGCGCCTGTTCGTGAACAACCTCAACCTGCTGGCGCAGCGGTTCCAGGCCTCGCCCAACGAGACCGGCACCGGCCTGGACGTGTCGTTCGAACTGGTCGGCTACCTCCGACCCGGTGCAGGCAACGAGGCTGCCGCCGCGCCGCTCGTGCCGGCCCCCGAACCTGCGCCGGCAGGGC
Organism: Stenotrophomonas sp. NPDC047960; assembly: GCF_043204395.1. Classification (NCBI taxonomy): domain Bacteria; kingdom Pseudomonadati; phylum Pseudomonadota; class Gammaproteobacteria; order Lysobacterales; family Lysobacteraceae; genus Stenotrophomonas; species Stenotrophomonas sp. NPDC047960. The sequence goes on along the minus strand of NZ_JBIDBX010000003.1, from coordinate 165,584 downwards.
TGGAACCCGTGGGGTCGGCCATGGCGGCGCCGACCGACCCCGGCACGGCCGAACCGGTCGAGGAGGGCGCCAATGAAGATTGAGCTGGCCCCCCTGAGAAGCTGGTGGCTGGGCGGCGTGGCCGCCTGGGCGGCCGCGATCTGGATTGCCACGCTGTTCGGCGCGGGCGGACGCATCGCCCCGGCCGGTGCCGGCGACCGGGCCGCACCGCCGCTGCCGACCCTGGCCGCGGCCGCGCCGGAGCGCATCGCCTCGGCCGAGGCCTACGCCGCCATCGGCGCGCGGCCGCTGTTCGCCGAAGACCGCAAGCCGCGCCCGTACCTGCTGGGCGGCAGCGAGCCCGGCAGCAGCGCGAGCGCGGTGACCCTCACCGGGGTGCTGCTCACCTCCGAATTCGGCATGGCCATTCTCACCACCGACCAGAAGCAGTCGCTCCGCCTGCGCCTCAACGGCGATGCGGTCAATGGCTGGCAACTGCTTGCACTGGAGCCGCGCAGTGCCACCGTCACCGGTCCCGGCGGCACCCAGACACTGGAACTGGTGACCTTCAGCGGGCAGGGCGGCGAACCGCCTACCGTGCTGGGCACCGCGGCCGGCGCTGCGCAGGCCAACGGCGCGCGCCCGCCGGCTCCCGCGCCGCTGCAGAACGCGGGCCGCGGACCCACAACGAACTTCACCGGCGCGCCGCCGCCGGCGGCGCAGGCAGCGGCGGAAGCCGCCGCCAATGCAGCCGCTGAAGCCGCAGCCGCAGCGCAGAAACCGGCCGCGCAGGGTCCAAGCGAAGAACAGATGCAGGCCATCCGCGCCCGCATCCAGGCGCGTCGCCAGCAATTGCAGCAGCAACAGTCGCAGCAGCCGCCCGCAGGCGGCTCCGGCCAAACCAAATAGAGTGAAAGCATGACATTGCGTCTTTTCTCCCTGTCGTTCGCCGTGGCCCTGCTTGCAGGCTGCGCCTCCGTACCCGGTCCCGAGGTGCGGCGTGATGCGGTTCTTGATGGCAAGCACCAGGTGGTGGCCGGTGACGGCTCGCGCGACGGCGTGGACGCGCAGCCGCTGAACGCCGACGGCGCGCCGCAGCCGGTGATCCGCCGCGGCAGCGGCACCATGATCAACCGCAGTGCCGCCGCGGCACCGTCGCCCGCGCTGGCGCAGGCCAGCACCGGCACCGCCACCTTCAACTTCGAAGGCGAGTCGGTGCACGCGGTGGTCAAGGCGATCCTGGGCGACATGCTGGGCCAGAACTACGTGATCGCGCCGGGCGTGCAGGGCACCGTGACCCTGGCCACGCCCAAGCCGGTGTCCTCGGCCCAGGCCTTGAACCTGCTGGAAATGGTGCTGGGCTGGAACAACGCGCGCATGGTCTACAGCGGCGGCCGCTACAACATCGTCGCCGCCGACCAGGCATTGGCCGGCACGGTAGCACCGAGCACCGCGCCGGCGGCCAATGCGCGCGGTTTCGAAGTGCGCGTCATCCCGCTGCAGTACATCTCCGCCACTGAAATGAAGAAGGTGCTGGAGCCTTACGCGCGCCCGAACGCGATCGTCAACGTCGACAGCGGCCGCAACGTGATCACCCTCGGCGGCACCCGCAGCGAACTGGAAAACTACCTGCGCACGGTCGAGATCTTCGATGTGGACTGGCTGTCGGGCATGTCGGTGGGCGTGTTCCCGATCCAGACCGGCAAGGCCGAGCAGGTCGCGGCCGATCTCGAAAAGGTGTTCGGCGAAGAGAGCAAGACCCCCAGCGCCGGCATGTTCCGCTTCCTGCCGCTGGAAAATGCCAACGCGGTGCTGGTGATCACGCCGCAGGCACGCTATCTGGACCAGATCCAGCAGTGGCTGGAACGCATCGACACGGCCGGCGGCAGCGCCAGGCTGTTCTCCTACGAACTGCGCTATGTCAAAGCCAAGGACCTGGCCGAGCGCCTGGCCGAAGCCTTTGCCAGCGAAAACAGCCGCAGCGGGCGCGGCGGTGGCGGTTCTCTTGCACCGGGTGCGATCACCCAGGAGCTGGGCAGCCGCGACGGCACCAGTGGCAACAGCCTCAACAGCACCGGCAGCACGGGTACCTCCCGCACCGGCGGCATGGGCGATGGCACCATGAGCCTGCCGCAGCGCCAGCCGGGCAACGCCAGTTTCAACCTGGAAATCCAGGGCGATACGGTCGGCGTATCGGCGGTGGAGGAAACCAACACCTTGCTGGTTCGGTCCACCCCGCAGGCGTGGCGTTCGATCCGCGAAGTCATCGAGAAGCTCGACGTGATGCCGATGCAGGTACACATCGAAGCGCAGGTGGCCGAAGTGGCCCTGACCGGCGACCTCGCCTACGGCGTGAACTGGTTCTTCGAACAGGCGGTGGCCACCGGCAAGACCGAAAGCGGCATCGACCTGCCCAGCGCGCTGGGTCGTTCGATCTGGGGCAGCATTTCCGGCCGTGTGGGTGACAACGGGCTGGGCTGGACCTTCCTGGGCAAGAACGCCGCTGCGGTGGTCACCGCGCTGGACAAGGTGAGCAACCTGCGGCTGCTGCAGACCCCGTCCATCTTCGTGCGCAACAACGCCGAAGCCACGCTCAACGTCGGCACCCAGATCCCGATCAACTCCGTATCGGTCAACACCGGCGTGGGCGGCGACAACACCTACAGCCAGGTGCAGTACCTGGACACCGGCGTGATCCTGAAAGTGCGCCCGCGCATCACCCGCGATGGCGTGGTGTTCCTGGACATCGTGCAGGAAGTCAGCTCGGCCGGCGCCATTCCGTCCGGCTGCGATCCCACCCGCACCACCTGCAACCCGCCCATCAACACCCGCAAGATCTCCACCGAAGCGGCGGTGCAGAGCGGCGACACCATCATGCTGGCCGGCCTGATCACCAATTCCGACGAGAACGGCGCCAACGGCGTGCCGGGCCTGAGCCGGATCCCCGTGATCGGCGCGCTGTTCGGCAGGAAGACCCAGAATACCGACCGCTCCGAAGTGATCGTGCTGCTCACTCCGACCATCGTGCGCAACGCGCAGGAGTCGAGGAACCTTACCGACGAGTACAGCAACCGCTTCCGTGCCATGGAACCGTTCCCGTCCCGCCCCAAGCGCTGAGTCCTGTTACGCTGCGGCCACGACGCCGCACACAGGGGGACGGATGGGAACGATCGTGTTGCTGCCGATCGGAGTCGATGACAGCGCGCTGGACCGCTGCCTGGCCGCGCTGGATGCGGGCACGCCGGCGCGGACGCCGGTGTGGCTGGCCGACGATGGCCAGGCCGGGCCGCGCGCGCAGGCGGTGATCGAGCACTGGCTGGAAAGCACCCCGCTGCGGGCCGAATACACCCGCCGCGCCCGCGCGATCGGCGAAGTGGCGCACCTGGATGAAATGCTGCGCGCCTGCGAAGGCGGGGACGTGGTGGTGCTGGCGCCCGATGCGGCGCCCGCGCCGGGCTGGCTGCAGCAGCTGGAAGCCTGCTTTGCGCGGGATGCCTCGATCGGCTCGGCCACGCCGTGGTGCAATGCAGGTGAAACGGCGGCCTGGCCACGGCTGGGCGAGATCAACCCGGTGCCGGACGATCTGTCCGCGGTGGCGCAGGCGTGCGCCGCACTGCCCACGCTGGACCCGGAACTGCCTTCGGCGGTGACCCACGCGGTCTTGCTGCGTGCCAACGCGCGACGCAGGGCCGGCGGCCTGGACGTGCACAGCTATGGCTCGTGGAACGCGGCGTTGATCGACCTGAGCCTGCGGATGGCCGGCCTGGGCTGGCGCAACGCGCTGTGCGCCAATGCGTATGTCGCGCGCGACGGTGAGGCGCAGGCGTACGACGGCGACCTGGAGGCGCTGGGGACGCGTTGGCCGACCTGGCAGCCACGGTTGGCCGGTTTCCTGATGGGCGATCCATTGCTGCAGGTCAGGCAGGACCTGCAGCGCCTGCACCAGCAGGCGATAATGCCCCGGTCGCAGGGCGATCTGTTCGGATCGCCCGCCGCACCCGCTCCGGAGCCGCCTGTTTGAATCCCTGCATTGCCGTCATCATCGTCAGCTACCAGAGTGCCAGCACCCTGGACGCCTGCCTGACGCGGCTGCGCGCGGCCGACGAAGTCGCCGAGATCCGCGTGGTCGACAACAATTCCGACGACGGCACGCTGGAGATCGTGCAGCGCCACGCCACGGCAGACCTGCGCGTGCGTTTCATCGCCAACCCCGACAACCCGGGCTTCGCCGCCGCCAACAACCAGGGCGTGGCCGACAGCCAGGCGCCGTGGCTGGCCTTCATCAACCCCGACCTGATGGTCGAAGCCGGCACGCTGGCACAGCTGCGCGCCCGCGGTGAGGTGTTGGGCGATTGCGTGCTGGGCGTGGAGCAGGTGGACGAGCAGGGCCAGCCCGATGCGGCGGTGCGCCGCCGCGATCCCGATTTCGGCGCCATGCTGCGCCACCCGGGGCAGGGCGCGAAGCTGGCCATTCCGGCCGACCCGTCGCAGGTGCTGCAGGTGGTGCCGGCGCTGTCCGGGGCGCTGCTGCTGATGCCGCGTACGCTGTTCGACCGCATCGGCGGCTGGGATGCCGGCTACCGCCTGCATGCCGAAGACCTGGACCTGTGCCGCCGCGCACGCGAGGCCGGCGCGGTGGTGGCCATCGCCAACGACCTGCGGGTGGTGCACGTGCGCGGTGTATCCAGCCGCTCGCGGCCGTTCTTCGTGGAATGGCACAAGCACCGTGGCCTGTGGCGCTACTTCCGCCGGTTCGAGGCGCCCCGGCGCAACCTGCTGGTGCAGGCCGCCGTATGGGGCGCGATCTGGGCGCACGCCGCGGCCCAGATCCCGCGGTTGCTCCGCAACCGCTGAGGCGCGTACCGACCAACGGTCGGTACCTGCCGGGGCGTGGGCATGATCCCGGGTGTCACTGAGGCGCGGCGCGGTAGGTACCGACCGTTGGTCGGTACATGCGGGCAGGCGCATAATCCGGGCATGATCATCCAGTCCCTGCTCGACACCGACCTGTATAAATTCACCATGATGCAGGCGGTGCTGCACCAGCACCCCGGCGCGCAGGTCCAGTACCGGTTCAAGTGCCGCACGCCGGGCATTGACCTGGCCCGCTTCATCGACCAGATCAACGCCGAAATCGACCACCTGTGCCAGCTGCGCTTCAGCACCGAAGAGCTGGACTACATGCGCGGGCTGCGTTTCGTGAAGCCGGACTTCGCCGATTTCCTCGGCCTGTTCCACCTGGACCGCAAGTACATCGACCTGCGTCCGTCGCAGGCCGTCCCGGGCGAGATCGAGCTGGACATCACCGGGCCATGGCTGCACACCATCCTGTTTGAAGTGCCGCTGCTGGCGATCATCAACGAAGTCTGGTTCCGCAACACCAGTAACCCGGACTTCGCCGAAGGCGAGCGCCGCCTGCAGGCCAAGACCGCGCTGCTGCGCGATACGCCCGGCTTCGAGCTGTGCCGCATTGCCGACTACGGCAGCCGCCGCCGCTACTCGCGGGACTGGCACGCACGCATGCTGCCGATGATGCGCGATGCGCTGGGCGAGCAGTTCGTGGGTACCAGCAACGTGCATTTTGCGCGCCTGTACGGCATGACTCCGCACGGCACCATGGCGCATGAGTACCTTCAGGCCTTCCAGGCGCTTGGCCCGCGGCTGCGCGATTCGCAGGTGGCGGCACTGGAATCGTGGGCGCGCGAGTATCGCGGCGACCTCGGCATCGCGCTGTCCGACGTGGTCGGGCTGGACGCGTTCCTGCGCGATTTCGACATGTATTTCTGCAAGCTGTTCGATGGCGTGCGCCATGATTCGGGCGACCCCTTCAGCTGGGGCGACCGCATGCTGGCGCACTTCAAGGAGCGCCGCGTGGACCCGCGCAGCAAGGTGCTGGTGTTCAGCGACGGGCTCAACATCGAAAAAGTGATGCGCCTGTTCGATTACTTCCGTGGCCGCTGCCAGGTCGCGTTCGGGGTGGGCACCCACCTCACCAACGACCTGGGCCCGACCCCGCTCAACATCGTGATCAAGATGGTCCGCTGCAACGGCCAGCCGGTGGCCAAGCTGAGCGATTCGCCGGGCAAGAGCATGTGCGACGACCCGGGCTACCTGGCGTACCTGCGCCAAGTATTCGAACTTCCGCCGGAATAGCGTAACGACCAACGGTCGTTACCTACCGCCGATGACGCATTGACCGTGTACGGACCAACGGTCGTTACCTACTCCAACGCGTACCGGGCAACGAACAACGCGGCAACCAACCACACGGCCGGATGCACTTCCCGCCACCGCCCGGTACCGGCCTTCAGCACCGCAAAGGCAATGAACCCGAACGCCAACCCGTTGGCGATCGAATAGGTAAACGGCATCGCCAGCGCACACAGCGCTGCCGGCACCGATTCGGTCAGGTCATTCCATTCCACATCCACCAGCTCACGCAGCATCAGACCGGCCACGAACAGCAGCGCCGGCGCGGTGGCATAGCCGGGCACCATGCCGGCCAGCGGCGAGAACAGCAGCGCGGCCAGGAACAACGCGGCCACCACCAGCGCGGTGAGTCCGGTGCGGCCACCGGCCTGCACGCCGGAGGCGCTTTCGGCGAAGGCGGTGGTGCTGCTGGTGCCCAGCAGTGAGCCGGCGACGATGGCGGTGCTGTCGGCCAGCAGCGCACGCCCAAACCGCTTCTGCGCACCGGGCAGCTTGAGCAGGCCGGCACGGCCGACCACGCCATACAAGGTGCCGGTGGCATCGAACACCTCGACCAGCACGAACACCAGCACCACCTGCAGCAGCACGGCGATGGGCGCGCCGCCGTCGTGGTGCAGCAGGCCGGGCAGGTCCAGTTGCAGGAAGGTGGGCGCCAGGCTGGGCGGCAGCGAGATCACGCCCTGGTACTGCACGGCGCCCAGCAGCCAGGCGGCGCCGGTGACCGCGAGAATGCCGATCAGGATGGCACCGCGCACGCGCCGTGCTTCGAGGATGGCAATCAGCAGGAAGCCGGCCAGGGCCAGCAGCGGCGGGGCGGCATTGAGCGGGCCAAGCGCGACCAGGGTGTCGGGGTTGGCGATGATCACGCCGGACTTCTGCAGGGCGATGATGGCCAGGAACAGGCCGATGCCAGCCACGATCGAGGCGCGCAGCGAGGCAGGAATACCGGCCACCAGCCAGGCGCGCACGCCGGTCAGCGACAGCGCCAGGAACACCAGGCCGGAGATGAACACGGCGGCCAATGCCTGTTGCCACGGCAGGCCGGCGGCACCAACCACGGTGAAGGCGAAGAACGCATTCAAGCCCATGCCGGGGGCCATGCCCACGGGGAAGTTGGCGGCGAACGCCATCACCAGCGAGCCCAGCGCGGCGGCCAGGCAGGTGGCGACGAACACGGCGCCGGGATCCATGCCGGTGGTGGACAGGATGTCGGGATTGACGAAGACGATGTAGGACATCGTCAGGAACGTGGTCAGCCCGGCCAGCAGTTCGGTGCGCACGGTGGTGCCGTGCTGTTTGAGCTGGAACAGGTTTTCAAGCAGTTTCATGGTGGGGGTCCATGGGTGTTGGCAGCTTTCGAGGGAGGCCGGCGGCCTCCCTGCGCGCAGCAATGAAACGCTGCCGCTGACCTCGCGCCACGACCAACGGCCGTGGCCTACCACAATGCAAAACGGCCGCGCGAGCGCGGCCGTTTTCGCTTTTCTTATTTCAGCGCCTTGAAGCGCAGGCGCTTCGGGGCGGCGTCGTCGCCCATGCGGCGGCGCTTGTCTTCTTCGTATTCGCGGTAGTTGCCCTGGAAGAACTCCACGTGCGAATCGCCTTCGAACGCCAGGATGTGGGTCGCGATGCGATCCAGGAACCAGCGGTCATGCGAAATGACGAACGTATTGCCCGGGAACTCCAGCAGTGCATCTTCCAGCGCACGCAGGGTTTCGATGTCCAGATCGTTCGACGGTTCGTCGAGCAGCAGCACGTTGCCACCCTGCAGCAGCGTCTTGGCCATGTGCAGGCGGCCACGCTCACCACCGGACAGCGAGCCGACCAGCTTCTGCTGGTCCTGGCCCTTGAAGTTGAAGCGGCCGATGTAGGCGCGCGACTGGATCTCGATGCCGTTGATGTTGAGGATGTCCAGGCCGCCGGCGATTTCCTGGAAGACGTTGTGGTTGCCTTCCAGCGCGTCGCGGCTCTGGTCCACGTAGGACAGCTTGACGGTCGGACCGACCACGATCTCGCCGGAATCCGGCTTCTCCTGGCCCGTGATCATCTTGAACAGGGTCGACTTACCGGCACCGTTGGGACCGATGATGCCCACGATCGCGCCGGCCGGGACCAGGAAGCTCAGTTCGTCGAACAGCAGGCGGTCGCCGAACTTCTTGGACACGTTCTTGAACTCCATCACCGAATTGCCCAGGCGCTCGCCCGGCGGGATGAAGATTTCATTGGTTTCGTTGCGCTTCTGGTAATCGACCGACTGCAGCTCTTCCAGGCGGGCCAGACGGGCCTTGCCCTTGGTGCGGCCGCCCTTGGCGTTCTGGCGCGACCACTCCAGTTCCTTCTGGATCGCCTTCTGGCGCGACTTTTCCTGGTTGTCTTCCTGCTTCAGGCGCTCGTCCTTCTGCATCAGCCAGTCGGTGTAGTTGCCCTTCCACGGAATGCCGCGACCGCGGTCCAGTTCCAGGATCCACTCCGCCGCGTTGTCCAGGAAGTAGCGGTCATGGGTGACGGCCACCACGGTGCCGGTGTAGCGCGCCAGGAACTGTTCCAGCCATTCCACCGACTCGGCATCGAGGTGGTTGGTCGGTTCGTCGAGCAGCAACATGTCCGGCTTCTGCAGCAGCAGGCGGCACAGCGCCACGCGGCGCTTTTCACCACCGGACAGCTTGCCCACGATGGCATCCCACGGCGGCAGGCGCAGCGCATCGGCGGCCACGTCCAGCTGGTTTTCCAGGGTGTGCGAATCGCCGGCGGCCAGGATCGCCTCGAGGCGCTCCTGTTCCTTGGCCAGCTTGTCGAAATCGGCACCTTCTTCGGCATAGGCCAGATACACCGCGTCCAGCGCGGCCTGGGCCTGCAGCACCTCGCCCACGCCTTCCTCGACCGCTTCGCGCACGGTCTTGGTCGGGTCCAGCTCCGGTTCCTGGGCCAGGTAGCCGACCTTGATACCGGGCTGCGGGCGGGCTTCGCCCTCGAAGTCGGTGTCCACGCCGGCCATGATCTTCAGCACCGTGGACTTGCCGGCGCCGTTCAGGCCCAGCAGGCCGATCTTGGCACCCGGGAAGAACGACAGCGAGATGTCCTTGATGATCTGCCGCTTGGGCGGGACCACCTTGCTGACTTTGTTCATCGTGTAGATGTATTGCGAGGACATGAGCTCTCCGAAGACGCGACCCTGCGCCCGTTCCGTCAGGAACAAGCACAGATGAAAAGGGATGACGCCAATTATAGCCGGAAGCGCCGGCCACCGCCGGGCGGGCCGTCAGGCGGGGCTTGCCGCTGCCTGAATGGGTCGTCAAGCTGCCTGGAATGGAAACCGTTTCCAGCCGGAAACCGTTCAGACGACGTCAGCATGATGGAGCCATCACTCCACCAAGCGAGGCCAGTCATGCGTATGAATCGAATTGTGGTCGGGACCGTTGCCTCGCTGCTTGCCCTGGGCAGCATCGCCCCGGCGTTCGCCGACGACCATCGCGGCCGCGGCCACGACCGCCACCACGACGATCGTCACGACCGTCGCCACGACCGCCACGACTGGCGCGACGACCACCGCCGTGAAGCCCGCCACGATCGCCGCTACTACGACAACCGTGGCTACTACCGCCCGGCACCGCCGCCGCGCGTGGTCTACCGCCCGGCCCCCGGCCGGGGCTATGGCTGGGCACGCGGTCACCGCTACAACGAGTACTACCGGGGCCCGGTCTACGTGGTCAACGACTACAGCCGCTACTCGGTGCGCCGTCCACCGCGTGACCACCATTGGATCCGAGACGACCGTGGCAACCTGCTGCTGGTCGCCATCGCCACCGGCATCATCGCCGACTACGTGATCAACAACCGGTAAGCCCGGAACGCAACTTCTTCGTTCTACAGAGCGAAACAGCCGGTCAGAACGCCATCGACCAGTCCAGCTGCGCGCCCACATCGCGCTGGCCGTCACCCTCACGCCCCTGCATCTGCAGCGACAGCCGGCTGTTGGCGCTGGGGCTGACCGCCACGCCCAGCTGGGCCAGCACGCTGCTGCGTGCCAGCGGTGCACCGGCAATGGTGAAGTCCTGCGTACCGCCGACGAAGCGCGCGGTGGTGGTGGGCAGACGGTCGCCATCGGCGTACTGCCAGCCCACGCGCGCGGTCAGCACGGCGCGGTCCTGCAGGCCCCCGCTGATGTCCCAGTCGGCCTTCAGCGCGGCCAGGCCGGTGCGGTACCGGCTGTCGGCCGCACCCAGGCGCAGCGCGCTGTCGCCGCCGCGTTCCTGCCCGCCATCGCTTTCCAGCCGTACCTGGGCCAGTTCGATTTCCGGGGTCAGCTGCAGGCGCGGACCGCCGAAGGACCAGCCGGCGCGCACGAACGCGGTGGTGCCGGTGGCGTCCTCGCGGGCCAGCAGCTCCTCGCTGAAGGTCGTACCCACCTGCGCGGTGCGGGTGGTGTCGGTGCGGTAGTCGGCCCGGGTCACGCCGCCGCGCAGGCTCAGGCCCTGCCAGCGGTAGCTGGCGTACACGCCGTACTCGGTCGCATCGGTCTCAGCCACCGCCGCACGCTCGCGCAGGCGGTTGTCCAGCTGCTGCTGGCCAGCGGCCACGCCCAGTTCCAGCGTGTCACCCAGCTGCCAGCCGGCACCGGCCATCAGGCCGTGCTGCTGGACGCGGGTGGCCGCATTCTGCGCGCTCGCATCGGTACGCATCTGCCCACCGCTGCCGGCCACCCAGGCCTGCACACCCGGCGCGATGTCACCGCTGATCGCGCGGCCATCCAGGTGGCGGTCGATCCCATCGTGCAGGAAGCGGTTCTGCAGCAGCGCGCCACGCGTGGCCGCATGCACTTCACCAGACAGGCTGTCGAAGGCCGGTACCACCTGCGGCACTTCCAGGCGCACCACCGCGTCGTACACCGCGTTGCCATCGCCCAGCGCTTCCACGGCGGTCGCCACTTCGCGCTGGTTGTCATTGACCACCACCTCGGGGAACGCCAGTTCCACCTCGGGCAGCGCGATGTCGTTACGCGCCATGGTCAGGTACACGTTGTTGGTGTCATAGCTCAGGGTGGGATCGAGGAAGGCGAAGTTGCTGGTCACACCGGCAAACGTGCCGTCCACGCCGTCACCGGCAGTGAGCACGGTGTAGCGCGTGGACACCTGCCAGTCGCCGGCCGCGGCCACCGCCACGGTGCCCGCGCCGCCCAGCGAGGCGATGCCGGCCACGTCCACCCGATCGCTGCGGCCATCGGCGGCCACGTCCACCGAGAAGGTGGCGCTCGGGTCGAACAGCAGGTCGCCTCGGATCGACAACCGGCCGATACCGCCGCTGACGCGGCTGCCCGGCGAGAGCACGCTGCCGCCCAGCAGCTGCACGCTGCCCAGGCTGCCGTTGCCGGCCAGCAGCGCACTGTTGTCCAGCTGCACCCAACCGCCCAGCGCGCCCTCCACTGCCAGCATGCCGCCGTTGACCACGGTGGTGCCGGTGAAGCCGCTGCTGTCGCCGGTGAGGGTCAGGAAGTGGCGTCCCTGGCGCAGGGTGCCTTCGCCGCTGAACTGACCGGCGTAGGTCAGCACGCGGGTGGTGTCGATCTGGAGCGTGCCGGCGCCGTCAATCTGCACGTCGCCGCCGTTGAGCGCATTGCCGGTCACGCGCAGGGTGCCGTCCTCGACACGGGTGAGGCCGCCGGTGGTGCCACCGCCCAGGGTCAGGGTGCCGCCATCGCGCTTGACCAGCGTGCTGCTGCTGTTGCCGCTGACATTGCCGGACAAGGTGGCGCTTTCACCGGTGGCTACCGCCACAGCGACTTCGCCCTGCAGCTGTACCGAATTGTTGAGGGCCACTGCATCGCCCAAGGCCAGGGTGGTGCCGTCGGCCATGCCCAGCCAGCCACCGCCCAGCGCGGCGCCGTTGGCCAGGGTCACGCTGCCTTCGTCGACCAGCAGCGCGCTGTTCCAGCCGGTGCTGTCGCCACGCAGCGTCAGCGTGCCGCTGCCGGTCTTGTGCAGTTTGCCCGGACCGGTGAAAGCGCGCGAGGTGGTCAGGCTGCCGTCGACCTCCACGTCGAACGTGGCGTCGGCGCTCAGCAGTACGGCCGTGTCGACCGACAGCGCGGTGCCGGTGCGCAGGGTGCCGCCGGCCATATCGAAGCGGGAGGCACCTTGGCCGTCGGACAGCACGGCGCTTGCGGTGCCAGTGCCCACGGCGAGCACCGCATCCTGCCCTACGGTCAGGGTGCCGCTGCTGCCCGCGTTGCGGGCCAGGAGGATGTCGCCGGCGATGTCGGCGCTGGCGCCATCGGCAACCGTGAAGGTGGCTTGGCCCGATTCGCCCACGCTCAGCGAGCTGCTGCTCCAGCTGGAGCCCGCGCCCGTCACCCCGATGGTTCCCTGGCCTTGGGCGGAATCCCCCACCAGCACGTTGCCCAACGCGACCGTGCCGCCGTTGGAGATGTCGAGGTTACCCACGCCGGCGTTGCCCACCCGCGTGGTGCCGCCGGTCTGTTCGACGCGGGCCCCGGTGCCGGACACCAGCAGGTCACCCCGTGAGCGATCGCTGGCCGAGATGGCGCCATTGCCGACCGCCAGGTCGCCCTGGATGTCCAGGCGGGCACCGTCGAGAACCTTGACCGTCGCCTTGCCCAGCTCACCGATGCTGAGCGCGCCGGTGTTCAGCCACTGGCTGCCCGCACCGGAGATTTCCGCTGACGCGTCGCCGGTGCGGGCCACGCCCAGCACCGCCGCCGCGCTGCTCAGCTGCCCGCCATCGAGCACCTGCAGCGTGCCGTAGCCCACATTGGCGATCCGCAGGGTGCCGCCGGTGGTGAACTGCGCATCGGCACCGTTGACCACCAGCACGCCGGTGCCATTGACACCGGCGCCCAGCTCGACATCGTTGGCGACTGCGACGGTGCCGCCGTTGTCGACATCCACCCGGCCCCAGCCGCTGGCGCCCAGGGTCAGCGAGGCCGCCTCCAGGCGCGAGCCCACGCCGGTCGCCCGCGCGGTGCCCACGCCGCTGGAGGCCATGCCCAGCGTGGTGGCGCCGAAACCGGCGCTGGCGCCGTCGGACACTTCAATGGCGCCCACGCCCGCGTTGCCCACGACCGTCTGGCCGCTGGTCTGCACGAAGCGGGCATCGGCACCGGACACAACCAGGTCACCACGCGAGCGCAGGCTGGCGGACAGCGCCTGGTTGCCCAGGTACAGGTTGCCGCGCACCTCGGCGCTGGCGCCATCGAGCACCTTCACGGTGCCCTTGCCGTACTCACCGATGTTGAGCACGCCGGTGTTCAGCCAGCGGCTGCCGGCACCGGAGATCTCGGCGACGCCCACGCCGGTGCGGGTGTTGCCGACGTAGCCGGTCACGCTGGTCATCTGGGCACCATCGAACACCTTGACGGTGCCGTTGCCTTCATTGCCCAGGAGCAGGGTCCGACCACTGGTGAAGCGCGAGGTGGCACCACTGACGTTGACCAGACCGGTGCCGGTAGGGCCCGCGCCGACATAGGCGTCGGTACCGATGGCCAGGGTGCCGCCGTTGTCGACGTCGACCTGGCCATTGCCCAGGTGGCCGACGCCGATGGTGGTCAGCGCGGTCCAGGTCGAGCCGGCGCCGGAGATGAGGATGCGGCCGTCGGCCGTGGAGGCGGTCCCCGCGCGATCACCGGTGCCGACGAAGATGGTGGCCGAGGTCAGCTGGCCGCCGCCGAGGATCGACAGGTTGCCGCGGCTGGTATAGCCGACGTGGATATGGTTGGTGCGCTCCCCGGTAAGGGTGACGTCGGCGGTACGGTTGCCATCGATATAGGCGGCCACCGAGCCGCTGGTCGGCTCGCCGGCTTCCCAGTTGCCGGCGTTGTCCCAGCGGGTGTCGAGGGTGCCGCGGAACTCGTTCCAGCCGTTGAGGCCGGCGAAGGCGGACGGCGCGGCGCAGGCCAGCGCGATGCCGGCAACCAGCGGCGCCACGCGCGGCGCGCGCCGGTCGATGCGGCGGGTGGCACGGCCGCCACGGGCGAACTCGGACACTACCTGAAGGCACTTCAGCGCGTGATTGAAGACCACGCGATACACATGATTCACAGCCAACCCCCGTTTTTATGAAAGCGATTCCCTGAGGGGGCGATAACGGCCGGCGGATGAACGTCTTTAGGGTGTTGGATCGATTAATCTGAACAATTCAAGGAACAGTGTCTCAGTTCAGATTTTTGGCCGGATCTACGCGCCCGAGCGCAATCCCGCCCTTCGGCACGGGCCAGCCCCGGCCGCCGGCCTTACAATGGAAGGCTGTCGTTCCCCTCACCCTGTCTGGAGTAAGCGATGTTCCCGCGTGACGTCCGCATCGAAACCTACGATCCCGAACTGGCCAAGGCCATCGCTGCCGAAACCCAGCGCCAGGAAGACCACGTCGAGCTGATCGCCAGCGAGAACTACACCAGCCCGGCGGTGATGGAAGCCCAGGGCAGCCAGTTGACCAACAAGTACGCCGAAGGCTACCCGGGCAAGCGCTACTACGGTGGCTGCGAATACGTGGATATCGCCGAGCAGCTGGCGATCGACCGGCTCAAGCAGCTGTTCGATGCCGACTATGCCAACGTGCAGCCGCATAGCGGTTCGCAGGCCAACCAGGCGGTGTACTTCGCGCTGCTGCAGCCGGGCGACACCATTCTGGGCATGAGCCTGGCCCACGGCGGCCACCTCACCCACGGTGCCAAGGTCAACGCCTCGGGCAAGCTGTTCAACGCGGTGCAGTACGGGGTGAACGAGCAGGGCCTGATCGACTATGACGAGGTCGAGCGCCTGGCCCTGGAGCACAAGCCGAAGATGGTGGTGGCCGGTTTCTCGGCGTATTCGCAGGTCGTGGACTGGGCGCGCTTCCGCGCCATCGCCGACAAGGTCGGTGCCTACCTGTTCGTGGACATGGCCCACGTGGCCGGCCTGGTCGCCGCCGGCGTCTACCCCAGCCCGCTGCCGCACGCGCATGTGGTCACCTCCACCACCCACAAGACCCTGCGCGGCCCGCGTGGCGGCATCATCATCGCCAAGGGCGCCGGCGAAGAGATCGAAAAGAAGCTGCAGTCGATCGTGTTCCCGGGCATCCAGGGCGGCCCGCTGATGCACGTCATCGCCGCCAAGGCCGTGGCCTTCAAGGAAGCGCTGGAGCCGGGCTTCAAGGCCTACCAGCAGCAGGTGGTGAAGAACGCCCAGGCGATGGCCACCACGCTCATCGGGCGCGGCTACAAGATCGTCTCTGGTGGCACCGAGAACCACCTGATGCTGGTCGACATGATCGGCAAGGACGTCTCCGGCAAGGATGCGGAAGCCGCGCTGGGCAAGGCCCACATCACGGTCAACAAGAACTCGGTACCCAACGACCCGCGCTCGCCGTTCGTGACCTCGGGCCTGCGCCTGGGCACCCCGGCAGTGACCACCCGCGGCTACCGGGAAGCCGACTGCGTGGAACTGGCCGGCTGGATCGCCGATGTGCTCGACGCGCCGGCCGATGAGGCCGTGATCGCCCGCGTGCGTGACGCGGTCAGCGCGCAGTGCCGCAAGTACCCGGTCTACGGGTAATGGGCGAGACCCTGCAGCGGCGCTTTTACATCGCGCAGGCGCTGCTGCTGGGGTTGCCCGCGCTGGTCGCCGGTGGCGGCGTGGCCGGGCTGGCGGTGTATGTGTTCTTTGACCGCCACGGCCACATGGCCAATCGTGAAGGCCTGTTCCTGCTGGGTTGGGCCTTGGCCGGGGTCTGCGGCCTGCTGGGCTGGGCCTGGCTGAGCGTGGTCTACCTGCGCAGGGGGCGAGCCGCCCTGCGCAGCACCGGCCTGCTGCCGTGGGTGGGGCTGGGGCTGGGCGTGGTGGCCGCGCTGGGCGTGGTCGCCCTGGTCATTTACAACTCGTTTTCCGGCAGCTCGTGGCGGGCACTGGGCTACCTGATGGTCGGGCCGCCACTGCTGGCCTGCAGCGCGCATCTGCTCTGGTTGCGGGCGGTTCCGGCCGCTGCCGGCGAATCCTGATCGACATCGCGATTTGTACGCTGGGGTCTTCTCAGGTACCGTTGCGACGCTGCCGTGACCACGGCATGACGTTTTTCTGATGCAAGGCGTTCCATGTACTGTCCGTTCTGCCAGCATGCCGATACCCGGGTGATCGACTCGCGCGTCTCCGAAGACGGTGCGACGATCCGCCGTCGGCGTGAATGCGAGGCGTGCAGTGAGCGCTTCAGCACGTTGGAAACCATCGAATTGAAGCTGCCGGCGATCGTCAAGAGCGACGGCAGCCGCGAAGCGTTCGACGTACGCAAGCTGCGGGTCGGCTTCGACCGCGCGCTGCAGAAACGCCCGGTGCCCGAAGACAAGATCGAACTGGCGGTGCGCGCGGTGATGCAGCAGCTGCGCATGTGCGGTGAACGCGAGATCCCGTCGATCAAGGTCGGCGAGTTCGTGATGAACGAACTGCGCAAGCTCGACCACGTGGCTTATGTGCGGTTTGCATCGGTGTACCGCAGCTTCGAGGACGTGGCCGATTTCCGCGAGGAAATCGAAAAGCTTGAACGCGAGCTGCCGTCCAGTACCGAACAGCTGCAGCTGCTGGGCGATGTGATCGCCCTGACCAAGAAGAAGAAAGGGTAGGGCGGGGCTCTGCCCCGCTGCATTACCATCAGGTAATGACCACCTTCACCACCCTCGATCACCTGCACATGGCGCGCGCGCTGCGCGTGGCCGAACGCGGCATGTTCACCGCCCGTCCCAACCCAATGGTGGGTTGCGTCATCGCGCACGGCGACCGGGTGGTCGGCGAGGGCTGGCACCAGCGCACCGGTGGCCCGCACGCCGAAGTGTTCGCGCTGCGCCAGGCCGGCGACGAGGCGCGCGGCGCCACCGCCTACGTGACCCTGGAACCCTGCGCGCATCACGGGCGCACCCCGCCGTGCGCGCTGGCATTGATCGAGGCCGGCGTAGCGAGGGTGGTGGCCGCCATGCGCGACCCGTTTCCCAAGGTGGATGGCGGCGGCTTCGTGTTGCTGCGCGAGGCGGGCATCGAGGTGGCCGAAGGCTTGATGGCGGCGCAGGCGCGCGAACTCAATCACGGCTTCCTGTCGCGCGTTGAGCGTGGCCGTCCGTGGCTGCGGGTCAAGCTGGCCGCCAGCCTGGACGGCCGCACGGCCATGGCCGACGGCACCTCGAAGTGGATTACCGGCGCCGCAGCACGTGAGGATGTACAGCACTGGCGCGCCCGTGCCGGCGCGATCCTGACCGGCGCCGACACCGTGCTGGCCGATGACCCGCAGTTGACCGTACGTCTGACGGACACCGAAGTAATGGCGCCGCTGCGCGTAGTACTGGATTCCCGCCTGCGCTCACTGGAACGTGCCCGGGTCCGTGAGGGTGGGGCGCCGACGCTCTACCTGCACGACGCCGCCGTGAGCCCTCCCGTTGCGGCCGATGCCGAGTTCGCGCGCGTGCCCAGCCACAATGGCCGGCTCGATCTGGGAGCAGTGCTGACCCTGCTGGCGGATCGCGGCATCAACGAAGTGCACACGGAAGCAGGCGCCACCCTATGCGGCGCGCTGCTGGCCGGCGACTGGGTGGACGAACTGCTGCTCTACCAGGCGCCGACCCTGCTTGGCGAGCACGGCCGGCCGCTGCTGGGCGGGCTGGGCATCCACGCCATGGAACAGCAGCGTCGGCTGCGGCTGGTTGACCAGCGTCAGGTAGGCGACGACCTGCGCTTGCTGCTGCGGCCCCACTGACAGGTTGCGCTGCCGAACGCAGAACGCAGATCAATCGATTCGCGCGAATCGATGGGCAATAAAAAACGGGCCCCTCGCGGGGCCCGTCGATCATGGCGCGGGTTAGCGCTGCCCGATCAGTAACTCAGAAGCTGGCGCGCACGCCGACCGAGTACTGGGTGATGTCGTCGAAGTACTGGACTTCGCCGATCAGGCCCCAGTTGCGGTTGAAGCTGACCTGGCCGCCCAGGGTGCCGATCCACTCGCCGTCCATGTCGCTGCCGTCGATGTAGCCGGCCTTCAACCAGGCTTCGGTCGCGCGCGAGGGCTTGCCACGCAGGCCCAGCGAACCACGGCCGGCATTGGTGTGCACCTTTTCGGTTTCGCTGAACGTGCCGTCATCGAACTTGATTTCGTTGTTGATGCGCATCCAGGCGATGTCGGCGGTGAAGTCCAGGCGGTCGGAGAACGGCATGTGGTAGCCGATGCCTGCCTCCGGCTGGTCGATGGTGTTCTTGATGCGGTATTCGCCGATGCTGTCTTCCAGGTGGTAGGTCTTGGAAACAGTGCTGTAGCCGCCGAACACGTACACCTGCTCGGCAATGGCGAAGGAACCACGGAGGAAGCCACCGTCCAGCTTGGGGTTGCTGCCGGGATTGCTGACCTGCAGCTGGGTCCAGCCGCCTTCAACATAGGTGTAGCTCATGGCATCGGCAGCAGAGGCGGCCATCGGAGCGGCGGCCAGCAGGGCGGCGGCCAGGACGAGCATCTTGCGCATCAGAATTCCTTGGAGAGTGAGGTCCATTTCAGCCGGTCCGTCGTGGGCGGCAGGGCGGCGATCTTCGCCGCGCGGGGCGCATCTTAACAAATTGTTTACAGAAAGCGAGCGCTCAGCCTGCGCTGCTACAATGGCGGGGCCGGTTCGCCGGTATACAAACGTCTTCAGGGCGGGGTGCGATTCCCCACCGGCGGTAGGTGCGCAAGCACGAGCCCGCGAGCGCTTCCGGCCCCGCCGGAAGGTCAGCAGATCCGGTCCGATGCCGGAGCCGACGGTATAGTCCGGATGAAAGAAGACGGTGCTACAGGGCCTGCATGGCCCTGCGCCCGCCTGTTTGCCTTGCGGCGTTTTTCGCTCACTTTTCGCGGAGAACGTTAGTGTTTACTGGAATCATCACCGGCGTCGGCCATCTGGCCGCGCGCGATCCCCTCGGCGGCGATGTCCGCTTCACCTTCCATGTCGGCAGCCTGCCGTTCGAGCACGTGCAGCTGGGCGAGAGCATTGCCATCAACGGTGTGTGCCTGACCGTCATCGCCTTCGACGAGACCTCGTTCCAGGCCGATGCCTCGACCGAGACGCTGGGCCTGACCACGCTTGGCCAGCTGGCCCCGGGCGCGGTGATCAACCTGGAACGCGCCATGCGCCCCACTGACCGCCTGGGTGGCCACCTGGTCAGCGGCCATGTGGACGGCCTCGGCCAGGTGCTGTCCATCCATGAGGACGCGCGCGCCCAGCGCTGGCGCTTTGCCGCGCCGGCCGGTCTGCTGCGCTATATCGCCAGGAAGGGCTCGATCTGCGTGGACGGGGTCAGCCTGACCGTCAACGAGGTGGATGACGCCGGCTTCGAGGTCGCGCTGATCCCGCATACGGTGGCCAACACCGCCTTTGCCGCAACCGGCGTGGGCAGTGCGGTCAATCTCGAAATCGATCTGGTGGCCCGGTACGTCGAACGGCTGGTCGCCCCCCAGGTGCAGGACATCCGCGCATGAACTTTGCTTCCATCCCCGAAATCCTCGAGGACATCCGCCTGGGCCGCATGGTGGTCATCGTCGATGACGAAGACCGCGAGAACGAAGGCGACCTGATCATGGCCGCCGAGCTGGTCAAGCCCTCGGACATCAACTTCATGGTTACCCACGGTCGTGGCCTGGTGTGCCTGCCGCTGACCCGCGAGCGCGCCGCTGACCTCGGCCTGGCGCCGATGGTGCAGGCCAATACAGCCCAGTTCCAGACCAACTTCACCGTCAGTATCGAAGCCGCTGAAGGCGTCACTACCGGCATTTCGGCCTATGACCGCGCGCATACCATCCGCACTGCGGTGAAGCCCGATGCCAAGCCGGCCGACCTGCACCAGCCCGGCCATATCTTCCCGCTGATCGCCCAGCCGGGTGGCGTGCTCACCCGCGCCGGCCATACCGAAGCGGGCGTGGACCTGGCCATGCTGGCCGGGCTGGAGCCGGCTGGCGTGCTGGTGGAAATCCTCAACCCCGACGGCAGCATGGCGCGCCGCCCGGAGCTGGAAGTGTTCGCGCGCGAGCACGGCCTGAAGATCGGCTCGATCGCCGACCTGATCGCCTACCGACTGGCCACCGAGAAGACCGTCGAGCGCGTCGATGAGCGGGAAATCGACACCGAATTCGGCCCGTTCAAGCTGGTCACCTACCGCGACCGCATCGCCCACGACCTGCATTTCGCGCTGGTCCGTGGCACCCCGGACACCCAGCCGACCCTGGTCCGGGTGCAGGTGGAGAACCCGCTGGCCGACCTGCTGCACTGGCGCCGCGACGATTTCGGCGTGGCCTCCACCGACGCCCTGCGCGCCATCGCGGCGGCCGGGCGCGGCGTGATGGTGGTGTTGTCCGCCCCGCGTGACAGCAACAGCCTGCTGGCCCGCCTGCGCCAGCAGCCGCAGCCGGTCACTCCGGGCAAGGACAAGGACGTGAGCCAGTGGCGCCGCAACGGCGCCGGCGCCCAGATCCTGTCCGACCTCGGCCTGGGCCAGCTGCGGGTGCTGGGCACTCCGCGTCGCCAGGTCGGCCTGTCCGGCTACGGCCTGGAAGTCGTGGAAACGCTTGCTCCGTGAGCTGACCCCGACCGCCGTACCTCCGGGCGATGCCTGGAGGTACGGTAGAATGTCCCTCTTTATTGAACAACCTGCCGATCATGAGCCACTACGAAGGCGATCTCCGGACACCGGAACAGGCCCGCTTCGCCATTCTCGCCAGCCGCTGGAACGCGCGTATCACCGACGTGCTGGTGGCCGGCGCGCGCCAGAGCCTGGCCGGCAACGGGATCCAGGAAGCGGCCATCGACGTGATCCGGGTACCCGGCGCGTGGGAACTGCCGTTGGTCGCCGCCCGCCTGGCGGCCGCGCACGAACATGCCGCGATCATCGCCCTGGGCTGCGTGATCCGCGGCGACACCCGCCACTACGAACACGTGGCTGACCGCTGTGCGGAAGGCCTGATGCGTGTCCAGCTGGATTTCGGCGTGCCGGTGCTCAATGGCGTGCTGGCGGTCGAACGCGCCGAGGATGCCGAGGCCCGCGCCGGTGGCAGCCACGGCAACAAAGGTGAGGAAGCCGCACTGACGGCGTTGGAAATGGTCAATCTTCTGGAGCAGTTGCCGTGAACAAGTCAAACCCGGGCAAGCCCTCCGGCAAGCCGGTCCGCCGTGATGGCATCGACCCGGTGCTGCGCTCGCGCGCGCGCCGTCGTGCCCTGCAGGCGATCTACGCCTGGCAGATCTCCGGCGGCAACGCACAGGCCCTGATCGCCCAGTTTGCCCACGAGCAGGCGCGCGAGATTGCCGACCTGGCGTACTTCGAAGCGCTGGTGAGCGGCGTGCTCGACCACCGCAAGGACCTGGACGAAGCGCTGGATCCGTTCGTGGACCGCGGCATCGAGGAAGTGGACGCCATCGAACGCGCAGCGCTGCGTGTGGCCGCGTTCGAGCTGCGCTACCGCATGGATGTGCCGTACCGCGTGGTGATCAACGAAGCGATCGAATCGACCAAGAAGTTTGGTTCCGAACACGGCCACACCTACGTCAACGGCGTGCTGGATCGCGCGGCGGTGGAGTGGCGCAAGGCTGAAAGCGGGCACTGAGCCGGGTTGGGGAACGCCCATGTCCCTCGCCGAATTCTCCCTGATCGAACGCATCCGCACGCGCACCCGCGCGCGCGCCGATGTGGTGCTCGGCATCGGCGACGATGCCGCGCTGCTGCAACCGCGAGCCGGCGAGCAGCTGGTGGTCACTGCCGATACGCTCAACAGCGGTGTGCATTTCCCCGCTGAAACCCCGGCGTACGACATCGGCTGGAAGACCTTGGCGGTGAACCTGTCCGACCTGGCCTCGATGGGCGCGCGACCGGCCTGGTGCGTGCTGGCGCTGTCGCTGCCGGATGCCGATCCGGAGTGGGTTGATGCGTTCGCTGATGGCTTCTTCGCCCTGGCCGACGTCCAGGACATCGTGCTGGTCGGCGGTGACACCACGCGCGGGCCGTTGTCGCTGTCGGTGACGGCGATGGGGCAGGTGGTTCCCGGCGCGGCATTGCGCCGTGATGGCGCACAGGTGGGTGACGATGTCTGGGTGAGCGGCACGCTCGGCGATGCGGCCGTGGCGTTGCGCGCCTGGCAGGGGGGAACCCTTGACGTGCGCACGCCCGCCGAGGACGCGCCGGTCGACTACCTGCGCCAGCGCCTGGCCCGGCCAACGCCGCGCGTTGCACTGGGCAGCGCACTGGTCGGCGTGGCACATGCGGCCGTCGACATCTCCGATGGCCTGTTGGCTGATCTCGGCCACATCTGTGAACGCAGCGGTGTCGGTGCGCAGCTGGATCCGGAGTGCCTGCCGGTGTCGGCCGCCGCACGTGCGCGCGTCGGCCTGGCGCATGCCCGCGACGCGGCCTTGCGCGGTGGCGATGACTACGAACTGTGCTTCACCGCCGCGCCGGCGCAGCGCCTGGCGATCGAGGCGCTGGCCACGCGCCTGGCGCTGCCACTGACCCGCATCGGCGGGATCGTGGCAGGCCAGGGCGTCACCACCGGCACCGAGCTGGATGGCCAGCGCGGCTATGAGCACTTCACCGAGCTGTAAACCGGACGGTAGCGAGGACGGTTGGTCCGCTGCCTTTCTCACCAGCGCCAGCCAACCCCCAGGCGCGCGCTGCTCTCGCGGAACCCGCCATCGCCGCGCACGTGGCTGATGCCCCCCCACGCCGACAGGCCCGGACGCCAGGCGAAACGCGCACCGGCATCCAGCCCGTAGCGGTTGGCCGGCGTACCTGCCTCCAGCAGCGCATCGTCGAACGCGATCCCGGCCCGCGTGTCGTCGCGATACCAGTTGGCCGCCAGGTACGGACTGATCCGTGCGCCGCTGTCGTCGCGCGGATTGCCCTGAAGCTGCACGCCCAGCCGGGTAGACAGTCCGTCCGTCCCCAGGCTGCGCACCACCGTGCCATTCACTTCGCGATGTTCGACGGATCCGGCAACGGCATGCACCAGCTGCAGTTCCGGTTGCAGGTGCACCGCCATCGCGCCCAGCTGCCCGATCCCGATGCGGTAGCCGGCTTCCAGCGAGGACTGCCACAGGCGGGCGCTGTACTGCTCTGCGTCCAGCCCATCGCCCTTGACGCGGTGGCGGAACCGGCCGTGCTGCATCGACGCATCCAGGTAAACGACGTCATTGCTCCAGCTGCCATACACGCCGGCGGCACCGCCTTCGATCAAACCCCGGGCCCGGTAGCCGGTGAGGCGCGACTGTGACGTGCTATCCGCCCTTGCGGCGGTCAGCATCACGCCCGCCCGTCCCCGCCCTGCATCGAACAGGCCGATATCCGCGCCCAGCTGCAGGCGTGAGCGCTCCTGTGTGACGTCAAGCTGATCGGCCACGACCGCCAACCGGCTGTCGGTCGCGTCGATGCCCGCCCACACATGGACACCTTCGGCCCCCTTCGCCCGTTCACCGTCGCGCTCGCGCCAGGTGTGGCGCAGCACATGGTGGAGTGCGAACTGGTTGGCCAGGTAGACGCCCGCCTCCGGTCGCAGCACGGGCATCGGGTTTACGGGGTCGATCGGATCAATGGGATCCACCGGGTCAACGGGATCTACCGGATCTACCGGATCAGCCGGATCAACGGGATCTACCGGATCTACCGGATCAACCGGATCAACCGGATCTACGGGATCCGTCGGCCCGCATTGCGGAAGCGTGGGGTCGATCTCGCACGGGTCCGGTGCCGTTGGCTGTTCCGAGCGCAGATACCAGTTGCCATCGATACCCTTGACGAGGAAGTACTCGTATTGCCCGCCCACGGCACGACCGATCAGATCGAACTGGGCGTTGGATTGGCCGGCGACATGGATCAGTTCGATACCCTGGTCGGTCTTCGCGCCCGCGCCGCCGGCGTTGAGCACGCGCACACCGGCCTGGCCGCTGGCATCGCCGCGGACCACCAGGGTGTCGGTGGCCGAGGTGTCATCACCCAGGACCGTGTTGAACACCAGCGTGCCGCCGTCACCGTCGAATCTGGCGACGCTGAGCGCGTTGAACGTGTTGCCATCGCCCAGCGCCACAGTACCGTTGCCATCAAGCGCGAGATAGGAAACGCTGCTGTCGCCGGTCAGCAGCCAGCTGCTGCCGCTGCCGACTCTGGTGGAGCTGACGTTGGTGAAGCGACCGGTGAGGCGGGCATTGTTCTCCAGCCGGATGTCGATGCGCCCGTAGCCAGCACTGCGATCCAGGGTGATGTCGCCGTCCAGTCTTGCGTTGTCGACCGTAAACAGGACGTGGGGCTGGCCGGCTCCGTCGCCGTCGACCGAATTGTGGACGCGCAGCAGATGGCCATCGCCACCGCTCAACGTGGCGTTGTTGGCGACGCGCACGTCGTAGCTGTAGTTGGCATCGTATACGTCGATGGCCGCGCCGCGCCGGGAAATGATCGTGGAGGCGTCCACGGTCAGGGTCGCGTGGTCCCGGTTATCGTGCAGCATCACACCGACGTTGCCCGCATCGATCAACGAGCCGTGTTCAAGGTGCACCCGCCCCGCACCCTGTCGGATGCCCAGGCCCCGCATGTAGTGGGGATCGGCCGGCTTGTCCAGCACGTGGATGCTGCTTCCCACCAAAGACACATTCGCTTCGCGGCTGCTGCCGACCATGACGATGCCGATGTTGGCGAGCGAGTCTGGCGTGTCCTCTGCGATGCGCACGGTGCTGTAATGCAGGTAAACACTTGAGCTGTCCCACGCGCGCACGCCGGCGCCCCTGATCTGGGAGTAACTGGATATCAGTTCCGACCCGGAGCGCAGCTGGATCAAATGGGAGGCCGATGGTCCCAGGTTGACGCGTGCATTGCTCAGCGTGACCAGGCTGCCGTTCTCTGCGTCGATGCTGTAGGTATCGCCCCCATTGACGAACAGGGATGCGCCGTTGGTCAGATGCCATAGTTCGGGGTGGTCGCCATAGCCGACTTCATGGAACTCGTTGTCCAGGTCGCGTGCAGACAGTGGCAGGCACCAGAAGCTGGTCGCCGCCAGTACCACGGCGTGGGCGAGCGGGCGCAGTGCAGGAATGCGACGACGAGCGCCGCAGTGGGTAGACATGAGGGTGTGATCCTGTGGGGGGAGGGAATCGGTGCGGACCTGGCCTACCAGCGGTAGGCCAGGTCCAGCTGCACCTGGGTCTGACGGAAGCCGCCATCGCCGCGCATGTGCCTGATGCCGGCCGATGTGGCCAGCCCGGTTCGCCATGCCACGCGCGCACCGGCGTCTACTGCATACCGGTTGCGCGGTGCGCTGGAGTCCAGCACCTCGTCGTCAAACGCCATGCCGCCGGGGTCACCGTCGCGGTACCAGTCGGCGGCCAACCACGGGCGGAGCGCAGGTGCACTGCTGCCGGTGGCGTCGCCCTGGAGGCGCAGACCGACCCGCCCGGACAGCCCGTTCCCGCCCATGCTGCGCACCACGGTGCCGTTGGCTTCGCGGTGGTGCACGCTTGAGGCTGCGGTATGCACCAGCTGCACCTGCGGCTGCAGGCGCATTGCCATCGCGCCCAGCGTGCCGATCCCGAAGCTGTAACCCGCCTCCACCGCAGATTGCAGCAGGTCGGTGTCGTGGCGCTCGACGCTCAGGCCATCGCCTTCGATGCGGTGGCCGAACCGACCGCGCTGCACCGAAGCGTCCAGATACAGCGCGTGGTTGCTCCAGCTGGCGTAGGCGCCGGCGGCGCCGCCTTCCACCTTGCCGCGCGCGCGGTACCCGGTGAGCCGCGAGCGCGAGGTGGCATCCGACTGCGCCGCAGTGAGCATGACGCCAACGCGACCACGGTCGGCGTCGAACCGGCCGATATCCGTACCGATCTGCAGGCGGGAGCGATCCACCTCCAGGGCGAGCTGGTCCTGCATCGCGCCCAGCCTGCTGTGGGTCGTGTCAATGCTGGACCAGGCGCGCGCTTTCGAGCCAGAGCGACCGTCGCGGTCGCGCCAGGTGTGTCGCAGCACGTGGTGCAGGGTGAACTGGTTGGCGAGATACGCGCCCGCTTCCGGTCGCAGCACGGGGGAGGGATCTGCGGGGTCGACCGGATCACCCGGATCACCCGGTCCACCCGGATCACTCGGATCGCTCGGATCAGCTGGATCCTCTGGATCAATTGGATCAATTGGATCAACCGGATCAACCGGATCAACCGGATCGCACTGGGGCAGGCTGGGATCCACTGCGCACGGGTCCGGAACAGGGGTCATCTCCGAACGGAGATACCAGTTGCCGTCCGTACCCTTGTGCAGGAAGTAGTCGTATTGTCCGCCGACCGCGCGACCGATCAGGTCGAAATGGGCATTGGACTCGCCACCGACGGTGATCAGCCGGATTCCCTGCGCGGTCTCGGCCCCCGCACCACCGGCGTTGCGCACGCGTACGCCGGCCTGGCCATTGGCATCGCCGATGATCCGAAGCGTATCGGTGGACGAATGGTCATCGCCGAGGACCGTGTTGAACAGCAGCGTGCCTCCGTTGCCTGTGAAGTCATCCACGCTCAGGGTGTTGAAGGTGCGGCCATTGCCGAGCGCCACGGTGCCATCGGCATCCAGCTGCAGCTGGCCCACGTTGCTGTCGCCGGTCAACCGCCAGGTGCTGTGGCTGCCAATGGCGGCCGACGCGACGTTGAAGAAGCGGCCGTCAATCCTGGCCCCGTTGCGAAGGGCGACGTCGACGCGCGTGCTGTCATCCGGCGCGTCTACGTTGATGTTCCCGGCGAGCTGCGCGTCATCGACGGTGAAGTTGACCCAGCGCCGTCCCGTATCGGGCAGGCCATTCACGCGCAGAATCTCTCCATTGCCCGCAATCAGCTGCGCGCCGTTGGCAATTTCGATGTCGTAAATCCGGTCGGTGTGATCGCGGTAGAGTGCACCGACTTGGATGGCCGCGCCCCGTCCCGTGCGGATCGTGGAATCGTCCAGGCGCAACCGTCCGACCCCTTCCCTGGACATGAGGCTTTCGAACAGCACGCCTACATTGTCCACGTCGATGGACGAACCGCCGACGATCTCAACATGGCCATGGTCCATGCGGACGCCGATTCCGCTGTCGCGGTCCGCCAGTCCCTCCACGTCGCGGACGAGAACTTCGGTGCCATCCAGGACGACATGCATCACCCCTGGCTCCGCGTCTCCATGGGGAAGCAGGCTCACGGCGACGCTGCTTCCACGGAAGTCAGCGCCCAGGTTGTCCATCCGGATGCTGCTGTTGACGAGGTGGGCCGAGGCGGGGCCCTTCAGCCAGACCCCGCCACCCATGAAGCTGGTGCGAACAGCCTCCAGGGCCGCACCGCCGCTCAGCCGCACGGTGATGTTGTCGTACGCGTTGCGGGTAACCCGGGCGCCGGAAAGGGTGACATGCGAGCCGCTGTCGGCGTCGATCAGTCGCGCCTGCCCAAGGTGCACCACCAGCCGTGCACCATTGCGCAGGGTCCACGCCTCGGCGCCGTCGCCGTCGCCCACCACCGCCTCCTGATCTTCCCCATCCAGCTCCCGTGCGGCGAGACCGCCCGGCGGAAGTGCCAGCAGCGCAAGCATCACGCTGCATGCCAGCGGTCGCATCGAAAGCGGGGAAGGGGCGGTACTGCGGGGTGGCGTCATCGTCGTACTTCAGGGGGCGAAGGGGCGACGAGAATGCGTAGCCAGGCGCAGGGCGCCCATACAATGAATTGCAAGCGTCCCAATCGAAGCGTGACGTGCGTGCGCCTTTGCGCCGTTCCAACGATAGGCTCAGCCGATCAATCCGGCGGCAGCACCTTGCCTGGATTGAGAATCCCGTCCGGATCCAGAGCGTGCTTGATCGCACGCATCGCCGTCAGCGTGGCGGGAGTGAACGCCTGTGCCATGAAGTCGCGTTTGGCCAGGCCGATCCCATGTTCGCCCGACAGCGTGCCGCCCAGTGACAGGGTCAGCCTGAAGATCTCCGGCAGCGCCGCGTGCGCACGTGCGTTCTCGTCCGCATCGTCAGGGTGGTACAGGATGTTGACGTGCAGGTTGCCATTGCCGGCATGACCGAACGTGACAATGGTCAGCGCGTAGTCGCGGGCAAGCGCCTGTACCCCGGCCACCAGATCGGGAATGCGCGATACCGGAACCACCACGTCTTCGTTGATCTTGCCCGGGGCGATGCTGCGCAACGCCGGCGAGAGTGCCTTGCGCGCGGCCCACAGCTTCTCGCGCGCGCTGCCGTCCATTGCCACGTCCAGCGCCAGCATGCCCTCGCCTTCGGCGGCCGTGGCCAGGGCCTGCAGCAGATAGGGCAGGGTATCGTGATCGCCATCGGCCTCGACCAGCAGCATTGCACCGGCCTCCGGCACCTCGGCGCCGTTGCGGCGCAGCAGCTCCAGGCTGCGCGCATCCATGAACTCCAGGCGGGTCGGTACCACCGGCTGCGCCATCAGCCGCGACACCGCCGCCGCCGCCGCGTCCGCGTCGCGGTACAGCACCCGCAGCCCGGCCTGGGTCACCGGCAACGGGGTCAGCTTCAACGTGGCTTCCACGATCAGCGCAAGCGTGCCTTCGCTGCCCACCAGCAGGTGGGTGAGGTCGTAGCCGGTGGCGTCCTTGGTATAGGCGCCGCCGCACTGGATCAGTTCACCGGTCCCGGTGACCGCGACCAGCCCGAGCACGTTGTCGCGGCTGGTGCCGTATTTCACCGCGCGTGGGCCGCCCGCGTTACAGGCCAGGTTGCCGCCGATGCTGCAGATCTCGGCGCTGGAGGGGTCAGGTGCCCAGAACAGACCGTGCACCGCCAGCGCGTGCTGCAGGTCGCCGTTGAGCACGCCGGGTTCGACCACCGCGCAGCGGTCGCCCGGCTGGATGGCAAGGATGCGGTTCATGCGCGCGAACGACAGCACGATGCTGCCGTTGACCGGTACCGCCGCGCCGGTGGTGCCGGTGCCGGCGCCGCGCGCCACCACCGGCACGCCATACGTGCGGCAGGCGCGGACGATCTGCACCACCTGCCCGCGCTCGCGCGGCAATGCCACGCCGTTGGGCAGGGCATGCCGCCAGGAGTTGTCCTGCGCGTGCGCGGTCAGCGTGGCGGCATCCGTCCGCCAGCCATCCTCGCCAAGCAGTGCCAGCAGGGTGGCGGAAAATCCAGCAGGCAGGGTCGTCGTCATTCCAGCCATCCGGTAGCGCCGCCCGTGGGGCGGCCCTCCTCATCATCGATCAAAACCACAGTCTTCCAGCCGGAACGCATCGCGCAACCAGTCCAGCCGGGGCGGGTCGCCACTGGCATCGACCACATCAAAGCGGCAGGGCCCCTGCGCCAGCGCCGGGTGCGACTGCAGGAACAGCTGCGCGGCCAGCACCAGCTTGCGTCGCTTGCGCAGATCGACCGAGGCAGCGCCGCCACCAAAATCGGCCGTGGCGCGGTAGCGCACTTCCACGAATACGGTAGTGTCGCCCTCGCGCATCACCAAGTCCAGTTCACCGCCCTTGTAGCGGACATTGCGGGCAACCGGGGCAAGTCCGGCGCGCCGCAGCTGCGCCAGCGCGGCGCTTTCAACCGCCGCCCCACGCTGTGCCCGTCCGGTGGGCACGGCGTCAGTTGTTGCTGGCTACGGGCATCGGCCGGCCGCCGCTGAAGGTCGACCACGCCGGCACCCGCAGCACATTGCCGTTGCTGTCCAGGAACAGGGTGCCGGTGGCGCCGGCCAGGCCGCCTTCGGTGGCCACCTTGTCCAGGTAGGCGCTGATCTTCCAGGCGTCGAAACCGAAGGCGAACAGGCGACCGGCCGCGCCGCGCGCGCTCGGCAGGATCTGCCCGGCGGTAGCGGCCGACGGCAGGCCGGCGACGCCGCGCACGTTCCAGGCCTCGTTCGGGTAGACGATGCCGTCCAGTGCCATGTCTTCTTCCGGCTTGCCGGTGCCCAGGGTCAGCTGCGAGGTGCCCACGCGGGTGGCACCGCCCGCGCCGGCCAGTGCAAGCTGCGGGGCCAGCGCGCGTGCCTGCGGTGCCTTTACCGCCAACAGCACGCCATCCACCGCGCCGGCCGCACGCACCTGCGCGCCGATATCGCCCACGGTGTCGCTCACGCCCACGGTGGCCAGCACCTGGCCGCCGCGCTGGGTGAAGCGCTCGCGGAAGGCGGCCGCAGTACGGCGGCCGCTGTCGTCATTGCTGTGGATCACCAGGACCTTGCTGCGCTCGCGGCCGCGCAGGTATTCGGCGGCGATGATGCCGTCGTCTTCCGGGGCCAGCGAGAAACCAGCGCTGCCGGCAGGCGGGCTGCTCTTGCCACGGTTAAGTGCCAGCACCGGCACCGGCAGTTCGGTGCGGCCGAATACCGCGTCTACTTCATCGCGGCCCAGCGGTCCGACGATGAAGTCCACCCCGGCAACGACGGCTTTGTC
This sequence comes from Stenotrophomonas sp. NPDC047960, assembly GCF_043204395.1. NCBI lineage: Bacteria > Pseudomonadati > Pseudomonadota > Gammaproteobacteria > Lysobacterales > Lysobacteraceae > Stenotrophomonas > Stenotrophomonas sp. NPDC047960. Next base: position 135,024 of record NZ_JBIDBX010000003.1, on the reverse strand, counting down.
ATAGGCGGCCACGGCACCGGCCGGCGTGCCGACGGTATCGATGAACTGGATGTCCGGGCGCTGCCGGCTTTCACCGTAGTAACCGCTGAGCAGGCCGTCGCGCACGGGCTGGGCAGCAGTGGCCAGACGGCCGCTGAGCGGCAGCAGCACGGCCATCTTCACCGGCGGGCGGTAGCCATCGCTCATCGCGGGCGGGCGCTTGCTGGTGTCGAACTGGGCCACACCGTCCCGATCAAACGGGCGCGGCAGCGGCAGGCCGCGCGCGATCAGGGCGCGGCCTGCGAAGTTGTACAGCGGTTCGTTGGCCGGCAGCGCGGCGGCGCGCGCGCGCAGGGTGGCATCATCCAGGGTGCCGAGCAGCCCGGCGATGGCCTGCTGGTTGTCGGTGCGGGCCTGGCCGGTCAGCGCCGCATGCGCGCGGGCGCGCTCGGTAGCCGCGCCGATCGCATCGCCGGTGGCCTGCAGTGCATCGGCGCGGGCCAGCTGCCAGCGCGTGCGCAGCGGTGGGGCGACCGTATCGGAGGATTCCTTCAGGAACGCCAGGGCCTGTGCGGGCTGCTTGTCGGCCAAGGCCAGCTCGGCGCTGGTCAGGTGGAAGCGCTGCAGTCCGACGCCGCTGAGCTGGCGTGCCGTGACCTGCGCAAGCAGGCTGCGCGCGCGGGCGTTGTCGCCGGCCTCGTGCCAGGCGAAGGCCGCATCGGCCAGCGCGGCGGCGCGGGCGTTGCCGCGCAGGGTGTTGGCCAGCGCTTCAAGCTGCACGGCGGCATCACGCGGCCTGCCCTGGTCGATCAGCACCAGCGCCTGGCTCTGCGCCGGCGATTCCGGGGCGCTGGTCAGGCTGGTCGTGGCGCAGCCGGCAAGCAGCAGCAGCGACAACGACAGGGCGGAGAGGCGTGCGGCGGGCTTGTTCATGATCAGGTCCATTCGAGGGTGGCTCGTACACGTTAGGATTCTACCCCTGACCTGTGAGTACCGTTGCGATGAGTGCTGTCCCCACGCTGTATGTCGTTGCCACCCCGATCGGCAACCTGTCCGACCTGACGCCGCGGGCGCAGGAGGTGCTGCGCTCGGTGGCTGCGATCTGCGCCGAGGACACCCGCCGCAGTGGCCAGCTGCTGGCCCACTTCGGTATCCAGCAGCCGCTCGTTGCGCTGCATGACCACAACGAAGAGGCGCTGGCCCAGCGCATCGTGGCGCGGCTGCAGGCCGGCGAATCACTGGCGCTGGTCAGTGATGCAGGCACGCCGCTGGTCAGCGATCCCGGCTACCGGTTGGTCCGCGCCGCGCGCGAGGCGGGCATCCGGGTCAGCCCGGTGCCCGGCGCCTGCGCGGCCATTGCCGCACTGAGCGTGGCCGGCCTGCCCAGCGACCGCTTCACCTTTGAAGGCTTCCTGCCGGCCAAGGGTTCCGGCCGCCGCGAACGCCTGCAGGCGCTTGCGGGGGAAACCCGCACGCTGGTGTTCTATGAATCCTCACACCGCATCGCGGAGTCGCTTGCGGACATGGTTGCCGCATTTGGCGCCACACGGCCAGCGGTGGTGGCGCGCGAATTGACCAAGCTGTTCGAGACCGTGCTGGACGGCGACCTGGCCAGCCTGCTGCAGCAGGTCGAAGCCGACGACAACCAGCGCAAGGGCGAATTCGTGGTGATGGTGCAGGGCGCGGCCAACGACGAGGAGTCCCAGCTGGCCCAGGGCCGGCGCCTGTACGCGAAACTCAGTGAGCACCTGCCGCCTTCCACCGCCGCCAAACTGGCCGCGGAACTCACCGGCGCCCCCCGCAAGGCGCTCTACGGCAGTTGAATGTCGGGCACATGCCCCTGTGCCGCTGGTGCTGTTGGTTTGGAGAGTGATTCCAGCAGCTTCACCTGCGGTTGGCGCTGGCTGGAGCTGGCCATGTGACCCCACGCGGTTACGGTGCTCGTGAAACCAAACCGGCGGTTGACCATCGCGGCGTGTTGGTAGGCTTCTGCTGCCAAGCGGCGGACGCGTTCGCGGCAGGCGTCGCGCGTCGCACGTGCTGCGGTGCTGTCGCTACCCCGGCTTGCGTCGAGCGCGGCGGTAGCCTGCTGCAGAGCGGTGGCGCGCGCGGGTGGCAGCAGCAGATCCAGCGTTGGCGCGAAATCGCGTACCCGCGTGCCGCTGTGGGGCGCATCGCTCTCTACATCCACAATCTCGGGCGTGTCTGCTTCCTCAAGGCTCAGGCCAAGCAAAGCACGCAGTGTGGCGGGCCGGCTGCCCACGTCACGCAGTACCCTGTACAGCTCAAGGCGCTGGGTGGGCGACAGTTCGCCCACGCGCATCCCGCGCAGCACCTCGGTCAGGCCCGCGTGCTGGATGCGCAGCTGCAGCCTGCCCGGGTCCAGCCTGGCGCCACTGTCCAGTTCGTCCAGCCAACGATGCAGGGTGGTGCTGGCGCGGCGGGCCAGCAGCCCCCGGAGTTCCTCCAGGGTTTCGATGGTATGGATGACGCGTTGCCGCCCGGGCGGATCCGCGCAGCGGGTGGGACGCTGCGCCATCCACTGGCACAGAAAAGCATCTCCTTCCGCAATACGCGCCATGAGCACTGCCGACGAAGGCGCGGACGCTTCTGGCCAGGTGGACGGGGCGTTGCTGACGGTATCAGGGGCAGAGGGCGCGGTGCGGACCGGGTGGCGAACCTCGGCTGCCGGGGCGGCCGGTAACGACGCGGTGGTGGCGGGCGATGCAGATCGGATCATGCGGGCGCTCCAGGGATTGGTGTGGCAAGCCTGTACGGTCCGGCTGCCAACGACTTCCAGAATTCCTCCCTGGTCGCGGGCCGCAGTGCGCTGGTCACCTGCGGCACGCTGTGGGATGATGTTCCTGGCAGAGTCGGCCAGGCAGTCGCGTCATTCCTTCGGGAATGCCGAGGAAAGTCCGGGCTCCGCAGGGCAAGGTGCCAGGTAACGCCTGGGCGGCGCGAGCCGACGGAAAGTGCAACAGAAAGATACCGCCTACGTTCCCTCCGGGGAGCCGGTAAGGGTGAAATGGTGCGGTAAGAGCGCACCGCGAGTCTGGCAACAGACCGGCACGGCAAACCCCACCTGGAGCAAGACCAAATAGGGTCCTCATGGCGCGGCCCGCGTCGGGACCGGGTAGGTTGCTTGAGCGCCACGGTGACGTGGCGCCTAGAAGAATGACTGTCCACGACAAAACCCGGCTTATCGGCCGGCTCTGCCTCTTTTCAGGATCCCGGTCCCGCCCGGTACTGCGCCGCCGAGATGAATTGACTGAAGGCTTCGCACCAGACCACCACGGTGGTGTAGTCCTCGATGTCCACGTGGTCGGGCACCTCCAGAAGGAAGCGATTGAAGGTCTTCACTTCACCGATCAGCGTGGCGTCCTGCTTGATCCGCAGGAAATCGCCCCGGGTGTCAACGAACTCGCGCGACAGGTACACCTTGTAATCCGGTCCCGGGCCCATGCGGCCATCGAAGGCGATCCGGTCGTGGCTCACGCTGACCTTGCCGTCGGCCCAGTGCACTGCGTCGCTGCCCTTGAGGTCACGGCGGAAGCGGGCTGCATGGGGGCTGTTGGCCATTGCGTCGGCAACGCTGGCGGCGCTGGGGCCCTTCGGTGCGGTCAGGACCGGCAGCAGGTATACGCCGCCACCGAAGCCGGCTGCCAGGGTGAGTACATGGGTGGCAAGAAACAGGGTGAGTCGTCGGTTCATCAAAGATCTCGAATGGCGGGGCGCTTACTGCGCCGGTACCAGACGAGAGGAACGGGCGAGCCGGATCGATCCGCGCGGCGCGCGGCGTCATTCACCCTGCGGCGGGGCTGGGCAGTGGCCCAGGTGGGCCGACCGTCAACGACGTTTCGCCGACGCACGCACCCGACGGGTCGAACCGACGCTCGCGGATGAAGCCCTGGCCCTGCGCGTCCAAGGCGATCACGGTGCTCGCGCGGGTGCCGTACTCCGGGCTGCGGATGAAGGCCGACGACAGCCAGCGCTCGCGTTCCAGGCCAATCCCGGTGTCGGGCAGGCGGGCGTCGTCGGCCTGATGCTCGTCGGCCAGTGCCGCCCACAATGGCGCAGGATCGTCTCGGCCGGCGTCCACCCAGGCGCGCATGGCCGCCTTCAAGGCCAGGGTTTTCGGCCACGGCGCGTCCAAGGGACCGTTGGACATGCCGTGGATCCCCGGGGCCAGCGACAGGCGCAGCAGCGGGTGGTTGCCAAGGAACTGGCAGCTTTCGCGGTCGGCCAGCAGCAGGTTGAACGGAGCAAAGGCCGGGGCGTTGCCGGCCAGGGTGTCGGCACATGCAGCCGCAGAACCGCTGCCGCGCAGGTAGTCGGCCACCAAGGCGCCGCGTGACGGGCCAGTCTGCCGGGCCAGTGGGTCGCGCACGTTGGTCACCACTGCCATCCGCCCCTCCCGGCCCACGCCGGCCCAGGTGCCGCCGGAGCGGAGGTCGCGCCCGGCGAGCACGCCGAGGTCCGGGGCGGGCCAGGCGGCCAGCCCGGCGGTCGGGCGCGCGTGGAGTTCATCGCGGTTGCCAGCCATCAGCAGCTGCCAGCGGGGGTGGACCTTCCAGGCCAGGGCGAGCAGACACATGCCGCACATTGTGCCGGGTTTGCGCAGGAGCGCGTCAACGGCGACGTGAAGGCCGATGAATGCGCAGCGCTGTTTCACGCGGCCTGCACAGGCCTGAACTTCGAGCAAATCTCAAAAGATGAGACGAAACAGCAACTTGTGGATAAGCCTTGAACAAGTCTCTAAACATTGCTGCAAGCCCTTGATGTCCAAGGCGATTTCCCCTTCGCAAAACTGTTGACAACCCAATCGGCACTGCTAAGGTGGGCAACAGAGGAGAAACCGGGTTTTTTGTGGTTTTTCGTGGTTCAATGTTTCACCGGGCGAAGGAAAGGTGCACGCGTCGTGTTTCAAGGCGAGACGGCCATCACGGTTGACGATAAAGGACGCATGGCGGTTCCCACCGCGCATCGCGACCTCGTCGCGCGTGTGAGCAACAACCGCCTTGTGCTGACCTACAACCCGTTTGAGTCCGGCTGCCTCTGGTTGTATGCCGAGCAGGAGTGGGAGCGGGTCCGTGACGACGTCATGGCCAAACCCAACACACAGCGCGTCGTGCGCCTGCTGCAACAGAAGCTGGTCGGTTCGGCCGCGCATCTGGAGCTGGATGGCAACGGCCGCATCAGTATTCCGGCAAGCCACCGCGGCGCTGTTGGCATTGAAAAGAAGGCGGTGTTGCTCGGCATGGGCGACAAATTTGAATTGTGGAGCGAGCAGGCTCATCGCGCATTGATCCAGCAGACGTTGTCTGACACGGATCTGGGCGATGGGTTGCTCGACCTGAAGTTGTGACCCGGGGTGCCCGGGTGCGCGGAGGCGCGCAGGCCGGTCACCTTCCGGTGTCGCAGTCGCCGGCGGGCCATCTGCCGGTGCTGTACACGCAGGTCCTGGACGGCCTGAGGGTGATCGAAAACGGAACGTATCTCGATGGCACGTTTGGTCGCGGCGGTCACGCCCGCGGCGTGCTCGAGCAACTCGGTCCTGGAGGCCGGCTGCTGGTCATGGACAAGGATCCGGAAGCAATCGCGGTAGCCGAGCGTGATTTCGCACCGGACCCGCGTGTCTCGATCTTCCGTGGCAGCTTCGCCGACCTGCTGCACTGGAACGCCACCGCTGACGGCCTGGATGGGGTGCTGTTCGACCTCGGCGTGTCCTCGCCGCAGCTGGACGTGGCCGAGCGCGGTTTCAGCTTCGGCAAGGACGGCCCGCTGGACATGCGCATGGACCCGGACAGCGGCGAAAGCGCGGCGCAGTGGCTCAACCGCGTCGAAGAACGCGAACTGATGGACGTGCTGTGGACCTATGGCGAAGAGCGCCAGGGGCGCCGCATCGCCCGCGCGATCATCGCGCGCCGCGACAAGCAGCCGTTCACCCGCACCGCCGAACTGGCCGAACTGATCGCTTCGGTGATGCCGCGTGGCAAGGACAAGATCCACCCGGCCACGCGCAGCTTCCAGGCCATCCGCATCCACATCAACCGCGAACTGGCCGACCTTGAAGCCGGCCTGGACGCGGCGATGGCGCGGCTCAAGCCCGGTGGCCGGCTGGCGGTGATCAGCTTCCATTCGCTGGAAGACCGCATCGTCAAGCAGTTCATGAACCGCCACGCCAAGGCGCCGCCGACCAATCGCCGGCTGCCCGAGCTGGCCGCGTTCGTGCCGACACTGGATCTGATCGGCGGCGCCATCAAGGCCGAGGACGACGAGCTGGCGGTCAATCCGCGCTCGCGCAGCGCCGTGCTGCGTGTGGCCGAAAAGCGCGGGGTGGCCTGATGAGCCGCCTGCTGCTGGTCGTGCTGCTGGCCTGCACCATCGCCTCGGCGATCGGTGTGGTGTTCATGCGCCACCGCCACCGGCAGACCTTCGTCGAGCTGTCGCGGGTCGAGCGCGCCCGCGACGAACTGAATATCGAGTTCGGCCGCCTGCAGCTGGAGCAGGCGACCCTGGCCGAAGCCACCCGGGTCGACCGCGTGGCGCGCGAGCGGCTCGGCATGAAGTTTCCCGAAGCGGCCGATGTCGTGGTGGTACGGCCATGAACAAGACCGGCCGCAACCGCACCCGCAACGCCTTCAACCTGCGCCAGCGCCTGAAATGGGTCGGCCTGGCACTGGGCCTGTGCTCGGTGTCGCTGGTGGGCCGCGCCGCCTACGTGCAGATCATCAACAGCGATTTCTACCAGCGCCAGGGTGAAGCCCGTTACCTGCGTGAGCTGCCGATCAATACCTCGCGCGGCATGATCACCGACCGCAACGGGGAACCGGTGGCGGTGTCCACCCCGGTCGCCTCGATCTGGGTCAACCCGCAGGAGCTGATGCGCTCGCCGGACCGCATTCCGGAACTGGCCACCGCGCTGGGCATGCCGCTGGACGAGCTGACCTCCAAGCTGAGCCAGAAGGCGGACAAGGAATTCATGTATCTGCGCCGCCGGATCAATCCTGACGACGCCGAAAAAGTGGTTGCCCTGAAGATTCCCGGAGTGGCCTCGCAGCGCGAGTTCCGCCGGTTCTATCCGCAGGGTGAGGCGATGGCGCACGTGCTGGGCTTCACCAATATCGACGACCGCGGCCAGGAAGGGCTGGAACTGGCCTTCGACGAGTGGCTGCGTGGCAAGGCCGGTGCCAAGCGGGTGATCCGCAACCGCAAGGGCGAAACTGTCGAGAGCGACCTGCTGCGCGCTGCCGAGCCCGGCAAGGACCTGACCCTGAGCATCGATCGCCGCATCCAGTTCCTGGCGTTCAAGGAACTGCGCAACGCGCTGATCGAGAACAAGGCCGCCGGCGGTTCGATGGTGATCATGGATGTGGCTACCGGCGAAGTGCTGGCCATGGTCAACCTGCCGACCTACAACCCCAATGCGGTAGGCGGGGCTGCACCGGACACCCGCCGCAACCGCGCCGTGACCGACCTGGTCGAGCCGGGTTCGACCATGAAACCGCTGACCATCGCCTCGGCGCTGCAGTCCGGCGTGGTCACCAAGGACACCACGGTCGACACCAACCCGGGCTACATGGCAATCGGCCGCTACACCATCAAGGATGTGCCGCGGAACAACGGCGTGCTCAACGTCACCGGCGTGATCACCCGCAGCTCGAACATCGGTGCGGCCAAGATCGCCGCCAAGATGCCGGACCAGGTGTTCTACGACCACGTGCACAGCTTTGGCTATGGCAGCGCGCCGCACAGCGGCTTTCCCGGCGAATCGGCCGGCGTGTTGCCGCGCCCCGCGCGCTGGAGCGGTTCATCCAAGACCACCATGTCCTACGGCTATGGCATGAATGTCACCCCGCTGCAGATCGCCACGGCTTACTCGGCGCTCGGCAACGGCGGCAAGCTCATCGCGCCGACCTTCGTCAAGGGCCAGCGCAACGAAGGCAAGCAGATCATCGACGAGAAGATCGCCAAGGAAGTCGTGGCGATGATGGAAACCGTGGTCACCCAGGGCGGCGCCAAGCAGGCGGCGGTGCTGGGCTACCACGTGGCCGGCAAGACCGGCACCGCGCGCAAGGCCGGCCCCGGCGGCTACGAGCGGGGCCATTACAACGCGCTGTTCGCCGGCGTGGTGCCGGCCAGCAACCCGCGCTTTGCCACGGTGATCGTGATCAACGACCCGCAGGCCGGCAAGTACTACGGCGGGCTGGTGTCCGCGCCGGTGTTCCACAACGTCATGGAAGGCGCGCTGCGCCTGATGGACGTGCCGCCGGACGACATCGATTCCTGGCTGGCTGCCCAGCAGTCCGGGAAGATGGGCCACGCCGCTTCGTCGCTGCCGACCCCGCCGCCGGCGGAAACGGTGGCCGCGCCCGACGCCGCCGCCGAATTCGATGCCGCGCTGCCCAGCGCGCACGCCACGTTGCCGCCCGCGCAGGGAGGCACGCAATGAGCCAGATGATGTTGCTTTCGCAGTTGCTTCCCGATGTGGCGTTGAGCCACGACCCGTCCATCACCGGCCTGGTGCTGGACAGCCGTGACGTGCGTCCCGGCAATGCCTTCGTGGCGATCGCCGGTTTCGGCGCACACGGGCTGGGCTTCGTCGACCAGGCCAGGGCCGCCGGCGCCGCCGCCATCCTGTTCGAACCGCCGGCACCGGCGGAACTGCCGGCACCGGCCGACGCCATTGCCGTGCCGGGCCTGCGTGCGCGCATGGGCGGCATGGCCGACCAGTTCCACGGTCATCCCTCGCGCGCGATGACCATGGTCGGAGTGACCGGCACCAACGGCAAGACCTCCACCGTGCAGCTGCTGGCCCAGGCCTGGCACCTGCTCGGCACTCCCAGTGGCAGCATCGGTACGCTCGGCGTGGGCCTGTATGGCAATGTGGTGCCGACCGGCTTCACCACGCCGCTGGTGCTGCAGATGCATGAAGTGCTGGCGCAGCTGCGTGACCAGGGCGCCAAGGCCGTCGCCATGGAAGTGAGCTCGCATGCGCTGGACCAGGGCCGCGTGGATGCCGTGCACTACGACGTGGCGGTATTCACCAACCTCACCCGCGACCATCTCGATTACCACGGCGACATGGACCAGTACGGCGCGGCCAAGGCCAAGCTGTTCCATCGCGCCGGCCTGAAGGCGGCCGTGGTCAACCTGGATGACAGCTTCGGCAGCGAACTGCTGCGCACGGTCGATGCCAGCATCGCCCGGATCGGGGTCAGCTCGCGCGGTGCGCAGCAGGCCACGCTGCGCGCCGACTCGCTCAAGCTCGATGGCCGTGGCATCGCCTTCGACCTGGTGGTCGACGGTGCACGCCACCCGGTGCAGTCGCCACTGCTGGGCCGCTTCAACGTGGACAACCTGATGGCCGTGGCCGGCGTGCTGCACGCGCTGGGCCACGCCCCGGAGGCGATTGCCGCGCTGGTGTCGCAGCTGCAGCCGATCGCCGGACGCATGAACCGCCTCGGCGGCGAGCGCGGCCTGCCGACCGTGGTGGTCGATTACGCGCATACCCCCGACGCACTGGAACAGGCGCTGCAGAGCCTGCAGGGTCACCTGCAGGGCAGGCTGTTCTGCGTGTTCGGCTGCGGCGGAGAGCGCGACGCGGGCAAGCGCCCGCAGATGGCGGCCATCGCCGAGCGCCTGGCCCAGCAGGTGATCGTCACCGACGACAACCCGCGCGGCGAAGAGGGTGACGCGATCGTGGCCGACATCCTGGCCGGATTCACCGCGCCGGACGCGGTCACCGTGCAGCGCGACCGCGCGCGCGCGATCGGCCTGGCGGTGAAGCTGGCCGGCCCGGGCGACATCGTGCTGCTGGCCGGCAAGGGCCACGAGCCTTACCAGGAAGTGCGTGGGGTCAAGCACGACTTCGACGACACCCTGGTGGCCGCCGCCGCGCTCAACGCCAAGGAGGCCATCCTGTGAAGCGCACGCCGCTCTCGCTGATCGCCCACTGGGCCGGTGGTGACATCCATGGCGATGACACCGCCATCGACGCCATCAGCAACGATACCCGCACCCTGGCGCCCGGCAGCCTGTACGTGGCACTGCGTGGCGAGCGCTTCGACGGCCATGACTTCGCCGCTGATGCGGTGGCGCGTGGCGCCAGCGCGATGCTGGTCGAACGCCTGCTGGACGTGGCCGTACCGCAGATCGTGGTCGGCGACAGCGAACACGCACTGGGCCGCATTGCCGCGGGCATGCAGCGCGACCGCGCCGCACGCGTATTCGCCATCACCGGCAGCAACGGCAAGACCAGCGTCAAGAGCCTGCTGCTGGCGATCCTGGAACAGGTGGCGCGCGAGCAGCGCACGGTGGTGTATGCCAACCCGGGCAACCGCAACAACGAGATCGGCCTGCCGCTGGCGGTGATCGATGCGCCGGAAGATGCCGACTACGCCATCTACGAGATGGGCGCCGGCAAGCCGGGTGACATCGCCTACCTCACCGACATCGCACGCCCGCAGTACGCGCTGGTCAACAACATCGCCCCGGCCCACCTGGAGCGGATGGGCAGCCTGCAGGGCGTGGCCAGCACCAAGGGCGCCATCTACGCCGCACTGCCGGCCGACGGCGTGGCGGTGATCAATGCCGATGACGCTTTCGGCATCTGGTTCGAACAGCACATCGTCGGCCGCCCGCCGCGCAGCCGCGTGTTGCGTTATGGCCTGGACCACAGCGCCGACGTGACCGCCAAGGACATCCGCGCGACCGCCGACGGCAGCCGGTTCCAGCTGGTCAGCGCGCTCGGCAGCATGGAGATCGCATTGGCACTGCCGGGCCGGCACAACGTCAGCAATGCCTTGGCCGCCGCATCGCTGGCGCTGGCGGCCGGCATCGGCCTGGCCTCGATCGCCGCAGGCCTGGCACGCGCCGAACCGGTGCCCGGCCGCCAGATCGCGCACCGGCTGCCCAATGGCGCCGTGCTGATCGATGACAGCTACAACGCCAACCCCGGCTCGCTGGCCGCTGCCATCGACGCGCTGGCTGCGTCGAAGGACGAGGCCTGGCTGGTGCTGGGCGACATGCGCGAACTCGGCCCGGATGGCGAGGCGCTGCATGCGCAGGCCGGTCGCCGCGCCCGCGACGCCGGCCTGAAGCGGCTGTACACGCTGGGCACGTTGAGCGCGGCGGCATCGCAGGCGTTCGGCGACGGGGGTCGCCACTTCCAGAGCCACGACGCCCTGGCGGCCGCGCTGGCCGCCGAACTGCATGCTGGCGTGCGCTGCCTGGTCAAGGGTTCGCGTGGCAGCGCCATGGACAAGATTGTAAAAGCGCTGCTGGCGCGAGGAGAGGAAACCCCCCATGTTGCTTGAACTGGCCCGATGGTTGCAGCAGTTGGAGAGCCTGTTCGGGCTGTTCGGCTACCTGACTCTGCGAGGCATCCTGGCCGCGCTTACCGCGCTGTTCCTGTCGCTGTGGCTGGGCCCGGCGATGATCCGCAAGCTGGCCCAGTTCAAGGGTGGCCAGCCGATCCGCAGCGACGGACCGCAGACCCACTTCTCCAAGGCCGGCACGCCGACCATGGGCGGCTCGCTGATCCTGCTCACCATCACGCTGTCGGTGCTGCTGTGGGCCGATCTGCGCAACCGCTACGTGTGGGTGGTGCTGGCGGTGATGCTGTGCTTCGGTGCGATCGGCTGGTACGACGACTGGATCAAGATCGTGCGCCGCGACCCGAATGGCCTGAAGTCGCGCTGGAAGTACCTGCTGCAGTCGATCTTCGGCCTGGCGGCCGGCCTGTTCCTGTTCTACACCGCCGACGTGCCCGCCGCGCTCACGTTCTACATCCCGATGTTCAAGTCGGTGGCGCTGCCGCTGGCCGGGATCAGCTTCGTGGCCATTGCCTACTTCTGGATCGTCGGCTTCTCCAACGCGGTCAACCTGACCGACGGCCTGGACGGGCTGGCGATCATGCCAACCGTGCTGGTGGCCTGCGCGCTGGGCGTGTTCGCCTATGCCTCGGGCAACGTGGTGTTCTCCAACTACCTGCAGATCCCGCAGATCCCCGGCGCAGGCGAACTGGTGATCATCTGCGCGGCGATCGCCGGCGCAGGGCTGGGCTTCCTGTGGTTCAACACCTACCCGGCCATGGTGTTCATGGGTGATATCGGCGCGCTGGCGCTGGGCGCGGTGCTGGGCACGATCGCGGTGATCACCCGCCAGGAGCTGGTGCTGGTGATCATGGGCGGCGTGTTCGTGATCGAAACGCTGTCGGTGATGATCCAGGTCGCCTCGTTCAAGCTGACCGGCAAGCGCGTGTTCCGCATGGCGCCGATCCACCACCACTTCGAGCTTAAGGGCTGGCCCGAGCCGCGCGTGATCGTGCGCTTCTGGATCATCTCGGTGGTGCTGGTGCTGATCGGCCTGGCCACGTTGAAGGTCCGCTGATGAACGATCTCTCGCGCCAGGCAACCCGCCTTGAAGCCATCGGAGGCCACTTCGACAAGTGGCTGCTGGGCGCGATCATCACGCTCACCGGGCTGGGCGTGGTGATGGTTGCGTCGAGCTCGATCGCGCTGATGAGCAGCCCGTTCTATTACCTCAACCGCCACCTGATCTTCCTGGCAGTGGGCATCGTGCTGGCCGGCCTGGCCATGCGCACCGAGCTCAAGAGCATCGAGCAGTACAACCAGATGCTGCTGCTGGGCTGCTTCGCCCTGCTGGTGGTAGTGTTCATCCCCGGCCTGGGCAGCAGCGTCAACGGCGCCCGGCGCTGGATCAACCTGGGCTTCTCCAAGTTCCAGACCGTCGAAGCGGTGAAGGTGCTCTACATCGTGTGGCTGTCCAGCTACCTGGTGCGTTTCCGCGACGAGGTCAATGCGACCTGGCCGGCGATGCTCAAGCCGCTGGGGGTGGCCGGCGCGCTGGTGGTGCTGCTGCTGCTGCAGCCGGACTTCGGCTCGTCGACCCTGCTGCTGGCGATCACCGCCGGCATGCTGGTGCTGGGCGGCGTGAACCTGCCGCGCATGTCGATGCCGATCGTGTTCGGTCTGGTGGCGATGAGCGCGCTGGCGATCATCGAACCGTACCGCATGCGCCGCATCACTTCGTTCTGGGACCCGTGGGCAGACCAGCAGGGCGACGGCTACCAGCTGTCCAACGCACTGATGGCCGTGGGCCGCGGCGAGTGGACCGGGGTGGGCCTGGGCAACTCGGTGCAGAAGCTGTACTACCTGCCCGAAGCGCATACCGACTTCATCTTCTCGGTCACCGCAGAGGAACTGGGCTTCATCGGCACCTGCCTGATCGTGGCGCTGTATGCGCTGCTGGCCGGCCGCGCGTTCTGGATCGGCATGCGCTGCGTGGAAATGAAGCGCCACTTCTCCGGTTACATCGCCTTTGGCATCGGCCTGTGGGTGAGCATGCAGAGCTTCGTCTCGATCGGCGTCAACCTGGGCATCCTGCCGACCAAGGGCCTGACCCTGCCGCTGATCTCGTCCGGCGGTTCCAGCATCCTGATGACCTGCGTGGCGATGGGCCTGCTGCTGCGCGTGTCCTACGAACTGGACCGTGCCGAGCGCCGCCAGGCGGTGCGCATGGGCGCGGCCGAGCTTGACGATGCGGCACCGGTCGGCGCGCCCACCAGTGCCAGCGCCGTGGCCGCCGCCATGCAGGACAGCACCGCGCGGGCGTCCGCGCACCGCGACAGTGCCCCGCGTGGGACCAGCCGCATGCAGCAGCGGATCGAACCGACCCTGGGGAGGATGGGATGAACGCCCCGATTCCGCAGCGCCCGGTGATGATCATGGCCGGCGGTACCGGTGGCCACATCTTCCCCGGCCTGGCCGTGGCCAAGGTGTTGCGCGAACGCGGCATCCCGGTGACGTGGCTGGGCAGCGTCGGTGGGATGGAAACCCGCCTGGTGCCGCAGCACGACATCCACATCGACACGTTGGCCATCAGTGGCCTGCGCGGCAAGGGCACGCTGGCGCTGCTGACGGCCCCCGGCCGCCTGCTGCGCGCCGTGCGCTCGGCCGGCTTCCTGATCCGCGACCGCCAGCCGCGTGCGGTGATCGCCTTTGGTGGTTTTGCTTCCGGTCCCGGTGGCCTGGCCGCACGCCTGCACGGCCTGCCGCTGCTGGTGCACGAACAGAACCGCGCGCCGGGCCTGACCAACCGCGTGCTGTCGCGCTTCGCGCGGCGCGTGCTGACCGGTTTCCCGGGCAGCTTTGCCCAGCGCGAAGAGGCCGTCGGCAACCCGGTGCGTGCCGAGATTGCCGCCATTGCCGGACCGGAACAGCGCCTGGCCGGCCGCCAGGGCGCGCTGCGGCTGCTGGTACTCGGTGGCAGCCAGGGCGCACGCGCACTCAACACCGCCGTGCCGCAGGCGCTGGCCGCACTGGCGGCCGGCGTTGCGGTCGACGTGCGCCACCAGAGCGGTGAAAAGCTGCACGCCGAAGCGCTGCAGGCATACCAGGATGCAGGCGTCAGCGCCCGGGTCGAACCGTTCATCGCCGACATGGCCGAGGCGTTCGGCTGGGCCGACCTGGTAGTGTGCCGCTCCGGCGCCTCCACCCTGGCCGAGCTGTGTGCGGTCGGCGTGGGCAGCGTGCTGGTACCGTTCGCGGCCGCCGTTGATGATCACCAGACCCGCAACGCGGAGTATCTGGTCGAGCGCGGCGCAGCCGTATTGCTGAAGCAGGACGAAACGCTGGCCATGCGCTTGCAGGACGTGCTGCGCGATCTGTCCGAAAATTCCGCCCGCCGCATGCAGATGGCAACCGCCGCGCGTGCCCTGGCCAAGGTCGATGCCGCCGAGCGCATCGCCGACATCATTCTCGAGGAATCCAAATGAACACCGTTACGCGAGGCCGCGCATGATCCGCCGCCTGCACGACACCAATGACCTGGTGCGCGCCTTCCCGCGCGTGCATTTCGTCGGCATCGGTGGCACCGGCATGAGCGGTATCGCCGAAGTGATGCTGACGCTGGGCTATGAAGTGTCCGGTTCGGACAACGCCGACAACGCCGCCACCCGCCGCCTCGCCGGGCTGGGTGCGCGCGTGATGCGCGGCCACTCGGCCGCCAACGTGCTGGGCACCGACTGCGTGGTGGTGTCCAGCGCGATCCGCGACGACAACCCGGAGCTGATGGAAGCGCGCAGCCAGCGGATTCCGATCATGCCGCGCGCGGCCATGCTGGCCGAGCTGATGCGCTTCCGTCGCGGCATCGCCGTGGCCGGCACCCATGGCAAGACCACGACCACCAGCCTGACCGCAGCGGTGCTAAGCGAAGGCGGGCTGGACCCGACGTTCGTGATCGGTGGCCAGCTGCTTGCGGCCGGTGCCAATGCCAAGCTCGGCAGTGGCCAGTGGCTGGTGGCCGAAGCCGATGAGAGCGATGGCAGTTTCCTGCGCCTGAACCCGCTGGTGTCGGTGATCACCAATATCGATGCGGATCATCTGGAGAACTACGGCAACGATTTCTCCCGCGTGCAGGCCGCCTTTGCCGAGTTCCTGCAGCGCCTGCCGTTCTACGGGCTGGCGGTGCTGTGCATCGACGACCCGGAAGTGGCCGCGCTGGCCGCGCAGACCCCGCGCCATGTCATGAGCTACGGCATGAGCCCCAATGCGGACGTGCGCGCCGAGGACGTGTTCCAGGACGGTCCGCGCATGCGCTTCACCCTGCGCCTGCCCGAAGGCAGCAGCTACCCGGTCACCCTGGCGCTGCCGGGCGCGCACAACGTGCTCAACGCGCTGGCCGCTGCTGCGGTGGGCTGGCAGCTGGGCGTGGCCCCGGATGCGATCGCGCGCGCGCTGGAAAGCTTTGCCGGCATCGGCCGCCGCTTCAATGACCTGGGCATCGTTACCACCCGCACCGGTGCCAAGGTGCGCGTGATCGACGACTACGGCCATCACCCCCGTGAGCTGGCGGCGGTGTTCGCCGCCGCGCGCGGCGGCTGGCCGTCGCAGCGCCTGGTGGTGGCCTTCCAGCCGCACCGGTACAGCCGTACCCGGGACCAGTTCGACGCCTTCGCCGCGGTGCTGTCCGAAGTGGATGCGCTGGTGCTGAGCGAGGTCTACCCGGCCGGTGAAGCGCCGATTCCCGGTGCCGATTCGCGCTCGCTGGCCCGCGCCATCCGCGCACGCGGCCGCAGTGAACCGGTCGTGGTCGGCCAGGCGGCGGAACTGCAGCACGTACTGCCCGATGTCCTGCAGGACGGCGACCTGCTGTTGATGATGGGCGCCGGTGACATCGGCCATGTCGCCCATCTGGTCGCCACCGATGGCTTCAACGAGGCACCCGCCGCATGAGCATGCTGACCTTCCCGCCGCTGCGCACCACCGACCCGGCCGTGTTCGGCCGCGTTGCCGTGCTGCTGGGCGGCACCTCCAGCGAACGCGAAGTCTCGCTGGATTCCGGCCGCAACGTGATCGAGGCCCTGCGCGCGCGTGGGGTCAACGCCACCGCGGTGGACGGCATTCCGGCGCTGGCGCTGGCGCTGGTGGAAAAGCGCTTCGATCGCGTCTTCAACATCCTGCACGGCCACAACGGCGGCGGTGAGGACGGCATCGTGCAGGGGCTGATGGAAGCCTTCGGCGTGCCGTATACCGGTTCGGACGTGCTCGGCTCGGCGTTGGGCATGGACAAGATCCGCACCAAACAGGTGTGGCTGTCGCTGGGCCTGCCCACCCCGCAGTACCGGAAGGTGGACAGCAGCAACGTCCACGCGCTCGCGGCCGAGCTCGGCCTTCCGGTGGTGGTCAAGCCGGCCAATGAAGGGTCCAGCGTCGGCATCAGCCGGGTCACCGACGAGGCCGGCCTGGATGAGGCCGTCGCGTTGGCGGCACGCTACGACGGCCAGCTGCTGATGGAGCAGATGGTGGTTGGCGATGAGCTGACCGTGGGCATCCTCGGCGATCAGGCGCTGCCGTCGATCCGCATCGTGCCCAAGGGCCAGTGGTACGACTACAACGCCAAGTACATCGCCGAAGACACCCAGTACCTCTGCCCGGGGCTGGAAGGCGACGACGAGGCGGAGATCCGCCGGATCGCGCTGGAAGCCTTCCGCGCCGCCGGCTGCCGGGGCTGGGGCCGCGTCGACGTGATGCGTGACCGCAACAGCGGCGCGTTCTACCTGCTCGAAGTAAACACCGCGCCGGGCATGACCAGCCATTCGCTGGTGCCCAAGGCGGCCGGCCAGGCCGGTATCGGCTTTGAAGAGCTGGTCTGGCGTGTGCTGGAGCAGACGTTGCCGGAAGGCTTCGGCACCACGGAGGCCTCCTACGCATGAACGCGGTGCTGCGCATCTTCGTCTGGTTGCTGGCCCTGTCGTTGGTAGCGCTGCCCGTGGTGGCGGTGCTCAACGGCTGGGTTGGTGCCGAACGCTGGCCGTTGGCCAAGCTGCGCGTGCACGGTGAATTCAAGCGGGTCCCGGCCGAGCAGCTGCAGCAGGTGGTGCTGCCGTATGCGAAGTCCGGCTTCTTCGCGGTAAAGCTGCAGGACGCGCAGGACGCCATCGAAAAGCTGCCCTGGGTGGAAAGCGCGCAGGTGCGCAAGCAATGGCCCGACGTGCTGGAAATCACCCTGGTCGAGCACAAGCCGTTCGCGCGCTGGGGCAAGGACAGGCTGCTGTCAGAGCAGGGCAAGCTGTTCGCCACCCCGCAGAAGCTGCAGGACCTGGCATTGCCGAACCTGGACGGTCCCGATACCCAGACCGAAGAAGTCGTGGCGCTCTACAACGATGCGCGCGCGCTGTTCGCCCCGGCTGGAGTCGATGTCACCCGGGTCAGCATGGATGCGCGCGGCAGCTGGTCGCTGCAGCTGAGCAATGGCACCGAAGTGGTGGTCGGCCGCGACGACGCGCGCTCGCGCCTGCAGCGCTTCGTGCGCGTGCTGCCGCAGCTGGCCAACCAACAGGCGCCGATCGAACGCGCTGACCTCCGCTATACCAATGGTTTCACGCTGAGCTGGGGTACCCCGGCCGCGGCCGCGCCGGCCACTGTGGCGCACAGCACGCAGGACAGGACATGAATCGCAAGGGTGACAAATCGCTGATCGTCGGGCTCGATATCGGCACCTCCAAAGTGGTGGCGCTGGTCGGCGAGTATTCGCCGGGCAACCCCATTGAAGTGATCGGCATCGGTTCGCATGAGTCGCGCGGGCTCAAGCGCGGTGTGGTGGTGGATATCGAATCGACCGTGCAGTCGATCCAGCGCGCGGTCGAAGAGGCCGAGCTGATGGCGGGCTGCGAGATCCGCTCGGTGTATGCCTCCATTTCCGGCAATCACGTGCAGTGCAAGAACTCGCCGGGGATCGTGCCGATCCGCGACGGCGAAGTGACCTGGGGCGACCTGGACCGCGTGCTTGATGCCGCCAAGGCCGTGGCGATCCCGGCCGACCAGAAGATCCTGCACGCCATCCCGCGCGAATACGTGCTGGACGATTCGCAGGAAGGCATCCGCAACCCGGTCGGCATGACCGGGGTGCGCCTGGAGGTGCACGCGCACCTGGTGGTGTGCGCGCAGTCGGCCGCGGCCAACATCAGCAAGTGCGTGCAGCGCTGCGGCCTGCAGGTGGACGATCTGGTGCTCTCTTCGCTGGCCTCCAGCGTGGCCGTGCTGACCGCCGACGAGCGCGAGCTGGGCGTGGTGCTGGTCGACATGGGCGCCGGCACCACCGACCTGGCCGTGTTCGTGCAGGGCGCGATCTGCCACACCGCCTCGCTGCCGATCGCCGGCGACCACGTCACCAACGACATCGCGCACATGCTGCGCACGCCGACCCCGGAAGCCGAGCAGATCAAGGTGCGATACGCCTGCGCCCTGGCCCAGCTGGCCACCGCCGAGGAAAGCATCCAGGTGCCCAGCGTCGGCGACCGTCCGCCGCGCCGCATGCCGCGCCACGCGCTGGCGCAGGCGGTGCAGGGCCGTTACGAGGAAATCTTCGAGATGGTGCAGGCCGAACTGCGCCGTTCCGGCTTCGAGGAACTGGTGCGCGCCGGCATGGTGCTCACCGGCGGTGCCTCGAAGATGGAAGGCGTGGTCGAACTGGCCGAGGAAATGCTGCAGATGCCGGTACGCGTGGGCATTCCGCAGCACGTCACCGGACTGGGCGAGGTGGTCGGCAACCCGGTGCACGCCACTGGCGTGGGCCTGCTGCTGATGGGCAGCCAGATCGAACACCCGCGCCGCCCGTCGCTGCCCACCGGGCGCGCAGGCAGCATGTTCAACAAACTGAAAACCTGGTTCCGCGGCGAGTTCTGAAAGAGCTCGCTGCAGCCGACTGTCGGTCGGCTGGCGTCAAACCGGCCCCCGCCGGTGCAACAAAAGAGAAAAGCAACACACAACCCACACAGCCGCAACGGCAACATGCAGCGCGACGGCAGGACGCCAACACGCCCATGCCAACCAGAAGCGGATACAACGAGGACACGGACATGGCGCATTTCGAACTGATTGAGAAGATGGCACCCAATGCGGTGATCAAGGTGATCGGCGTGGGCGGCGGCGGCGGCAACGCCGTGGCGCACATGGTCAGCACCAGCGTGGACGGCGTGGAATTCATCACCGCCAACACCGACTCGCAGGCCATCAAGAATTGCGGTGCCAAGCTGCAGCTGCAGCTGGGTACCAACGTCACCAAGGGCCTGGGCGCGGGCGCGAATCCGGAAGTGGGCCGCCAGGCCGCGCTGGAAGACCGCGAGCGCATCATGGACGCCCTGCAGGGTGCGGACATGGTGTTCATCACCGCCGGCATGGGCGGTGGCACCGGTACCGGCGCTGCACCGGTGGTGGCACAGCTGGCCAAGGAGATGGGCATCCTGACCGTGGCCGTGGTCACCAAGCCGTTCCCGTTCGAAGGCCGCCGCCGCATGCAGGTTGCGCTGAAGGGCATCGAGGAACTGAGCCAGCACTGCGACTCGCTGATCACCATCCCGAACGAGAAGCTGATCACCGTGCTGGGCCGCAACGCCACCATGATCCAGGCCTTCCGTGCCGCCAACGACGTCCTCCAGGGCGCCGTGCAGGGCATCGCCGACCTGATCGTGCGCCCGGGCCTGATCAATGTCGACTTCGCCGACGTGCGCACCGTCATGTCCGAAATGGGCCTGGCCATGATGGGTACCGGCACCGCCCGTGGCGATGACCGCGCCCAGGCCGCCGCCGAAGCCGCCATCCAGAACCCGCTGCTGGACGATGTGAACCTGGCCGGCGCCAACGGCATCCTGGTCAACATCACCGCCGGCGCCGACTTCACCATGGCCGAGTTCGACGAGATCGGCCGCACCATCGATGGCTTTGCTTCCGAAGACGCCACCGTGGTGGTCGGTACCGTGCTGGACCCGGACATGCAGGACGAAGTCCGCGTGACCGTGGTTGCCACCGGCCTGAACCGTGCCGTGGCCGCCAAGTCGCAGCGTCCGGGCGAACGCGCGCCGATCAAGCTGGTCCGCAACGCCACCACCGGCCAGCCGGAGTTCGGCGACTTCGACAACGGCGGCGACGCGGTGTCCAAGGCGGTCGGCGGCATGGGCCTCGGCCTGCGTCGTCCCAGCGCCGACACCGTGACCCCGTCCGCACCGTCGTCTTCGGGTCCGGCCGCGGCCGAACTGCCCAACGATTACCTGGACATCCCGGCGTTCCTGCGCCGCCAGGCGGACTGAGGAAAGCAGCCGGGGTCTTGTCCTCCCCGGTGAGCGCCTCCATGTCCCTTGCTGCCGGGCCAGGATAGGCCCGGCAGTCTGCCGCCTCCGGTTCAGAAAGGAGTCGCGGTAGTGCGTGTTATTCTTGTTTGTCACTGTCGCGCTGACCGCGCGCTACCCGGCCGGCCCCCATGATTCCGCAACGCACCCTCAAGAACACGATCCGCGCCACCGGCGTTGGCCTGCACAGCGGCGACAAGGTCTACATGACCCTGCGTCCGGCACCGGTCAACCATGGCATCGTGTTCCGGCGCGTGGACCTGGACCCGGTGGTGGAGGTGCCCGCACGTGCGGATCTGGTCACCGAGGTGACCCTGTGCACCGGGCTGACCTGCAACGACGCCAAGATCCAGACCGTCGAACACCTGATGTCGGCCCTGGCCGGCCTGGGTGTGGACAACATCATCGTGGAGCTGTCCTCGGCCGAGCTGCCGATCATGGACGGTTCCTCGGGCCCGTTCGTGTTCCTGCTGCAGTCGGCGGGCATCGCCGAACAGGACGCGCCCAAGCGTTTCATCCGTATTCTCAAGACCGTGGAAGTCACCGACGGCGACAAGGTCGCCCGCTTCGAGCCGTATGAAGGCTACAAGCTCGGTTTCACGATCCAGTTCGACCACCCGATGATCCCGGCCAAGCAGTCGCGCGCCGAGATCGAGTTCTCCACGGCGGCCTACACCAAGGAAATCTCCCGCGCGCGCACCTTCGGGTTCATGCGTGACCTGGAGTACATGCGCGAGCGCAATCTCGGTCTGGGCGGTTCGATGGACAATGCCATCGTGCTCGACGAATTCCGCGTGCTCAATGACGACGGCCTGCGGTACGCCGACGAATTCGTGCGGCACAAGATCCTCGACGCGATCGGTGACCTGTATCTGGCCGGCGGCCAGGTGCTGGGGGCGTACGAGGGCTTCAAATCCGGCCATGCGCTCAACAACAAGCTGGTGCGGGCCCTGCTGGCCGACGCCAGTGCCTGGGAGTGGGTGAGCTACGAGGCGCCCAGCAGCGAGGTTCCGGTGGTCTACGCCGCGCCTGCTTACGCCTAAGTCATTGAAATGAAACCAAAAGGAACGGCGCCTCGGGCGCCGTTCGGCGTTTCGGGGCATGGGCGTGGTGTGATGTTGATGTCAATGAACCGTGTACGTACTGCGTCACGGATTTGTGAACCCGATCCGGTTCTGAGCTGAATTTAACTTATTTTTAATAAAAGACTAACGACTGGACGGCCCGGCACGGCTACGATGGCCGCCGGCTCCCCACCCGATTCACGTGATCGTGACGACGGTAGGGAAGGGGCGGGATGCCCCGATGTCTTCAGGAGGTGGAAGAATCCACGTCCTTCAGACAGGCCAACGCGTCGCGTAGCCCTTTGTGCGTGGCGGCTGAAACTGCGTGGGGGCCATTCCTGTCATCGATCGCTGGGGAGCGTGGAGGAGCGGCAGCCGCAGTTTTGACGGTCACCTTGGTGACCTTCAGCCCGATGGACCGGGCCGCGTCGATCAACTGCGCCTCGGCAAGCCGCACTTTGGCGTGCCAGACAGGAGATTCGACGAGAAAAACGAGGTGTTCGCCGTTCACATTCGCCAACCGGCAACGGGCGGCCAGGGTGGGCGGCAAATGGGGGCGCAACTGACGGTCCAGCGCATCGAGCCACAGGGCACGACGCAGCGGATTGCCGGCTTTGTCGCCCATGACTGCATCCAGCGCCGGTTTCGGTGTTGAGGCAGGACGGGCACTGGATTTCGGCTCAGACATGAAAACTCACTGATGGCATTCAAAAAGATCGTAATCAAAACGCGTGAAGGACAGGCCAAGACGCCGCTGGCGCGTTTGCGTTTCTACTTCGAGGACAGGCCCCGCGCCCTGCTGGGCAGCGTACTTGGGCTGGGTTGCCTGATCGGCTTCGGTGCCGGTCTGGGTGGCAGCATGTTCAACGATTCCCGGCTCCACGCCAAGGTCGCCCAGCAGGAACGCGACCTGGCGCAGGCCCGCAAGGACGCCCAGACCCAGGTCAACGCCCTGGCCGCCCGCATGGGCGAGCTGCAGGCGCAGGCGACCCGGCTCAATGCGCTGGGCGAACGGCTCACCCAGATGGGCAAGCTGGAGGACGGCGAGTTCGACTTCAACGAGACCCCCGGCCTCGGTGAAGGCGAGCCTGGTCCGACCCAGGACATCCCGGCCAGCGCGGTCAACGCCGACTTACAGGTGCTGGAGCAGCGCTTCGCTGCTTCAGGCCGCCAGTTGTCGGTGATGGAATCGCTGATGTTCGACCACCAGCTGGAGCAGGACGCGGTGCCGGGTCGCATGCCGATCCGCAACAGCTACATCACCTCCGGCTTCGGTGGTCGCAACGACCCGTTCGGTCGCGGTCGCGGCAACCACAAGGGCATCGACTTCCACGCCAAGGTCGGCGACCCGGTCATGGCCGTGGCCGATGGCGTGGTCAGCTTCTCCGGGGTCAAGGGCGGCTATGGCAACGTGGTCGACGTGGACCATGGCAATGGCTACGTGACCCGCTACGCGCACAATTCGCGCCTGGTGGTGAAGGCTGGCGACCTGGTCCGCGCCGGGCAGGAAGTGGCCAAGGCCGGCTCCACCGGTCGTTCCACCGGTGCCCACGTCCACTTTGAAGTGTGGGAGCGCGGCAACGTGGTCAACCCGCGCAAGTTCCTCGGCGATGGCGGCAACACCCCGGTCGGGCGGGTTTCACGCGGCTGAGGGGCCATCTGGCCGATCGTGGGCGCTTGAAACCAAGTGCCCTCGTCCCAAGCTACAATGGGTGTTGCCATAGACAGGGCGCGATGCGCCCTGTTTCGTTTGCGGCGGGCGGCTCCCGAGGGAGCGTCGCCGTTGGGGCGTCTCATTCCAACCGGTTCCTTCAATGATCAACAGCCTGCTTACCCGCGTCTTTGGCAGTCGTAACGAACGCCAGCTGCGCCAGCTCAACCGCATCGTCGCCAAGATCAATGCGTTGGAGCCGGACATCGAAAAGCTCTCCGACGAGCAGCTCAAGGCCAAGACCCCGGAGTTCAAGCAGCGCATCGCCGACGGTGAAGCCCTGGACAAGGTGCTCCCGGAAGCCTTCGCGGTCTGCCGTGAAGCCAGCCGCCGCGTGCTCGGCATGCGCCACTACGACGTCCAGCTGATCGGCGGCATGGTGCTGCACCTGGGCAAGATCGCCGAAATGCGCACCGGTGAAGGCAAGACCCTGGTGGCCACGCTGCCGGTGTACCTGAACGCGCTGGAAGGCAAGGGCGTCCACGTGGTCACCGTGAACGACTACCTGGCCCGCCGCGACTCGGCGCAGATGGGCAAGCTGTACAACTGGCTGGGCATGAGCGTCGGCGTGGTCTACCCGGGCATGCCGCACAGCGACAAGCGCGAGGCGTATGCCAGCGACATCACCTACGGCACCAACAACGAATTCGGCTTCGACTACCTGCGCGACAACATGGCGCTGTCGCGGGCCGACCGTTACCAGCGTGGCCTGCATTACGCCATCGTCGACGAAGTCGACTCGATCCTGATCGACGAAGCGCGTACCCCGCTGATCATCTCCGGCCCGGCCGACGATTCCCCGGAGCTGTACATCCGCGTCAACCGCGTGGTGCCCAGCCTGATCCGCCAGGAAGCCGAAGAAGGCGAGGGCGATTTCTGGGTCGATGAGAAGGGCAAGCAGGTGCACCTGTCCGAAGCGGGCATGGAGCACGCCGAGCAGCTGCTGGTCGAAGCAGGCATCCTCAGCGCTGAAACCGAAGGCCTGTACGCGGCGCAGAACCTCACCGTGGTCCATCACCTCAATGCGGCCCTGCGCGCGCATGCCATCTACCAGCGCGATGTCGATTACATCGTGCGCGACGGCGAAGTGGTGATCGTGGACGAATTCACCGGCCGTACCCTGGCCGGCCGCCGCTGGTCCGACGGCCTGCACCAGGCGGTGGAAGCGAAGGAGGGCGTGCCGGTCCAGCGCGAGAACCAGACCCTGGCCAGCATCACCTTCCAGAACCTGTTCCGCATGTACAGGAAGCTGTCCGGCATGACCGGTACGGCCGACACCGAAGCCTACGAATTCCAGAGCATCTACGGCCTGGAAGTGGTGGTCATTCCGACCAACCGCCCGACCATCCGCAAGGACTCGCCGGACCAGGTGTTCCTCAACCGCAACGGCAAATTCAACGCGGTGCTGGCCGACATCCAGGAGTGCAACAAGCGCGGCCAGCCCGTGCTGGTGGGCACCACCTCGATCGAAACCTCGGAAATGCTGTCCGAGCACCTGCGCAAGGCCGGCGTGCACCACGAAGTGCTCAATGCCAAGCAGCATGACCGCGAAGCGACCATCATCGCCAACGCCGGCATGCCCGGTGCGGTGACCATCGCCACCAACATGGCCGGCCGTGGTACCGACATCGTGCTGGGTGGCTCGCTGGAAGCGCAGCTGCACGAGCTGGGCGACGACGCCACCGCAGAGCAGCGCGCCCAGGTCAAGGCCGACTGGCAGGCCCGCCACGACAAGGTGAAGGAAGCGGGCGGCCTGCACATCGTAGGCACCGAGCGCCACGAATCGCGCCGCATCGACAACCAGCTGCGCGGCCGTTCCGGCCGCCAGGGCGACCCGGGTTCGTCGCGCTTCTACCTGTCGCTGGAAGACAACCTGATGCGCATCTTCGCCTCGGACTGGGTCCAGAAGGCGATGCGCATGATGGGCATGAAGGAAGACGACGTCATCGAAGACCGCCTGGTCAGCCGCCAGATCGAGAAGGCGCAGCGCAAGGTGGAAGCGCACAACTTCGACATCCGCAAGAACCTGCTCGATTTCGATGACGTCAACAACGACCAGCGCAAGGTGATCTACGCACAGCGCGACGAGCTGCTGGACGCCGAGTCGGTGAAGGACAACGTCGACGGCATCCGTGGCGATGTGATCTACGACATCGTGGCCCGCTTCGTGCCGCCGAACTCGATCGACGAACAGTGGGACCTGCCGGGCCTGGAAGCCACCCTGGCCTCCGATCTGGGGGTGCAGATGGACGTCACCGGCCTGGTCAGGGAACACGAAGAGCTCGACGCCGAAGCCATCGCCAACAAGGTGCAGGCCCGCGTGGACGAGCACTTCGAGCAGAAGGAAACCGGCGTCGGCGAAGAGACCATGCGCGCGCTGGAGAAGCACGTCATGCTCACCGTGCTCGACCAGAGCTGGAAGGAGCACCTGGCCCGCATGGATTACCTGCGACAGGGCATCTACCTGCGCGGCTACGCGCAGAAGCAGCCCAAGCAGGAATACAAGAAGGAAGCGTTCGAGCTATTCTCGGAAATGCTGGAGAACGTCAAGCGCGAAGTGGTGACCCTGCTGTCGCGCGTGCGCATCCGCAGCGAAGAAGAAGTGGCGGCGCTGGAAGCAGCCGAACGCCAGCAGGCCGAAGCGCGCCTGCTGCAGTCGCAGTTCCAGCACCAGAACGTGGGCGGCTACGGCGCCGATGAGGAAGCCGCGGACGTGGAAGCCGAGCGCAACGGCGTGGGCCAGTTCACCCGCGAAGAACCCAAGGTCGGGCGCAACGACCCGTGCCCCTGCGGCAGTGGCAAGAAGTACAAGCACTGCCACGGCCAGCTGAGCTGATCAAAGAGAACCCCGCGAAAGCGGGGTTTTTTCTTGCCGGCGCCGCCTGCGATATTTCGGACGCTGTTCAACGCGGCAGCGCATTGCGCTGGCTACAGTCATCTCCGGGTACAACTTTTGAAACCTGGAGGTAGGTGTGGGCCAATTTCAGCGTAGTGCTGCGATAGCTGCGGTGCTGTTCACAGCGATGCCGATACCGAAGGTGGCGGCCGAGGGATCTGGTACGAAGCAGGCGATTGCCGCTTGTTGCCTTGGGGACGACAATACGTCGCAGCTCAAGGGCATCGGCTTGGGCCAGGAAAATCCTTCGGCTGCCAATCTGAGTGTGGACCCGAGGTGGCGGGTCTATGGATTTGCGCGCGACGGTATCTCCTACTACCAGGTCAATGACGCTGCGGGTCGCGTCCAGTTGATCATCGGAACCTTGGACGGCGTGTTCTGGGCATTGCCAGCCGGCGAGACGTCCAGCCAAGTGGTGCTGCCGCCACAGCGCGCGGCGGTAATCGACGCCATGGATCGGTCCGAGGTCTACCAACACCCCACATTTACACTCGTGCGCTATCGAAACGGCGGGGCCACGGTGTGGTCGGTCGAGCATCCAGGGACGGGCCGTTGAACGACGGGGGAGTCCACGAGGACCATGCGAATACGATTGTGGCGGCACTGAACGGTGCCGCCGTAGGCGAGCGCCCGACCAGAAAGCCGATCGATTGCCAAGGCTCGGGTCGCTTCGGAAAGGCGATGGCGTGGGTCAAGAAGCGCCACAACCACAACGATGCCTTCGCGGCCTCCCGCGCGGCCGCAACGAGCACTGACGCGAATCCGTGAGGATTCATTCTGCAGCAACAGAGAAACTGCCTCGGTGAGGGTGCGGTACGTGGCCAGCTGCAGCGGGACTGTCAGCCGGCACGGATCGCCTACAAGTCGCGGTTGCGCGATGCTTCCCGTGTTCGACCATGCCTCGCTGATTCCGCCGACCTGGAGGGCAAGATACAGACCAACATGCTCCAGTGCTGTCGGGTAGACCATGCTGGCCTGCTCGCGGAACTTGAGCGAGTAGAGACTGGAGGTCCGGATCAGGCTGCTGGCAATCTCGTCATGGCCCTGGCGTTTAAGCCAGTCGGCTGTTTCACTGAGGTAGGCGTCAATGCCGTCGCCGATCCTGTTGATCTCCTGCGCGCGGTGCCGCAGATCATTTTCACCCGTCAGGTGCGATGTCTTGGTCAGGGATATTACCTGTCTGCTATGCCAGTCTCGCGTCCTGTAGCGATGGTAGTAGTGACTGATGGTCGAACCCAGGGCAAACAGCGCAGACCCTGCGACGGCCAGGATCACCTGGACGGTGAACGTTTCAGAGTCGAAGGACCAGGCGCGACCAGTGGTCGGCATGCTCAGTCCGACGATGAGGTTCAGCAGCGGGACGCCGAGCACAGCGCCGCGCCAGCCGTACAGGCACGTCAGCAGGATGGCCGGGAGTGCCATCATCAGCTGCAAACTGGGTCGTAGTCCCTCGTACGCCACCGGAAGCTGCGTCGCAGAAAGTCCAAGGGCGAGCATCAGCAGGAGCAACCCTGCGGTCGCAATGGGAAGGCGCGGATTCTGGTTCAGGGGCTGGCGCTGCCGTTGCAGCCACAGCAGTGCCAGTGGAGCCACGGTCAGAATGCCGATGAAGTTTCCAGGGATCTGATGTGCTGCCCTCGTTGGGAGGGGGATGCTGGAAGCTACCGGCCAAAGCAGCTGGGCAGTGCCAATGTTGATCAATGCGGCGGCCATGGAGGTCGTTGCGGCAAGCAGGAGCAGCCTTGCGCCTGGGGCCTCGGGAAGCAGGTTTCGATGAAGCCGGACGATCAACGCAACAGTCGGCATCAGAAGGGCCGAGCTGATGATGGCCCACGCCGTGCCGTACTTTTCAAGCAAGGGATACCGAACCTGCGCAAGGTGGGCATATTCTCCGAGGATCAGATAAGGCCAGAGTCTGGTCGGGAAAAGTAGTAGTGCGGCAATCCGAATGCCCGCCAGCAGGTTGAACTGATCAACGGATATCTGGCGCGCGGCCAGGCAGGCCAGTGCATACAGTGCGGCGAGCAGTAACCCATCTGGGTAGATGCGCATCTGAAACTTCAACTGAAGTCCATTCTTCCACCAGTTCACCAGCACATCTCGCCTCCTGTTCAGTGCACGACGACATCAGCGGAGACGTGTCTTCGCTCGTCGGTGCGGGGAAGGTATCGGCGGTGGCGAAGGGGTGCAATCCGGTCGGCGAACTTTCAGAATGGGCTGATTTTCGCGTTCTGCTCTCGAAGTGTGGTGGCTATCACCAGGGCGATAGGATGCAATGCCGAACCGGGTGTCGAATGCGGCTTCTCATGCTGGGTTTCAGAGCGTTTGACGTACTGAGCCACTTGGCGTAATCGGCCCGCCACGTGTAGCGATTCAATGTGTCCACTTCGGATCATGCGTTGCATCATCCCGAACGCTGTGCGATCGCATGGCGGTGCGGTTCTGTGACCGGCTTCTCTTATGCAGATCTTTCAGAAAAACCTGACACAGATGCGTGGCGCATCCCCACGCGAGAGTCAGATGCGACCCACGGGTGGAATCACGACAGCACGTTAACGTGTTCAGCGCTGTCGCGAATGCGTTGCGTTCGGGGCAGACTCGACGCGCATTGCGCTCCGCAGGCTGCGGCAGCGTCGCGTTTCCCCTGAGTCGCCATCCATGGAGTTTCATGAACAGGATTTATCGCCTGGTGTACAACCGCACCACCGGCCTGATGCAGGTCGCATCCGAACTCGCCACGTCCCCCACTTCCCCGTCTCGGGCCACCGACAACCGTCGCCGGCGTTCGCCGCTGAGCGCGGCCATGCTGGTTGCGCTTGGCCTGTCGGCCGCATCGTTGCCCACCGCCTTCGCGGCGGTGTATGACTTCAATGCGCCGGACATCGTCAATGATTCGCGTGCGTACGTGGATGGCTTCCGCGTCGGGCCCAATGGCCAGGTGCAGGTCGACGTCCGCGCCGGTGGCAGGATCACCTCCAACGGCCTGGTGTCGGTGGGCACGTCGGTAGGCAGCGACGGCAAACTGTACTTCACCGGGCCGACCTCGACACTGACCGTGAACAGCGCATCGGTGCGCGTGGGTGATGCAGGCAACGGCGAGCTGCGCCTGAGCGACGGCGCTGCAGCCACCGTTTCCGGCGGCACCGTGTCGTTCGGATTCGGGGCCGATGGCTTTGGCATCGGGCGGGTGGAGGGTGCAGGCTCCTCGCTCAGCGCACGCCAGCTGCTGGTGGGTCGCGAAGGAGCGGGTCTGCTCGACATCGTCAATGGCGGTCGCGTTGAAGTGACCCAGCCATGGCCGCTGGCGGGTACATCCTTCGGCATGAGCGTCGGCACTGAAGCGGGTGGCATGGGCGTGGTCAACGTAAAAACCGGCGGCGAGCTGGTCGTCACCGACAATGAGCTCCGGGTTGGCGAAGCCGGGACGGGCACGCTCAACATCGACAATGGCACTGTCAGTGTCGGTCGCAACCTCGTGCTCGGCGCTGCCAAGAACGCAGAAGGCACGGTAAACGTGCGCAATGGCGGTAAGGTCAACGCACAGCTGCTCAGTGTTGGCGCTGCGCAGGACTCTGGCGGCACGCTGCTGGTGACGGGCATCGGTTCCACCGTTGCCGCCGATGTACTGCGCGTTTCCGCAAATGGCAACGGCAAGCTGCGCGTTGAAGACGGCGCCGTCGTTGCGGTCACCGGCAACGTCACCGCCGAGGATGAGCAGGGCCTGCCGAGCAGGCACGCGCGCACCGGCCGCATCGAGGTGTCCGGCGCCGGCTCGGTGCTGAGCGGCGACCGCGTGATGACGAGCACGCATCTGCTGGTCGACAACGGTGGCCAGATCCAGTCCAACAGCGCCCGCATCAAGGACTCCTACAGCAGCACTGGGACCGCAACCCTCACCGGTACCGGCAGCCGCTGGACCAACCAGGGTGAGATGGACATCCGCACCGGCGTGGACGTGCTGGATGGTGCGGTGATCACTACCGATACGCTGCTGGTTTCCGGCGGCAGCAACTCGATGACGCTCAAGCTTGAGCGCGTGGATGAGCAGGTCCGTGTGAGCGGGGCCGGCTCGGCCATCGAGGCGGCCGGCGACATCATCGTGGGCAGCCACCTCGTCGGCGAACCGTCGGGCTACCTGACCGTGTCCAACGGCGGGCGCATCGCGGCGGGCGGTGACCTGGTGCTGGGCACCACAGGCTTCATTACCGTCGGCGGTGGGATGGCCGGCTGGCCCAACGGCGTGGAAACCTGGGCCGCGGCCGAAGCCGCTGGCGAACTGGGCAGTGCTGACATTGTCATGCAGTCGTCGTCGGGCGGTCTGGTGTTCAACCATACCGGGGACATCGCGCTCGCCAATACGCTGCGCAGCGAAAACCCCGACAGTGGCATGGTCAAGAACATTGCAGGCACCACCACGTTGAACGGTGACCTGACCGACTTCGGCGGCACCATCGCCGTCAACGGTGGCACGCTGCGCATCAACGGCGACATGTACACCGGCCAGAACCTGGTGGGCAGCAGCACGGCGCCGACGCAGCAGATCCACATCGCCGGTGGCACCCTGATTCTCAATGGCAGCGCCGGCTTCAACCAGACCATCAACTACGGCACCAGCACCGACGTGCAGCGCAGCGCCATCGTGACGGTAGGCAGGGGCGGCATGCTGGCGGGCAACGCGACGGTGGGCGAAACCGATGTGTACAACGGTGGCGTGCTGTCGCCGGGCGATGGCGGCGTGGGCACGATCACCATCGATGGCGACCTGTACATCAACACCGGCGGGCTGGTCCCGGCCAGCGTCGCACAGAAGGCCTTCTATGACGTGGACCTGCTCGGCAACGGCAAGGCCGACTTCGTCAAGGTGACCGGCAACGCATACGTTGGCCGCACGTCGGGACTCGACGGCAGCAGCGGCGACACCGGCGTGCGCGTGACCGGGCTTGACCCGCTGGCCAGCTACCAGAACGGCCAGACCTACGTAATCCTCAACGCGGCAGAGGGCCTCAAGGGTGGCTTCGACGATGTCATCTCCAACTCCGCCTTCCTCACTCCGACCCTGACCTACACCGGCAATGATGTCCTGTTGACCGTTGCGGTCAACAGCCCGGTGGCGCCGGTGGATCCTGTCGATCCGGTCACCCCGGTGGACCCGGTGACGCCGGTGGATCCGGTCACGCCCGTCGATCCCGGCTTCCCGGGCACCCCGGGCGTGACCCCGCCGATCGTGTTCGGCGCGGTGGCCGTCACCGGCAACCAGCGCGCCACCGCCGCGGCGCTCGATTCGCTGCAGCAGTCCGGCGACGCACTGGCCCTGTACAACGGCCTGCTGATGCTGGACGAGGCCGGTGCGCTGGTTGCCTTCGATGACCTCGGCGGCGAACTGCATGCCAGCAACCGTGCGCTGCTGCTGGATGACCGCTTCCTGCGTGAAGGCATCTCCCAGCGCCTGCGCCCGGCCCCGGACACCAAGCTCAACGGCTCCTCGGTGTGGGTGGCCGGCAGCGGCGCCTCCAAGCGCCAGGACAGCGACGGTAGCGCCTCGCGCACGCAGGAAACCCGCCAGGGCCTGATGGTGGGCTACGACTGGACCTTCGGCGACCGCTGGACTGTCGGCGTGGCCGGTGGCCCGGAATCGCTGCGCCAGCAGATCCACGACCGCAATGCGATCACCGAGGTCGACGCGGTGCACGGCGGTCTGTACGCCGGCTTCCGTGGCGAGCAGGCCTGGATCAACGGTGGCGCCAGCTATGCCGACTACGAGCTGGACACCCGTCGTGCGCTGGGTGCGGGCACGTCCTGGGAACAGACCCTGGACAGCCGCCATGACGCCCATGCGGTGCAGGCCTTTGCTGAAGGTGGCTGGGACTTCCAGCTCAGCGCGCTGACCCTGAGCCCGTACCTGGCCGTGGCCTACACCCGCCTGTCGAGCGAAGCCGCCACCGAAACCGGCGGCACCGCAGCCTTGTCGGTGTCCTCCAGCAAGGACGAGGTCTGGACCACCACCGCCGGCATCCGCGCGGCGTGGGACATCAGCGGCGGCCAGACCGACGGTGCCCGCCTGGAGGCCGGCCTGGCCTGGCAGAACGCGGCCGGCGAACTGCGTGCCGACTCGCGCAACCGCTTCGTGGCCGGCAGTGACAGCTTCACCGTCAGCGGCCTGCCGCTGGCGCGCAACGTGGGCATTGCCGAACTGGGCGTCTCGCTGAACACCTCCGACAACAGCCGCCTGTCGATGTTCGCGCAGGGCCGTGCCGGCAATGGCCAGCGTGAACTGGGGGCCCAGCTGAACTGGAACGTGACGTTCTGACCGAACCCACCTCCTGATCCACCCGAAGGGCCCCGCACGGGGCCCTTCGTCTGTCCGGCATTGCGCATGCCCGGCCCGATTGGGCATTCTGGCCCCATGCCATCCCCCACACGATCGATCCACGTCGTGGCCGGCGTCATCACCGACGCCCGCGGCCGCATCCTGCTCAACCGCCGTACCGAGAACCGCGACATGGCCGGCCTGTGGGAATTCCCCGGCGGCAAGCGCGAAGCGGGCGAGAGCTCCGAACAGGCGCTGGTGCGTGAACTGCGCGAGGAACTGGGGATCGAGGCCGAAGTGGGCGACTGGATCATGGACGTGCCGCAGCTCTACCCGGACAAGCACCTGCGCCTCGAAGTGCGGCACATCCGCAGCTGGAAGGGCTCACCGCGCGGCCGCGAAGGCCAGGCCATCACCTGGGTGGCGCCGGACAAACTGTCGCGGTATTCGATGCCGCCGGCCGACCTGCCGGTGGTGGCCGCGCTGCGCCACCCGGACCGCTACCTGATCACCCCCGAGCCGGACGCCGACGAGGACGCCGCGCACCGGGACTGGTATGCACGTCTGGCGCGGGCGCTGGAGGCCGGCGTGCGCCGCGTGCAGCTGCGTACCCCGACCAGCCCGGCCCGCATCGCGTTGGCCGAGCAGGCCGTGGCCCGCCACCGCAGTGGCGTGCAGTGGCTGCTCAACCGCGATATCGAACTGGCCCGGCGGCTCGGGGTAGGCGTGCACCTGGGCGGCGAGCAGCTGCTGCAGCTGGAGGCGCGGCCATTGCCGGCCGACCAGCTGGTGGCCGCGTCCTGCCACGACCTGGCGCAGCTGCAGGCCGCGCAACGCCTGGGCTGCGATTTCGCTGTGCTTGGCCCGGTCCAGGCCACCGACAGCCACCCCGGCAGCACACCGATGGGCTGGGACGCCTTTGAGACCCTGCGCGCGCAGGTTTCGCTGCCGCTGTATGCGCTGGGCGGCCTGCACCCGGACGACATCACCCAGGCGCGCCGCCATGGCGCGCAGGGCATCGCCGCCATCCGCGCGTTGTGGCCTACAGCGTGATCCAGAAGCACCCATACTGACGGCGCAATCCAAACACCGTCCGCGCCGGCGTGGCCGACGTGCCCAACGTCTGCTCCAACCGCAGCCCGATCGGCCGCGCCCGGCGGGCCGACGGCGCTGCCCCTTCCACCGCCTCGACCAGGCTCGCGTTCGGGTCGATCGGCAGCGGTGGCGGCGCGTCTATCTCCGGGTACACCGGTGCGATGTCCAGCAGAGGCCGCTGCACCACCGATTCCAGGCGCCCGATGATCTGGTTGGCGGTGGCATTGGACACGTTGCCCCACAGGTAGATGGACGACAGCCGGTTGACGTCCTGCAGGCTCACCGCATCGCGGATCTGGGCGGTCAACTCGCTCAAGCGGCGCGCACACCCGGCGCGGTAGATGCCGGTGTTGCCCACCGAGTCACCGCGCGGCGGCATCCGCGCCGTAGCGCCCAGCGCATCGCAGCTGCGGTCGGTGAACACCGTTACCCCCTGCGCATTGGTGCAACGGTTCACACGCTGCGCCTGCGCCTGTGCCCACGGGGCCCAGCACAGCACGCACAGCGACAGCAGTAACGGAACGACCGGTCTCATCGCAGCAGGGTAGCGGCGTGCGCGTTATCTGCAAGCAGTGGCGTGGGCGATGTTCAGCGGCCCAGCAGCTTCAATACCTGGGTGGTGGGTTTGGCCAGGTTGAGGGTGTAGAAATGCAGTCCCGGTGCGCCACCGGCCACCAGCCGCTCGCACAGCTGGGCAACCACTTCGGCGCCGAAGGCGCGCACCGCCTCGGCGTCATCGCCATACGCCTGCATGCGCTTGCCGATCCAGCGCGGGATCTCGGCACCGCATTGTTCGGAAAAGCGGCGCAGCTGGCTGAAATTGGAGATCGGCATGATGCCCGGCACGATCGGCACCTGCACCCCCAGTCTGCGCACCGCATCGACGAAGTGGAAATAGGCGTCGGCGTTGAAGAAGTACTGGGTGATGGCAGCGTCGGCGCCGGCGTCGATCTTGGCCTTGAAGTACCTCAGGTCGCGCAGCGCATCGTCGGATTGCGGATGGGTTTCCGGGTACGCACCGACCTCGATGTGAAAGGCGTCGCCGTGTTCGGCGCGGATGAAGGCGATCAGTTCGGATGCATAGCGCAGGTCGCCGGGGTGGCCCATCCCCGAGGGCAGATCCCCGCGCAGCGCCACCAGGCGCCTGCAGCCGATGGCCCGGTAAAGCTTGAGCAGCTCGCGGATCTCTTCGCGGCTGCCGCCCACGCATGACAGGTGCGGTGCGGCGTCGAAGCCATGGTGCTGCTTGAGGTGGCGCACTGTTTCGGAGGTGTAGCTCAGGGTCGAACCGCCGGCGCCGAACGTGCAGGACACGTATTCCGGCGCGTAGGCCTTGAGTCTGGCCGCGGTACGGTCGAGCTGGGCGCGCTGGTCGTCAGTCTTGGGCGGGTAGAACTCGAAGCTGAGAGCGGTCATGGGCGGCGGCGGCAGCGGGTGTGCCTACATCATATCGCTTCATCGCGATGAATGTAAAAGAGCGCGGGCGGGGCGTTTACACCGGGGCAGGTACAGTAGCGTTCCCCACGGAGAGCACGCATGGACATCCTGATCACCGGCGGCACCGGTTTCATCGGCCAATGCCTTTGCCAGCGCCTGCTGGCGGCTGGGCACCAGGTGACGGTGCTGACCCGCAGCCCGGGCCGGCCCGGTCTGGACGGCGTGCAGTACGTCGCCGCGCTGGGAGATGTGGGCCCGGTTCACGCGGTGGTAAACCTCGCGGGCGAACCGCTGGTGGAGGGCCGCTGGAGCCCGGCCCGCAAGCAGGCCATGCTCGAGTCGCGGATCGACACCACGCGCGCCCTGCTGGACTGGATGCGCGGATTGCCGTCCCGCCCACAGGTGCTGGTATCGGGCTCGGCGATCGGCTACTACGGACCACGCGATGCC
Organism: Stenotrophomonas sp. NPDC047960; assembly: GCF_043204395.1. Lineage (NCBI taxonomy): Bacteria > Pseudomonadati > Pseudomonadota > Gammaproteobacteria > Lysobacterales > Lysobacteraceae > Stenotrophomonas > Stenotrophomonas sp. NPDC047960. The sequence goes on along the minus strand of NZ_JBIDBX010000003.1, from coordinate 99,432 downwards.
ACCCCCCTGGATGAGTCGGCCTCGCCCGGGCATGACTTCGCCGCCACGCTCTGCCGGCGCTGGGAGGCCGAGGCGCTCAAGGCCGAGGCGCTCGGCGTGCGCACCTGCCTGCTGCGGACCGGCATCGTGCTGGATCGTGACGGGGGTGCGCTGGCGCGCATGCTGCCGCCGTTCCGGATGGGGGCGGGCGGGCCGATGGGCGACGGCACGCAGTGGATGAGCTGGATCCATCGTGAGGATCTGGCAGGCCTGATCCTGTGGCTGTTGGCCGATCCCGAAGCGCGGGGTGCCTGCAACGGCACCGCCCCGGCGCCGGTCACCAATGCGGAATTCGCCCGCACCCTGGCGCATGTGCTGAAGCGCCCCGCGTGGGTGAGAACGCCTGGCTTCGCACTGAAGCTGGCCTTCGGCGAAATGGCGGGCCTGCTGTTGACCGGCCAGAACGTGGTGCCTGCGCGCGCGCTGCGGGAAGGCTATCGGTTCCGGTACCCGACACTTGAACCGGCCCTGCGCGCGATCCTCGGCTGAGGGCGGTTACCCTGTGCACCTGTTTTCCAGCTGTGTGTGCCATGTCCATCGTCCTGACCGAATTCGCCCGTCCCCGTCTGTTTCCGCGCGTGCCACGTGGCAACACCATCCAGGACTGCAGCGCCGAGCAGTTCCAGGCGCATCTCAACGCGCATGCACCGTTCAGGGTGCTTGATGGCTATGCCCCGTTCTGCAAGCTGTTCGTGTACGAAAACTGGACATCCACGCGCTGCCTGACGGTGCCGATCACCGACGCCAACCGCCACCAGCTGCGCAGTGCCTATGAGGCGCGCAATCGGGAAGAGCTGCCGGTGCTGGTGCGCTGGTTTGAAGGCGTGGAGTCGCCGCGCGCGAATTACCTGGTGGTGATCCTGTACAGCGCCGAACAGCTGGCCAAAGAGGGCTCGCCCATCGACGCCGACTGGGGCATCGTGGGCTGCATCTATACCGCCGAACCGGAAGAGGTGCCGATGGCCCCGATCACCATGATGCGCAATGCGCTCGGGGTGGAAGAGGGGGGTTCAGGCGTGCCGCTGGACCGCGAGGCATACCAGCGCGCGGTGACGTATTGGGAAAGCCACGCCAATTGGCGGCCGTGACGTTACGGGCGACCGATGCACGCCATGCTTGCGTCGGTCAACGCGATCAGGTCGGCCGGGGCCAACGCTACCTCCAACCCGCGCCGCCCGGCGCTGACATGCATTGCCGGTAACGCCTGCGCGCTGGCATCGATGAAGGTACGGAGCTTTTTCTTCTGCCCCAACGGGCTGATTCCGCCGACCAGGTATCCGGTGGCACGCTGTGCCGCATCCACCGCCGCCATCTCGCACTTCCGGCACCCGGCCGCGTCGGCCAGCGCCTTGAGGTCCAGTGTCCCGGCGACCGGTACGATCGCCACCAGCAGTTCGTGCCTTTCGGTGCTGGCCAGCAGCGTCTTGAACACCGTCGTGGCGTCCAGCCCCAGCTTCTCCGCAGCTTCGCTCCCGTAGGAGGCGGCGTTGGCATCATGGTGGTAGGACAGCACGCTATGGGCGATGCCGCGTTTCCTGAGCAGATTGATGGCCGGGGTCATGGGAAGGCAGCTGGTTGGGTCGTACCACCTTAGCGTCGGCGCGACCGCAAAATCTTGACCCGGACTATTGGTTCCGCTGCTGACGGCAATGGGGCCGCCAGCAGCAGGAATACGAACTCAACCCTTGGGCGCGCACTCGACAGAGTCGACTTTCCCGGCCCCGTACTTTGCTTCCGCACTGGTCTTTGCCAAGCCATCAGCCACGTCACCGTTGCTGGCGGCGACCTCGAAGTAACCCTCCGCCTCGCCCCTGAGTACATTGCCGTCCGCATCGTGCACGGCACACCGGTAGGTACTGGTTGCACCTGTCGCTGGGGTGGATGGAGCCGTTGGCGTCGGATCGGTACTCGTGGTCGGTGCCGACGTCGCAGTGTTCGTTGCTCCTGCGACCGCATCGCATTGGGCCTTGGTCAGCGTGACGCTGTTCTTCTTGTAGCGCGTGGCAGCAGCCAGTGCACCTGCTTCCGCTGCTTTCAGGTCGGCCGCCTTGATGGCGTATTTCCCGTCAGCGTTGCTGCTCGCTTCCGGCGTTTTGCCGTCTGCACCGGAAAACACCATGCACCGATAGTCGGCGGCGTGGACGGGGGACACGTAAGCGGCACCGCACAGCACCAGCAGCGCGGGAAGTACGAACTTGATGGTCATGGAAGTCTCCGGAATGCACCAGATATTCCCCCGCGCGCTGATGATCCTGGCCCGGAGGTGAGGACCGGGTGCAGTGCGGGTGAAGCCCGCATAAAGAAAAACGGGCGCCCGAAGGCGCCCGTCCCCCAACCATCAGTAGCGGTAATGCTCCGGCTTGAACGGACCTTCCACCGGCACGCCGATGTAATCGGCCTGTTCCTGGGTAAGGGTGGTCAGCTTCACACCGATCTTTTCCAGGTGCAGGCGCGCCACTTCCTCGTCCAGCTTCTTCGGCAGCAGGTACACCTTCTTCTCGTAGCTGTCCTTGTTGGCCCACAGGTCGATCTGGGCCAGGGTCTGGTTGGCGAACGAGTTGGACATCACGAAGCTCGGGTGGCCGGTGGCGCAGCCCAGGTTGACCAGGCGGCCTTCGGCCAGCAGGAAGATCGCGTTGCCGTTCGGGAACACGTACTTGTCCACCTGCGGCTTGATGTTGATGTGCTGCACGCCCGGGAAGCCGACCAGCGCATCGACCTGGATCTCGTTGTCGAAGTGGCCGATGTTGCAGACGATGGCCTGGTCCTTCATCGCGCTCAGGTGCTCGATGCGGATGATGTCCTTGTTGCCGGTGGTGGTGACGTACAGGTCCGCACGACCCAGGGTGGATTCGATGGTGTTGACCTCGAAGCCTTCCATCGCCGCCTGCAGGGCGCAGATCGGATCGATTTCGGTGACCACCACGCGCGCGCCGTAGGCACGCAGCGACGCGGCGCAGCCCTTGCCCACGTCACCGTAGCCGCAGACCACGGCGACCTTGCCGGCGAGCATCACGTCCATCGCGCGCTTGAGGCCATCGGCCAGCGACTCGCGGCAGCCATACAGGTTGTCGAACTTGGACTTGGTGACCGAATCGTTGACGTTGATCGCCGGGATCAGCAGGGTGCCGGCCTGGGCCAGCTGGTACAGGCGGTGCACGCCGGTGGTGGTTTCTTCGGACACGCCCTTCCAGTCCTTGACCACGCGGGTCCAGTAACCCGGACGCTCCCTGGCCACGCGCTTGAGCAGGTCCTTGATGACCTGTTCTTCGTGCGAGGACGCCTTTTCGTCGACCCAGGTGCTGCCGTTCTCGAGCTCATAGCCCTTGTGGATCAGCAGGGTGACATCGCCGCCATCATCGACCACCAGTTCCGGGCCGGTCAGGGTGCCGTCGGGCAGGGTGAAGGTCAGCGCATCCAGGGTGCAGTCCCAGTACTCTTCCAGCGTTTCGCCCTTCCAGGCGAACACCGGGGTGCCGGACGCGGCGATCGCGGCAGCGGCGTGGTCCTGGGTGGAGAAGATGTTGCAGGACGCCCAGCGCACGTCCGCGCCGATGTCCTTCAGCGTCTCAATCAGCACCGCGGTCTGGATGGTCATGTGCAGCGAACCGGTCACGCGCACGCCCTTCAGCGGCAGGCTGGCGGCGTGCTTGCGGCGGATCGACATCAGGCCCGGCATTTCGTGCTCGGCGATATCCAGCTCCTTGCGGCCCCAGTCGGCCAGCGAGATATCGGCGATCTTGTAATCACCTTCGGTAGAGAAGGTCTTGGCAACAGCGTTCATGCAAAAGCTCCGGTAATGGACGAATGGCTCGTCTTCGCCGGGCGCCGTTGGAACCAGCCCTGCCACCGAGCCTGGCCGTGCGGAACAGGTCCGGCAGCGGTCGCAGCGCCCCTCGGTGGAGGGGATGCCCATTATATCCCGGCGCACCGCCCAGGCATGAATCGGTGCCCGCCCCCAACCATCGGCAGGGGGGTAAACCGCGCCCCGCTGTTAAGGTCCAAGGTTTGCACAGCATGGGGTGGGAAGATGACAGGCAATGACCATACGCGCCGCGCGCGCTGGAGCAGCCGGCTGATCGTGGGCATGGCTCTGCTGGCGGTGGCGCCGCTGGCGCTGGCGGCAACGCCCACCGCGGGACAGAAGCCGGCCCAGGCTGCTGCGGCGCCGGCCGGGCAGGGTTACCAGCTGCCATCGGCGGCGCTGCAGGCGGTGGCCAACGCTCCGCGCGCACCCACCCTGAGCCTGTCGCCGCGCCGTGATATCGCCGCCCTGCTGCAGACCCCGCCGCTGCCGTCGATCAACGAGGTGGCCCAGCCCGAGCTGAAGCTGGCCGGCGTGCGGATCAACCCGGCGACCTTCTCGGCCAGCACGTTCACCTTCGCCGACAAGCTGTGGCTGATGAACATCGCCGACGGCAGGGAGCGCCAGATCACCGGGCTGCCGCAGCCGCTGTCGGTGGCCTCGCTGGCGTGGTCGCCGGACCAGAAGTACCTGGCCTTCAACCATGTGAACGCGGCCAGTGGTGCCAATGAGCTGTGGATCATCGACGTGGACAGCGGCAGTGCGCGCCGCCTGCTTGCCGACCTCAACACCGTGTTCGGCAGCGGCTACGACTGGCTGCCCGACAGCCGCGGGCTGGTGGTGACCCAGCAGCTCAAGGGCCAGGGCCCGGCGCCCGCCGCCGACGGCATTCCGACCGGGCCGGCGATCCAGCAGACCCAGGCCGACGCAGGCGTGCGTGCGATCCGCACCTACCAGGACCTGCTCAGCAACGAGGCCGATGCGCGCCTGTTCGAGCATTACGCGCGGTCGCAGCCAGCCCGTGTCGCGCTCAATGGTGTGACCGCACCGCTGTCCACTGCCGGGGTGTATCTGGACCTGAGTGTGTCGCCGGATGGCCAGCACGTGCTGGCCCAGCGCGTGCAGCGCCCATACTCCTACCTGGTGCCGGTCGATGATTTCCCGCGGCGCATCGAAGTGCTGTCTGCCGCTGATGGCCGGTTGCAGCACACCGTGGCCACCCTGCCGCTGGTGGAAGGTCTGCCCACCGGCAACGACGCGGTGCCCACCGGCGTGCGCGAGGTGAGCTGGCGCGCGGATGCGCCGGCCACGCTGGTCTGGGCCGAAGCCCAGGATGGCGGCGACCCCGCCCGCGACTCCAAGGTGCGTGACGCAGTGCTGATGCAGGCCGCGCCGTTCGAGGCGCCGCCGGTCACGCTGGCGCAGTTGGGCAGCCGCTATGCGGGCATCCAGTGGGGCCGTGGCGACCTGGCGCTGCTCAACGAATCGTGGTGGAAGTCGCGCGTGGTCAAGCAATGGCGGATCGCACCGGACCAGCTGGACCGGGCCCCGCAGCTGCTGTCCGAGCGTTCTTCGCAGGACCGCTACAACGATCCGGGCAAGCCGGCGCTGGTGCGCGACGTGAACGGGCGTTCGCGCCTGCAGATCACCGAAGACGGGCGCAGCATCTTCCTGCTCGGGCAGGGCGCATCGCCGGAAGGCGACCGGCCGTTCGTGGACCGCTTCGACCTTGAGAGCCGCACCACCACCCGTCTGTTCCATTCGCAGGCGCCGACCTATTCGCTGCCGCAGGCACTGCTTGACCAGGAAGGCACCGCGGTGCTGCTCACCCGTGAGTCACCCGACACGCCGGCCAACTACTTCGTGCAGTCGCTGGCCGATGCCACGGCCGCGCCGCGCGCGCTGACCCGGTTCGAACATCCGCTGCCGCAGCTGCGTGGAGTGAGCAAGGAACAGATCCGCTACAAGCGCAACGACGGCGTGGACCTCACCGCTACCCTTATGCTGCCGCCGGGCTACAACGCGAAGAAGGATGGCCCGCTGCCGATGCTGATGTGGGCCTATCCGGGTGAGTTCAAGACCGCCGCCGCGGCCAGCCAGGTGACCGATTCGCCGTACCGTTTCAACGCCATCGGCTACTGGGGTCCGCAGGCGTTCCTGGCCAAGGGCTATGCGGTGCTGGTCAGTCCGTCGATGCCGATCATCGGCGAAGGCGACAAGGAACCCAACGATACCTACCTGCCGCAGCTGGTGGCCAACGCCGAAGCGGCGGTCGATGAGGTGGTGCGGCGTGGGGTGACCGACCGCGAGCACATTGCCATCGGCGGGCATTCGTATGGGGCGTTCATGACCGCCAACCTGCTGGCCCATACGCGGTTGTTCAAGGCCGGCATTGCCCGTAGTGGTGCCTACAACCGCACACTGACGCCGTTCGGGTTCCAGGCCGAGGAACGCAACTTCTGGCAGGCCCAGGACGTGTACCTGAAGATGTCGCCGTTCAATTTCGCCGACAGGATCAAGGATCCGATCCTCTTCATCCATGGCGGGGACGACAACAATTCCGGTACGTTCCCGATCCAGAGCGAGCGCATGTTCGCGGCGGTGAAGGGGTTGGGGGGCACGGCGCGGTTGGTGATGCTGCCCAACGAGTCGCACCATTACCGTGCGCGCGAGTCGTTGATGACCATGCTGGCCGAAAGCGAGCGGTGGTTGGAACAGACCATCGGGCCGGGAATGAAGATCAAATGATGCCGCGCCGGGGATTACCCCGGCGCTTGCTTCGCTTCTTCGGCGTTTTCCAAACGCCGGAGGGATACCGGGGACGAATGCCGCGCGGCGTCGGATGCTTGAGCCGCGCTGGCGCGCGGTTGCCACGCAGGGCGTGGCACTACGTCACCAACACATGCAATTGAAACTATCTGTGCGGCGTCGATCACCGCGCGATCTGCGTTAGGCTTGACTGGATTCCGTTCCCGAGGCCAGTGCGTCGCAGATGAACGAGTACCGCAGCAGCATCGTCTTTGCCACCCCCGACATTCCCCTGCGTGACGATGTGCGCCGACTCGGCGCACTGGTCGGCGACCTGCTTGCCGAGCAGGTCTCCACGCAGTTCTTCGATGATGTGGAACAGGTGCGCACCCGCGCCATCGCGCGCCGTGAAAGCGATGCGCCGCTGTCAGATCTCAATGATGCGCTGACCGGGCTGCCGCCCGAACGCGCCGAAGCGATGGTGCGTGCGTTCAGCACCTACTTCCAGGTGGTCAACATCGCCGAGCGGGTGCACCGCATCCGTCGACGCCGGGATTACCAGCGCGCCGGCACCGCGCCGCAGCCCGATGGCCTGCAGGACGCACTTCAGCAGCTCAAAGCGCAGGGCGTCACCCTGGATGAGCTGGCCAGCTGGCTGCCGCGCATCGACATCGAGCCGGTGTTCACCGCGCACCCGACCGAAGCGGTGCGCCGCGCCCTGCTGGAAAAAGAACAGCTGATGGTGGCCAGCCTGGTCGACAACCTCGACGGCCAGCGCACCCCGTGCGAAGCTGCGGCCGATGCGGCGCGTTTCCGCATGGCGCTCACCGCGTCCTGGCAGACCACCGATTCCTCACCGGTGCGCCCCACCGTGGACGATGAGCGCGAACACGTGGGCTTTTACCTGGTGCAGGTGCTGTACCGGGTGATCCCGGTGCTGTACGAGTCGCTGCAGCAGGCACTGCTCGATACCTATGGCGACAGCGTGCCGCTGCCCCGGCTGCTGCGCTTCGGCACCTGGGTGGGCGGCGACATGGACGGCAACCCGAACGTGGATGCCGGCACCATCCGCAGCACGCTCGACGCGCAGCGCCAGGCGGTGCTGGGACGCTACCAGAAGGACCTGCTGCAGCTGGCAAGCCTGCTCAGCCAGTCCACCGAGCGGGTGGCGGTCAGCGACGCACTGCAGGCCCGGGTGGCGCATTACCAGCAGCTGCTGCCCACGGTGGTCTCACGCCCGCGGCATGCCGACATGCCGTACCGCCTGCTCAACGACCGCATGCGCGCGCGCGTGCAGGCCACGCTGGAGGACGCCGAGGGCGCCTACGCCTCGCCACGGGAACTGGAGGACGACATCTCGCTGATCCTCGACAGCCTGCATGCCAACAAGGGCGACCACGCCGGTGGCTTCGCGGTGCGCCGGCTGCTCTGGCGGGTGCGCACGTTCGGTTTCCACCTGGCGCGCCTGGACGTGCGCCAGGAATCGAGCGTGCACGGGCGTGCGCTGGCCAGCGTGCTGGATGGACAGGACGCCTGGGACGCGGCCGACGCGATTGCGCGCGCGCAGCGGTTGGCGCCGTTCGCGAGTGGCGAGCAGGCACTGCCGGCCAGCACGGAGGCCGGCGGCCAGCGCCTTGATGCGGTGTTCGCCGCGCTGGCCGATGCCCGCCGCCGCCACGGCGCTGATGCCCTGGGCAGCTACATCATTTCCATGGCCCACGACCGCAGCGATGTACTCGCGGTGCTGGCGCTGGCACGGCGTGGCGGGCTGGTGGACGAGGCCGGGGCGGTGCCGCTGGATATCGCCCCGCTGTTTGAAACCGTGGACGACCTGCAACGCGGCACCGACACGTTGCGCGACCTGCTGGCCGACCCCGTGTACCGCGCGCACCTGGCCGCGCGCGATGACGTGCAGATGGTGATGTTGGGCTATTCGGACAGCGGCAAGGATGGTGGCATCGCCGCGTCGCGCTGGGGCCTGCAGCGCGCCCAGGTGGAGCTGCTGGAAGTGGCCGCCGAAAGCGGCATCCGATTGACCTTTTTCCACGGCCGCGGCGGCTCGATCAGCCGCGGTGGCGGCAAGACCACTGATGCGGTGGACGCCTCGCCACGCGGCAGCATTGATGGCCGCCTGCGCGTGACCGAACAGGGTGAGGTGATCCATCGCAAGTACGGCATCCGCGCGCTGGCGCTGCGTTCGCTGGAGCAGTCCACCGGCGCGGTGCTGCGCTCCAGCCTGCGGCCGCGGGCACCGGAACCGCGCGAGGCGCAGTGGCGCCCGGTGATGGACCTCGTGGCCGGGAAGAGCGCGGAAGCCTATCGGGCGTTCGTTGGCCAGCGCGATTTCATGCAGTACTTCCGCCAGGCCACCCCGATCGATGTGATCGAGCGGATGACGCTGGGTTCGCGGCCGTCACGGCGGCTCGGGCAGGACGCCGCGTTGACCAACCTGCGCGCGATTCCGTGGGTGTTCGCCTGGAGCCAGGCGCGCGCGGTGATTCCCGGCTGGTATGGGGTGGGCAGTGGCCTGCAGGCGGCGATCAATGCCGGGCATGGGACCACGCTGCAGGCGATGGCGCGCGACTGGCCGTTCTTCAGCACCTTCCTGGACGACATCGCGATGGTGCTGTCCAAGGGCGACATCACCATCGCCGAGCAGTTCTCCCGGCTGGCCGGCCCGCTGCACGCCATGTTTTTCCCGCAGATCCAGCGTGAGCTGGCGCTGACCGGCAAACTGATCCTGGAGATCACCGGCCAGGACGAGCTGTTGCAGCACGACCAGCGCCTGGCGCTGTCGATCCGCCTGCGCAATCCGTACATCGATCCGATCAGCGTGCTGCAGGTGGACCTGCTGCGCCGCTGGCGCGAAAGCGGTGGCGAGGATGACGAGGTGCTGCGCGCCCTGGTGGCGTGCGTGAACGGCGTCTCCCAGGGCGTCCAGAACACGGGGTGAGGCACATATCGACCAACGGTCGATACCTACCCGGGCACGACCCGGATCGCCCTGCGAGATGGGGTCACGACCATTGGTCATGACAACCTCGACCGACGTGCCACAACGGCAGGTCACGACCGTTGGTCGTGACGCTTATTCCGGCGACGGCGGATTGGATGCCAGCAACTCGCGCTGGCGCTGCTCCATCTCCGCGCGCAGCTGCCGGCGCAGCAACGCGGCGGCATGGCGGCGGCGCTGGTCGCTCGATTCCAGCTGCAGCGCCGGAACCGGGGTCGGCTTGCCGTCGTCATCGACCGCCACCATGGTGAAGAAGCAGCTGTTGGCGTGCCGCACGCTGCGCTTGAGGATGTCCTCGGCGACCACTTTCACCCCGACTTCCATCGACGAGGTGCCGGTGTAGTTCACCGAGGCCAGGAAGGTGACCAGCTCACCGACCGCGATCGGCTCGCGGAACGTCACCTGGTCCACCGACAGGGTCACCACATAGCGGCCGGCATAGCGGCTGGCACACGCGTAGGCGACCTGGTCGAGCAGGCGCAGGATCGCCCCGCCATTGACCTTGCCGGAGAAATTGGCCATCTCCGGCGACATCAGCACGGTCATGGTCAGCTGGTGGGATTTGATGTCGGAAGGCATGCAGGGATTGTAACGACGACGGCCCGCGTTCGCGGGCCGTCGGTTTCACATGCTGCGCGGGCGGTTGGCCCTTATTTCAGCTTCGCATCGGCGCGCAGGGCGGCGGCGCGGTCGGTCTTCTCCCAGGAGAAGGCCGTGGCGTTGACCGTGTCACCGGCAGCGTTGAGGTAGCTGAAGTCCTTCGGCTTGCGGCCGAAGTGACCGTAGGCCGCCGTCTGCTGGTACATCGGGTGGATCAGGTCCAGCATCTTGATGATGCCGTACGGGCGCAGGTCGAAGTGCTTGCGGATCAGCTTTTCGATCTTGTCATCGCTGATCTTGCCGGTACCGAAGGTGGTGACCGAAATCGAGGTCGGCTCGGCCACGCCGATGGCGTAGGAGACCTGCACTTCGCAACGGTCGGCCAGGCCGGCCGCCACGACGTTCTTGGCCACGTAACGGGCCGCGTAAGCCGCCGAACGGTCAACCTTGGACGGATCCTTGCCCGAGAACGCGCCACCACCGTGACGGGCCCAGCCGCCGTAGGTGTCGACGATGATCTTGCGGCCGGTCAGGCCGCAGTCGCCCACCGGGCCGCCGATCTCGAACTTGCCGGTCGGGTTGATGTGGAACTTGGTGCCCTTGTGCAGCCACTTGGCCGGCAGCACCGGCTTGATGATCTCTTCGCGGACGGCCTCGATCAGGTCCTTCTGCTTGATGCCCGGGGCATGCTGGGTCGACAGCACCACTGCATCGATGGCCGCCACGGCGCCGTTTTCATAGCGCAGGGTGACCTGGCTCTTGGCATCCGGGCGCAGCCACGACAGCGGCGAGTTCTTCTTCTTGCGGATCTTGGCCTGCTGCTCGACCAGGCGGTGCGACAGGTGGATCGCGGCCGGCATGTAGCTGTCGGTTTCGTTGGTGGCATAGCCGAACATCAGGCCCTGGTCGCCGGCACCCATTTCTTCGGGCTTCTTGCGGTCCACGCCCTGGGCGATGTGCGGCGACTGCTTGCCGATCAGGTTCAGCACGCCACAGGTGGCGCCGTCGAAGCCGACGTCGGAGCTGTCATAGCCGATGTCCAGGATCACCTTGCGGGTCAACGCTTCCAGGTCGATCCAGGCGGAGGTGGTGATTTCACCGGCCACGATCGCCACACCGGTCTTGACCATCGTTTCGCAGGCCACGCGGGCGCGCTGGTCCTGGGCAAGGATCGCGTCCAGCACCGCATCGGAGATCTGGTCGGCAATCTTGTCCGGATGGCCTTCGGAGACCGATTCGGAGGTGAACAGGTAGCTGGACATCAGGCGTAATATCCTTTGATTCGGATGGAAAGATGGGCGCGCATGATACACGGCAAGTCGCGCCATTGCATTGTGGCTCAGCGGGGGTTGCCCGTGGTTAAGCCGGCGTGCCCACCGGCAGGGGCCGCCGGAGCGTGATTGGGGCCCAGCGTCGTGGCCCAGTGTTCCACCAGCGTGACAACGGGGCGCGCAGGGCGGGGTCCTGCCGGCCGCCGTCATCGGTCTGCCCCGAAACGGTCACGCCGCTGCCGTGTCGCAGGCGCAGGCTCCCGGCCATTCAGCCGCCGGGAAGGAGCACGCGCCATGCACGCCATCGAGCAGCGTCCGGGGTATCACGGGATGGATCGGGTCGCGGTCAGCCGACGGGCCGGGTCGGCTGGCCTGGCAGCGCATGATCGGGAGGCAGCAGGCCGGTCATCCCCGGCCGGGGGGCCGGCCCCCAGGCGGCGCACGGTGTTCCTCTCCGACGTGCATCTGGGCTCGCAGCATTGCCACGCCGCCGAACTGGCGGGGTTCCTGGGCCGGCTGCGCTGCCAGCGGCTGTACCTGGTCGGCGACATCATCGACCTGTGGTGGCTGGCCCATCGACGGGCCAGCTGGCAGGCGGCCCACAGCGATGTGATCCACGCGCTGCATGCGCTGCGCCGGGCCGGCACCGAGATCGTCTACATCCCCGGCAACCACGATGCGTCGCTGCGCCAGCTGTGCGGGTTGATGCTGCCGGCGATGCAGGTGCGCCGCCGCGCCATCCACACCACCGCCGATGGCCGCCGGCTGCTGGTGGTGCATGGCGACGACTACGACGGCGCCACCCACTTCGGTGGGCTGCAGGAACGCTTCGGCGACTGGCTGTACTACCGCATCCTCACCGGCAACCGGCTGCTCAACGCCGCACGGCGGCGGCTGGGAATGCGCTACTGGTCGCTGTCGGCATTCCTGAAGCAACGCAGTGGTGCCGCCGAGCGCTACATCGAACGCTTCGTGCAGGCCGGCCTGGCCGATGTGCGCCAACGTGGCCTGGACGGCATCGTGTGCGGGCACATCCATCGCGCCGCTTTGGTCGAACGCGACGGCCTGGTCTACGCCAACGACGGCGACTGGGTCGAAAGCCTGACCGCGCTGGCCGAAGACCCCGACGGAAGCCTGCGCCTGTTGGACCACCACGGCCACACCCAGGTCCGACTGGTCGCGCCCAGACAGTCGGCCGCCGCCTGACACCCAGACACGCATTGCGTGTCCCTACGCGTGCAGCCCACCATCACGCGACGTTGCAGCCCACGCCCAACATGCGTCCCCACAACGGGTGCACCCACCCCCAACATTCGACCCCAAACCCAAGCGACCAAGGATCGTAGTGACACGCCATGCTTGTCAAAGCCATCATCCTGCGCACGTAACCGAGCCATGCGTGTCAAAGCCACGCCCCTGTGCACGTAACCCACTGGACGTCCCGTAACATCCCCAAATGGATTCCCTAAGCCAGATAGTCTTGGGCGGCGCCGTCGCCGCCGCCATCGCCCCTGCCGGCCACCGCCGCGCCGCGCTGCTTGCCGGCGCCGCGCTGGGCACCCTGCCGGACCTGGATGCCCTGCTGCTGGCCTTCACCGCCACCGATCCGGTCGCGCTGATGACCGAACACCGCAGCTACAGCCACTCGCTGCTGGTGCTGCCCTGGGTGGCGCTGTTGATCTGGTGGGGTTTCAAGCGCTTCGGCCACGGCCGCGTGGCGCAGGCGCCGGCGCGCTGGTTCTGGGCGATCCTGCTGGCGCTGATCACCCATCCATTGCTCGATGCGTTCACGGTGTACGGCACCCAGCTGTGGTGGCCGTTCACTCCGCCGCCGACGATGTGGTCCAGCGTCTTCATCATCGACCCGCTGTACACGGTGTGGCTGCTGCTGGGCTGCGCGGTGGCATGGTTCGCGCGCAGCCGCCCGCTGGCGCAGAAGGCGCTGCTGGCGGGGCTGGTGCTGAGCACCGGGTACCTGGGCTGGTCGCTGGTGGCCAAGCACCAGGTCGACCGCGAAGCCGACCGTGCGCTGGCGGCGATGGGGCTGGGCGATGCGCCGCGGTTCTCGGTCGCCACGCCGTTCAACACGCTGCTGTGGCAGGTGGTGGCGATGACGCCCAGCGGCTATGTGATTGGCGAGCGTTCGCTGGTGGCCGACCGTGGGCCGATGACGTTCCGTGGCTATCCCTCAAACGTGCAGGCGCTGCGCCAGGCCGCGCACCTTCCCGCCGTTGCGCGGTTGAACTGGTTCAACCGGGGCTTCATGCGCGCGCAGGTGGTCGATGGCCAGCTGCAGTTGAGTGATCTGCGCATGGGGCTGGAACCGGATTACACCTTCACCTTCGCGGTGGCTCGCGCGGAGGGGGACCGCTGGGTGGCGATCCCGCCGGAGCAGCTGCGCCCGGCCTACGAAGGCGAGCAGGGCAGGGCGCGGGTCAAGCGCCGGTTCGCGGTGATGTGGGAGCGGATCTGGAACGCGCCCTGATTCAATACACCGTGGCGCGGGCCTGCACGAACGAGAAGAAGAACACGGCGTTCGGGTCGTTCTGCACCAGGCTGAACTCGCGGCGCATGCCGTCCACGGTTTCCTGGTCGACCAGGCCGGCTTCCAGCAGCGGGTCGGCGGCCGACAGCAGCAGCTGTTCCCAGAAGGCGATCATGGTCTTGCGCCGGGCCGGTTCGCGGTTGTCCAGGTGGATGGTCTTGATCTCGGTGTGCACGTCGCGGAAGCCGCCGGCCAGCAGCAGGTTGCCGAGCTTGGCGCCGACGAACGGGTCGCCGCCGTGGTCGTACTGGAAGTCGTTGAAGGCCATCCAGTAGCGCCAGATGTGCGGCGAGTACGGGTCGAGCAGGAACGAGGCGTTCATCACTTCGGTGACGTAGACAGGCGAGCCGGGCACCAGCACACGGCGCACTTCGTTGAGCACGCGGGCGGGCGAGGGCACGTGTTCGAGCACCCAGCACAGGAACGCGGAATCGAACTCGCGCGCGCCGAACGGCAGGTTGCCTGCGTCGGCCTGCAGCAGGGTGTAGCGCTCGCTGCACCACGGTGTTTTCTCGAGGTTCTGGCGGGCGGTGGCCAGCTGCGTTTCGCTGAGGTCCACGCCGGTGACGTGCAGTTCGGGGAAGCGGCGCAGCAGGATCTCGGTCTGGGCGCCAACGCCGCTGCCGACTTCGAGCAGGCGCTGGGCGCCGCTGTAGTCGATGTTGTTGAAGATGGACGATTCCAGCAGGCGGGCCTGGGTGACCAGGCGGTGCTGTTCGGTGCTGGAGAAGCCGTGCAGGTAGGTGGGGGCGGCAATCGGGGTCATGGCGGTCACGTGGCGCGGGGCAGGCCCGGCGATGGGGGGATCAGGCGGCGGAAGACAGCGGTTCGCCGGCGGCCAGTGCGGTGAAGTAGTCGGTGGTCAGGGCGATCTGGCCTGCGGCGTCTTCGGCGCGGTTGACCACGGCGCGGAAGGCGGCATTCTCGGGGCGGTCCTTGGCATACCAGCCCAGGTGCTTGCGGGCGATGCGCACACCCTGGGGTTCGCCGTAGAAATCGTGCAGGGCATGCAGGTGGCCGAGCAGGATGTCGCGTACTTCGTGCAGGCTGGGCGGCGGCAGCAGGGTGCCGGTGGCAAGGTAATGGGCGACTTCGCGGAAAATCCACGGTCGGCCCTGTGCCGCGCGGCCGATCATGACGGCGTCGACGCCGGTCTGGGCGAGTACGTGGGCGGCCTTCTGCGGGCTGTCGATGTCGCCGTTGGCGATCACGGGGATGCGCAGGGCGGCCTTGATGGCGGCGATGGTCTCGTATTCGGCGCTGCCGGTGTAATGCTGGTCGCGGGTGCGGCCATGCACGGCGAGGGCGGCGATGCCGCTGTCTTCGGCGATGTGGGCGATGCGGGGGCCGTTGCGGTGGTCGCAGTCCCAGCCGGTGCGGATCTTGAGGGTGACCGGGACATCGACCGCGCCGACGACGGCGCTGAGGATGCGGGCGACGAGGTCTTCGTCGCGCATCAGGGCGGAGCCGGCCCAGGCGTTGCAGACTTTCTTGGCGGGGCAGCCCATGTTGATGTCGATGATCTGGGCGCCGTGGTCGACGTTGTAGCGGGCGGCGTCGGCGAGCTGCTGGGGTTCGGTGCCGGCGATCTGGACGCTGATGGGGTCGGGTTCGCCGGCATGGTCCATGCGGTGGATGGATTTGCGGGTGGTCCAGAAGCGGGGGTCGGAGATGGTCATTTCAGACGCGGCCAGGCCGGCGCCCAGGCGCTTGCACAGCAGCCGGAACGGTTTGTCGGTGACGCCGGCCATGGGGGCGAGCACCACGTTGGGCTGGATGTTGTAGGGACCAATCTGCATGCCGGCATTGTAGTGCCGGCCGATGGCCGGCAACCAAGCAGACCCCGGCGATCCGGCCCCACATTCAGGCCTATCCGGAAGGCCCTGATGCCGTACGGGCATGAGCAGATGCTTGACGGTTGCTTCCCGCGCCCCCAGTGGTGGGTGATGTTGGGCGGTTATGTTGCGTTGAAACCCAGAGCAAGAGCAACTTCAAAGGCGTCGGCTCTGCTTGGTCCCACGGCTTGGCAGGTCAGTGTGGGTTTGCGGGGGACGCCGTAAACCCATCCATGGGGGCTTGGTCGCGGCATCCATGCCGCTCACACCCCCGCAAACCCACCCCGACCTGCCTTTGAGACATTGTCGGTGACGGTACGAACGTCAAATGCAGAGGCAGAAAAAAACCGGCGCTTTGCGCCGGTTCTGGTAGAGCACGACCGTTGGTCGTGCTGCGTTACACGTCCGCGGGCGTGTAATGCGGCATGGCGACGGCGGCGCCTTCCTTTTCGGTTGAGCGGCCGGCGAACTGGTTGGCGAAGCGGACGTGGCGGGCGAAGGCGGCGTCCGGGTCCTGGGCCAGGGAGGCGACCAGGGCGCCGTTGAAGGCGTCGCCCGCGCCGGTGGTGTCGAGCACCTGCACCTGTTCGGCGCCTACGCGGTAGTAGGGCTGGGTGTCGCCGCGCAGGTTCTCTTCGGCGTGCGAGACGAACACGCCGACGGCGCCGAGGGTGACCACCACGGTGCCGTTGCCGACCAGCTTGCGGCACAGGGCGTGCAGGCTGGCGCCGTCGAGGGCGGCAACGTCGTCGGCGTCGACGCGTTCGCCGACATGGCGGCCGAGCAGGGCGGCGAATTCGGTTTCGTTGGGGGTCAGCACGTCGGCGAGCTTGAGCAGGCCGATGCTGGAGGGAGCGTCGGCCGGGGCGGCGTTGAGGACGGTGGTGGCACCGGCTTCGCGGGCGATGGCCAGGGCCGCTTCGATGGTTTCGACGGGGGATTCGAGCTGGGCCAGCACGACCTTGGCCCCGGCCAGCAACGCGCGCTGCTGTTCGATGTAGGCGGTGCTGAGCGCGGCGTTGGCACCGGGGCCGATCACGATGGTGTTGCGGCCGCGGCTGTCGACGTAGATGCCGCCGGTGCCGGTGGGCTCGGTGCTGGCCTCGGCGCTCAGGGCGAAGCCGTCCTGTTCGGCCAGGCCGCGGGCCATGGCGCCGCCGGCATCATCGCCCAAGGCGCACAGGAAGGTGGTCGGGGCGCCGGCACGGCGGGCGGCCACGGCCTGGTTGAAACCTTTGCCGCCGGGGCCGGTGCTGTAGCGGCCGGCGATGGTCGCACCCGGGGCCGGGAGCGATTCGCAACGCCACACATGATCCACATTGAAGGAACCGACAACGACGACACTGCTACTCATAAAGACTGTTTCTCGGGAACGGATATCAGCTGAAATGCGTCAGCACGCCGGCGATGGTCGCCGTCATGAAGGTGGCAATGGTACCGCCCAGTACCGCGCGCAGGCCGAACTTGGCCAGGTCGTGGCGGCGCTCCGGTGCCAGCCCACCAATACCACCGATCTGGATGGCGATCGAGCTGAAATTGGCGAAACCGCACAGGGCGTAGGTGGCGATCAGGCGGCCTTCAGCCGACAGCGACACGCCGGGGACCTGGCCGTTGACGATCTCGGAGAGCTTGGAATAGGCGACGAATTCGTTGATGACCACTTTCTGGCCGATCAGCGAGCCGACGGTGGTGGCATCGGCCCACGGCGTGCCGATCACCCAGGCAATCGGGGCCAGCAGGTAGCCGAAGATGGTCGAGAGGTCGGTCGGGCGGCCGATCATGGCCTGCAGGCCGGTGATTTCGCCGAACCAGGTCAGCGGGGCGTTGAGCAGGGCGATCAGGGCGATGAAGGCCAGCAGCATGGCGCCGATGTTGAGGGCCAGCTTGAGGCCGTCGCCGGCACCGGCGGCAGCGGCGTCGATGATGTTGCTGGAGGTTTTCTCCACTTCCATCTTGACGGTGCCACGGGTCAGCGGGGTGCCGGTTTCGGGCACCAGCAGCTTGGCCACCACCAGGGTGGCGGGGGCGGCCATGATGCTGGCGGCCAGCAGGTGCTTGGCGTAGAAGGCCTGCTGCACCGGGTCGTTGCCGCCCAGCATGCCCACGTAGGCGGCCAGCACGCCGCCGGCGATGTGGGCCATGCCGCCGATCATCATGGTGATCAGCTCGGACTGGGTCATCTTGGCGATGTAGGGGCGCACCGTCAGTGGTGCTTCGGTCTGGCCGATGAACACGCTGGCGCAGACGCTGGTGGTTTCCGCGCCGGACACGCGCATCACCTTGGTGATCGCCCAGGCCATGCCGCGCACGATCAGCTGCATCACGTTGAGGTGGTACATGACCCCCATCAAAGCCGAGAAGAAGATGATCGTCGGCAGCACCTGGAAGGCGAAGATGAACCCGAACTGGTTGGTGTCCATCAGGCTGCCGAAAATGAAGCGCGAGCCTTCGTTGACGAAGCTGAGCACCTTGACGAAGCCGTCGCCCAGCCACGAGAACGCTTCACGCCCGCCGGGCATCAGCAGCACCACCGCAGCGAAGGCGATCTGCAGGGTGATGCCGGTGATCACCAGCCGCCAGTCGACCGACCGCTTGTTGTTCGAGAACAGCCAGGCGATGCCGATCAGCACTGCCAACCCGAACAGGCCGAAGCCAATCCTGCCCAAACCTTCGACCATGTGACTTCCCTTGGGGCGCCGCGAAAAACGGGAAGCCTAGAGCAGCGGCCGGGGCGGAGCAAGGAAAAGCAGCGTACGGGGGCCGACCGGGCGTGATCAGGCAAGGATCCACATGGGTTCGGGCCCGCCGGGCGATACACTGATGCGACTCATTCCGGCCGCGCTCCCGGTGTCCTGGCGCGGCCATCCAGCAGGAGAAAACGCATGCACTACCGCCGCCTGGGCTCGTCCGGGTTGAAGCTGTCGGCCCTGTCCTTCGGGGCCTGGGTCACCTTTGGCGACCAGATCAGCCGTGACGAGGCCCGCAACCTGGTCGCCTGCGCCTGGGACCATGGGATCAACTTCTTCGACAACGCCGAGGGCTATGCGCGCGGCCGTGCCGAGCAGGTGATGGGCGATGTGATCGCCGACCTGCGCCTGCCCCGCGACGGGGTGTGCGTGTCCAGCAAGGTGTTCTTCGGCGCGGTGGACGAGCCTCGGCCGACCCAGCACGGCCTGTCGCGCAAGCACGTGACCGATGCCTGCCACGCCGCGCTCAAGCGCCTGCGGGTGGACTACCTGGACCTGTATTACTGCCACCGCCCGGATCCGGACACCCCGATCGCCGAGACGGTGCTGGCCATGGACACGTTGATCCGGCAGGGCAAGGTGCTGTACTGGGGCACCTCGGAGTGGTCGGCCGCACAGATCCAGCACGCGGTGGACGTGGCACGCCGCCACAACCTGCACCTGCCGACGATGGAGCAGCCGCAGTACAACCTGCTGCACCGCGAGCGGGTCGAGCGCGAGTACGCGCCGCTGTACGCCGATCCCGGTCTGGGCACCACGATCTTCTCGCCACTGGCCTCGGGCCTGCTGAGCGGCAAGTACAACGCCGGCTTCGAACCGGACTCGAGGCTGGGCCAGGCCCAGATGGGCTGGCTCCGCGAGCTGGTACTGGGTGATTCGGCAGAGGACCGCCTGGACAAGGTACGCGCCTACACCGCGCTGGCCGCCGAACTGGGCCAGTCGCCGGCGCAGCTGGCCATTGCCTGGTGCCTGCGCAACCCGAACGTGTCCAGCGTGATCCTCGGCGCCAGCCGGGTCAGCCAGCTGGAACAGAACCTGGGCGCCCTCGACGTGCTGGAGCAGGTGGCCGACGCCGACTGGCACCGCGTGGAAGCCATCTTCGCGTAGCGCCACGCCCTGCGTGGCTTCGCGGTGCCGGCGCCCTGCGGACAGCTACGCAGGGCATGGCTCCAACGATAGATTGTATCAATCGATTTACGAAAATCGATCATCAATTCCATCAATCAACATGAGAATGGTTGTTGATTGTGTACTGAGAATCATTATCATCTGACGTGTCCCTCGCACGAGTCCAGACAATGAACACTCAAGCCGCTGTACTGCTGCGCCCCGAAACGCTGTCCCTGCGCGACCGTCCGGTCCGCGTTGTTCCAGCCGAAGAAGTGATCGACAGCGAAGCCCTGCTCAAGGGTCGCCGCGAAATCCTGATCCAGCATGGCGACCGCTTCTATCGTCTGCGCCACACCAGCAACGACAAGCTGATCCTCACCAAATAACGGCCCGCCTCCCCCACGGGGTGCATCCGCGCGGCCGCGCGGAGCACTCCAGGCCCACCGCCCGCACCGCTCTCTCCCCCTCGGCACGTCGCCCGCGACCGTTCTGGTCGCCGGCGTCTGTCGGGGGTCTCCTTCCGCGTCCAGCCGACCCTGCCCATCCACATGACCCGTCCTACTGCGTTGAGCCTTGCCTTGTGGCTGGCGTTGCCCATGGCCGCCGCCCACGCTGCTGCCCCTGCCAGCTCCGATGCCGGCACTGACGCGCGCGACTTCGACCGCGTGCAGGTCACAGCCACCCGCACCGAACGCGCGCTCGGCGATGTGGCCGCCACCGTCGACGTGATCGACCGCGAGCAACTCGACGCCCACCTGGTGCGCAGCATCAAGGACCTGGTCCGCTACGAGCCGGGCATCTCGGTGACCAGCAGCCCGGCCCGTTTCGGCCTGGGCGGGTTCCGCATCCGCGGGCTGGATGGCAACCGCGTGCTGATCCAGACCGACGGCATCGCCATGCCCAAGGCCTTCACCATCGGCAGCTTCGCCGATGCCAACCGCAACTTCACCGACCTGGAAACGCTCAAGCGGGTCGAAATCGTGCGCGGCCCGGCCAGCGCGCTGTATGGCTCCGATGCACTGGGCGGGGTAGTGGCCTTCGTCACCAGGGACCCGGCCGATTACCTCAAGGATGGCAAAGACAGCCATATCGGCCTTAAATTCGGCTATGACGGCGAATGGAACGGCCTGCTCGGCAGCGCCACCACCGCCTTCGGCGGCGACCACTGGAGCGGCATGGTCAACGTCAACCATCGCCAGGGCCAGGAAACCGAAAGCATGGGCGACGTGCGCAGCAACGACCGCACCCGCACCGCCGCCAACCCGCAGGACCGCGATGGCCGCAGCGTGCTCGGCAAGCTGGTCTACGCGCCCAGCGAGGACCAGCGCTTCCGGCTGACGGTGGATGGCAACGAAGACCGCGTGGACACCGATGTGCTGTCGGCCATCGACCACACCACCACCACCGGCATGCAGGCGCGCGACCACCAGACCCGCGCGCGGGTGTCGTTCGCGCACGAGATGGACACCCTGGCCGCCGGGTTCGCCGACAGCCTGTCCTGGCAGCTGTACCGGCAGGACAGCGAAACCACCCAGCGCACCGATGAACAACGGGCCAACCGCACCACGCGCCACCGCGAGTTCAACTTCGACCAGCGCGTGTACGGCCTGCAGGCCGCGTTCCACAAGGCCCTGCAGACCGGCGCGGTCGAGCACGCGCTGACCTACGGTTTCGATGGCACCTGGACCCAAACGCGGCAGAAGCGCGACGGCTACCAGGTGCTGGCCAACGGCCAGATCAGCACCACGATCCTGCCCGATGCGTTCCCGGTGCGCGATTTCCCGATCAGCAGAACCACCGAGCTGGGCCTGTACGTGCAGGACGAACTGCGCTTTGCCAATGGCCGCTTCTCGCTGGTGCCGGGCGTGCGCGTGGACCACTACGAACTGCGCCCGGACGTGGACCCGATCTTCGCCGCCGACAACCCGGGCATGCCGGTATCGGACCTGACCAAGACCAGCGTGTCGCCCAAGCTGGGCATGGTGTGGCGCTTCGCCGATGACTGGTCGCTGTTCGCCGGCTACTCGCACGGCTTCCGCTCGCCACCGTACAACGACGTCAACCTGGGCTTCACCAACGTGATGTTCGGCTACACCGCCATTCCCAACCCTGACCTCAAGCCGGAAACCAGCGATGGGCTGGAGCTGGGTCTGCGTTACGTCAGCAAGGCCGCGTATGTCAGCCTGAGCGGCTACTACAACGACTACAAGGACTTCATCGAGTCCCAGCGGCAGGTGGGCATCAACCCGCAGGGGCTGATCGTGTTCCAGTCGCAGAACATCGCCGACGCGGAAATCTACGGTGCCGAGCTCAAGGCCGGGGTCGAGTTCGGCGAACTCAGCACCGCACTGGCCGGCTGGTCGTTGAACGGCGCGGTGGCGTGGTCGCGCGGCCAGGACAAGACCGACGACGTACCACTGGAATCGATCGATCCGCTGCGCGGCACACTCGGTGTGGCCTTCGACCGCGATGCGTGGGGCGTGGAGCTGCTGGGCACCTTCGCCAAGCGCAAGGACCGCATGGCCAGCGCCACCGCATTCCGCCCGGCCGGCTATGGGGTGCTGGACCTGGTGGCGCACTGGGACTTCGCGCCCGGCGCCAGGATCAACGTCGGCGTGTTCAACCTCGGCGACCGGAAATACATCGATTACTCCGCGATCACCTCCGCGCTGGCCTCCAGCAGCACGGTGATCGACCGTTACACCAACCCTGGCCGGAACGTCTCGGCCAGCCTTGCCGTGAGCTGGTAGCCATCATGAGCCGAGCCCTTTCCGCACTGCGAACCCCCGACCGGTACCTGCGCCCTGGCCAGCTGCCATCCCCGGAACAGCTGGCGGCACTGGGCACGGTGCTGTGTCTGTACCGGCCCGAAAGCAGCGAGCTGGGTGGCTGGAAACATGCCGTTTCCGCCCATGCCTGCCAGGGCATGGACAGCGAGGGCATCCGCGAAAGCCTGTGCTTTTCCGACGCGCGCGGCCGCTGCTGCTGGCGGCTGTACCTGTTGCCCGACAGCGACTTCCTGGCCTGGGACCGCCTGATCTCTGCGTTTCCGGCGCGGCCGGAGCCGGCCAATGAGGGCGGCGTGGCCGAACGTCTGTGGCGCCGGCTGGCCACGCGCCTGGGCGGCGAGCCCTGGCGCATGTGCGCGCTGCGCCTGCACGCCCGCACCGGCCAGGCACTGGCTGCCAGCGTGGCGCCATTGTCGGCGCTCGGCGCCATCGCCGCGCGCCGCATCGCGCGGGTCGAGGGCGCCGATGGCGAGCTGTGGGTGGACGAGTCCAACGTCGTACCGCTTGTCCATCTTCCTTCCACCCGACCTTCCTGAGGGATCTTCGTAGATGCAGTCGACGACCGTAGCGACACGCCATGCGTGTTCCACGCAATCTCCCGTCACCCCGAAAGACACGCATGGCGTGTCACTACGCGCCGGCTGTGCGTGGCTGCTGCTTGCCGCCAGCGGCATCGCTCACGCCCAGCCCTCCGACCTGCAGCGCGACCGCGCCAGCATCCTGGCCATGAAGGGCGAGCACATCGTCGATTTCGCCTTCGACGAAACCGTGCTGCTCAAGCCCGGCTATGAGCGTGCGCCGGCCGTGCGCAGCGGCGGCAACGAAGTGGTGATCGTGGTCGAGGACAGCCCGAAACGGATCGTGCTCCAGCACCTGCTGGTGGATGGAAAGAGCGGCCACGTGACCAAGCACTGGCGACAGGACTGGGTGTATCAAGCGCCGAACCGGTTCGAGTTCAGCGCCGACCAGACCTGGCAGGTGCGTTCGATCGATCCGGCGGTCAACGCCGGCGCGTGGACCCAGTGTGTGTATGAAGTGAGCGATGCCCCGCGTTACTGCGGCACCGGCCGGTGGGACTACCGCAACGGCGTGGCCACCTGGACCAGCGACCTCAGCTGGCGGCCGCTGCCGCGCCGCGAATACACCCGCCGCAGCGACTACAACGCGCTGGCGGTGGTCAACCGGCACACGCTCACGCCCAACGGTTGGACCCACGAACAGTTCAACACCAAGATCCTGCGCGGCGCCGACGGCAGCCAGCAGGAGATCGCGCGCGAGTTCGGCTTCAACGATTACAACCGCACCACCGAGGTCGACTTCAAGCCGGCCTACGACTACTGGAACGCGACGGCCGACTACTGGGCCAAGGTGCGCGCGCGCTGGAACGGCTACCTCGGGCAGGCGCCGGGCGTGCACCTGAAGACCAAGGTGGACGGCATGGCGATGATCATCCCGCTGTTCACCCAGGCCCAGGACATCCAGGACGGCAGGAGAGTGAAGGATCCGCAGATCGACGCGGTGTTCAGGCAGTGGGTGGAAAAGGCCCCGGCCGACGCCGCGCGCTGAGTGATGTAATGATCGAAACCTGAAGGTTATCCCGGCATCGAAGGTGACTACTTACTGCACCTGCAGATCGGGATACTTCTTGCGATGCAATTCTCCACACTGTTCACCGCGCTGGTCGGCGCCGCCGTGTTCCGGGGCGCGGGTGCCGCGCCGGTCGCCACGCCACAAACCGATGTGTTCCCACTGACTGATATCTGCAATGGCGGCCAGTCGTGGCCCGATGAAGTGCTCACACCGTTGAGTCGCAACTACGCCGCGTGTCACCGCCGGATGGAGGAAAATCCGCGCCTTTTCGGTGAAATCAGTCCCGTTGGCAGGCAGGCACTGTGTGTGGCCGAGGCGGGGTTCAAGGCCGGCTTGAGACGCGCGCTGGACGAGAAATCCAGCGAAATTCCGGTACGCCGTGAGGGGCTTCATCGGCTTGCCGCCAGCTATGCCGTCAATCCGATGCCCAGTCCCCGCACCGCAGGACACAGCTTGGACGAGCTCCGCAAGATCAACTTCGACGACTACCGGTTGAGCGCTTCCACGCAGTACAACAGCCAGCTGGAAGAGCAGGTGGCGATGCTGCCTGCATCGCAGCACCTGTCCTCGCCGCAGGACGATCAGCCAACACCCTGGCAGAACCACGAGCCGAAGTGGGTGCGTAGCGAGATCGCGGAACGCAATGCGCTGGTCACCTTGCGCGAAGTGGGAAAGCCTGAATCGCTCAGCCATGCGCAGGCCGATGCACTGCGTGCCCAGGTAGAGAAGATGCGCTTCGGCCATACAAAGATGAAACGCCGCATGCTCAAGGATGCGCGAAGGGAACTGGTGAACAAGCTTCGAATGGCAACCGAGCAGACCCCGACCGACCAGAGGCCGACCAGCCAACGGTCGGTTGCGACCGGATGACGGCGAAAAGCGTGGGATGCCAACCGACCAACGGTCGGCTGCTACCCGAGTGAGCGCGTGGCGCTCACTCTTTGAACATCAGAAACGCCGCGATCACGATCAACCCGAATGCGGCGTAATGGTTCCACTTCAACGGCTGGTCCAGGTAGAAGGCGGAGAACACCGCAAATACCACCAGGGTGATCACTTCCTGCATGCCCTTGAGCTGCGGCGCCGAGTACACCGCACTGCCCAGCCGGTTGCCCGGCACCTGCAGGCAGTATTCGAAGAAGGCGATGCCCCAGCTGACCAGGATCACCATCATCAGCGGCGCGCTCTTGTACTTGAGGTGGCCGTACCAGGCGAAGGTCATGAAGATGTTGCTGCCCAACAGCAGCAACACGGGGTAGAGGTAAGCGGTGAACGACGTACCGGGCATCGCGGGGGATCTCAAGGACGGGGAGGGGGATTATCCCTGCATGGTAGCCCCGGCCGGCGGCCGGACCGTGTGATGCCGGCGACGTGGCGACCGGTTCCTGTCGTTCTCTTCGGCGCCACCGTCAGGCTTCCCGCAGCGCCAGCGCCGGCGGGGTGTGCAGGATCCGCCGCGTACCCCACCAGCCGGCCAGCATGCTCAGCGCCACGCCCAGCGCGCCGCCCACCAGCAGCGGTCCCCAAGGCGGACTGAGCTGCAGTTCGAACACCTGGCGGGCCACCACGCTGCCCAGCAGCGCCGCGGTACCCACCGCCAGCAGCGAGGACAGCAGCCCCAGCGCGCCGAACTCCACCAGCACCGCGCCGCGCAGCTGGGTGCGGGTAGCGCCCAGCGTCCGCAGCACTGCGCTGTCGTAGCGGCGTTCACCGGCCGTGGCCTGCAGCGCCGCCAGCAGCACCAGCACCCCGGCCAGCAGACTGAAGCCCATCACCAGTTGCACCGCCTGGGTCACCCGGTCCACCACCTCGCGCACCCGTTGCAGGATGCTGTCGATATCCAGCAGGGAAATGTTCGGGTACTGCCGGGTCAATCCGGCCAGGGCCGGCGCCTGTTCGCGCGGCAGGTGGAAGGCGGTGATCAGGTTGTACGGCGCATCGCCGACCGCGCCTTCGTTGAGAAGCAGGAAGAAGTTGACCCGGAACGAATCCCAGTCGGCCTTGCGGATGCTGGTCACCGTGAAGCGCCGTTGCTGTTCGCCCATCTGCAGGGTGACCGTATCGCCCAGCTTCATCCCATAGCGCTCGGCCCAGCCCTGTTCGATGGACGCTTCGGCCGCGGTGCTGTCCGGCGCCCAGTACCTGCCGCTCAACAGGGCATTGGCCGGCGGGAAGTCATGTCGCCAGGAGAAATTGACCGGGCGGTTGGCGTCGTCGTCATCATTGCTGTTGTCTTGGCGCTCCAGGCGTCGCGGCGGCGCGTCGTTCACCGCCAGCAGCCGACCGGTGCTGAACGGCTCGATCCCCGGCGATGCCACCCCCAACCCGTCCAATGCCGCCAGCACCGCCTGGCGCTGCTCGGGCTGGATGTTCATCAGGAAATAATTGGGGGTATCGCTGGGCAGACGGTCGCGCCACTGCGCCAGCAGCCCCGGGCCGATCACCGACAGCAGCAGCAGCGCGCACAGCGACAGCGACAGCCCTACCAGCTGCATCACCGCCAGCCCGCGGCGACGGGTGAGCGCCGCAAGGCCCAGCTTCCAGCGCCCACGCAGGCGCGGCTGCAGGCCGCGCAGCAGCCACAGCAGAGCGGCACCGGCGGCGCCCGCCAGCAGCGCCAGCGCGGCCAGTCCACCCAGTACCCAGGCCGCCAGCCGAATGTCGCCGGTGGCCTGCACGGTGAGGGCCACGGTGGCTGCCAGCGCGGCGGCATACACCAGCAGCGAACTCGGCGGCAGGGTGGCGAAGCTGCGGTTGAGCACGCGCATCGGCGGCACCCTGCGCAGCCGCAGCAACGGCGGCAGGCCAAAGCCGAGCAGCAGCACCAGCCCGATCCCGGCCCCGCTCAGCGCGGGGGTGGCCTGCGGCAGCGGCAACCGGCCCGGAATCAGCCCGCCCAGCGCCTGCACCAGCCCGGCCTGGGCGGCCATGCCCAGCCCGATCCCGACCAGGCAGGCCGGGATGGCCAGCAGCACCAACTGCAGTGCCATGGCGCTGAGGATGTCGCGATTGCGCGCGCCCAGGCAGCGCAGTACCGCTACCTGGTCGATCCGGCGCAGGGCGAAGCGGTTGGCGGCCAGCGCGGTGGCCACGCCTGCCAGCAGCACCGCCAGCAGTGCGGCCAGCGACAGGAAGCGGCCGGCAAGGTCGAACGCGCCGCGCACGCCGCGCTGCGCATCGGCGATGCCGACGATGCGCAGGCCTTTGGCGCGCGGCTGCAGCCAGCCGCGGAAATCGGCGATCGCGTTGGCATCGCCGGCAAACATCATGCGGTACGAAGCACGGCTGCCCGGTCCGAGCAGGCCTGCGCGGTCCACATCGAGCCGGTTGACGAGCAGCGGTGGTGACAGCTGCATCAGCTCGCCGGAGGTATCGGGTTCGGCCTGCAGCACGCGGGTCACGGTAAGCGTGCCGGCGCCGAACTCGAGTGCATCGCCCACCTTCAACCCCAGGGCCTGCATCAAACGTGGGTCGGCATACGCTTCGCCCGCGGCCGGGGTGCCGGCTACTTCGCCGGCTCCTCCCGGAGCGCGGCTGACCCGCAGTTCACCGCGCAGTGGATAGCCGGCGCTGACCGCCTTGATGTTGGCCATCTGGCTCTCATCGCCATGGAACAGCACGCTGGGGAAGCTGACCATGCGGGTGCTGGCCAGGCCGCGCGTTCTTGCCTCGTCGGCAAAGGACTGCGGCACGTCCTGGCGGCCACCCAGGCCGAGGTCGCCACCGAGCATTTCCGCAGCGCTGCTGGTCAACGCCAGCGTGACCCGGTTGACCAGCGTGCCCACTGCGGTCATTACCGCTACGCCCAGCACCAGCGCGGCGAACACGGTCAGCAGGTCACCGGCCAGGAACTCCCGGCGAAGCGCGCGCCCGGCATGTCGCAGCACGTTCATGCGGTGATGCCGGCGGCATCGACCAGACGGCCGCCGTCGAGCCGGTAGATGCGCTCGCAACGCTGGGCCAGGCGCAGGTCATGGGTGACCAGCACCAGCGTGGTATCGCTGGTGGCGTTGAGTGCGAACAGCAGGTCGCTGATCTGCTGCCCGGTGGCCTGGTCCAGGCTGCCGGTGGGCTCATCGGCAAACAGGATGCGCGGCCGCGCTACGAAGGCACGCGCCAGCGCCACGCGCTGCTGCTCGCCGCCGGACAGCTGGCGCGGGTAGTGGCGGGCGCGGTGGGTCAGCCCGACCTGCGCCAGCACCTCGCGCACCCGCGCGGGATCCTCGCGCCCGGCCAGTTCCAGCGGCAACGCGATGTTCTCTTCAGCGGTCAGCGCCGGCAGCAGGTGGAAGCTTTGGAACACGAAGCCGACCTCGCGCGCGCGCAGCTGCGCGCGGGCTTCCTCATCCAGCGTGCCCAGCGTGGCGCCGGCCAGGGCGATGTCGCCACGGCTGGGAAGGTCCAGTCCAGCCAGCAGGCCAAGCAGGGTGGTCTTGCCCGAACCGGAAGCGCCGACGATGGCCACGCTCTCGCCTTCATGGACGGTCATGTCAATGTTGTCCAGTATGTGGACTTCACCCTCCGGGCCACGTGCGGACTTGCCCACGTTGTGGGCGGCAATGGCGACCGGCGCGCTGCGGGGGGACAGGCTGTCGATGAGGATTCTCCAATGTACCGAGCAAATTGGGCGGGCCGCATGGCCCAGGTGTTCCTGCTTCTGGCAGGGTTGCTGCTGTTGCCTGCACTGGCATGTGCCAAAGGTGCCGCCCCCCGGCACACGGTGCTGGTGGTCGGCGACAGCCTCAGTGCCGCCCACAATATCCCGGCTGCATCGGGCTGGGTAAACCTGCTTCAGCAGCGGGTTAGCCAGCAGATCACGCCACCGCCGGCGATCATCAACGCGAGCATCAGCGGCGAAACCACTGCCGGCGCACTGACCCGCCTGCCCGCGCTGCTGCAGAAGCACCGCCCGTCGGTGGTGGTGATCGAACTGGGCGGCAATGACGCGTTGCGCGGGTTGAGCCCGGCGCAGCTGCGGGGCAATCTGGAAAAGATGATCGTGGCCAGCCAGAAGGCTGGCGCGAAGGTCCTGCTGCTGGGCATTGACGTGCCGCCCAATTATGGGCCGGCCTACCGGGACCGCCTGCGCCAGACGTACACCGGGCTCGCCAGCCAGTACAAGGTGGCGCTGCTGCCCTTCCTGCTTGAGGGAGTGGCCCTGCAGCCCGGGTTGATGCAGGGCGACGGGCTGCACCCCACCGCCAAAGCCCAGCCGAAGGTGCTGGACAACGTCTGGCCGCTGCTCAAACCCCTGCTGACTGCCCCGCCCGGATGATCGGTGAGCAGCTTCACGCCGCCTCCACCGACGATCCGGCATGTTTCACAAAGCTGAAGAAAGAGGGACTCCCATGCGTCAGACAAAGGAAACCTCCGGCCTGGTGCTGGTGGTCGAAGACAACCGCAACATCTCCGAGATGATCGGGGAATACCTGGAAGGCCGCGGGTTCGAAGTGGACTACGCCCAGGACGGGCTGGACGGCTATCGTCTGGCGGCGGAAAACAGCTACGACGTGGTGGTGCTGGACCTGATGCTGCCGCGCCTGGACGGCATCGAAGTCTGCCGCCGTCTGCGCAACGACGCGCGCAAGTCGACGCCGGTGCTCATGTTGACCGCGCGCGATACGCTGGATGACAAGCTCACCGGTCTGGGCTTCGGCGCCGACGATTACCTGACCAAGCCGTTTGCGATCCAGGAGCTGGAAGCACGCCTGCGCGCGTTGATCCGGCGCGAGCGCCGCCAGGTGGGCTCGGAAGTGCTGAAGGTCGCCGATCTGGTGCTGGATCCGGTCAGCATGCGCGCCACGCGTGCGGGCACCGAGCTGCAGCTTTCGCCCATCGGCCTGCGCCTGCTCACCATCCTGATGCGCGAATCGCCGCGCGTGGTGACCCGCCAGGAAATCGAGCGCGAGATCTGGGGCAACGGGCTGCCGGATTCGGACACGCTGCGCAGCCACCTGTACAACCTGCGCAAGATCATCGACAAGCCGTTCGACCGTCCGCTGCTGCACACCGTGCAGAGCGCCGGCTACCGTATTGCCGATATCGCCCAGCCAATGAGCTGATGGGCACACCGCAGGCCGCACGATGACGCGGGCCTTCGTCGGCCCCGATGTACACGATGCCCCGGCACTTGTCGGGGCATCGTCTTTGCTTGCACGATGGAATAACGGCGCGCTTTCCTATAATCGCGGCGACCCGACCTGGACTTCGTAATGCCGCACGGTCTGCCGCGCAAGATCCGCATTGTCTTCATCCTGCAGGCCGTACTGGCCAGCCTGGCCATTCTGCTGGGCGCGTGGCTGGTGTCGCTGGTGATCAAGCACAGCCTGGTCAGCAGCGCGCTGAAGGAGGAGGCGGCCTACTTCTGGGAGCTGCACGCCGCTTCGCCCGCGCAGCCGCCGCCGAACACGCGCAACATCCGCGGCTACCTTCTGGAGACAGGGCAATCGGCGCTCAGCCTGCCCGGCAACCTGCGCACGCTGGCGCCTGGCTTTCACGAGTTGAAGGCCGACGACCAGCTGGTGCTGGTCGACGCACGCCCGGAAGGGCAGCTGTACCTGGTGTTCCTGCGTTCGCGCGCGGAAATGCTGGCGTTCTGGTTCGGGATCGTGCCGGTGCTGTTGACGCTGTTGGCGGTGTACGGGGCGTCGTGGATCACGTACCGCGCGTCGAAACGGCTGGTCTCACCGGTGAACTGGCTCGCGCGGCGGGTTTCGCGCTGGAACCCGGGACATCCGGAAGCATCGGACCTGGCACCGGACAAGCTGCCGGCCGACATGCAGGGCGAAACGCGGCAGCTGGCGGCGGCACTGCATTCGCTGGCCACGCGGGTCACCGCGCACGTGGCGCGCGAGCGCAACTTTACCCGTGATGCGAGCCATGAGCTGCGCACGCCGCTGACGGTGATCCGGGTGGCCAGCGACATGGCCCTGGGCGACCAGGACATGACCCCGCGGCTGCGCCGCGGCCTGCACCGTATCCAGCGCGCGGGCCGCGACATGGAGGCCGTGATCGATGCCTTCCTGATTCTCGCCCGCGAGGCGGACGTAGAGCCGCAGATCGAGCTGTTCGACGTCAACGAAATCGTGCGTTACGAGGTGGACAACGCGCGCGAGCTGATCGTCGGCCGGCCGGTGGAGATCCACCTGCACAGCGAGGCACCGGTGCACCTGCACGCCCCGCCCCGGGTGCTGCAGGTGGTGGTCAGCAACCTGCTGCGCAACGCGTGCAGCTACACCGATGAAGGCCGTATCGATGTGGACGTGCTGGACGACCGGGTGGTGGTGCGCGACACCGGCATCGGCATGTCGGCCGAAGCGTTGTCGCGGGCGTTCGAGCCGTTCTACCGCGCCGAACCCAGCCGCCCGCAGGGCACCGGCCTGGGCCTGTCGATCGTGCGCCGCCTGTGCGACCGCTTCGGCTGGAAGATCGCCCTGACCAGTGAGCCCGGCGTCGGCACCCAGGCCACCATCATCTATCGCTGAGGCATTGAGCGAACGGCGGTGGCGATTCGATTGCCTGCCCGCCACCCCTTCGACAGTTGGCCGCGGGCGGTAGGGTCGGTTCCCAAACGACTGCCGACTATGCTGATCGGCCCTTTGACGCATGACCTCGAACAACGTGCGCTGTTACCGCTTTTCCGTTGCACCACACTGCACCTTGCTTGCCAATGCCTTCCGCCAGATCGCATACCCTTCCGGCTTCATATGCAGCATGTCCTCGCGGAACAACGCCGCGCGCGGCTGCCCATCCGCGCCCAGCATCGGGGTGTAGATGTCGGTGTAACCGGTGTTGGGCAGCTTCGCCAAGGCCCGCTGGATCAGTCCATTTGCTTCCTGCACGGCCGGCAGCAGCTGCGCGCGCGACGGGCTGGGCTTGATCGAGATGACCTCGACGGTGGTCTTCGGCAGGTCGCGGTGCACGCGCTGCACGAATGCCACGACGTCGTCGCGGACCTGGATGGGCGTGCGACCGCTGTTGAGGTCGTTGTCGCCGGCGTAGAAGAAGACTTTGCAGGGCGCGTACGGGATCACGATCTGGTCGGCGTACCAGGTGCTGTCGCGCACTTCGGAGCCGCCGAAGCCACGGTTGAAGACCTTCTGGCCGGGGAAGTCGGCCGCCAGGGTGTCCCACATCCGGATCGAGGAACTGCCGATGAACTCGATGCCGCCGCGCGGGGGCGGGGTGGTGGCGTCGGCCCTGGCGAAGGCGGCCATGTCGCCGGCCCAGGCCACGTTGGAAACCTGTTCGGGGATCTGCGGCGGGGCCGGCACCGGGGCAGGCTTCAGGGCCAGGGCGGGCAGGCTGGCGGTCATGGCCAGGGCGAGCAGCAGGGGGCGGGCGAAACGCTGGGACATGCAGGACTCCTGTAGTGCGTCCGGCCATTCTAGGCGCGCGGATGGCATCCGGCGCCGCCTGGGCCGGCCAACGGCCGGCGCTACCAGCCGTCAGGCACCGGTTCAACCGGGAGGTACCCCCCTTCCTTGTGGCAAAATGTCGGATTCTTCGCCTTCCGTCGCGCCGCCCATGACCCCTTGTCGTGCCCCGCACCTGCCGTGCTGCCTCGCTTTCCGTCGTGGGGTGACGCTGCGTGGCGGATGAAATCGGGCACATGCCGCGCGGCCCCAAGCGCATCTTCAAGGCGGCGGTGTGGTCCTGGCAGGGCCTGCGGGCCGCCTGGCTGCACGAATCCTCGTTCCGCCTGGAGGTCTACCTGCTGGTGGTGCTGGCACCCGTGGCGCTCTGGCTGGGCCAGTCCCCGGTCGAGCGCGCGCTGATGATCGGCTCAATGCTGCTGGTACTGGCCATGGAGCTGGCCAATTCGGCGATTGAAGCGGTGATCGAGCGCTACGGCGCCGAATTCCATGAGCTGGCCGGCCGTGCCAAGGACATGGGGTCGGCGGCGGTGTTCGTGCTGATGATGAATGTTCTGCTGTGCTGGGGCCTGGTCCTGGCGCCGCGCGTGCTCTGAAGCGCCTCACGTTTGTTTTCCCCCCTTTGTAAGGATCCAGGTCCATGTTTCTTGAGCTGCTGTCCGACCCGAATGTCTGGTTGACCCTGTTGACCCTGAGCGCACTGGAGATCGTGCTCGGCATCGACAACCTGGTGTTCATCTCCATCGCCGTGAGCAAGCTGCCCGAAGCGCGCCGTCCGTTCGCGCGCAAGCTCGGCATCGCGGTGGCGTGCATCACCCGCATCCTGCTGCTGGTGTCGCTGGCTTACCTGGCGCACATGCAGGCCAACCTGTTCACCGTGGCCGGCATGGGCATCTCCATCCGCGACCTGGTGCTGATCGTGGGTGGCCTGTTCCTGATCATCAAGGGCGGCATGGAAATCCGCGAGCTGATCACCGGCGGCGAAGATGAAGACCCCACCACCACCAAGGCCTCGGCCGTGTTCGGCATGGTGATCGCGCAGATCGCCATCATCGACATCGTGTTCTCGCTGGATTCGGTCATCACCGCGGTCGGCATTGCCGAGCACGTGCCGGTGATGGTCGCGGCGATCCTGCTGTCGGTGGCGGTCATGCTGCTGGCGGCCAACCCGCTGGGCCGCTTCATTGACGCCAACCCGACCGTGAAGATGCTGGCCCTGGCCTTCATCCTGCTGATCGGCGCGGTGCTGATCCTGGACGGCCTGGACGTGCACGTGCCCAAGCCCTACATCTACGCCGCCATGGGCTTCTCGGTGCTGGTGGAGTGGCTGAACCTGCTGATGCGCCGCCGGGCGCTGGCGCACCACGTGCCCGGTGCCGGCAACTGGTGATGACGGGGTATTAACCCCTATTCATGGCATGCTCCGGCTCCCGACCATCCCGCTCCGGAGCCGGACATGCGTACGTCCCGATTGATCCTGCTGGCCTTGCTGGCCAGCCTGTTGTCTGGGTGCGGCTACAACGCGATCCAGCAGAAGGATGAACAGGTCAAGGCAGGCTGGGCCGAGGTGCTCAACCAGTACAAGCGCCGTGCCGATCTGATCCCCAACCTGGTGCAGACCGTGGAAGGCTATGCCAACCAGGAACGCCAGGTGCTGACCGATGTGACCAACGCGCGCGCGCGCGTGGGCCAGGTCAACGTCAATGCCGATGATGCCGAATCGCTCAGGCAGTTCCAGCAGGCCCAGGGCGAGCTGAGCGGTGCGTTGTCGCGGCTGCTGGTGGTGACCGAGAACTACCCGAACCTGAAGTCCGACCAGGGATTCCGCGACCTGCAGGCGCAGCTGGAAGGCACCGAGAACCGCATCACCGTGGCGCGCGGCCGTTACATCCAGCAGGTGCAGGACTACAACACCTACGTTCGCTCCTTCCCGCAGCTGATCACCGCCAAGATCTTCGGCTACAAGGAAAAGCCGAACTTCACGGTGGAGAACGAAGCGCAGATCTCGCAGCCGCCGGCGGTGAAGTTCGGTTCGCAGGCCCCGGCTCCTGCGCCCGCGTCGCCGCCGCAGCAGGCCCCGGCGCCGGCCCGGTAAGGCGGTGAATACCCGCCTGCTGCTGCGCGTGCTGGTGCTGCTGTGCCTGTGCCTGGCCCTGCCTGCGTGGGCACAGACCGACGCGGCGATTCCGCCGATGACCTCGCCGGTGGTGGACACCACCGGCACCCTGGATGCCGCGCAGAAGCAGGCGCTGGAAGCCCAGGCGCTGGCGTTGCAGCAGCGCAAGGGCAGCCAGCTGCAGATCCTTATGGTGCCCACGACCCAGCCGGAAACCATCGAACAGTACGCGGTGCGCGTGTTCGAGCAGTGGAAGATCGGGCGCAAGGGCGTCGACGATGGCGTGCTGCTGGTGGTGGCCAAGGACGACAAACGGGTACGCATCGAAGCCGGTTACGGGCTGGAGGGAGCGATCCCTGATGCCATCGCCAACCGGGTCATCCAGGAATACCTGGCCCCCCGTTTCCGCACCGGCGATTACGCCGGCGGCCTGGCCGACGGCAGTGCGGCGCTGGTCAAACTCATCGATGGCGAGGTGCTGCCGGCACCGGTCAGTACCCACCGCGACGCCCGCGGCAGCGGCGGCGATGGCTTCACGATGGCATTGGTGATCGGCTTCTTTGTCGGCACCTTTGCCCGCGCCCTGCTGGGCTGGCTGCCGCGTCCGGTGCGCGCGCTGCTGGGCGGTGGTGGCGCCGCGGTGGCCGCATTCCTGTTCACCTCCCTGTGGCTGGCCAGTGGCCTGGCGGGGCTGATCGGCCTCTTCGTGGGCTTCTCCTCCGGCCGGGTCGGCCGCTTCGCCCGCAACAGCGGGTGGGGCGGCGGCGGCTTCGGCGGCGGCTGGGGCGGCGGAGGCGGCGGTTTCGGCGGTGGCGGCTGGGGCGGTGGCGGTGGGCGATCCGGGGGCGGTGGCGCCTCGGGAGGGTGGTGATGCGCATCTGGCGCCATCTGTTCGCGCCCTCGCTGCGGCGGACCTTCCCGCCGGCCGCGCTGCAGGCCATCACCGACGCGATTGCCGCAGGCGAGCGTCGCCACGGCGGTCAGGTCATGTTCGCGGTGGAAGCCGACCTGCCGCTGACCGCGCTCTGGCAGCGGGTCACGCCCCGCCAGCGGGCCGAGCATGCCTTCGCCCAGTTGCGCACCTGGGATACCGAGAACAACAACGGCGTGCTGGTCTACCTGCTGCTGGCCGACCACGCCATTGAGCTGGTGGCCGACCGTGGCCTGCGCGGCAGGGTGGGTGAGGCGCAGTGGCAGGCGGTGTGCGCGCACATGCAGCAGCAACTGCGCGACGGCGCCCTGCAGGACGCGGTGCTGCTGGCCATCGGCGAGGTATCGGACATACTGGCCGGGCACTATCCGCCCGAAAGCGGGTCCAAGGATGACGCCCTGCCCAATACGCCGCAGTTCCTTGGTTGAGGTACGGCGGCGCTGGCCCGAGAATAGCCGCTTACCTGCAAGGCATTGCCCATGATCTATCTCCACGACATCGACCCCATCGCCATCTCGCTTGGGCCGGTCAAGGTGCACTGGTACGGCATCATGTACCTGCTCGGATTCACTGCGGCCTGGTGGCTGGGGCGCCGGCGCATCGCGGCGGGGCGCCTGCCGGGCGTGGATGCCAACGGCTTCTCCGACCTGCTGTTCTACGCCATGCTCGGCGTGGTGGTGGGTGGCCGTGTCGGGTACATGCTGTTCTACGCGCTGGGCGATTTCCTGCACAACCCGCTGCTGCTGTTCAAGGTATGGGACGGCGGCATGAGCTTCCACGGTGGCCTGCTCGGCGTGCTGGCCGCGTCGTGGTACTGGTCGCGCAAGCACCGGCTGCACCTGGGCGACACGATCGACTTCATGGCGCCGCTGGTGCCGCTGGGCCTGGGCTTCGGCCGCATCGGCAACTTCATCGGCGCCGAGTTGTGGGGCAAGTACACCGACGGCACGTGGGGCGTGGTGTTCCCTTCCGGCCTGCCGGCTCCGCTGAACCAGCTGGACATGCCAGCGCTGCGCGAGCAGTTCGCCACCGGCGCGCTCAACCCGTACGCCCGCCACCCCTCGCAGCTGTATGAAGCGCTGCTGGAAGGGCTGGTGATGTTCGTGGTGCTGTGGGCAGTGTCGGCCACGCCGCGCCACCGCTACCTGGTGTCGGGCCTGTTCGCACTGATGTACGGCGTGTTCCGCTTCGCGGTGGAATTCGTGCGCATGCCTGACAACGGCGTGTACCTGGCGTTTGACTGGTTCACCCGCGGCCAGCTGCTGAGCCTGCCGCTGGTGGCGCTGGGCCTGGTGCTGCTGGCCCTGTCGCGCCGCGCGCCGGTTCTGCAGCCGATGCCGCCGGTCACCCCCGCGACCGCCGGGAGCAAGGCATGAAAGCCTACCTGGACCTGCTCGAGCATGTGCTCGAACACGGCACGGAAAAGTCGGACCGCACCGGCACCGGCACGCGCAGCGTGTTCGGCTGGCAGATGCGTTTCAACCTCAACGACGGTTTTCCGCTGGTCACCACCAAGAAGCTGCACCTGCGCTCGATCATCCATGAGCTGCTGTGGTTCCTGAAGGGCGACACCAACATCGGCTACCTGCAGGACAACCAAGTGCGGATCTGGGACGAGTGGGCCGACGGCAACGGCGACCTCGGTCCGGTCTACGGCAAGCAGTGGCGCAGCTGGGCCACTGCCGATGGCGGCAGCATCGACCAGATGCAGTGGCTGGTGGACGAGATCAAGCGCAACCCCGATTCACGCCGGCTGGTGGTGAGCGCCTGGAACGTGGGCGAGCTCTCGCAGATGGCGTTGATGCCCTGCCACAACCTGTTCCAGTTCTACGTGGTGGACGGCAAGCTGAGCTGCCAGCTGTACCAGCGCAGCGGCGACATCTTCCTCGGCGTGCCGTTCAACATCGCCAGCTACGCGCTGCTGACCCACATGGTGGCGCAGGCCACCGGGCTGGGCGTGGGCGATTTCGTGCACACGCTGGGCGATGCGCACCTGTATTCCAACCACTACGAACAGGCCCGCGAGCAGCTGGCGCGCGAACCGCGGGCACTTCCGACGCTGTGGCTGAATCCGGAGGTGACCGATCTGTTCGGTTTCAAGTTCGAGGACATCCGCATCGACGGCTACCACCCGCACCCGGCGATCAAGGCGCCGGTGGCGGTATGAGGCGGGCGCTTCGGGTCGCACTGCTGATGCTGTTGCCGGCGGCCGCTCAGGCCGCCGCGCCGTCGGAACCGTTGGCCGCGCAGGTCAACGCGCAGATCGTGCAGCGCCAGGTCAACGAAGGCGTGGCGGCGATGGCCGGTGCGTCCGGCGTGGGCATGATGCCGAGCGACCTTCCGGCGGCCTGTGAGCCGGGCATGCGCAGCGCCGTGGCGGGCATGTCCGGCGCGCTGGTGCGCTTCATGCAGGGCGCCTTCAATGATCCGGCCTACCAGCGCACATTCGAGCAGCAGCTGGCCCAGGCGTACTCGCCGGCGCAGCTGCAGGCGTTCCTGGACCGTGCGGCGGCTGGAGATCTCAGCTCGTTGAGCACCGAGGTAATGTCCGCACCGGGACTGCAGGCCACCCAGGACGCGCATCTGGCCCGGCTTACCGAGCAGGCTGACCAGGCCATGGAAGCCGACCCGAGCCTGCAGAGGGCGTTGGTCGATGTGCGCGCCGCGCAGGATCGCTGCGACGAGATGCGCATGGAGGCGGACGAATCATGAAACTCTCGCTGATCGTCGCGCTCGACCACGACCATGGCATTGGCCATGCCAATCAGCTGCCCTGGCAGCTGCCGGACGACCTCAGGCGTTTCAAGGCACTGACGATCGGCAAGCCGATCCTGATGGGGCGCAAGACCGCGCAGTCGCTGGGCCGCGCGTTGCCGGGTCGCCCGAACCTGGTGCTGACCCGCTCGGGCCAGGTGCCGTTCGACGGCATGCAGGCGGTAGGCAGCATGGACGAGGCACTGCAGTTCGCGGCCGATGCCGGCGCGGACGAACTGTGCGTGATCGGCGGCGGCGAGATCTACCGCCTCGCCATGGCGCAGGCCACCGACCTGCACCTGACCTGGGTGGATACCCGCGTCCAGGCCGACACCCATTTCCCGCCGGTCGATCCGCAGCTGTGGGTTGAAACGGCGCGCGAGCACCACGCTGCGGATGCGCGCCATGCATTCGCGTTCGATTTCGTGGATTACACGCGGAAGGCGTAACGTCAAACCCACCGCCGCCAGCCTTTGACAGTTGGCAGGTCGCCGTGGAAAAAGCGAAGCGCACGATGCGGGTAGGGTCGGTTCCCAAACGACTGCCGTGAACAGATCAACGCGCGGTAACGCATGGAAATGATCGAACCGCTGTTGATTTCCCTTGGCCCCCGCCGGCCCACTGCAGATACGTTCGCAGGCCAAGGCTTTGGCTTTTGGCGCAGAGCAACGGCGTACCGACCAACGGTCGGTACCTACCAACATGGAAGAGACGCGCTAAGCGGCAGTCGGGGTACCGTCGCCCGCATTCCCGGCCGGCTCACGCGAACGACGCGGCTGCTGCTGTTGATTCTGGCGCTGCCCACGCGGCGGCCGGCCATTGCCGTTGTTGCCCGGATTACCTTCGCCGGCCGGACGCCGTGCCGGCGGACGCGGCGGCGCAACCGGCTTGGGTACATCACGGCCGGGTACCTGCACCACGCGCAGTTCTTCGGTATCCAGCTGCAGTGCGGTGAGCTTGCCGCCCCACACCGCGCCGGTATCGATTGCGTGCACGCCCTGGGTGATCGTCAGGCCCAGCGCCGACCAGTGGCCGCACACGATCTTCAGATCGCGCTCGACCCGGCCCGGCACCTCGAACCAGGGGTAGAGCCCCTGTTCCTGGGTGCCCGGCGTGCCCTTGTCCTCGATCCCGATCCGCCCTCGCGGCGTGCAGTAGCGCATGCGCGTAAGCAGGTTGATGATCGCCCGCGACCGGTCGTACCCGGCCAGACCCGGCGACCAGCCGGGCTTGTCGCCGTACATGTTGCGGAACAGCTTGCGGTAGCCGCTGCCGTGCAGCTGCACCTCCACCTCGCGTGCGTGCTTCTCGGCCAGCTGTGTGGTCCACTTCGGGGCCAGGCCCGCGTGCACCATCATCCAGCCCAGCTCACGGTCCACGTGCACCAGCTTCTGCAGGCGCAGCCATTCCAGCAGCACGTCGCGGTCCTCGGCCTGCACGATCCGCAGCAGGTCCGGGTTGACCTTGCGCTGCTCTTCCTCGGTGCGTGCACCGACGGCCAGCAGCGACAGATCGTGATTGCCCAGCACCACCACGCTCTGCTCGCGCAGCGAATGCACCAGGCGCAGGGTTTCCAGCGACTGGCCGCCGCGGTTGACCAGGTCGCCACAGAACCACAGTCTGTCCACCGCCGGATCAAAGCGGATCTTCTCCAGCAGGCGCTGGGTAACGTCATAACAGCCCTGCAGGTCGCCGATGGCCCAGACACTCATGCGTGCGCCTCCATCAATGCAGCGTGCGCGGAATGGTCAACACGAACGGCGCGATCGGGGCGGCGAACTCGGTGCCGTCGTCGGCGACCATGTCGTAATGCC
The DNA here is from genome assembly GCF_043204395.1 of Stenotrophomonas sp. NPDC047960. Classification (NCBI taxonomy): domain Bacteria; kingdom Pseudomonadati; phylum Pseudomonadota; class Gammaproteobacteria; order Lysobacterales; family Lysobacteraceae; genus Stenotrophomonas; species Stenotrophomonas sp. NPDC047960. Next base: position 59,350 of record NZ_JBIDBX010000003.1, on the reverse strand, counting down.
CCTGCATCGTGCCGTGTTCGGTTTCCAGCATGACACCGGAGGTGTAACGGAAGTCTTCACCCGGGCGCAGCCGCGGCTGCTCGCCGATCACGCCATCGCCGTCCACATGTTCTACCCGGCCGTTGCCGTCGGTGATCCGCCAGTGACGGGCCACCAGGCGCGCGGCCACGCGGCCGCGGTTGTGGATGCGGATTGTATAGGCGAAGGCAAAACGCCCGTCTTCGGGCGTGGACTGGTCATCAAGGAAGCGCGGGGCGACCTCGACCGAGATCGCATAGTTTGCGTCGTTCATGCGGGCAGTTTAGAGGGAGTTTCAATCTTCCGCGCGCGGCACGTTGGCCAACGCGATGAACTGCGCCACTTCCAGCTGCTCGGCGCGCGCATCACTGCGCACCCCGGCCGCATCGAACTGGTCTGGCGTCACCACCCCGTTCAGTGCGTTGCGCAGCGTCTTGCGGCGCTGGCCGAAGGCGGCACGGACCACATCCGCGAAGCGGCGACGGTCGATGATGCCCACCGTGTCGGGATCGCGCGGCACCAGCCGGACCACCGCCGAGTCGACCTTGGGTGGTGGCCGGAATGCGCCCGGCGGCACCACGAACAGCGAGGTCACCTTGCACCAGGCCTGCAGCATCACGCTCAGCCGGCCGTAGACCTTGCTGCCCGGCGCGGCGGCCATGCGGTCCACCACTTCCTTCTGGAGCATGAAGTGCATGTCGCGGATCACCGCTGCATGGTCCATCGCATGGAACAGGATCGGCGATGAGATGTTGTAGGGCAGGTTGCCCACCAGCCGGATCTGCCCGTCGCCGGCCAGCTCGGTGAAGTTCACCTGCAGCACGTCGCGGTGCACGATGGTGAGCTCACCCAGCGGCGCTGCGGCGGCCGTCAGCGGCGCGATCAGGTCCCGATCGAACTCGATCACGGTCAGGCGCGGGTGGCGGCGCAGCAGCGGCAGGGTGATGGCGCCCTGACCCGGTCCGATTTCGACCAGGCGATCGTCGTCCTTCGGGTTGACCGCCATGACGATCTTGTCGATGTAGCTGCGATCGGCCAGGAAGTGCTGGCCCAGCTGCTTTTTGGCCGGCGCGGTAAACCCGGCGGCCGAGGGGGAATGCGGGGAAGTCATGGCACCAGTGTACGTTGGCGCGCCAGCCGGGCACACCATTGCGTGGCTGCGAGCAGGCTGGACGGGTCGGCGATGCCCTGCCCAGCCAGATCCAGCGCGGTGCCGTGATCGACCGCCACGCGTGGGTAGGGCAGGCCCAGGGTGATGTTGACCGCCTGTTCGAAACCGCTGTACTTGAGCACTGGCAGGCCCTGGTCGTGGTACATCGCCAGCACGGTGTCGAACCCGGCCAGCTTCTGCGGCAGGAAGGCGGTGTCGGCCGGCAGCGGGCCGATCAGGTCCATGCCATCGGCGCGCAGCTGCTCCAGCAGCGGAATGATCACATCCAGTTCCTCGCGCCCCAGGTGCCCGTCCTCGCCCGCGTGCGGGTTCAGCCCCAGCACGGCGATCCGCGGTGCAGTGAGGCCGAAATCTCCCCGCAGCGCGCCGTGCACGATCCGCAGCGTCCGCGCCAGGCCATCCGCGCTGATCGCGTCGGCCACCGCGCGCAACGGCAGGTGGGTGGTGGCCAGTGCCACGCGGACGATATCGTTGGCCAGCATCATCACCACCTCCACCCCGGCCTGTTGGGCCAGCAGTTCGGTGGTGCCGCTGTAGGCGATGCCGCCCTGGTTGATGACCGCCTTGTGTACCGGCCCGGTTACCACCCCGTGCAGGTGGCCGTCCAGGCAGGCCTGGCCGGCCTGCAGCAGGGCGCCGATCACCGCGCCGGCGTTGGCCGGGTCGGCCCGACCGAAACATGCGGGGGTCGCATTGCGGACGTCCCGCAACGGCAGATCGCCCGGATGGCGGGCGATGGCGTCTTCAGGCAGCAGGTTCAGGGGCAGCGAAAGCGCCGCTGCGGCCGCCCGCAACGTGTCCGGGTCGGCGAAGGCCAGCAGCCGGCAATCGGTGCGCGGCTGCTGGACCAGGCGAACGCAGAGTTCGGGACCGATCCCGGCGGGCTCGCCCGGTACCAGAGCGAGCTGCGGGATCATCGCCGGTGCCTCAGGGCTTGGCCGGGGCCGGGGCGGCGGCCGGGATGCGCAGGTCCACGTAGGCTTCGCCGCGCAGTTCCTGCAGGTAGCGGTTGTACTCTTCTTCCAGCTTGCGGCGGCCGATCGTCTCGCGGATCTGCGCACGCTTGTTGTCGGTGCCCGAATCGGTCTGGCGGGTGGCGACGCGCTGCACGATGTGCCAGCCGGCGTCCGTGCGGAACGGCTGGCTGACGCCACCGTCGCTCAGGCCGGTAACCTGCTTGCCGAAGTCCGGACCGAATGCGTCGGCCGGGAACCAGCCCAGATCGCCGCCCTGGCCCTTGCTGTTGGTGTCCTCGGACGATGCCCTGGCTTCAGCCTCGAAGTCGGCGCCACCGGCGATCCGCGCACGGATCGAGTCGATCCTGGCCTTGGCGGTGGCATTGTCCTGCTGGTCATTGACCCGGATCAGGATGTGCCGGCCGTGGTACTCGGTGATGGTCTGGCCGGTGGCGGCGGCGCTGGCATCGCGCACCTCCACCAGCTTGAGCAGCTGGAAGCCGCTCGGGCCGCGCAGCGGGCCGACGACGTCACCGGCCTTCATGCCGGTCATCATCTGCGCGAACGCGCCCGGAATTTCATCCAGCGAACGCCAGCCCAGGTCGCCGCCTTCCAGCGCGTTGGGGCTGTCGGAGTAGCGGACAGCGGCCGCGTTGAAGTCCAGCTCACCCTTGTCCAGCAGGCTCTTCACCCCGTCGACCTTCTTCTGCCCGGTGGCGATCTGCTCGGCGGTGGCGCCTTCCGGCAGCGCGATCAGGATGTGGGCCAGGTGGTACTGGGTGCCCGCCGTCGCTTCCTGCTTCAGCGCGGCATCCACTTCACCCTCGCTGACGCTGATGCGGCTCTGGGCGAAACTCTGGCGCAGGCGCTGCACGGTGATTTCATCGCGGACCGAGTTGCGGAAATCGTTGAAATCCACGCCATCGCCGGCCAGGCGCTGGCGCAACGCGTCGAGGTTGGAGCCGTTCTGCTGGGCAATCGCGTTCAGGGCCTGGTTGAGCTCCTGGTCGCTGACCTTGATGCCGCTGCTTTCGGCACGCGTGACCTGCAGCTTGACCAGCACCAGTCGCTCCAGCACCTGGCGGCTGAGCACGTCGTCGGGCGGCAGCTGGCCTTCGCGCCCGGCGTACTGGGCCTTGATGTTCACGATGGCGCGGTCCAGCTCGCTCTGCAGCACGACATCCTCGTCGACGATGGCGGCGATGCGGTCCAGCGACTGGCTCTGCTGGGCCAGCACCTGAAGCGGGGCGGAGACGGTGCTGACCGCAATCAGGGAGGCGAGTAGGACGGGGAAGGTCTTGGTCATGGGATCAGATTGGGATCGTAGTCTTCGCGCGTGGGGGCGCCCGTGTTGGCGGGCGGCACGAGATAGAGGTCGTCTCGGTAGTAGCCGAGAATAGCACGGCGCAAAGTGCGGTCCGTGTTCTGGCCAATGGAGCTCAGGCCCTTGAGCACGAACTCGATCTGGAAGGAATTGTTCAGCTCGCCTTCGCGGTTGCGCACGTAGCGGCGGGCCAGGGCGCGTACCGCGAGGCAGCAGCTGTCCCACTGGACGCCGCCGATGATTTCCAGCGGCGCCTTGTCCTCGATGGAGTAGTAATAGCGCCCCACCAGGCTCCAGGTCTGGTTGATCGGGTACAGGAAGGACAGGTCCACCTGTTCCAGCAGGGTGCGTTCTTCCTTGGTCGCGGTCGCCGGTGCGGCCGTGTTGAGGCGGTGGCGGTAGGTCAGGTTGACGATGCCGTCGTTGGACATCAGGTAGCGCGCGCGCACGCTGGCCAGGTCCTCGCGCTTGTACTTCGGATCCCACTGATAGGTGGCACCCAGGTTCCAGCGGTCGTTGATGGCGTAATTGGCATCGGCGATCCAGGCCGACTTGCCCTGTTCCACCTGCGAGGTGGTGCCCGGCAGCGTCACCCGGGAATCGTCGAAGTACAGGATCTGACCGATGCTGCCGGAGAAGCGCTCGCGGCCGGTTTCCTGGTTGATGAAGCGGGTGCTCAGCGCCATCGTCAGCTGGTTGGCGTCGTTCTGGCGGTCCGCGCCGGTATAGCGGGAATCGCGGAACAGCTGGCCCCAGCTGAAGGTGAAGTCGCGGGTATCGAAGATCGGCAGGTCGCTCTGGTCGCGGTACGGCGTGCGCAGGTAGAACAGGCGCGGCTCCAGGGTGTGCAGGTACGAGGTGCCGCCGATGGTGGTCTCGCGGTCGAAGAACATGCCCGCGTCCAGGCTGGCGATCGGCACGCTGCGGTGCGGCGAGGTGTTGCCGCGCAGCTGGTCGGGGGTTGCCGTGGCCGGATCGATGCCCGCGTCGCGGAGTGCCTGCAGCCGCGTCTGGTCGGCCAGCCCGCGGTCCAGCTCGTAACCGGTGTAGCGATAGGCGAGGGTCGGGGTGACGTACCAGGAGGCACCGGCGAACGGGAAGGTCACATACGGTTTCACGTCCAGGCGCGAGCCGTTGTAATACGGCGTCACGGTGCCGCTGGGCGCGAAGTCGTCCTCGATGCCCAGCTTTCCGTCGACATCGTCATGGGTGAAATGCACCGCTTCGGCGTACACGCCCGCTTCCAGCCACGGCAGCAGCGGCTTGTCCCAGTTGACGAACAGGCGCGGCTGCCGGGAGTAGGGCAGCGACGCGTCGGTCAGCGTGTAGTCGGTGTTCTGCCAGTAATCGGCCATCAGCCCCGCGGTCCAGTTCTCGCCGGTTCCGTAGATGCCGACCTGGCTCTGCAGGCTGGAGGTGGTCACTCCCAGCAGCTTGCTGGAGAAGTCCTCGGTGTAGCGCTCGTCGCTGACCCAGGCGATGTTGGCGCGGGCCTGCCAGTTCGCGTCGATGTTGTGGTAACCCTGGTACTCGACCTGGCCGCGGTCGCGGTCGCGCAGCTTGTCATTGGGCAGGTAGGCGGTCTGCAGTTCGCCACGGCCGCCGTCGTACAGATAGCGGAACTCGTTGTCGAGCATCAGGCCGCGCTTGCTCATGTAGCGCGGGGTCAGGGTGTCGTCGTAGTTCGGCGCCAGGTTGAAGTAGATCGGCTGGGCGTAGTCGAAGCCATTGCGCCCGGACAGGCCCAGCTGCGGATACAGCAGGCCGGTCTGGCGGCGGTCATCGATCGGGAACTTGAAGTACGGCGCCCACAGCACCGGCACCTTGCCGATGCGCAGCACCGCATTGCGGGCGGTACCGAAGCCTTCGTCGTTGTCCACGTCGATCTGCGGTGCCGACAGCTTCCACACCGGCTGCGAGGGGTCGCAGGTGGTGTAGGTCGAGCGGTGCATCTGGCCCACCGAACCCTGCAGGTCGATCGAATCGGCGTCGCCATGGCCACGCCGGTCCACCAGCTGGTACTGGATGTCGCTGATCTTGTGGGTGTCCGATTCCTGGTTGCCTTCGGCGCGCTTGGCGGTCATCCGGATCGACGAATCCTGGTAGCGCACATTGCCTTCGGCGATGTAGTTGCCACTTTCGGTGTCGAAGCTCAGGTGGTCGGTGCCCAGGAACTGGTCGCCGCGCTTGAGCGCCACGTTGCCCTGGTACTGCGGCACGGTCGTGGTACCGGAGAGGGTATTGCCTTCGATATCGGTGGGTTGCTGGTCGCGGGTTTCGGCCGCGGCCTTGTCCGCCACGGGGGCGTCCTGGAAGGCGGGCAGGACATCGGCTACCGGGCACAGGCCCCAGTTCACCGGTTTGTCGTCGGCCATGGCCGGCAGGCAGATGGCGATGCTCAGGGGGAGAGGCAGCAGGCGGAGGGCTCGGCGCACGCGGGATTCGGATTCGGACGAAAACGGATCGTAGCTTGCCCCATCCCTTGCATAGGGGCAATGAAGGCCTGCTGCGGCCAAGGGTTCAGGTTCATCTCACAGCATCGCACCCACATGCGCCACGGAACATTCGGCCAGCGCCTGCAGGTCGTATCCGCCCTCCAGCATGGACACCATGCGGCCGCCACCATGGCGGCGGGCCAGGCTGCGCAGCTCGGCGGTGATCCAGGCGAAATCCTCGGTTTCCAGCATCAGGTCGGCCTGCGGATCGCGCAGATGGGCATCGAAGCCGGCCGAGACCAGCAGCAGCTGTGGGCGGAAATCGTCAATGGCCGGCAGCATTTCGTCGGCCCACGTGTTGCGGAAGCGGAAACTGCCGCTGCCCGGTGGCAGCAGGATGTTGAGCAGGTTGCCCGCGCCCCGGTCGCGGCGCAGGCCCGAGTTGGGGAACAACCCGGCCTGGTGGGTGCTGTAATAGGCCACGCGCGGGTCGGCCACGAAAATGTCCTGGGTGCCGTTGCCGTGGTGGACGTCGAAATCGACCACCGCGATCCGCTCCAGCCCATAGCGATCGCGCGCGTACGCGGCTGCAACGGCAATGTTGTTGAAGAGGCAGAACCCCATCGCCGTGGTCGCGGTGGCGTGGTGGCCGGGCGGGCGCACCGCGCAGAACGCAACCGGATCCCCGCCCAGCATCACCGCATCCACCGCAGCCACGCCGGCACCGGCGGCATGCAGCGCGGCGCTGGCCGAACCGGGCGAGGTCATCGTGTCCATGTCGATCAGCCGCAGGGCCTCAGTCTGTGGCGCCAGCACCAGGTCGATCAGCGCGCTGTCGTGCACACGCGCCAGTTCGCCGAACTTTGCCGGCGGCGCCTGGCGCCAGTCCAGCTGGTCCGGGTAGGCGGACCGCAGCGCGTCGAGCACCACCTGCAGGCGCTCGGGACATTCGGGGTGGCCGCGGCCGGGATCGTGTTGCAGACAGGCGGGATGGGTGAAAACCAGCATGCGGACAGGGTTCCGGGGCGGTAGGACGGCTCAGCCGTGGCGGCGGGTGTGCTGCCAGAGGACCTCGCCGTGGCCATCGGCGCGGGCGAGCACGCGGGCCAGCACGAACAGCAGGTCCGACAGCCGGTTGAGGTAATGCAGGGCTTCGGCGCGCACCGGTTCCTGGCGGGCCAGGGTGACCGTTTCGCGCTCGGCGCGGCGCACGATCGTGCGGGCCAGGTGGCAGCGTGCGGCGGCTTCGCCGCCACCGGGAAGGATGAATTCCTTCAACGCGGGCAAGCCGGCGTTGTAGTGATCCAGGTGGTGTTCCAGCGCCTGGACGTCGCCCGCCTGGATTGCCGCATGGCCGGGAATGCACAGCTCGCCGCCCAGGTCGAACAGCTGGTGCTGCACCGTGGTGAGCAGAGCACGCACGTCATCGGGCAGCCCGACCGCCAGCAGCACGCCGAGCGCCGAGTTGGCCTCGTCCACGCTGCCGAAGGCGTTGACCCGCGCCGCATCCTTGGCCACCCGGCTGCCGTCGCCGAGGCCGGTGCTGCCGTCATCGCCGGTGCGGGTGTAGATGCGCGACAGCCTGTTGCCCATGCGCGCCGGGCTCAGCGCAGCGCGTCGCGACGGGCGTGCAGCAGCTTGACGACCTGTTCGGTGGCCAGCTGCAGCGCGGCTGCCAGACCGACGTAGACGGCCACGGTACGCAAATAAGGCAGGAACCAGTCCGCGTAGTTGCGGGCCCAGCCCTGCACGGTGGGGGCCGCGACCACGTCACTGGTCCAGTAGAAGCCGCTCTGCGCGAACAGGTGGCACACCGCCACTGCGGCCAGCAGCAGGGCGGATCCCTTGGCCAGTGCGGCCCAGTCCGCGCTGCGGTAGCCCTGGCGCAGCAGCGCGCCGCCGGCCCACATCGCGAAGTAGGCGGGCACCAGCAGTGCGGTACCCGGCGAGACGCAGTAGTGCTGCCAGTAGCCGATGCCGCTGGCGCGGATCACCAGCACGTCGATCACGATGGCCAGCACCATCAGCAGCGGAAAGGCCCAGCGCGTCCAGCTGCGCAGGTGGAAGCCGGCAATGAAGAACACCGCCCAGGACGCGTCGGGGATCGCCGCGAAGTGGTTGACCCGGGTTGCCGCCATCAGCAGCACGAGCACGAACAGGATGAAGGCGCGTTGGGCAGTGGAGGTCATGGGGGCGGGGGTCGGGAGTCCAGCGTTCATTCTAGCGCCTGCCGCCACGGGGCGTAGCCGGGCCGCACGCACTATCATGGGCGGCATGAGTAAACGTCATGACGTAGTGATCGTGGGCGGCGGCCTGGTCGGCGCCAGCCTGGCCATTGCCCTGGACCGGGCCGGCCGCGATGTCGGGCTGGTCGAGATCGCGCCGGCCGGCATGCTGCCGCCAGTGTTCGACCAGCGCAACCTCAGTTTTGCTGCCGCCACGGTCAACGCTCTCACCACCTTGGGGGTGATGCCGCTGCTGGGCGCGGCGGTGGGCCCGATCACCCGCATCCACGTCAGCCGCGCCGGCGATTTCGGCCGGGTCCAGATGGAGGCCGCGCAGTACGATCGGCCCTGGTTCGGCCAGGTCGTGGTGGCGCGCGATTTTGGCCAGGCACTGGAAACCCGGCTGCAGGGCCTGCACCACCTGACCCGCTACCGGCCGGCCCGTTTCGTGCGGCTGGGCGCCACGATCGATGGCTGCCGCGAAGTGGTGATCGCCGATGATGGTGGTGAGCGCAGCCTGCTGGCGCGGCTGGTGGTCGGCGCCGATGGCACCCGCAGCGGCGTGCGCGACGCACTGGGCATCGGCGTGGATGAACATGATTTCCAGCAGACCCTGTTCGTAGCCCGCGTCCGCCCGGCGCGCGCGCCGGACGGCACCGCGTTCGAACGCTTTACCGATACCGGCCCGACCGCCTTGCTTCCGCGGGGCGACCGCCACTACGGAGCGGTACACGGCGTGGCCCGCGACCAGGCCGAAGCGGTGCTGGCACTGGACGACGCGGCGTGGCTGGCGCGGCTGCAGCAGGCCATCGGCTGGCGTGCGGGGCGCCTGCTGGAAAGCGGCCCGCGCAGCGCCTACCCGCTGGTGCAGGTGCTGGCGCAGCAAGTGGTGGGTGAGCGCGCGGTGCTGCTGGGCAATGCAGCGCAGACCATCCATCCGCTGGGCGCGCAGGGCTTCAACCTGGGCCTGCGCGATGCGCTGACCCTGGCCGAACTGATCGAAACGGCCGACGACGTCGGCAGCGATGCACTGCTGCAGGCGCATGTCGCGCGCCGGGACGAGGATCGCCGCCAGACCATCGCGTTCTCCGGTGGGCTGGCGCGGCTGACCAGCAATCCGGCGCCGCTGATGCGCCCGCTGCGCAGCCTCGGGCTGCTTGCGGCGCAGGCCACCTCGATGCAGTCGATGCTGGTCGGCGGCGCGATGGGCTTCCGCGGCGAGGTCCCGGCGCTGTGCCGTGGAGCCGGCGCATGAGCCGGCGTGCGCGGGATGTGATCGTGGTGGGCGGCGGCGTGGTCGGCGCCGCGTGCGCGTTGGCGCTGGCCGAGGCTGGGCTGCAGGTCACCCTGGTCGAAGGGCGCGAGCCGCCGGCGTGGCAGCCGCAGCAGCCGGACCTGCGGGTGTATGCCTTCGCCCCGGACAATGCGCAGCTGCTGCGCACGCTCGGGGTGTGGCCGGCGGTGCTGGCCGCGCGGGCCTGCGCGTACCGGCGCATGCGGGTCTGGGACGCGGCTGGCGGCGAGGAACTGCAGTTCGACGCAGACCGCCTGGGCCGTGAGCAGCTGGGCTGGATCGTAGAGAACGATCTGCTGGTGGACCGGCTGTGGGCGGCCCTGCCGGCGGCGGGTGTGCAGCTGTGCTGCCCGGCGCGGGTTGACGCGCTGGAACAGGATGCCGACGGCGTGCGCGTGCGGCTGGAGGACGGACGCCGGCTGGACGCGGCGCTCGCCATCGCCGCCGACGGTGCGGACTCGACCCTGCGCGGCTTGGCCGGACTGCAGGTCAGCCGACAGGAGTACGGTCAGCGTGGCGTGGTCGCCTACATCGATACCGAGCAGGGCAACCAGGCCACCGCCTGGCAGCGCTTCCTGACGACCGGGCCGCTGGCGGTGCTGCCGGCGGGCACGCACCGCAGCTCCATTGTCTGGACGCTGCCCGATGCCGAGGCCGAGCGCGTGCTGGCACTGGACGAGGGGGCCTTCAACGCCGAAATTACCCGCGCCTTTGGCGCCCGGCTGGGCGCGATGACGCTGGCCTCGCGGCGCGCCGCCTTCCCGCTGCGCCGCCAGCTGGCCGGTGCTTACGTGGCCGGCCGTGTGCTGGCGCTGGGCGATGCCGCGCATGTGGTGCATCCGCTGGCCGGGCAGGGCGTGAACCTGGGCCTGCGCGATGTGGCGGCGCTGCATGCCACGGTGCTGCGTGCGCAACAGCGGCGGCAGGACTGGGCGTCGCCCGACCGCCTGCAGCGCTGGGCCCGCGAACGCCGCAGCGAGAACACGGTGTCGGCCTATGGCTTTGACGCAATCAACACCATTTTCTCCAACGACGAGATGCATTTGACCCTGGCGCGTGGTTGCGCGCTGGGCAGCGTGGGCCGGGTGCCGCCACTGGTGTCGGCCCTGTGGAAGCGCGCGGCGGGGTTGTAGGTCCAGGGGGATCGAAATCTGGAAGCGGGCCGGGCTGCCATTGCGCAGACTGCGGCGCGGCTGGCGCTGTCCGGCCCCGGCAGCACGCCGCGCGTCCCATCTTCCGGAACTCCCTATGGCACTTTCGCCCCTTGATCGTCCCCAGCCGCCTTCGTCGTCGCGCGCTCCCGAGTGCGCTCCGCGTGGTGGCTCCGGCGGGCGAGGACTGCAGCTCACCAGCATGCGCAACGGTGGCATGGCGTCCAAGCCGCTGGGTGATCTTCCTATGGTCACGCGCACTGCGCCTGTCAGTGCCCCCAGGACTACCACGGCGCCCGCTGAGCTGCAGCGTGACGGGCCCATAAGTTGCAAGGAAGCGCTGGAGCTGTTGATGTCCATGAAGCAGGGCCTCCCCGTAGAAGTATGCGTCGAGCTCAATAAGCTCAATTCGCGCGGTCACGTCTGACGCTGGCCAGCGGGTTGCCGCAACCGGCCTGGGATGATTGATTCTTGAAAGTGAATGCCCCCTGCGTTTACGCAGACTGAGCGGGTCTGGAGGCGTCCCACCGTAATGGGTGCGGCCGCATCGCCCCCTTTCCCGAGGAAGAATCATGAGCATTGCCAAGGTTCTCAACCAGCTGTTCCGGCCGGCGTCGTTCAACGCTGAAAAGACCGTGCGCGCGATCGTTGCCCATCCCGAGGCGGCCGCGGAGGATTTCAATGGGCTGATCACGCACATCAACAACAGGTGCCACCCGTACGGCATCGGCTGCCGGGGCGAGGAGGGCCGATGGGCGCAGGCGAACCTGGACAAGTTCGCCCGCTCCAAGGGCGCCGCCGCGCCGACCGAGGTCCAGGCCAAGCTCCTTCTGAACAGCCTCAAATCCCTGCAGCGCGACCTGGAGAGCCAGCGTCGCCCCGCGCAGTTGGCTGCCGGGGCGCACCCCAGCTGGAACAATGACCGTCTGAATGAATTGAACAAGGCGCTGAAACTGACTCACAGCCTGCAGCACTTCCGGGGCCCCGCCAGGGGCTGAGATTTCTTCAGCGCCCGGTCCAGGCCAGCACCGTGATTTCCTCACGGTCGTGGTAGAGCTGCTTGGCACGCACGGTGAGCGGTCGCCCGGCCTGCGCTTCGAACAGCTCCAGGCACAGCCGGGTTTCGTCCCAGCGCTTCTTCATCGGCAGCTTGAGGTTGAAGATCGCGTGCCGGCACCAGCCCTCGCGGAACCAGGTGGCCATGCGTTCGGCCACACGGCGCGGTTGCTCGACCATGTCGCAGACCATCCAGTCCAGTGGAGCTTCGGGCTGCCAGTGGAAGCCATCGGCGCGCAGGTGTTCGACCAGACCGGTTTCCAGTACGTGCTCACGCAGCGGACCGTTATCCACGCTGATCACATGCATGTGCTGGCGGGTGAGCACCCACGTCCAGCCGCCGGGTGCGGCGCCCAGGTCTGCCGAGCGCATGCCGGGCTTGACCAGCTGCTCGCGTTCTTCCGGGCTCATCAGCGTGAGCAGGGCCTCGTCCAGCTTCAGGGCCGAGCGTGACGGTGCGTCCGGCAGCAGCTTCAGCCGTGGAATGCCCAGCGCCCACGGGGCGCTGTCGCGGGTATCGGCCACGCAGACGAACGCATGGCGACCGTCGACGAACACGATGTGTACGCGCGGCAGGCTGGTGTTGGGCTTGTCGGTGAGCAGGCCGGCCTTGCGCAGCGCCGGACGCAGCGCATTGCCGAAGGCGCGGGCCAGGCCCGCCAGCGGTTTGCCTTCATCCGAATCGGGATGCTCCACCCACATGTCGCCGAAGCGCTGCTGGCCTTCCAACGCGGCCAGGATCGGGGTGATCCGGTCGGTCGGGTCCAGCTCGCGCAGTTCGGCCAGCACCACCAGCTTCTGGCGGGCGAAGATCAGCGAACGCCAGGGCAGCGCCTTGGACAGCGCGGCGCCTTCGTCGGTGGCGAACACTACATAGCCATCGTTGCGCTGGGTGCGGGCATAACCGGCAATGTTGGCGTAGGCGGCACGCTCGGCCAGCTCACCGGCCAGTTCGGGCTCGAAGCCCTGCCGGCACAGGCACAGCAGGCCACTCATCGACGCACGCCCATGGCGTGGCAATCAGTAATGCGCACCGTTGATCTCCCCGTACTGGCGCAGCACGGCGCGCGCTGCATCGCGTTCGATGCCGCGCACGACCTCGATGCCGCGCTTGTTGAGTTCGCCGATCCAGTCGGCCGGCAGCGGACCTTCATCGAACGGGGTCAGTTCTTCCACATCCTGCGCGCTGGCGCCGATCAGCAGCCGGTCGATGCCGGCCCAGATGGTGGCGCCGTAGCACTGGCAGCACGGCTGCGAGGAGGTGGCCAGGGTGATCGGGGACAAAACGTCGTTCAGGCGGGGGCTCTGCAGACGCTGCTGGGCCAGCATGTAGGCCATGTTCTCGGCATGCGCCAGCGAGGTGCTGTGCGGCACCACGCGGTTGACGCCGGCCGCGATGACGCGGTCGTCCGGTCCGAACACCACCGCGCCGAACGGGCCGCCGGTTTCCGCCTCCACGTTCAGCCGCGACAGTTCGATCGCCAGGGCGACCTTGGCGGCATCGCCGGGGTATGCACGGGCCAGGTCGATCTGGTCGTGGATCCAGGCGGGCAGGGTGAGGTGGACTTGCGCGTACAGCATGGGACAGGCCTTTCGAATGCGGTGGGGCTTACGCCGACCAGGTGTCGCGCAGGGTGACGCTGCGGTTGAACACGGGGGCGGCGGCGGTGTGGTCGCGGCGGTCGGCGACGAAATAACCGGTGCGCTCGAACTGGAACGACTGTTCTGGCGCGGCGGTGGCCGCGGCCGGTTCGACGTAGCCGGTGACGGTGCGGCGCGACTCGGGGTTGAGGTAATCGCGGTAGGTCTTGCCTTCGGACTCATCGTCCGGGTTGGGCACCGAGAACAGGCGGTCGTACAGGCGGATTTCGGCCGGCACGGCATGCACGGCGCTGACCCAGTGGATGGTGCCCTTGACCTTGCGGTTGGCGCCTTCCATGCCGGGACGCGATTCGGGATCCAGCCAGCCGCGCAGTTCGGTGATGGTGCCGTCGGCATCCTTGATCACTTCATCGCAGCGGATGATGCCGGCACCGCGCAGGCGCACTTCGCCACCGGGCACCAGGCGCTTCCAGCCCTTGGGCGGCACCTCGGCGAAGTCGTCGCGCTCGATCCACAGTTCGCGGGCGAACGGCACCTCGCGGGTTCCAAAGGCGTCGTCCTTGGGGTGGTTGGAGAAGGTCAGCGTTTCGGCATGGCCCTCGGGCAGGTTGGTCAGCACCAGCTTGACCGGGTCGACCACGGCCATGCGGCGCGCGGCGGCACTGTCGAGGTCTTCGCGCAGTGCGCCTTCGAGCACGCTGAAATCGATCATCGAGTTCTGCTTGCTGATGCCCACGCGTTCGGCGAACAGGCGCATCGCCGCCGGGGTGTAGCCGCGACGACGCAGGCCCTGCAGGGTCGGCATGCGCGGGTCTTCCCAGCCGTCGACCAGCTGTTCGGTGACCAGCGCCATCAGCTTGCGCTTGCTCATCACGGTGTAGTTGATGTTCAAACGCGAGAATTCGATCTGGCGTGGCTTGGCGGCTTCGCGCGGCAGGCCACGCTCGACCAGCGGCGCGGTCAGTGCATCGTCATGGGCGAAGTCGACGTTGTCCACGCACCAGTCGTACAGGGGGCGGTGGTCTTCGAACTCCAGCGTGCACAGCGAGTGCGTGATGCCTTCGATGGAGTCGCCCAGGGCATGGGCGAAGTCGTACATCGGGTAGATCGGCCAGGTATTGCCGGTGTTCTGGTGTTCGACGTGCTTGATGCGGTACAGGGCCGGATCGCGCAGGTTGATGTTGCCGCTGGCCATGTCGATCTTGGCACGCAGGGTGCGCGCGCCGTCCGGGAACTCACCGGCGCGCATGCGGCGGAACAGGTCCAGGTTCTCGTCGACGCTGCGGTCGCGCCAGGGCGAAGGGCGGCCAGGTTCGGTGAGGGTGCCGCGGTAGGCGCGCACTTCCTCGGCCGACAGGTCACAGACATAGGCCTTGCCATCGCGGATCAGCTTTTCGGCGGCCAGGTAGTAGGCGTCGAAGTAATCGGAGGCATGCCGCAGTTCGTTCCAGGTGAAGCCCAGCCAGCGCACGTCATCCTGGATGGCGGCCACGTACTCGGGGTCTTCCTTGGCCGGGTTGGTATCGTCGAAGCGCAGGTTGCAGACGCCGGCGAACTCACCGGCGATGCCGAAGTTCAGGCAGATCGACTTCGCATGGCCGATGTGCAGGTAGCCGTTCGGCTCGGGCGGGAAGCGCGTCTTGATTGCGGCATGCTTGCCGGCGGCCAGGTCCTCGCGGACGATCTGACGGATGAAATCCCGCTTTTCGTGGGTTTCCGGAAGGGCGTCGGTGGGGGCGGCAGTAGGCTCGGACATGATGCGCAGGCAGAAGGCAGAAAGAACGTCAGTCTAACGCGTCCCCCCGGGGCGCGTTAGACGGTAGGTGCCGACCGTTGGTCGGCACTCATCCCCCCGGGGCGCGTTAGACGGTAGGTGCCGACCGTTGGTCGGCACTCATTGGAGCACCAGCGTATGCTGCCCCCAGAATCCACCGGAGCGCGCCCATGCACGTGATCTACCAGGCCGACAACCTGTTCGACGCCCATCTGGTCAAGCACGCGCTGGAGGCAGCGCGGATTCCGGCCTTTGTGTTCGGCGAGTCGCTGTTGGGCGGAATGGGCGAGCTGCCGCTGTTCGGGGTGCTGCGGGTGTGCGTGCCGGACCTGGCCAGGCCCGAGGCCGAGCAGATCGTGGCCGGCCTGGACTTGGGCGGGCCGCAGGACGACCCCATATGGGACGGTGACGAAAGCGCCGGCCCGTTGCCGGCCTAGGAGAGCGCCATGTTGGGAATTGCCAAGGGCCTGTTGGGGATCGGGGCGTTCAAGCAGCGCCTGCCGCGCCCGGATGAAGCGTTGCCCGGCCGCGAACACCCGCTGCCGCTGCACAACCGGCACTACGTGAACAGCCACCCGCTGAAGGACGGCTTTGCCGGACTGGAGCGGATCCGCTTCGCGATGGGCTGCTTCTGGGGCGCCGAGCGCAAGTTCTGGACGCTGCCGGGGGTGTATTCGACCTCGGTGGGCTATGCGGGCGGGGTGACCCCGAACCCGACCTATGAAGAGGTCTGTTCAGGCCTGACCGGGCACACCGAGATCGTGGAGGTGGTGTTCGACCCGTCCATCATCGGCCTGGGCGAGCTGCTGCAGGTGTTCTGGGAGAACCACGACCCGACCCAGGGCATGCGCCAGGGCAACGATACCGGCACCCAGTACCGTTCGGCGGTCCACGCTACGTCCCAGGCCCAGTTCGATGCTGTGCTTGCCAGCCGTGATGCCTATCAGCAGCGGTTGACCGAGGCTGGGTTGGGGGCCATCACTACCGAGATCGAGTTCCCGGCGCCGGCGTATTACTACGCTGAGGATTACCACCAGCAGTATCTGGCCAAGAACCCGAACGGTTATTGCGGGATTGGTGGGACCGGGGTGAGTTGCCCGATCGGGGTTGGGGTTTAACAGCCTGCGATTGCGTTTGATGCTGGGGCTGCCGGGCGTTTGCCCGGCAGCTTCATGCGTTTTGGCGAACAGCCGCTGGGCCCGCGCATGGCCTGAGCTGGGCCGGCGGGTGCGGGTTTGCGGGACACGCCGCAAGTACGTCCGTGTAGGCTCGTTCGCGCCATCCATGGCGCTCTACGGTCCCGCAAACCCGCCCCCGCCGACCCTCGACGGTGCGTAGGTGGCCACGGGAAGATCAAGAACGGCGCCGATCATTTTCATGCGTTGCCGGACGCGGTGGCGTTCCGTGCGTATTGATTCCTTGTGCGAGGCCGTAGAGCCACGCCCTGCGTGGCTGCCTTTTGCATCCGCCCGCGACTCACCATCTGGGGCGGCCGACGGCCGCCCTGCTCGGATCAATCGAAACGCCGGCCGTTCGCGGATATCCAAACAAAAACGGGACAGATGCAATCGCTGCATCCGTCCCGTATTGCGTTCGAGAACGCAGGAACTGCTTACAGCCGTTCGCGAATCGTCTGGCGCAGCGCTTCCAGGTCCTTGGCAAACGCGTCGATGCCGGCGGCCAGCTTCTCGGTGGCCATCGGGTCGGCCGCGAGGTCGGCGGCGAATTTCGCTGCGTCGATCGGGGTGACGTTGACCGCTTCGGCGGCGCCAGCCACCAGCCTGCGTGGCAGCTCGCCGTGGTCGGCGTCCAGCTTTTCCAGCAGGTCCGGCGAGATGGTCAGGCGGTCGCAGCCGGCCAGCGCTTCGATCTGCGCGGTGGAGCGGAACGAGGCGCCCATCACCACGGTCGGCGAACCGCGGCGCTTGAACTCGGCATATACGCCGCGCACGAACACCACGCCCGGGTCGGCGTCGATGTTGGCCGGGGCCTGGCCGTTGGCCACGTACCAGTCCAGGATCCGGCCGACGAACGGGGAGATCAGGAACGCGCCGGCCTCGCTGCAGGCCAGGGCCTGGGTCGGGTTGAAGATCAGTGTCAGGTTGCAGTCGATGCCTTCAGCCTGGAGCTGGCGTGCGGCGTCCACGCCTTCCCAGGTAGCCGCGATCTTGATCAGCACCTTGCTGCGCGGCACGCCGGCCGCTTCGTACATGGCGATGAACTGGCGTGCCTTGGTTACCGTGGCCGCGGTGTCGTGGGCCAGGTCGGCGTCGACTTCAGTGGAAACGCGGCCGGGTACCAGCGTGCTCAGCAGCGTGCCCACTCCGACGGTGAGACGATCGGCCACGGCGTTCACGACGGTTTCGCGATCGCCCGCCTGCGTGCGGCCCCAGGCCAGTTCGCGCTCGATCAGCTCGGCATAGACCGGCAGGTCAAGCGCTTTTTTCACCAGCGTGGGATTGGTCGTGCAGTCGACCGGCTTCAGGCGCTTGATTGCCTCGTAATCGCCGGTATCGGCCACGACCACGGACAGATCGCGCAGCTGCGAGAGTTTGGACGGGGTTGCGGTGCTCATTGCGGCTCCTGGAACGTTACCTGGGCCCTGCGGGGTGCGTGGCAGGGACGATCAAATTCTGGGGGTGTGGACGGCCTTCACCCGCAGGCGCAGTTTGCGGCCGCCAGGTGCATCCCAGTCCATCGACTGGCCAACGGCCAGGCCAAGCAGCGCGGTGCCCACCGGTGCGAGGATGGAGACCTTGCCCTGGTCGACATCGGCTTCGCGCGGGTAGACCAGCGTCAGCTCGTGCCTGTCACCGTGCAGTTCATCTTCGCATTCCACCCGCGAATGCATCATGACCACGCCTTCCGGCATGTGTTCCGGCGCCACCACGGTCGCACGGTTCAATTCCTCGACCAGTGCCAGCGCCGCAGGCGTCCTGGCAACGGCGGGCGAGTCGAGCATGGACTCGAGGCGGTCCATGTCGTGGCTGGACACGGTGATGGAAGGCGGCAGGCCGCTGGCGGTGGACATCTGAAGTTCCTTGGTGATGGAAAAACCCATGCAAAAGGCGGCGCCTGCTGGCGCCGCCCTGTCGTATTGTGCGGCCTATCGGTGGCGGATGCGACCCGGTCCCGGGCCGCCCCGGCATCGCCGGTTCAGCGTGACCGTCGAGCCGGCGCCTGGAGCGCTCGCGGCCGGCCCGGCGCGCCATCGGCGCCGTCCAGGGTGAACAGCGCCTCTGGCAGCCGCTTGAACTGGTCGGCGAGCTGCTCCAGGAAGCCGGTCATGGCAGAGCTGCGCCGCCAGACCATGGCGATGCGCCGACTGGGGCGGTCATCGCCCTCGAAATCGAGCAGGCGGATGTTGTCCGAGCGCGGCACTGGCGGCTTCACTGACAAGGTCGGCAGCAGGGTGATGCCGACGTCGGCCGCGACCATCTGTCGCAGCGTCTCCAGGCTGGTGGCGCGGAATTCGGACTTCTCGTTGGCGCCGAACAGACGGCATACCGCCAGCGCCTGGTCGCGCAGGCAGTGCCCGTCTTCCAGCAGCAGCAGCTTCTGCGACGAGAGTTCCTGGACATCAAGGTGAAGGCGTCGCGCCAGCGGATGTTGGCCGGAGACGGCCAGCAGGAACGGTTCCTCGAACAGAAACTCGGCGTGCAGCTGGTCGTCGTCCAGTGGCAGCGCCAGCAGGGCCGCATCCAGCCGGCCGTCGCGCAGTCGGTTCAGCAGCTCATCGCTTTTTTCTTCGACCAGCAGAAGCTCAAGTTGGGGAAAGCGTCCGCGGATGTTCGGGATGACGTGCGGCAGCAGGTACGGACCCAGCGTGGGAAAAATGCCCAGCCGGACCGTGCCCGCTTCGGGGTCGCGGCTGCGCCGCGCCGCCTCCTTGAGTTGTTCGATTTCGCCCATGATGGTGCGTGCGCGGGCGGCCGCTTCCAGGCCGGCCGGAGTCAGCATCACCTTGCGCGGGGAGCGTTCCACCAGCGGCAGGCCCAGCTCATCCTCGAGCTTGCGGATCTGGGTCGAGAGCGTGGGCTGGCTGACGAAGCAGGACGCCGCCGCTCGACCAAAGTGGCGATGGTCAGCCAACGCCACCAGATATTTCAGATCACGTAGGTTCATTTCCTTGTACCTCTAGACGGTAATGGACCGGGCGATGGCGTGGTTTTCCCAGCAGGCAAAAAAAGGTTCCCCGCAAGCGGGGAACCGGACGTTTCAGGCAGCTTCGGCGACGGCGCCGCTGCTCTTTGGAACGGTGGTTCGGATCAGGTGGTCAAAAGCGCTCAGCGCGGCCGTCGAGCCGGCGCCCATCGCGATGATGATCTGCTTGTAAGGTACGGTTGTGCAATCTCCTGCGGCAAACACGCCCGGAACACTGGTCTGGCCGCGGTCGTCAATGACCACTTCGCCGCGCGGAGACAGTGCCACGGTGTCCTTGAGCCACTCGGTATTGGGCAACAGCCCGATCTGCACGAAGATGCCTTCCAGCTCGACCCGGTGGGCATCGCCACCGACGCGGTCCCTGTAGACCAGACCGTTCACCTTCTGGCCATCGCCCAGTACTTCCTGGGTGAGCGCGCTGGTGATGATGGTGACATTGCCCAGGCTTCGCAGCTTCTTCTGCAGGACTTCATCGGCGCGGAGTTTGTCATCGAACTCGAGAAGGGTCACATGCGTCACGATGCCGGCCAGATCGATCGCCGCCTCGACGCCGGAATTGCCGCCGCCGATCACCGCCACGCGCTTGCCCTTGAACAACGGACCGTCGCAGTGCGGACAGTAGGCCACGCCCTTGTTGCGGTACTGGTCCTCGCCGGGCACGTTCATCTGCCGCCAGCGTGCGCCAGTGGACAGGATCACCGAACGCGACTTCAGTGACGCACCGTTTTCGAGTTTGATCTCGACCAGGCCGTCCTCGCCGGCCGGCACCAGGCCGCTGGCGCGCTGCAGGTTCATGATATCCACGTCGTATTCGCGCACATGCTGTTCCAGCGCGGTGGCCAGCTTCGGGCCTTCGGTTTCCTTGACCGAGATGAAGTTCTCGATCGCCATGGTGTCCAGCACCTGGCCACCGAAACGTTCAGCAGCAACGCCGGTGCGGATGCCCTTGCGCGCGGCATAGATCGCTGCAGCGGCGCCGGCCGGGCCACCGCCGAGCACCAGCACGTCGTACGGCGCCTTCGCCGCAATCTTTGCCGCATCGCGCTTGGCCGAGCCGGTATCGAGCTTGGCCACGATCTGCTCCAGACTCATTCGGCCCTGGTCGAACACTTCGCCGTTGAGGTACACGGTGGGCACGGACATGATCTGGCGCGCTTCGACCTCGGCCGGGAACAGGCCGCCGTCAATCGCCACGTGCTGGATGCGCGGGTTCAACACCGCCGCCAGGTTCAGCGCCTGGACCACGTCCGGGCAGTTCTGGCAGGACAGCGAGAAGTAGGTTTCAAAGCGGTACTCGCCTTCCAGGCCCTGCACCTGTTCGATCACTTCGGCGGTCGCCTTGGACGGATGCCCACCCACCTGCAGCAGCGCCAGCACCAGCGAGGTGAACTCATGGCCCATCGGCAGGCCGGCGAAGGCCAGGTGGATGTCCTGGCCCGGCGTGGTCAGGGCGAAGGAAGGGGTGCGCTCGGCGCCGTCCCGGCGCACGTCCAGGGTGATCTGGCTGGACAGGCTGACCAGGGTTTCGAGCAGCTCCAGCATCTCCTGCGACTTGGCGCTGTCATCGGCATGCGCGGTGATCTGGATCGGCCGGGTGACGCGTTCCAGGTAGGTCTTCAGCTGGGACTGGAGGTTGGCATCCAACATCGAAAAACTCCTTGATTCAGGCAAAGGAACTACGTCGACGTACCGCTACGGTACATCTGGGCGGCGTAGGGGTGAACCGAAGCGGGCGCGCGGCACCGGCTTGGATTCACCCCCACTCCCGTCGAAACGGGAATGGGAGTGGAGCGTTACCTGTTGCGGGCCGGACTCAGATCTTGCCGACCAGGTCCAGCGACGGGGTCAGGGTCTTCTCGCCTTCCTTCCACTTGGCCGGGCACACCTGGTTCGGGTTGGCGGCGGTGAACTGGGCAGCCTTCAGCTTGCGCAGGGTCTCGGAGACGTCACGGGCGATCTCGTTGGAGTGGATCTCGAGGGTCTTGATCACGCCTTCCGGGTTGATGATGAAGGTGCCGCGCAGGGCCAGGCCTTCTTCGGCAATGTGCACGCCGAACGCGTTGGTCAGCTGGTGGGTCGGGTCGCCGACCAGCGGGAACTGGGCCTTGCCGACGGCCGGCGAGGTTTCGTGCCAGACCTTGTGCGAGAAGTGGGTGTCGGTCGTGACGATGTACACCTCGGCACCGGCCTTCTGGAATTCGGCGTAATGATCGGCGGCGTCTTCAATCTCGGTCGGGCAGTTGAAGGTGAAGGCGGCCGGCATGAAGATCAGGACCGACCACTGGCCCTTCAGGGTGCTGTCGGACACCTTGATGAACTCGCCATTCTGGTAGGCGTTGGCTTCGAACGGCTTGATCTGGGTGTTGATGAGCGACATCGATATTCCTCGTGGTGAAGGGGATGGGTGAAGCAGCCAACACAGAGTACCGGCTGGGTTTCGATAAGGACAATGCATTGATTTCATCTAATCGATAGATGCAGTCTATCGAAGAGCCCTGATTGGGGAGTGAACGATGGCCGTCACCAACGCGTAAGTCATTGTGTAGAAAGAATTTGGCTTCATTCGGCTGCCGACAGGTTGATAGCCGCAGGTTATGCGACTTCCCCGCTGGCTGAACGGCAGGTCAGTCCGGCGCGCGTCCTGCGACACGCCGTCTCAACGCCTGCAGGGTGCCGCCATTGGCCTACACTGCGCCCCCATCGCCATTCCCCCAGGCCCCCATGACCGCCGCTCCGCAGGAGATCCGCCAGCTGCTTGCCGCCGCCGCCCGCGCGCTGCCCGGAGTGGAAGGTCGGCACGAGGCCGAACTGTTGCTGCTGCATGTACTGGGGCGCGAGCGGGGCTGGCTGTTCGCGCACGCCACCGACATGCTCGAGCCGGCCACGGCGGAGGCGTTCGCGACCCTGCTGCAGCGGCGCATTGCCGGTGAGCCGGTGGCCTATCTGCTGGGGCGCCGTGGCTTCTGGACCCTGGACCTGACGGTCAGCCCGGCCACGTTGATTCCGCGGCCGGAAACCGAACGGCTGGTCGAACTGGCCCTGGAGCGCCTGCCGGAAGGCGTGCCGCTGCGGGTGGCCGACCTGGGTACCGGCAGTGGCGCCATCGCGCTGGCGTTGGCCAGCGAACGCCCGCTGGCGCAGATCGTGGCCACGGACATGAGCAGCGATGCGATCACGGTTGCTGCCGGCAACGCCCGCCGGCACGGGCTGGCCAACATCGCGTTCCGGCAGGGGTCCTGGCATGCGCCACTGGCCCGCGAGCGCTTCGACCTGATTGCCAGCAATCCGCCGTACATCGCCAGTGACGACCCCCACCTCGCGCAGGGCGACCTGCGCTTCGAGCCTGCTGCTGCGCTGGCCTCCGGTCACGATGGGCTGGACGACATCCGCCTGATCATTGCCGGCGCGCCCGCGCACCTGCAGCCAGGCGGCTGGCTGTTGATGGAGCACGGTTGGGACCAGGGCGCGCCGATCCGCACGCTGCTGGAGGGCGCCGGATTCGTCGACGTGGACACCGCGCTGGATCTTGAGCAGCGCGATCGGGTAAGCCTGGGACGGTGGCCGGCTGCCCAGCGGTAGAATGGGCGACCGTGATTCCACTGGAGCTCCACCCATGCGCACGCTGTACCCGGCCATCACCCCTTACGACGTTGGCAGCCTGAAGGTCGACGACCGCCACACGCTGTATTTCGAGCAGTGCGGCAATCCGCAGGGCAAGCCGGTGGTGATGCTGCACGGCGGCCCCGGTGGTGGCTGCAGCGACAAGATGCGCCAGTTCCACGATCCGGCCAAGTACCGCATCATCCTGTTCGACCAGCGCGGCGCCGGCCGTTCCACCCCGCACGCCGACCTGGTGGACAACACCACCTGGGACCTGGTGGCCGATATCGAGAAGCTGCGCGAGCACCTGAAGGTGGAGCGCTGGCAGGTCTTCGGCGGCAGCTGGGGCTCCACGCTGGCACTGGCCTACGCGCAGACCCATCCGCAGCGGGTCACCGAGCTGGTGCTGCGTGGCATCTTCATGCTGCGCCGCTGGGAACTGGAATGGTTCTACCAGGAAGGTGCCAACCGCCTGTTCCCGGATGCGTGGGAGCATTACCTGGCGCCGATCCCGGCGGTGGAACGCCACGACCTGATTTCCGCCTTCCACCGCCGCCTGACCAGCGACGATGAAGCCACCCGGCTGGCCGCAGCCAAGGCGTGGAGCGTGTGGGAAGGCGCCACCAGCTTCCTGCACGTGGACGCTGACTTCGTGAACAGCCATGAAGACCCGCGCTTCGCGCTGGCCTTCGCGCGTATCGAGAACCACTACTTCGTCAACGGCGGTTTCTTCGAGGTCGAGGAGCAGCTGCTGCGCGATGCGCACCGTATCGCCGATATCCCGGGCGTGATCGTGCACGGCCGTTACGACGTGGTGTGCCCGCTGCAGAATGCGTGGGAGCTGCACAAGGCCTGGCCGAAATCCACGCTGGAAATCAGCCCGGCGTCGGGCCATTCCGCGTTCGAGGCGGAGAACATCGACGCGCTGGTGCGCGCCACGGATGGCTTCGCCGCGTGATGCCCGTGCCCACTCACGGTGGGTACCTGCCGGCGATACGGTTGCGGTAGGCCACGACCGTTGGTCGTGGCGGCGTCAGTTCGACCGCGCCGTGATCTCCAGCGCGGTGAACACCCGTGCCAGGCGTTCGGCCCAGGCCCGCTGACCGGCGGCATCGGCGATCAGGTCCTGGCGGATTTCCAGCTCCACGTGCAGCAGCCCGCGGCCTTCGCCGTGCACCGGCACCGCGTAATCGCTGGTGCTGCTGACCGAATACGGTTGGTTGTCGCCCACCACCAGGTCGCCTTCATCGCGCAGTGCCTGCAGCAGCGCATGCGCCAGGCGCGTGTCCTGGTGGTACAGCACCCCGGCATGCCACGGCCGGTCCGCACCATTCATGCGCGGGGTGAAACTGTGCATCATCACCAGCAGCGTCGGGCGCTGCTGCCCGGCGCGCGCATCCAGCTCCGCAGCGATGCGCGCGTGGTAGGGCGCGTGGATCGCATCGATGCGCTGCTGGCGCTGCGCGGCCGACAGCCCGGCGTTGCCCGGCACCACGGTATGGTCGCTGACCTCGGGGATCAGCGTCGGTGAGGCCAACGGCCGGTTGCAGTCGATCACCAGCCGCGAATAGGTCTGGGTGATCGCCCACGCGTCGAGCAGCCCGGCCAGTTCGCGGGTGACCCCGGCAATGCCGATGTCCCAGCCGATATGCCGGTCGCGCTCGACCTGCGCCAGCCCCAGGTTCGCCAGCACCTCCGGCACCTGCTGGCCGGCGTGGTCGGCGATCAGCACATAGGGCGAACGCCCGGCCGGGTGCAGCACGGTGAACGGCGCAGGATCCCCCGCGCCAAGCAGGGGCGTGGCCGCCTGCGGACGTGCGCGTGAATCAGCCACGCGCGGTCCCATCCAGGTGGTGCTCGATCATCCACAGGCCGGCCCACAGCTTGGCGTCCAGCTGGTAGCCCTGGCCCATCTTCTCCACCAGCCAGGCCGCCGCCCGGGCACGGGGAACTTCATGCACGGTGATGTCCTCGCTGGCATCGCCGCCGCCCGCGCCGACCTTGCGCAGGCCGGTGGCGCGCACGAAGGCGATCTTCTCGCTGCTGGCCCCGGACGAAGTCGGTCCGATCATCAATACTTCGGCATGCTCGGCGGTCCAGCCGGTTTCCTCTTCCAGCTCGCGCACGGCGGAGTCTTCAATCGATTCACCCGCGTCGATATCGCCCACCAGCCCGGCCGGCATCTCGATCGTATTGGCCTGCAGCGGTACGCGGAACTGCTCCACGAAAAGCACGTTGTCGTCGGGGGTGACGGCGATGATGATCGCGGCCAGCCCGCCGGCATGGGTACGTTCGCTGTACTCCCACGTTCCGCGCACGACCATGCGCTGGTACTTGCCTTCGTAGACGACCTTCGGGGCTTGCGTGTTGGGACTCATGCGAACTCGCTGGCAGGAGGGGAAATGTCAGGAACGCCGGCCGCAGTGAACAACCGGCGTCGCGTCAGTGGACCAAAGCGCAGCGCCTCGCACAGGCCCTGCAGCATCTGCGGGTCGGCGCTGGTGCGACTGAAATCGGCCTGCGCCGCGTCCAGCGGCGCATCCAGCGCGATGGTGGTCAGCTGCCGCCACAGCAGCGCATGCTCGCGCTGCTCGCGCAGGCGCACCGCCATCTGGGCGGCGCCGCGCAGGCGCAGGAACGGTACTTCGTCCAGTCGCTCATACAGGGTGTCCAGGCTGCCGAAATGGGCCAGCAGCACCGCCGCCGATTTGGCGCCGACGCCGGTCACCCCGGGAATGTTGTCGACCGCATCGCCGCACAGCGCCAGGTAATCGGCGATCTGGTGGGCATGCACGCCGTGGCGCGCCTTGACCCCGGCCATGCCCCAGCGCTGGTTGCGGGCGTAATCCCACTGTTCGTCATGCTCGAACAGCAGCTGCGACAGGTCCTTGTCAGCGGATACGATCACCCCGCGCATGCCGGCCGCGCGGCGCGCATGCAACGCGCTGCCGATCAGATCGTCGGCCTCGTACTCGTGGTGAGCCAGCACGGTCAGGCCGAGCGCGCTGCACAGTGCCTTGCAGTGCGCGAACTGGCGGCGCAGCGCGTCCGGCGCCGGGTCGCGGTTGGCCTTGTAGGCGGCATAGAGACTGTGACGGAAGCAGCTGTCCAGCGCCTCGTCGAAGGCAATGGCAATGTGCTGCGGGCGCTCGCGTTCGAGCAGGTCGAGCAGGAAGCGGGCAAAGCCATGCACTGCATTGGTCGGCCAGCCCTGCTGGTCCTGGAACTCATCGGGCATCGAGTGCCAGGCCCGGAACACATACAGGCTGGCATCCACCAGATAGAGAGGCGTGTGCACTCAGCCCACCCAGTCCTGCAGCAGCGCGGCCGGATCGGGGCGCTCGCGTTCGGGCACCGCGGTCCTGGGCGTACCGATATGGATGAATCCTGCGATCCGCTCATGGGCGGCCAGGCCCAGGTGGGCGTGCACGTCCGGGTCGAAGGCAATCCAGGCAGTCAGCCACTGCGCACCAAAGCCCAGCGCCTGCGCGGCCTGCAGCAGCGCGAAGCAGACGCAGCCGGCGGTCATCAGCTGCTCCTGCTCAGGCACCTTCGGGCTCGGCGTAGGCGCGGCGATGACCGTGATGATCAGCGGGGCATGTGAAAAGCGCAGCCGGTCCTTCTCGATCTGTGCGTCGGAGGCGGTGGGGTCGCGCTCACGGCTGCGCCGGGCCAGGAATTCACCCAGGCGCAGGCGCGCATCGCCGGCGATTCGCAGGAACCGGTAGGGCACCCGCTTGCCGTGGTCGGGCACGCGCACCGCTGAGGTCAGCATCCGCTGCAGGGTGGCAGGGTCCGGTCCGGGCGCGCCCAGTTGCAGGGCGGGAACCGAACGGCGGGCGTCCAGGGCTTGCAGCGCGGGGGAGTCGAGCATGGGGTCTCTATGGGGCATCCAGATGGCCCTGATTATAGTCGGGGCAGTTTGTGACCCGCCTTGCGGCGATCTCCCGCCCATTTGCGACAAACCGTGATGAACCGCACCTAATTAATGGCATTCCTTCACGTCGCTGTACTCGCTTCCCACCCGCGCTGGCCTTACGATACAAGGCCTGCCGGCGCCCGGGTCATGAGGTTCAAAGTGCGGACTGTTTCACTGTCCCTGACCGGTGGGCCGTCCTACCATCCGCGTGCTGGTGTCTTGGGGATGCCCGTGCCTGTTGTATCCATGCTGCATTCTGTACCTGCGAGGGTGGGGAGCCTTTTCGCATGATCGCCACGCCCAACGTATCGGGACAACCGGGCCGCGACCCGGCGCTGTTGAAGCTTGCGCGCGAGGCCGCCCTGCCGGGGCTGGTCGAATCGTTCGCGACCGTGATCGCACGCTTCGACGACGTGCTGTTCGACCGTGCCGGCACTGCAGGCGCGTCGCAGCTGCTGTTCCTGGATGGCATGCGTGAACTGCGTCGGCGCCGCGAGGACATCGTGGCCGGCTTCCGTGGGCATCTGGACCGGGCATGGGAGGCATTGGAGCGCGCTGAACCGCTGTCGGCCGAAGCCACGCTGGCCGGCCAGGGCGAGGAAGGGCTGAGCCTGGTTCCCGAGCACGTGCTGGAATCGCGGCTGGCGGTGCGCAACTTTGCCACCGTGCTGCTGCGCGACTGGAAGCCGGTGCTGGGCCGTCTGGACCGCCGCCTGGGGTGGATCGCCGGCGGCCTGGAATTGAGCGCCGACACCAACCCGATCAGCCCGGAGCATATCGGCGTGGCCATCCATGAGGCCTTTGCAGACTGTGAACTGGCGCCGGAAGTGCGCTTGGTGTTGATCAAGCTGTGCGAGCGCGACCTGCACGCACCCATTGGCAAGCGTTACGAGAAACTCGACGAACAAATGGCGGCCGCCGGTGTGATGCCGCAGATGGCTGCGCCGCGCCGTGCCGCGCCGCGTCCGCCTTCGCCCCGGCAGGAGCTGGACGAGCTGGTCGAGGCACTGGAAACCGAAAGCGGCGCCGCCGACGACAATGCGGCCCCGGCGTGGGCGCGCCGCTTCGCCGACCGCTGGGCGGCCAGCCGTGGTCGCATGCAGTCGGCACAGGCCGCGCATGACCATGCCAGCGAAGGCCCGGATGGGATGAGCGGCAACCAGGGCATGCTGCTGGAAGCGCTGCACGAGCTGCTGCAGCAGACCCGGCATGTCCGCGAAGACGCGACCTCCGCCGCCAGCGTGGCGGTGGGGCAGCAACGCCCACTGAGCCAGCGTGAAATGATGTCGGTGCTTTCGCTGCTGCAGGCCACCCCGAGTGCGACCCTGCGCGCGGCGATCGGCGAAGACGGTGAATCGCTGGCCCAGCGGCTAAAGAGCGAAGTGCTGTCCGGCGCGACCCGGCTTGGCGTGGACCCGGCCCAAGCGCGCCTGGACCCGCAGGATGAAGACGCGATCGACCTGGTCGGCATGCTGTTCGATGTGATGCTCGATGAGCGCGACCTGGAAGGTCGCTCGCGTGAGCTGATCGGCCGGCTGGTGGTGCCCTTCGTGAAGGTGGCCATGCTCGACCGCCGCATGTTCGTGCAGA
Source organism: Stenotrophomonas sp. NPDC047960 (assembly GCF_043204395.1). Taxonomy (NCBI): domain Bacteria; kingdom Pseudomonadati; phylum Pseudomonadota; class Gammaproteobacteria; order Lysobacterales; family Lysobacteraceae; genus Stenotrophomonas; species Stenotrophomonas sp. NPDC047960. The sequence continues at coordinate 31,071 of NZ_JBIDBX010000003.1, read as the reverse complement.
AGACCCACCCGGCGCGCAAGCTGCTCAATTCACTGGCCGAGGCCTGCGAAGGCAACACCGGCGAGAGCCAGGCCGAACGCGTGCTGATGGGCAAGGTCGAGGAGATCATCGAGCGGCTGGTGGCGGAGTTCAATGAGAACCTGGCCATCTTCCTGACCCTGGAAGAAGAGTTCCGCGATTTCCTAGCCCAGCACCGGCGCCGGATCGAGATTGCCGAGCGCCGCGCGGCCGAGACCCAGCGCGGCCAGGAAAAGCTGGAAGTGGCACGCACCCGCGCGGCCTCCGAGTTGGACTGGCGGATCGCGGACACCGCGCTGCCGCAGGCCATCGGCGATTTCCTGCGCCAGCCGTGGCAGCACCATCTCACCCTGGCCGTGCTGCGGGAAGGCGATGACGGCCCATCGGTGAGCGAGGCGCTGGCGCTGGCCGACGGGCTGCTGGAAGAAGTGGCCGAGGCGCGCCGGCAGATCGTCGGCAAGCCGTGGCTGCAGGCGTGGCACCCGGTGCTGCGCAAGGTGTTCGCCAGTGTGGGCGTGCATGCCGATAGTGCCAATGCGGCGATCGATTCGCTGCATGACACGCTGCAGTCCATCGCTGAATCGCGCCCGGAACTGGAACGCGCGCTGCCGGAGCTGCCGCAGGTGGTACTGCCGACGCCGCCGGCGGCGGACAGCCCGGGCGTCGAGCTGGGCAGCAAGGTCGATGTCACTGACTTCGACAATGCCGATGCCGACCGTTTCCGCGGCCTGGAGATCGGCAGCTGGCTGGATTTCGTCGACAAGGACGGCAAGGTCCAGGCCGGCAAGCTGTCCTGGGTCAGCCCGATTTCGCAGCGCCTGCTGTTCGTGAACCGTCGCGGCGTGCGCTTCTGCGTAGCCTCGCCGGAAGAACTTGCGGTCATGGTGCGCCTCGGCCGCCTGCGCGCGCACATCGACGATGGCGCCTTCGACAGCGCCATGCAGGGCGTGATCGATCGCCTCGATACCAAGGGCGCTACGGTTCACTGAGGTTGCCGCTGGCAGCAACGTCAACGTCAACGGCAGCGTTTCGGGTGCTACGTGTTGGGGAGGCCGGCGGGCAGCCCCTTACGGGACACGCCGTAAATACATCCTTGTAGGCTTGGCAAAAACATCCATGTTTTTGACAGTCCCTACGGGGGCTACCCGCCGGCCTCCCCCGACGCTGGGTCGCACGCGGATGCAGAGAGCAGCCACGCAGGGCGTGGCTCTACGCGAATCAAACGGCTTCTTGGGCACGGTAGGGTCGGTTCCCAAACGACTGCCGTTGCGCCCTCCGCGCCCGGTAACGCATCACACTGATCGAATTCGGCTTTTGACCTTCGTTGACAACCGACCCACTGTCGAGGGCGGGTCGGGGCGGGTTTGCGGGGGTGTGAGCCGCATGGATGCGGCGACCAAGCCCCCATGGATGGGTTCACGGCGTCCCCCGCAAACCCGCACCGTCCCGCCAAGCCAGACGGCCTCTCAGCACCAGACTGTTCGCCCAACTGCATGAAGCTGCCGGCCAGCGGCCGGCACCCAGGCGACGCCCGATTCCAGGCACCGCTTCCAGCGGAAAGGTCTCCCACCCGACCAATCGGGTTACGATCCCACCACTTACCGCTGCTCGGGGACATGCATGGCTGTCGAGGTGTTGGGGGTCAAGGAACACGCGCAGGGCGAACGCCGTGTAGCGTTGACGCCGGAAACGGCGCGCAAGTACATCGCGCTGGGCGCCACCGTGTGGATCGAGCCGGGCGCCGGAACCCGCGCCGGGTTCACCGACCAGGCCTATCTGGACGTCGGCGCACAGCTTGCCGATGACACCCGCCTGGGCCAGGCCGACATCGTGCTGTGCGTGCAGCCGCCGGAAACCGCGCGGCTGGGCCAGCTCAGATCCGGCGCCAGCCTGGTCGGCATGCTGCACCCGCAGGCCGACGCCGAACGTGCCGGCATGATCCAGTCGCGTGGGCTGCAGGCGTTTCCCTTGGAGCGCCTGCCGCGTACCACGCGTGCGCAGTCCATGGACGTGCTCAGTTCGCAGGCCGGCATGGCCGGCTACAAGGCGACGCTGATTGCGGCCCAGCTGGCCCCGCGTTTCTTCCCCATGCTGACCACTGCCGCCGGCACCATCCGGCCGTCGCGCGTGCTGGTGGTGGGCGCCGGCGTGGCCGGGCTGCAGGCCATTGCCACCGCGCGCCGGCTTGGGGCGCAGGTGGAGGGCTTCGATGTGCGCCCGGAAACCCGCGAACAGATTGAATCGCTCGGCGGCAAGTTCCTTGATCTTGGGGTCAGCGCGGTGGGCGAGGGCGGTTATGCGCGGCCGCTGACCGACGAAGAGCGGGCCGAGCAGCAGCGCCGGCTGGGCGAGCACCTGCGGTTGGTTGATGTGGTGATCTGTACCGCCGCCGTGCCCGGCCGCCCCGCGCCGAAGATCGTCACCAGCGCGATGGTGCAGGGCATGCGCCCGGGCAGCGTGATCGTGGACCTGGCGGCTGAAACCGGCGGCAACTGCGAGGCGACCCGGCCGGGGGAGACCGTCGACGTGGGCGGAGTCACCGTGGACGGCCCGCTCAACCTGGCCAGCCAGGGTGCGGTGCACGCCAGTGAGATGTATGCGCGCAACCTCTACAACTTCGTCGCCCTGTTCCTGAAGGACGGCGCGGTGGCGTTTGATTGGGACGATGAGCTGCTGGCGAAGACGCGGTGGATTGCGAATTGATGGAACGCACAGGGTAGCGCGGGCTGTCAGCCCGCCGCCTGGGCGCATCGCCGACCGGCCGCCGGCACTAGCGCGGCGGCAGATCCTTCACCGGGTTGGCCTTGAGCCACTCCTGCCGCTGTTCCGGGCTCATGCTGCCCCAGCGCTCGCGCAGCGCATCGCGCTGGGCCGGGGTCATGCCGCGCATCTGTGCGAACAGCGCGCGTGCCTGCTCGCGCTGCTCCGGGCTCATGTTCTCGAAGCGGTGGCGGCCGCGCCGGGCCAGCTCGCGCTGTTCCGGGGTCATGCTCTGCCAGCGCTGGCCATGCTGGAGCATGCGCTCGCGCTGCGGTGGCGGCGCGCCGTTCCAGCGGTCACGCACCGGCGCTATCAGCGCATCGCGCTGCTGCGGGGTGAGCTTGTCCCACTCCGGCAGCGTTGGGGCCTGCGCGGCGCTGGCCGCGCTCAGCGACAGCAGCAACAGCGCCAGGGTCAGTCGCGGTTTCATGTCTACTCCATTGCCAGGTCGGTGGCGCCCAGCCACAGGTACAGGTCCGGATTCTCGTCGAGCACGTCGCCGCTGTCATCCGCCGCCACGCCGGCCACCTGCGCGGGTGGCGCCACCGGCGGGCGCGCGTTGAAGCTGATGCCCAGCCCCAGCGCCACCACCAGCGAACACGCAGTGGCCAGCCACCAGCCGTGCGCGCGCCCCCGCTGCGGCACATGCCGTGCGGCGCGCAGGCGTGCCAGCGTGGCCGGAGAAAGCTGGGTCACCGCGTGCGCGTGCAGCTGCGCCAGCGCGGTGTCATCGGGAAGGGCGGGGGGCACGGGGCGGCTCACAGTTCAATCTCCAGGTGCTGCTGCAGCGCCTGCCGGGCGCGCGAAAGATGGGTTTTGACTGCGCCCTCGCTGCAGCCCATGGCCGCCGCGGTGGTGGCGCCATCGAGCTGCTGCAGCACGCGCAGGGTGAACGCCTCGCGCTGGCGCGCGGGCAGTTCACGCAATGCCCTGACCAACGCGGCGTACTGATCTCGTTGCTCGTGGGCCTGGGCCGGGCCCGGTCCAGGATCGGCCCAGTCGATGTCGTGGTCGCCGGCCAGCTCATCGCTGCTGCGCCAGAACCGCAGCCGGAAGCCGCGGCGGCGCTGCAGGTCGACTACCCGGCGGCGCAGGATGCTCCAGAACAGCGGTGACCACTCTCCTGCGGGCTTGTCGCGGTAGGCCAGCATGCGCAGCATCGCGTCCTGCACCGCGTCCAGCGCATCGTCACGCTGGCGCAGCCCGGCCTCGGCGAAGCGGAACGCGCGCGGGCCGATCCCGGCCAGGAACGCATCCAGTGACACCGGCAGCGCGGTTTCGGCATCGGCATCGTTGGCCAGGGTCGGCAGGGAAGGGCTCACCAGCACAGGGTAGCGCTCGCGCAGGGGGATACCGTGAGAACGCGCCAGCACGGCCTGGGTTGACCGCCCTGCAGAACGGTTCAGCGCATGGTTATGATGCACGGGACGGGATGACCGCCGGGAAGAGGGACAGCAATGAGCGACGGGTTCGTGGCGTTGTATATCTTCATGCTGGCTGCGATCGCAGGCCACGTGATCATTTCGCGGGTGCCGGTGATCCTGCATACCCCCTTGATGTCCGGGTCCAATTTCATCCACGGCATCGTGCTGATCGGCGCCATGGTGGTGCTGGGCCACGCGCAGACCCCGCTGGAAAAGATCATCGGCTTCATCGCCGTGGTGCTCGGTGCGGGCAATGCCGCCGGTGGCTACGTGGTGACCGAACGGATGCTGGACATGTTCAAGCCCAGCCAGAAGCGTGACGCCGGGGAGAAGGCGCCTTGAACGTCACCACCGCGCAACTGCTGCAGTGGCTCGTGCAGGTGAGTTACCTGGTCGCCGCCACCCTGTTCCTGCTCGGCCTGCAGCGCATGGCCTCGCCGATGACCGCGCGCAGCGGCATCCGCTGGGCCGGTCTAGGCATGCTGATCGCCACGGTGGCGACCTTCTTCCTGCCCGACCTGCACAACGTGCCGCTGATCCTGGCCGCGGTGGCGATCGGTACGGGCGTGGCGTGGTGGTCGGCCAAGCGCGTGGCCATCACCGACATGCCGCAGATGGTGGCGCTGTACAACGGCATGGGCGGCGGTTCGGCCGCCGCAATCGGTGCGGTGGAGCTGCTGCGCTTTTCGTTCCTGGCCAACCGCGATACCACGCACTGGAGCGCGCAGGCCATCGCCGAACTGAGCGCGCGCCAACCCTCGGCCACGGTGCTGGCGCTGGCGGTGATCGGCTCGGCGATCGGCGCGGTGTCGCTGTCCGGCTCGATCATTGCCTGGGCCAAGCTCGATGGCCGGCTGGACCGGCGCGTGACCTTCCCCGGCCAGCAGGCGTTCAACCTGCTGGTGGCGCTGGCGATGGTGGTGCTGGGCATCTGGGCGGCAGTGACCCTCAGCCCGGTGGCGATCATCAGCTTCTTCGTGGTCGCGCTGGCGCTGGGCGTGCTGATGACCCTGCCGATCGGCGGCGCCGACATGCCGGTGGTGATCTCGCTGTACAACGCCTTCACCGGCCTGGCGGTGGCGTTCGAAGGCTATGTGCTGGGCAACGAAGCGCTGATCATCGCCGGCATGATGGTCGGGGCGGCGGGCATCCTGCTGACCCGCTTGATGGCCAAGGCGATGAACCGGCCGATCAGCGGCGTGTTGTTCTCCAACTTCGGTGGAGGCGGCACGGCGCAGGAAATCACCGGCGCGCAGAAGCCGATCGAAGCCAGCGATGTGGCCGCCATGCTGGCGTTTGCCGAGCGCGTGGTGATCGTGCCCGGTTACGGCATGGCCGTGGCCCAGGCCCAGCACAAGGTGTGGGAGCTGGCGCAGCGGCTGATCGAGCGCGGCATCAAGGTGAAGTTCGCGATCCATCCGGTGGCCGGGCGCATGCCGGGTCACATGAATGTGCTGCTGGCCGAAGCGGGCGTGCCCTACGACCTGATCGCCGACATGGACGACATCAACCCCGAGTTCCCCACCACCGACGTGGTGCTGGTGATCGGTGCCAACGACGTGGTCAACCCCGTCGCGCGCACCGACCCGGCAAGCCCGATCTACGGCATGCCGATCCTGGACGTGGTCAACGCGCGCAACGTGGTGGTGATCAAGCGCGGCAAGGGTACCGGGTTCGCCGGCATCGAAAACGCGCTGTTCTACGCCGACAACGCGCGCATGCTTTACGGCGATGGCGCCGGCGCGGCGAGCGCGCTGGTCAGCGAGCTCAAAGCCCTCGACGGCGGGCATTGATTCGATCGGCGGGTCACGACCAACGGTCGTGACCTACCGGGTATGCGGACGCCGTTGAGCAACAACGGTCGTGACCCTGATCGACGGTAGTCACGACCGTTGGTCGTGACGCGCTCACCGCGCGATCCACCAGCCGACGACAAGGGCAACTGCCAGCCACAACAGCTCGCCAACCCCGTTGGCCAGCTGAACCAACGTGAACGCCATGAACGGCCCCATCCGCAACGCTGATTCCCACGGACCCAGTCCCAGCGAGCCGCCCAGGTAGGCCGAAGCGATGCCCCAGTTGGCCGCCAGCGCCACCAGCAGGGTGCCCAGCAGGGTCAACGCCACCCGCGGCAGGCCACCGCGCAGGTTGCCCAGGCGCAGCATGAAACCCAGCTCAAGGGCCACCAGCACGGCCATCCAGCCTGCCTGGCGGCCGCTCAGCAACGCGATGAACAACCAGGCCAGCGTGGCCGTGACGACTCCTAGCAACAACAGCGGGGGCCAGAGCCAGTGGGCGGACCTGGCGGGCGCAGAGGTGGGCGGCATGCATTCTTCCTTTGGACCGCAACAGGATACCGGCTTGCAGGGTGACCGGCGCGTGGGCGGCCACTGGGCTAAAATAAGCGCCTTGCGGGAATCGGCCGCGACCCCATATCGATCCACATGTACTCCCGTAGCAGCGAACCCGTCCACTTCGAACGCGACTGCGAGGCCGTCATGGTCCCGCAGGGCGAAACGGTCACCTTGCCCGCCGGCAGCTATGGGTACATCACCCAGGCGCTGGGCGGCAGCTACACCGTGTTTGTCGAAGGCAATCTGTTCCGCATCGCCGGCAAGGATGGCGACGCCATGGGCAAGGAACCGCCCGCGCCGCTGGAACTGCCCGCCGACGCCTCCGATGAGGAGGTTGAAAAGCTGGTGTGGCAGCAGCTCCGGACCTGCTTCGACCCCGAGATCCCGTTCAACATCGTCGACCTGGGCCTGGTCTACGAGGTGGAGCTCAAGCACCTGGACGATGGCCAGCGCGAGGTCGACGTCAAGATGACCCTGACCGCGCCGGCCTGCGGCATGGGCGACATCCTCGTCGACGACGTCCGCAGCAAGCTGGAAATGATCCCGACCGTGGCCGAAGCCGATGTGGAGCTGGTGTTTGACCCGCCGTGGAACCAGAACATGATGTCCGAGGCCGCGCGCCTCGAAACCGGCATGCTGTAATCGAACCCGTAACCAGAACAGGAAATTCCCGGTGTCCCAGTCTTCCGTGAGCTTCACCACCACCCGTTCCGCCCAGCCGCGCAGCAGCGAGGAGCGTGAGCGCATCCTGGCCGCCCCCGGTTTTGGTCTGCACTTCACCGACCACATGGTGGAAGTGCGGTGGGACAAGGACACCGGCTGGCACAACGCCAGCGTGCGGCCGTATGGCCCGCTGCAGCTGGACCCGGCCGCAGCGGTGCTGCATTACGGCCAGGAAATCTTCGAAGGCATCAAGGCCTACCGGCATGCCGACGGCTCGATCTGGACCTTCCGCCCCGAGGCCAACGGCCGCCGCCTGCAGCGTTCGGCGCAGCGCCTGGCGCTGCCGGAACTGCCGGTGGAGATCTTCGTCGAGTCGCTCAGGCAGCTGATCGCCGTGGACGCCAGCTGGGTGCCGTCGGCCGACGAATCCAGCCTGTATTTCCGTCCGTTCATGATCGGCGATGAAGCGTTCCTCGGGGTGCGCGGCGCGCAGAAGGCGGGCTACTACGTGATCGCCAGCCCGGCGGGCCCGTACTTCGCCAAGGGCGTGGCGCCGGTGTCGATCTGGCTCTCCACCGAATACGCGCGTGCGGCCAAGGGCGGCACCGGTGCGGCCAAGTGCGGCGGCAACTACGCCGCCTCGCTGCTGCCGCAGCAGAAGGCGCAGGCCCAGGGGTGCTCGCAGGTGCTGTTCCTGGATCCGGTCGAGGGCAAGTACCTGGAAGAACTGGGCGGCATGAACGTGTTCCTCGTCTACAGGGACGGCACCCTCGTGACCCCCGAGCTGTCGGGCAGCATCCTGGAAGGCATTACCCGTGAAAGCATCCTGCAGCTGGCCCGCGACCGTGGCATGAAGGTCGAAGAGCGCAAGGTCAGCATCGATGAGTGGAAGCAGGGCGTGGCGTCGGGCGAGATCACCGAAGTGTTTGCCTGCGGTACCGCCGCGGTAGTCACCCCAATCGGGCAGCTGAAGGGCGAGGGCTTCTCGGTGGGCGACCTGGGCGCGCCGGCCGGCGAAGTGACCCTGTCGCTGCGCAAGGAGCTGACCGACATCCAGTACGGCCGCGTGCCGGACCGCCATGGCTGGCTGGTACGCCTGGACGCCTGATCGCGCAAGGTCGCTGGACACCCAAGGCCCACCTGGCAACGGGCGGGCCTTTTTCATGGGCGTGGAACGCGCAGGCCACAGCTTGCCCTGGCTGCGCGTGGGACTGTTGAAACTCATCTCTGAACGATCCAAACATACCCAACCCATTGATGCGCAAGCAATGTCCTTGTCATGACGCACAAGACAGTGACGCAGGACACGAAAAACGCTCGGGGTGACCGCATCGGCCCCCGAAAGTTTCTTCACATTCACAAACCGTTGACCCGAAAAGTCTCAGATCGGAATTTTCACAACCCTGAAAGCGGGCTGAAACATTGTTGGCCTGAATCGAAACTACTAGCGTCCGGGTTCGGACGGTTTCGCAGGGGAAAGCCGATCCGTCTTCCGGGTTCTGTCCACGCCGTCTCTCCACAGCGCCGGATCGAACCGACCTTTGCCGCCTAGACGGCTCCTCAAGACTTGAAGGGAATTCCGATGTCTCATGATCCGCAGCGTCTGCGTCAGCGTGCCCTGGTTGTGCTCGGTGGTTCGGTGCTTTCAACCCTGCTCCTGGCGGCCCCGGCATTCGCCGGTGACGTGCAGTTGAGTGGCCTGGCTTCAGCGCCGACCCACCAGCGTTTCATCGTCAAGTACAAGGACGGTGCCACCGACGTGGCCACCCCGAGCGCGCTGGCCAGTTCGCTCAAGGCCGCCGCACAGGCCGTTCCCGCAGCGCAGGGCCGCGCGCTGGGCCTGCAGAAGCTGCGCCAGCTGGCGATCGGCCCGACGGTGGTCAAGGCCGACCGCCCGTTGGATGCGGCCGAAGCGGAGCTGCTGATGCGGCGCCTGGCCGCCGACCCGAACGTGGAATATGTCGAAGTCGACCAGCTGATGCACGCCACCCTGGTACCCAACGACAGCCGCCTCTCCGAACAGTGGGGCTTCGGCACCAGCAATGCCTCGATCAATGTGCGCCCGGCATGGGACAAGGCTACCGGCACCGGCGTAGTGGTGGCGGTGATCGATACCGGCATCACCAACCATCCGGATCTGAACGCAAACATCCTGCCCGGTTATGACTTCATCAGCGATGCCGCGATGGCGCGCGATGGCGGTGGCCGCGACAACAATGCCAATGACGAAGGCGACTGGTATGCCGCCAACGAATGCGGTGCCGGTTACCCGGCGTCCAATTCGAGCTGGCACGGCACCCACGTGGCCGGCACCATCGCCGCGGTAACCAACAACAGCACCGGCGTGGCCGGCACCGCTTTCAACGCGAAGGTTGTTCCGGTGCGCGTACTGGGCAAGTGCGGCGGCTACACCTCCGACATCGCCGATGCGATCGTGTGGGCCTCCGGCGGCACCGTCAGCGGCGTGCCGGCCAATGCCAACCCGGCCGAAGTGATCAACATGTCGCTGGGTGGCGGCGGCAGCTGCTCGACCACCTACCAGAATGCGATCAACGGCGCGGTCTCGCGCGGCACCACCGTGGTGGTGGCAGCGGGCAACAGCAACACCAACGTGTCCTCGTCGGTGCCGGCCAACTGCGCCAACGTGATCGCGGTGGCCGCCACCACCTCGGCCGGCGCCCGCGCCAGCTTCTCCAACTACGGTGCCGGTATCGATGTCTCGGCGCCGGGCCAGGCGATCCTGTCCACGCTCAACACCGGCACCACCGTTCCGGGCGCCGCGTCCTACGCGTCCTACAACGGCACATCGATGGCGGCCCCGCACGTGGCCGGCGTTGTCGCGCTGGTGCAGTCGGTGGCGCCGACCGCGTTGTCGCCGGCGGCCATTGAAACGCTGCTCAAGAACACTGCACGGGCCCTGCCGGGCGCGTGCAGCGGCGGCTGCGGGGCCGGTATCGTCGATGCGGATGCGGCCGTCACCGCCGCGCTGGGCGGGACCAATCCGAACCCGGGCACCGGCACGCTGCAGAACAACGTGCCGGTTACGGGCCTCGGTGCCTCCAGCGGTGCATCGCTGGCCTATACGGTGGCCGTGCCGTCGGGCCGCTCGCAGTTGAAGGTGACCATCGCCGGTGGCAGCGGTGATGCAGATCTGTACGTGCGGTCGGGCAGCGCGCCTACCGATACCGTCTACACCTGCCGGCCGTACCTGAGCGGCAACAATGAAACCTGCACGATCAACGCCCCGGCCGCGGGGACCTGGTACGTCCGGGTGAAGGCCTATAGCACCTTCTCCGGCGTGACCCTGACCGCGCAGTATTGAGAAAAGGTCGCCCGACCAACGGTCGGGCGCTACCTGCGCATGAGGCGGTTACCGCCTCATGCGTCTTCGAACCGATTGGCGGCCACGTTCTTGCGCACGTGTTCCGGGTTCCAGATGCGACCGTTCATGGCGATGTACACGCCTGGCTGCAGCGACTGCACCGCGCCGATCGCACAGCCGATGTTGAACTCCGCGTCCGAGCCGCGGAAGCGTGCCGGGCTGAGTGCGCCGGTCATCACGATGGTCTTGTCGGGAATGCTTTTGAGCACCTGGCCGGTCTGCACCATCGAATCGGTGCCATGGGTAACCAGCACGTGGCGGGTCGGCTGTGCGGCGATGGTGGCGCGGATCAGTTCGCGGTCCTCGTCGGTGATGTGCAGTGAATCCTTGCGCAGGATCGGAATCACGTTGAAGCGGAAGGTCACGCCCAGCTCGCGCAGGATCATCCCGATCTGTGGATCGCCGATCTGGTAGTCCGACTTGTCGTCGAAGTAGATCTTGTCGATCGTGCCACCGGTGGTGATGATCAGTAGTTCTTCCATTGCAGGCTTCCTGGAGTGCGGGCGGTACCGCGCGGCAACCCCCGCGCTGGGTGCCCATGATACGGCTGCAGGCGCCGGCCCGCAGCCGGGCGCGTGACCCTCAACGCTTCGAAAAACGCCGGCGCAGGCCCGGCGCGCTGGATACTCCGATCACCGCCAGCGCCAGCAGCAGTTCCAGCCAGGCCCAGTGCGCGGTTTCCGGGTGGCTCCAGGCACTCATCACGCCGTGGCTGAACCAGAACAGGGCCAGCACGCCGGCCCAGAACATCGCCTTGCCGCGCCCGGTGAGTACGCCCAGCGCGAGCAGCAGCGGCGGAGCGGTGAAGACCAGCTGGCTGGCCAGCCAATGCCGGTCGTGCGCGAACCACACCGCGAACACCGTGGCCAGCCCCAGCAGCAGGGCCGCCAACGTCCACCTCTGCACGCGCGGGCTCATCCCAGCCGCCGTGCGATGTCGGCCACGCGCCGGCCCAGCGCGCGCGCCAGGATCGCCTCATCGTCGCTCGGTACCGGATTGTCGTCGGCACCGGCCACGTGGCTGGCGCCGTAGGGCGTACCGCCGGTGGTGGTATGGCTGAGCGCGGGCTCGGTGAAGGGAATGCCCACGATCAGGCAACCGTGGTGCAGCAGCGGCACCTGCATCGACAACAACGTGGATTCCTGCCCGCCGTGCAGCGACGCGGTGGAGGTGAACACTCCGGCCGGTTTGCCCGCCAGCGTGCCGTTGACCCACTCGGCGCCGAGCCCGTCAAGGAAATGCTTCACCGGCGCGGCCATGTTGCCGAAGCGGGTCGGGCTTCCCAGCAGCAGGCCGCTGCAGTCGGCCAGGTCCTCCACGCTCACGTAAGGCGCACCGTCATCAGGCACAGGCGGCCGTGCGGTCTGGGTGACCGCCGCCACCGGCGGTACGGTACGCAGCCGCGCGCTCATGCCGGGCACTTCGCCGACGCCACGCGCGATCTGGCGCGCCAGTCGCGCCACCGACCCGCCGCGGCTGTAATACAGCACCAGGATTTCCGCCATCTCGCTTCCGTCGTGATCAGTTGGCGTCCAGTATGGCATTGCCTCCACCCCGCTTCAGGTACGCTTGCCTGGATGGAACCTCTGGATACCCTCAACCTGTGGATGGAACGCGTGCGCGACCGCGCCCGCACCGCCAGCTTCGGTCGCTTCCTGTGGCGCCGCTTCCTCGACGACCGCCTGTTCCAGGCCGCCGCCTCGCTGGCCTACACCACCGTGTTCGCGCTGGTGCCGCTGGCGATCGTGGTGTTCGGCGTGCTCTCGGCGTTCCCGGTGTTCGACCGTTGGAGCGACACGCTCAGCGACTACGTGTTCTCCAACTTCGTGCCCAACGCCGCGCGCGCAGCCGAAGGCTACCTGCGCCAGTTCTCGGCCAGCGCCGGCCAGCTCACCGCCGCCGGCTTCATCGCCCTGGTGGTCTCACTGCTGATCACCCTGAACAGCGTGGAAGAAACCTTCAACCAGATCTGGCGGGTCAGCTCGACGCGGCCCAAGCTGACCCGATTCCTGGTGTACTGGACCGTGCTGACCCTGGGCGCGATGCTGGCGGCCGCGTCGCTGGCGGTCTCGGCCCGGGTGTTCGCGTTGCCGCTGTTCGGCACCAGTGAAGGCCGCCTGCTGGCCAATGCCTCGCTGACCCTGGCGCCGATCCTGATCGAGTTCGTCTGCATCATGCTGGTCTACCGGGTGGTCCCGCACCATACGGTGAAATGGCGGCATGCCATTCCCGGCGCGATCCTCGCCGCGGTGATGCTGGAGCTGGTGAAGTGGGGCATGGGCGCCTACCTGGGCAGCTTCCAGTCCTACCAGAAGCTCTATGGCACCGTTGCCTTCGTGCCGATCCTGCTGTTGTGGATCTACCTGTGCTGGGTGTCGGTGCTGCTGGGTGCGTCGCTGGCCTCGTCGATCGCCGCGTTCCGCTACCAGCCGGCCGAGCTGCGCCTGCCCACCGGGTATGAACTGTATGGGCTGCTGCGCCTGATCGGCCGCTTCCACCAGGCGCGCGCCGACGGGCGCGGGCTGGACGACGACGAGATCCTGCGGATGGAGCCGATGCTGACCGACTCACTGCTGCAGAGCATGCTGTGCGACCTGGAGGCAATCCGCGTGGTACGCCGCGACGAGCAGGGCGAATGGCTGCTGTCACGCGACCTGGACAAGCTCACCCTGGCCGACCTCTACGAATCCACGCAGCTGCGCATTCCGGTCAAGGAAGCTTATCTTCCCTGTCGCGACGACAGCCTTGGCTCCGCCTCGGTGGCGGCGCTGGATGCACTGCGGCTGCCCCTGCGTGAGCTGCTCAAGCGCCGCGTCAGCGATATCTATCCCCCGTCTGGAGACACCCCATGACCTTCAAGCCCCTGCTGCTGGCCGTCGGCCTGCTGGCCCTGGCCGGATGCAACAAGCCGGCACCGCAGCCGGCAGCGCCCGCGCCGGCCCCGGCCCCCGCGGCGGAGCCTGCGGCCCCGGCCGCCGCTGCCGCCACGCCGGACCTGGAGCGAAAGACTGCGGCCCAGCCGCGCCTGGTGCTTCCCGCCATCGACGGTACTACCTACGACCTGGCCGCGCATCGCGGCAAGTGGGTGGTGGTCAACTTCTGGGCAACCTGGTGCGCGCCGTGCCGCAAGGAAATGCCGGAGCTGTCGGCGCTGCATGCCATGCGCGAGGAGATCGAGGTGGTCGGCCTGGCGTATGAAGACATCGAGCTGGCGGAAATGAAGGCGTTCCTGCAGAAGCTGCCGGTGACCTATCCGATCGTGCTGGTGGACACCTACAACCCGCCGGAAGACTTCGCCATCCCGCGCGGCCTGCCGCTCACCTACCTGATTGCCCCGGATGGAAAAGTGGCAAAGGAATTCCTGGGCCCGGTGACGGCGGCGGACATTGAAAAAGAGATCGCGCTGAAAAAATGATCCGCAGTACCCGGCAACGGTGGGTACCTAGCGGTCTTCCGCCGCGAACGGCTGAATCGGCTTCAACACGCCGAAATGTTCCTCGTGCAGTTTGCCCTTCAGCGGCGGCAGGTCCGGGATGGGATCGTCCACCCCGGTATCCGGCAGCCGGTCCAGCAGGTCGCGGATCAAGGCGAGCCGCCCGCGCTTCTGGTCGTTGAAATCCACCAGCGTCCACGGCGCCTGCTCCCGGTGCGTCGCGCGCAGCATCGCCTCGCGCGCCTCCGTATAGGCGGTGTACTTGCTGCGTGACTCCAGGTCCACCGGCGACAGCTTCCAGCCCTTGAGCGGGTCCAAATGGCGCTCGGCAAAACGCTTTTCCTGCTGCGCCTGATCAACCGTGAGCCAGTACTTGAACAGCAGAATGCCATCGTCCACCAGCAGCTTCTCGAACACGGGTGCCTGGGCCAGGAAGGCGTCGTACTCGGTATCGCTGCAGTAGCCCATCACGCGTTCGACCCCGGCCCGGTTGTACCAGCTGCGGTCCATCAACACGATCTCGCCGGCGGCCGGCAGGTGCGACACATAGCGCTGGAAATACCACTGGGTGCTTTCGCGGTCGGTTGGCTTGGGCAGCGCCACCACCCTGCACTGGCGGGGGTTGAGGTGTTCGGCGATGGCCTGGATGGCGCCGCCCTTGCCGGCGGTATCGCGGCCTTCGAACAGCACCAGCACGCGCTGCCCGGTGTGCTGGGCCCAGCGCGCCATCGCGGTGAGTTCGAGCTGCATCGGTTCGAGCAGTGCCTGGTACGCCTTGCGCTTGAGCTTGCCCATCGGTGCGGGATTCCGGCTGACAGAAGAAGCCCGAGCCTAGCGCAGTGCGGGGTCAGCCCGTGTGTGCGTCCTGCCAGCCGTGCAATCGCGCCATTGCCTGCACCTCGGCACTGAAGTCGCGCGCGAACCCGGCCATGTCGAACAGGCTGCTGTCCGAACGCCGCTGGGCCAGGGTGGTCCGCAGCGCTGCCAGTGCCGCCGGGTCGTTGCCCAGCGCGATTGCGGTATCCACGAACGCGCGGTCATCGGCGACGTTCATCGCCGGCAGTCCCAGGTGGTGGTTGAGCGACCCGGCCACGCGCGACGCGAATGTCGCGCCCGGGCAGGTCAACACCGGGCAGCCGGCCCACAGCGCATCGGAAGCGGTGGTGTGCGCGTTGTACGGGTGCGTGTCCAGGAACAGGTCCGCAAGCGGGTAGCGCGCCAGATAGGTCGGGTGCGGCAGCTTGGGCATGAACACCAGCCGTGCGGGGTCCAGCCCCGCGTCGCGCGCGGCGGTGCGCAGCCGCGCATCGGCATTGCCGGGCCCGGACAGCAGCCACAGCACGCTGCCCGGTACGCCCTGCAGCACTGCGAACGCGCGGCGCATGCTGCGCGGGTTGAGCTTGTAGCTGTTGTTGAAACAGCAGAACACCACCCCCTGCGCAGGCAGGCCACAGGCATCGCGGCCCGGCGCAGGTTCCAGCATGCGGGTGTTGTCCGAGGGCTGGAACGCGCGGGGCAGGTGCCGGACCTGTTCGCTGAAAGCCGGTTCCATCGCGGAAGGCAGTACGTAACCATCGGCCAATACGTAGTCCATCCACGGCGCGCCCGAGGTGCCTGGATAGGCCAGCCAGTTCACCTGTACCGGGGCAGGGCGCATCGCCAGTACCGCCGGCGTGCCGCCGCCGCCCCAGCCGCGCAGGTCGAACAGCACATCGATGCCGGCCTCGCGGATGCGTGCGGCGATCACCGCGTGCGGCAGGGGCGAGACGTCGTGCAGTGCGGTGGCAGCGGCCTGCAGGCGCGCGCGGATCGCGCTGCCGTCATCGGCATTGAGGGCGAACAGATGCAGCTCCAGCGCGCCCAGCGCGTGCAGCTGCTCGAACAGCGCCACGGTCAGCAGTCCGGTCGGGTGCGCGCCGAAGCCATTGGAAAGGAAACCTACGCGCAGCGGCCCCTTGCGGCGCACCTGCGCGGCCGGCAGCGCCCGCACGCCCTCGGCAATGCCTGCGGCGCGCTGCCGTGCACATGCCAACTGCTCGGCGGCGCTGGCGTCTTCGCTGAGGAAGGCGAACGGCTCGACCACCGCCACGCCCTGCGCCACGGCCTGGCGGACCTGCTGGGACAGCGGCTCCAGCCCGCGCCAGTCGCACAGCCGGCGTTGCCAGTTGAGGAGCTGCGCGGTGATGTAAGGCTCGCCGGGCAGCAGCTGATGCGCATGGCGGTAGGCATCGGCAGCGGCTTCGGGCTGGCCGGCGTCCTCCAGAGCGTGGCCCAGCCACAGCGCGATGCCAGGATGCTCCGGGACCTGGTTGGCGGCCTGGCGCAGCAGGGCGGCGGCCTCCCCATGGCGGCCCTGCATCCAGCGCGTGCGGCCCAGCCGGGCCAGCGCTTCGGGGTGGCCGGGGCGCAGCTGCAGCGCGCGCGAGGCTGCGTGGTCGCCCGCAGCGACATCACCGACTTCAAGCTCCGCGTCGGCCAGCATCACCCAGGCGATGAAATCCTGGGGCTGGCGCTGCACGGCGCTGCGCAGCTGCTCGCGCTGCGGGTCCATGCTCACGCGCCAGCGGACAGCTGGGCCAGTTCATCGGCCTGGTGTTCGTGGATCAGCCGTTCCACCAGCGTATCCAGCTCACCGGCGATGATGTTGGGCAGGTCGTACAGGGTCAGCCCTTCCACGCGGTGATCGGTAATGCGGCCCTGCGGAAAGCTGTAGGTGCGGATGCGCTGGCTGCGGTCGCCGCTGCCGACCTGCAGCCGGCGGCTTTCCGCGGTGGCGGCCGCCTGCCGGTTGCGCTCGGCATCGAGCAGCTGCGCCTTCAGGCGCTTCATCGCCTTGTCGCGGTTGGCGTGCTGGCTGCGCTCGGTCTGGCATTCCACCACCACGCCGCTCGGCACGTGGGTGATGCGGATGGCCGATTCGGTCTTGTTGACGTGCTGGCCACCGGCGCCGGACGAGCGGAACGTATCCACCCGCAGGTCGGCCGGGTTGATGACGATCTCGTCGACCTCGTCGGCTTCGGGAATGATCGCCACGGTGGCCGCCGAGGTGTGGATGCGCCCCTGCGACTCGGTCGCCGGCACGCGCTGCACGCGGTGCGTGCCGGATTCGAACTTGAGCTTGGAATAGGCGCCGCGGCCCACCACGCGCGCCACGATTTCCTTGTAGCCACCGTGCTCGCCGGGGCTGTCCGATTCGACCTCGACCTTCCAGCCCTGGCGTTCGGCGTACCGCGCGTACATGCGGAACAGGTCACCGGCGAAGATCGCCGCCTCGTCGCCACCGGTCCCGGCGCGCACTTCCAGGAACAGGTTGCCGTCATCGCGCGGATCGCGCGGCACCAGCAGCAGGGCCAGCTCATGGTCGAGCTGCTGCAGGCGCGCCTGCGCGGCGGTGATTTCCTCCTCGGCCAGCTCACGCAGGTCCGGGTCGGCACGCATTGCTTCAGCGGCGGCCAGATCGGCCAACGCCCGCGCTTCCTCGTCCAGTGCGGCGGCGATCGGCTGCAGTTGGGCGAACTCACGCGAAAAATTGCGGAAGCGCTCGTTGCCGCTGACCACGGCCGGGTCGGCCAGCAGGCGTTCAAGTTCTTCGCGGCGCTCGGCCAGCGCTTCCAGCTTACGGCGCAGGGTCGGCGTCATCGTTGCTCACGGCAGGGTGGTGGTAGCCCGGCTTGGCCGGGAACAGGCGCTCGGCGGCGCGGGTCAGTTCAGTATCGCCGCTGAGCGCGGCTGCACGCAGCGCGGCGGTCGGCGGGTGCAGCAGGCGGTTGGTCAGGCCATGGGCGAGCAGCTCCAGCACCTCCTCCGGCGTCTTGCCGTGGGCCAGCTGCTGGCGCGCCTTGCCCAGCATTTCCTGCCGCGTGGCCTCGCCATAGGCGCGCAGCTGGCGCAGCGGCGCCTGGTGCGCGTTGGCCTGCAGGGTCTCGACGAACCGCGACACCTGCAGCTCGATGATGGCTTCGGCTTCGGCGGCCGCCTCGCGCCGGCTGCGCCGGTTGTCTTCGACCGCGCGCTCCAGGTCGTCCACGGTGTACAGGAATGCATCCTGCAGTTCGCCGACCCCGGTTTCGATATCGCGTGGTACTGCCAGGTCGAACAGCAGCATCGGCTTGTGTCTTCGCGAGCGCAGCGCGGCCGCGATATGTGCCGTGGTGATGACCGGCTCGCGCGCGGCGGTCGCCGAAAACACCACGTCGGCTTCACCCAGGTGGCGTTCCAGCTCGGTCAGCGGCAGCGCCACGCCACCATGGCGGGTGGCCAGTTCCTGTGCATGGGCCAGGGTGCGGTTGGCGATCAGCAGCCTCCGTACGCGGCCTTCACTGAGGTGGCGGGCGGCCAGTTCGATGGTTTCGCCAGCGCCGACCAGCAACACGGTGGAGTCTTCCAGCCGCGCGAACGAGTTCTGCGCCAGGCGGACCGCCGTGGAGGCGACCGAGATCGGGTTGGCGCCCACGCGGGTGTCGGTACGCGCGCGCTTGGCCACCGAAAAGGTCTGCTGGAACAGGCGGTCCAGGCGCTGGCCGAGCAGGCCATGATCGCGCGCAGTCGCCCACGCATCCTTCACCTGGCCCAGGATCTGCGGCTCGCCCAGCACCATCGAGTCCAGCCCGGTGGCGACCCGGAACAGGTGGCGCACCGCATCGGCATCGGCATGCTGGTACAGATACCCCTGCAGCTGCCCGGCGTGCGACTCCAGCCACTGTGCCAGCGCCTCGCCCGAATCGGCCACGGCATACAGCTCCGTGCGGTTGCAGGTGGACAGCAGCACCGCCTCGGCCACCTGCGGGGTGTCGCGCAGCGACGCCAACGCCTGGGGCAGGGCGTCGCCGCCAAAGGACGCGCGTTCGCGCAGTTCCACTGGCGCGGTCTGGTGATTCAGTCCGAGCACCCACAGGGTCATTGTTCAGTTGCTTGCGATAAGCTGCTGGCCATTCAAGTCGCCATTTTAAGGCCAGAAGCCCCCGATGCCCGCATTGATTCGCATCTCCAGCGTTCTGCTGCTGTCCCTGTTCACCGCCAACGCCCTGGCGGCAGCCCCGGCGGCCCCCCCTGACAAGGCCGGAATGGCCCAGCCGGCGTCGCTGACCCCGGTGATGGCCGGGGAGTTCGCACTGCAGGCCGGCAAGCTCGCCGAAGCCGCGCGCTGGTACCTGGAGGCCGCCGAGGCGGGCCGCGACGACGCCGGCCTGGCCGAGCGCGCCACCCGGATCGCCATGCTCGCCGACGATGACAAGCGCGCCACCCGCGCGTTGGCCCTGTGGGAGAAGCGTGCGCCCCGTTCGCTGGCCATGCGCAGCGCCGCCGCCGCGCTGGACCTGCGCAAGGGTGATGTGAAGGGCGCGCGGACCGAGCTGGGCACCCTGCTGCGCGACCCGGACCCGCGCGGCTGGAAGTTCGCGCTGGCCGCGCTGGCCGGTGGGGGCCGCGACCCGGCCGCTGCCGCCGATGTGCTGGGCCGGCTGGTCGACGACAACGCCATCCCCAACCAGCTCGAGCCCTGGCAGGAATTTGGGCGACTGGCCATGCGCATGGACCGGCCCGAACTGGCCCGGCGCATGGTCGATGAAGTGGTGCGCCGCTTCCCCGGTGAGCCGCGCGTGGCGCTGCTCAATGCCAGCCTGATGTTCCAGGCCGGCAAGACCGACGACGCCTTGGCCGCGCTGCGTTCGGTGGAACCGCGCACCGCGCAGGACCCGGAGCTGCGCAATGCCGTGGCCATCGCCTACGACGCCATGGGCGATGCGAAATCGGCCGAGCGCGTGCTCGCGGTCGGTCCGCAGAACGTGCAGACCTGGGGCATGCGCGCCTCGCTGCTGGCCAAGCAGAAGGACGACGCGGCGCTGCTGGCGCTGTACACCGCCCTGTCGAAGCAGGCGACCAAGCCGGACCCGGCCCAGCGCCTGCTGCTGGGCAAGATCGCCGAGTACCTCAAGCGCCATGCCGAAGCAGTGGACTGGTACCTCAGCGTGCCGGGCGGCGAAGAGCGCGCCGAAGCCCGCCTGCGCGCGGCCAGTGCCCAGTACGAACTGGGCCAGACCGACAAGGCCTTCGCCGGCGTCCATGCCATCCAGTCCGACGCCATGATCGATGATGAAGCGCGGCGCGACGCCTACCTGCTCGAGGCCGAACTGCGCCAGCGGGGCAACGACCTGCCGGGTGAGCTGGACGCGCTGGCCCGGGGCCTGGCCGCCTACCCGGACGAGAACGCGCTGCTGTATGCCCGCGCGCTGGCCTGGGAGCGCCGCGATGATGTGCCGCGCGCCGAAGCGGACCTGCGCAAGATCCTGGTGACCGAACCGGAGAACGTGGCCGCGCTCAACGCCCTGGGCTATACCCTGGCCGACCGCACCGCCCGCTACCAGGAGGCGCTGGAGCTGATCGACCGCGCCCGCGTGGCCGAGCCGGACAACGCCGCCATCGTCGACAGCTACGGCTGGGTGCTGTATCGCCTGGGCCGCAATGAAGAAGCACTGGTGCAGCTGCGTCGCGCCTGGACGCTGGCCAAGGATCCTGAGATCGCCGCGCATGTGGGCGAGGTGCTGTGGGTGCTTGGCCGCAAGGACGAGGCCCGCCGCTTCTTCGATGAAGCACGCAAGCTGGACCCGGAAAACCGTGCGCTGCAGCGCGTGATCGAGAAATACGGCGTATGAACCTGATTCCCATGAAGGCCGCCTTCGCGGCGGTCCTGGCCGTGTCGTTGTCGGCCTGCGTGTCGCTGGACACGCGCAAGGCCCCGGCCGCCCCCGCTGTGGTGACCACCGTGAGCGCCGAGGCGCAGCAGGCCGAGGCTGCGCGAGTAGACGCGCTGCGCGCGCAGCCGGCGTGGTCGTTCCAGGGTCGGGTCGCGGTCAACAAAGGGAGCAACGGCGGCAGTGGTCGCATCGACTGGCAGCAGCAGGCGCGCCAGTACGTGGTGTCGCTGAGCGCGCCGGTCACCCGGCAGAGCTGGACCCTGAGCGGCGACAGCCAGAACCGCAGCGGGCGGCTGGACGGTGTGGAAGGTGGCCCGCGCCAGGGCGAGGATGCGCAGCAGGTGCTGCTGGAGGCCACCGGCTGGGATATTCCGGTCAACCAGTTGCCGGACTGGGTGCGCGGCCTGGTCGCCGAAGGGTCGACCGCGGCCGAGCAGATCGATCGCGATGCCGAAGGCCGGCCGCGCAGGGTCCGCCAGATGGGCTGGGATATCCACTTCCTGGACTGGTACCCGGCCGAAGGCGATCGCCCGGTGCTGCCGCGGCGGATCGAGGCGGTCAATGGCGACGCCAAGGTGCGCCTGCTGGTCGACGGCTGGGTGCTGGGCAGCCCATGAGCGCGTTGGACCTGAACGGCAGTGGGCCGTGGTTTCCGGCCCCGGCCAAGCTGAACCTGTTCCTGCACATCACCGGCCGCCGCGCTGATGGCTACCACGAACTGCAGAGCGTGTTCCGGCTGCTGGACTGGGGCGACCGGGTTCGGCTTCAGGTGCGTGAAGACGGCCAGGTGCGTCGTATGGGGCCCTCCGTGCCCGGCGTGGAAGAGGCCGATGATCTCGCCGTGCGCGCTGCCGTTCTCCTGAAAAAGCATTGTAACGTCGCCCAAGGTGTGCATATCACCGTCGAAAAGCGCATTCCAGCGGGCGGCGGTTTTGGCGGTGGGTCTTCCGATGCCGCGACGGTCCTGGTGGCGTTGAACGCGCTCTGGAAAACGGGGCTGGACGAAGACACGCTGGCCGGACTGGGCCTGCAGCTGGGCGCGGACGTGCCGGTCTTCGTGCGCGGACGCAATGCCTGGGCCGAAGGGGTGGGGGAGCAGCTGACCCCGCTGGCCCTGCCGCCGGCCTGGTATGTGATTGCCGACCCCGGCGTCCATGTGCCCACCGCTGCACTTTTCGCCAGTTCCGATTTGACGCGCGACGCCCCAGTAGCGAAAATAGCGGACTTCGCTTCCGGGTCTTTGCTCGGGAATGCGTTCGAGCCGGTGCTGCGCCGTCGCGAACCTGCCGTCGAGGCAGTGCTCATCGCGTTGGACAGGATCGGCCGGGCACGACTCACCGGGTCGGGAAGCGGTTGTTTCGTCGAGTTCGCCACGCGCGCTGCTGCAGAGCAGGGCCTGGCGCGGTTGCCGAAGGAACTGCGGGCATGGGTGGCTGCGGGCGTGGAGCGCTCGCCACTGCTTGATGTACTCGAGCGTTATTGATTTTTGATGCAGGGGCGTCGCCAAGAGGCCCAAGGCACCAGGTTTTGATCCTGGCATTCGGAGGTTCGAATCCTCCCGCCCCTGCCACTTGCGGACGCCAACCGCGTTCCATGCGCATGCTGCGCGGACACGGTTGAACGGCCGCGGTGTTGTCACCGCAGACGTCCCCGGGCGCCGGCGGCAGAGTTCTCCGCCAATCGCTCCCGCCCGAGACCGTCATGATGCAAGATCACCCGAACCTGCTGGTATTTTCCGGCAACGCCAACAAGCGCCTTGCCCAGAGCATCTGCAAGGAACTGGGGGTGCGACCGGGCAAGGCATTGGTTTCGCGCTTCTCCGATGGTGAAGTGCAGGTCGAAATCGAAGAGAACGTCCGCAAGCAGGACGTCTTCGTGATCCAGCCGACCTGCGCCCCCAGCGCCGAGAATCTGATGGAGCTGCTGGTCCTGATCGATGCGCTCAAGCGCGCCTCGGTCAACAGCGTCACCGCCGTGGTGCCGTACTTCGGTTACTCGCGCCAGGATCGCCGCATGCGCTCCTCGCGCGTGCCGATCACCGCCAAGGTGGCCGCCAAGATGTTCAGCGCCGTTGGCGCCGACCGTGTCCTGACGGTGGACCTGCATGCCGACCAGATCCAGGGGTTCTTCGACATGCCGGTGGACAACGTGTATGCCTCGCCGCTGCTGCTCGCCGATATCTGGCGCGCCTACGGCACCGAAAACCTGATCGTGGTGTCCCCGGACGTGGGCGGGGTGGTGCGCGCCCGCGCCGTCGCCAAGCGCCTGGACGATGCCGATCTGGCGATCATCGACAAGCGCCGCCCGCGCGCCAACGTCTCTACCGTGATGAACATCATCGGTGACGTCGAAGGCAAGACCTGCGTGATGGTCGATGACATCGTCGACACCGCCGGCACCCTGTGTGCGGCCGCCGCCGCGCTGAAGGCGCGTGGCGCCCTCAAGGTGGCCGCGTACTGCACCCACGCCGTGCTCTCGGGCCCGGCGGTGGACAACATCAACAACTCCCAGCTCGATGAGCTGGTGGTGACCGATACCATCCCGCTGCGTGAAGAAGCGCGCGTGTGCAGCAAGATCCGCCAGCTCAGCGTGGCGGAGATGCTGGCCGAAACGATGCGCCGCATCGCCTTCGGCGAGTCGGTCAGCTCGCTGTACGTGGACTGATTCGTTTTTCCTGGCCGCCGGCGACGGCAGCCAGGGCCCCGGGGACGTCTGGTCGCGGACGTGCCCTTCATCGCCAAGCCATTCCGGCAAGGCAACAACTGGTAGAAGTAAAATGTCGAAGACCCATGAAATCAAGGTCACCAAGCGTGAACTGCAGCGTAAGGGTGCGAGCCGCCGCCTGCGTCACGCCGGTGTGATCCCGGCCATCGTGTACGGTGGCAACGCCGAACCGGTCGCCATCAGCCTGGACCACAACGCTACCTGGCTTGCCCAGCAGAACGAGTGGTTCTACTCGTCGATCCTGGACCTGAACCTGGATGGCAAGATCACCAAGGTCCTGCTGCGTGACATGCAGCGCCACCCGCACAAGCAGCTGATCATGCACCTGGATTTCCTGCGCGTGGATGAGAACCAGACCCTGACCGCGTCGGTGCCGCTGCACTTCCTCAACGAAGACACCTCGCCGGCCGGCAAGGCTGCCGACGTCGTGGTCACCCACGAACTGAAGGAAGTCACCGTCAGCTGCCTGCCGAAGGATCTGCCGGAGTCGATCGACGTCGACCTGGGTGAGCTCAAGGCCGGTGACGTGGTGTACCTGTCCAACATCAAGCTGCCGAAGGGCGTCGAGATCGTTGCCCTGGCCCAGGGCAAGGACCACGACGACGCCATCGTCACTGCCAAGCACGGCAAGGGCGAAGCCGCCGACGAAGAAGTGGCTGCTGCAGAGTAAGTGATTGCGGCGCCTGCCCTTCTGGGCAGGCGCCGTTTCTGCATGTACCGGCACACCGCCGGTAGCGATGAAGAAGAGCGATGACAGGATTGCGATTGATCGTTGGCCTGGGTAACCCCGGACCCGAGCACGCCCAGACCCGGCACAATGCCGGGTTTCGTTTCATTGACGCCCTGGTCGCCCAGGCCGGCGCGCGCTGGAGCGTGGACAGCAAGCTGTTCGGCGAGACCGCCAGGGTCGACATTGCCGGGCAACCGGTGTGGCTGCTCAAGCCTGCCACCTTCATGAATCTCAGCGGCAAGTCGGTCACCGCCGCCCAGCGCTTCTGGAAGATCGAGCCTGAAGAAACCCTGCTGGCGCATGACGAACTGGACCTGCCGCCCGGCGTGGCCCGGCTCAAGTTCGACGGTGGCCACGGCGGCCAGAACGGCCTGCGCGACACCATCCGCCTGCTCGGCCATGGAAAGTTCCACCGCCTGCGCATCGGCATCGGCCATCCTGGCCACAAGGACCGCGTGGTGCCGTGGGTGCTCGGCCGCGCAAGCAAGGACGATGACGTGCTGATCGGGCATGCCATCGACGACGCCATCGACGTACTGCCGCTGGCCGTGCGTGGCGATTACAGTGAGGCGATGAAGCGCCTGCACACCCCGAAATAACAGAGGCTGTCAAAGATGGGTATCAAATGCGGCATCGTCGGCCTGCCCAACGTCGGCAAATCGACCCTGTTCAACGCGCTGACCAAGGCGGGCATCGCCGCGGCCAACTTCCCGTTCTGCACCATCGAGCCGAACGTCGGCATCGTGCCCGTGCCGGATCCGCGGCTGAACGAACTGGCGGCGATCATCAACCCGCAGAAGGTCATTCCAACCGCCGTGGAGTTCGTCGACATCGCCGGCCTGGTTGCCGGTGCCGCCAGCGGTGAAGGCCTGGGCAACAAGTTCCTGGCCCACATCCGCGAAGTGGATGCGATCACCCACGTGGTGCGCTGCTTTGAAAACGCCGACGTCATCCACGTCAACAACAAGGTTGACCCGCTGTCGGACATCGACACCATCGACACCGAGCTGGCCCTGGCCGACCTGGACAGCGTCGAGAAGGCGCTGAACCGCGCCGAGCGTGCGGCCAAGGGCGGCGACAAGGACGCGGCCGCGCGCAAGCCGGTGCTGGCCAAGCTGCAGGCTGCCCTGGCCGACGGCAAGGCCGGCCGCAGCGCCGGCCTGGACGAGGAAGAGAAAGCCCTGGTCCGCGACCTGTTCCTGCTCACCCTCAAGCCGGTGATGTACATTGCCAACGTGCTGGAAGACGGCTTCGAGAACAACCCGCACCTGGACGCCGTGCGCGCCCGTGCCGCCGCCGAAGGCGCGCAGGTGGTGCCGGTTTCGGCCGCCATCGAAGAAGAGCTCTCGCAGCTGGACGACGAAGACCGCGACACCTTCCTGGCCGACCTCGGCCTGACCGAGCCGGGCCTCAACCGCGTCATCAACGCCGCCTACAGTCTGCTCGGTCTGCAGACCTACTTCACCGCCGGCGTGAAGGAAGTCCGTGCCTGGACCGTACGCAAGGGCGCCACCGCCCCGCAGGCAGCCGCCGTGATCCACACCGACTTCGAGAAAGGCTTCATCCGCGCCGAAACCATCGCGTATGACGACTTCATCAAGTACAAGGGCGAAGCCGGCGCCAAGGAAGCCGGTCGCCTGCGCCTGGAAGGCAAGGAATACCGCGTCCAGGAAGGCGACATCCTGCATTTCCGCTTCAACGTCTGACCGGTCGGGCGGACCGTTGGTCCGCCGCCCGCCATCGCAGACGCCCCGCCCCGTGCGGGGCGTCTGCATTTCAGCCTGGACAATAATTCACCACGGCCTGAAACCCTTCCAGCGCAGTGTTCAGCCGGGTTGTCCACAGCAAATTCCCATGGCTTTCCACGTCCTGTGTGGAAAACCCGCGCATCGACTGGACAAAAATTCACCACCCTGCAGAACCGTTGCAGCGCGTGGCTCAGACAGGGTTGTCCACAGCAAACCCCCATCGCTTTCCACGCACGGTGTGGAAAAGTAGAACAACTACAGCGCGGTGCCGCCAAACTTGTGCGTGTACTGCAGGTTCAACTGCCTCCCCACCGTGTCAAACCACGACACGTCGTAATACGGGTACGAGGTGTACGTCGCATCCTTCGGCGGCATCTTGTTGAACATGTTCACCACCGACAGCGACAACCGCGAATGGTCGTCGAAGCGGTACTGCACCGACAGGTTGTAGCGGTAGGTCGCCTTGATCCACGGGCTGGCGCCGCTCTCCCAGTCGAAGCTCTGGTCGTAGCTGTCGAAACTCGGCAGCCTGCCCAGGCGCTGGCCGTACAGCGTGGCCGACCACGCCGCGTTCTCCCAGGTCAGGCTTGCGCTGGTCTTGGTGCGTGGAATATCGAAGCCACTGTTGACCGCGAACTGGTCTTCCACCACGTCCCCGGCGAACTGCTGGAAATCATGGCGCTGCACCCACGTGTGATTACCGCTCAGGATGAAATCACCCACGCCGGTGGTCAGGCGGTAGCGCAGGCCCACATCGATGCCGCGGGTGGTCTCGCGTGCGATGTTGATCGGGCTCACGTGCACCCCGTACAGGCGCCCATCGCTGGTGCGGTTGACCCGGTTGAGCGCATCCACGCAGGTCGGCGAGGCCGCATCGGCCTCGCCCAGGCGGCAGGCCGCCTCGTCGCGCAGGATCGTGCTCACGTCCATGTCCTGCACCTGGTCGCGCATGTCGATGTCGAACCAGTCCACCGACAGGTCCAGGCCCATTGCAGGCGACCACACCAGTCCGGCGCTCCAGGAGGTGCTGGTTTCCGGATGCAGCTGGCGGTTGCCCTCGCGGGTGCGGATCAGGTTTTCCTCGTAATCCGAGCAGTCGTCCGCGCCGTCCACCGCGCACGCGTAATAGTCGTTCGCGCTGGTTTCATCGTTGCCCGGGCCGGCATACACATAATGCAGGTCCGGCGCGCGGAACGCGGTGCCGTATGAGCCGCGCACCAGCAGCGAGTCGATCGGGCGCCACTCGATGCCGCCGCTCCAGGTCGCCTTGCCGATGGTGTTGCCCGAATAGCGGTACTGGTCGAAGCGGCCGGCCACGCTCACATTGAGCGTGTCATGCAATGGCAGGCGCAGCTCCGCCGCGGTGGCCCAGCGGTTGCGGCTGCCATGGCCGTCCGAATCCTTCCAGCTGTAGTAGTAGTACTGCGTGGCCAGCGGATCGGGATTGAGCGCGTAGGACTGGTTGCCGAACTCGGCGGTGGCCGCAAAGCCGGCCTTGCCGCCGGGCAGTTCGAACAGTTCGCCGTTGGTCAGGGTCAGCGCAGCGGTATCGGTGCGCGATTTCGGCCTGTAGGTGGTGCGCGCGGCGATCGAATCGTACTCGGCGCGGGTCAGCGGCCGGTACAGGCGCGCCGGGTCGGCGTTGTAGATCGGGAGGCCATCGTCGTCCTCGCCCAGCTGTGGGCCCAGGAACAGGTCGTTGGCCTTGGCCGCGATGATCTGCGGCCAGCGGATCGACGACTGGTACTGCGAGTGGCTCAGCGAAGCATCGTAATCCCAGGCCGCGCCCAGCGAGCCCTTGAACCCCGTGGTGACGCTGAAGGTCTTCTGGGTGCTGCGGATCATCCCGTTGCGCAGCCCGCCCATTTCCTCGGGCGAGAACTGGCGCTGCCAGAACTCCACCTGATCGGTGGCCTGGTTGTGGAAGTAGCCGTCCTCGTTGCCATCCGGCGCCATCAGCCCCCACTGGGTCACATCGCGCATCAACGCGATGTCGTGGTAGCCCAGCTGCACGTCGGCAAACCACTCCGCGCCGTTCTCGAAGCCATAGCGCAGCGATGCATAGCCGTTGGCGCCGCGGCGCTCGCTGAGGATCGTGCCGTAGCCGATCGAACGGTCACTGCCGCAGTAGAAGCCATAGCGTGCGCGCTCGGCGTAGTAGGTGCTGCCCTGGTTCTGGCTGGCCAGTGCATCGCAGGTGGCCAGGCCCGGATCCAGGTAATCGTCGTTGTAATCCGTGCGCAGGTACGCGCGGCGCGCGGCGCGCGCGCTTTCGGTGGGGGCGTCGAGGGTGGAATCCTGCTGGGCGCGCTCATGGGCCCACAGCGGGGTCTGCGACTGGAGCTCCAAGCTGTATACCGCGCTGAACTGGCCCGCATCGAAGCCGCTGGCCATGCTCATGTCGAACGACTCGCCACCGCCCTCGCTGGTGGTGCCCAGGCGCACATCCACCGTGGTGCCATCGACCTGCTTCTTCAGGATGAAATTCACCACGCCGGCAATCGCGTCCGAGCCGTAGATGGCGGACGCGCTGCCGGTCAGCACTTCGATCCGGTCGATCATGCCCAGCGGGATGTTGGAGACGTCGGTGAAGTTGCTGCGGCCCTGGAACGGCATCGGGAAATCGGCGATGCGCCGGCCATTGACCAGCACCAGCGTGTGGTTGGGCCCCAGTCCGCGCAGGTCGACCTGCTGCGCACCCGGCGAGAAGTCAGCGCCGCTGGCCGATTGCTGGCTCTGCGTCTCACCGCCGTTCTGGGTCATCGAACGCAGTACGTCCGGCACGCTGGTGAAGCCGCTGGCCTGGATCTGCCCGGCAGTGATCACCGTGACCGGGGCGGGGCCCTCGACCTGGGCGCGCGGAATGCGCGAGCCGGTCACCTGCACCGTATCCAGCTGCTGCACCCCGGGCGCCGGAGCCTGTGCCGCTGCCGTTGCGCCCACACCCATCAACGCCAGCTGGATCGACCACGCCATCGCCTGTTTACGCATGAGAATTCTCAAGAAGAAAGTAGGCCTCGAGGGAGGCCGCGACCCCCATTCACATTTGGTGAACGGACGGCGCGCATTTAACGCCTTTTTTACGTCCGCCGCCAGCGGGCGCGCTCCAGGCCTGCGGGTATCGACCGACGGTCGATGCCTACCAGATATCCGGCCAGCGGGTAGGTGCCGACCGTTGGTCGGCACGGCGGGGTGTGTCCGGCATGATGGACGCGCCACCCACACCCCGGTCAGCGCCATGCCCTGTCGACACGCCCTGCTGCTTTCTCTGCTCCTGCTCAGCCCACCCGCCCTGGCCGCCGAGCCGGTGCTCGTCCTCCACGGCGGCGCAGGGGTGCAGCGCAAGGATCTGTCGCCGGCCGAGGAAAAGGCGGCGCGCGCGGCGCTGCGCCAGGCGCTCATCCAGGGTCACCAGGTGCTGGCCGCCGGCAGGCCGGCACTCGACGCGGTCACCGCCGCCATCACCGTGCTGGAAGACGATCCCACCTTCAACGCCGGCAAGGGCGCGGTGTTCACCCATGACGGGCGCAACGAGCTGGATGCCGCGTTGATGGATGGCGCCACCCTCAAGGCCGGTGCGGTGGCCGGCGTGCAGCGCGTGCGCAACCCGATCCTGCTGGCCGAGGCGGTGATGCAGCACTCTCCGCACGTGATGATGGTGGGCGAGGGCGCCGAAACCTTCGCGGCCAGCCGGGGCATCCCCCTGGTCGATCCGTCGTACTTCCGTACCGAAAAGCGCTGGCAGCAGCTGCAGAGGGCCCTGAAGGAAGAGGCCGGCGGCCAGGCGCATGCCGATTTCGAAACCGCACGCCACTTCGGCACCGTCGGCGCGGTGGCGCTGGACCGCCAGGGCCACCTGGCGGCCGGCACCTCCACCGGCGGCATGACCAACAAGCGCTACGGGCGCGTGGGTGATGCACCGATCATCGGCGCTGGCACCTACGCCAATGCCACCTGTGCCGTGTCCGGCACCGGTTGGGGCGAGTACTACATCCGCACGGCGGCCGCGCACGACATCTGCGCGCGCATGCAGTACCTCAAGCAGGGCCCGGAAGAGGCCGGGCGCGAGGTGATCAACACGCGCATTCCCGCGCTTGGCGGCGATGGCGGTGCGATCGTGCTGGGCGCCGATGGTCGTGCTGCCACGCCGTTCAACACGCAGGGCATGTACCGCGGCTGGATTGGTGCCGATGGCGTGCCGCACGTGGCGATCTTCGCGGACGAAACGCTGACGCTTCCCGGCCAGTAGCCCGCATTGCGGGGGCAATTTGCGATTGATGTGAAAAAGTTCAAAAAGGTTGTTGACAGAACCCGCATTCACCCCCAAAATTCACGGCTCTTCCACCCCACACCGAAAACGCTTCGGCGCCACGGGACAGGGTGGTAAGGAGGGATACCCAAGCGGCCAACGGGGGCAGACTGTAAATCTGCTGGCTTACGCCTTCGGTGGTTCGAATCCACCTCCCTCCACCAGTTTCATGCAGTTTCAGGTTGTGGCAAGAGCTTCCTATGCGGGAGTAGTTCAATGGTAGAACCTCAGCCTTCCAAGCTGATGGTGCGGGTTCGATCCCCGTCTCCCGCTCCATTGAATGGATTTGAATATATTCAAATTCGTGCCATAATTCAAAACTCGCTCACGTAGCTCAGTCGGTAGAGCACCTCCTTGGTAAGGAGGAGGTCGAAGGTTCGATTCCTTTCGTGAGCACCATCCAAGCGCCACCATTCAGACGATTTCGAGATAAGCAGCCATGGCCAAGGGTAAGTTCGAGCGCACCAAGCCGCACGTCAACGTCGGCACCATCGGTCACGTCGACCACGGCAAGACCACGCTGACCGCCGCACTGACCAAGATCGGTGCCGAGCGCTTCGGTGGCGAGTTCAAGGATTACTCCGCGATCGACGCCGCGCCGGAAGAAAAGGCCCGTGGCATCACGATCTCGACCGCACACGTCGAATACGAATCCACCACCCGTCACTACGCCCACGTCGATTGCCCGGGCCATGCTGACTACGTCAAGAACATGATCACCGGTGCCGCCCAGATGGACGGCGCGATCCTGGTCTGTTCGGCTGCTGACGGCCCGATGCCGCAGACCCGCGAGCACATCCTGCTGTCGCGTCAGGTCGGCGTGCCGTACATCGT
>NZ_JBIDBX010000002.1:484674-516400 GCF_043204395.1 Stenotrophomonas sp. NPDC047960 | reverse complement strand
CTGCAGGCCTGATCATCCACTCTGACCAAGGCAGCCAGTTCACGAGCAGCGATTGGCTATCGTTGCTGAAGCAGAATGGCATGGTTCCAAGCATGAGTCGGCGTGGAAACTGCCATGACAACGCGGTGGCTGAGAGCTTTTTCGGTGCACTGAAGAAGGAGCGGATCAAGCGACGGATCTACCCGACCCGGGACGAGGCTCGCTCGGATGTATTCAATTACATCGAGATGTTTTACAACCCAATCCGACGCCACGGTTTCGCTGGCAACCTGGCCCCTGTAGAGTTTGAACGGCGCTACGCGCAAAACGGCTCATGAATGTCTACGGAAGGCTGGCCGGTCCACTTTGTGTTCGCAAGCGGCTGATATTAAAGAAAAAAAAGAATCAATTGTCTTGGCAAATTGGAAGGATTGCAGGTGGTTGGTTCTAATCCGCGATCCGGTTTAATTGATTCGGTTGGGATGCTCACAGGTGCTCTGACTTAGGCGCCCGGCGCCTTTGGGACCCTTGGAGTTGGTCCTAGGTAAAGACCGGCCACCATCTATGGTGGCCGGTCTCCCACCAACTATGCTGAGCCGCATACATCTCGACGGCCGCTGAACCGCGAGCTGAGGTCGGGTGAAGTCCAAGGAGCGTCACCATGCAGGGGAGTGTGGTTTTTATGTTGTGCCCGTCGGCTGCCGGGGCGGCCTACGCCCGTCCGCCGGAGCCGGTGGAGCTGCCAGGCTTCAGAAGCAAGGCGCGACGGGTGGGTAATGCAACTCCAGCGTTCCGTCCATGGCACTGGTGATCCGAAAGGCCGATGTTACTTTTAGTAGGTAACGTCTTCCAAGGATCTTTCCCATGCACAGCCTGATCGTAGTAGCCCACCCCGAACCCGCTTCTCTCACCCGCGCGGTGGCCCACCGCATCGGCGATGCCATCCTCGCCGCCAGCAGGGGCAACACCATCGAGATTGCCGATCTGTCGGCGGAGGGCTTCGACCCCCGATTCAACTCGGCCGACAATGCCCTGTTCCGCCAGACGGAGGCGGCACCCGCCGACGTAGCGGCCGAACACGCCCGCATTGATCGCGCCGATGCGCTGGTGCTGGTCTACCCGTTGTACTGGTGGTCGTTCCCGGCGCTGCTCAAGGGCTGGATCGACCGGGTGTTCACCCAGGGCTGGGCCTATGCATACGGTGAAGACGGCAAGGTAGCCAAGAAGCTGCAGCGCCTGCAGGTGCATCTGGTCGGCCTTGGCGGCGCGGATGCCGGCATGATCGAGCGACGCGGCTACGGTTCCGCCATGAAGACCCAGATCGACATGGGCATCTTCGACTACTGCGGCGCGCGCGTGCAGTCGTCCACCCTGATGCTTGAATCAGACAGCGGCGCCGCCGAGGCCCATCTGCGTACGGCCGCCGGCATCGGTCGTACCATTGGAGCTTCTGCTGCCGCTGCCTGACGTCCTGCCGATGCCCGCCCGCCCCGTGCCACCCCGCCGCCGCCTGCCGCGTGAGCAGCGCGCCCGCCAGTTGCTGGATGTGGCGTGGGCGCTGGTGGGCGAAGAAGGCACCGACGCACTTTCGCTGGGGCGCCTGGCCGAAGCGGCAGGCGTCACCAAGCCGGTGGCCTACGACCACTTCGTCACCCGCAACGGCCTGTTGGCCGCGCTGTACCAGGACTACGACCAGCGCCAGACGGCGGTGTTTGAAGAGCGCATCGGCAAGGCGAGGGCGCAGCTGCGGGAGCGTGCGCGCGCGATTGCGGGGGGCTACATCGCCTGCGTGTTGTCGCAGGGCCGTGAGATCCAGGGCATCCTGGCGGCGCTGGCGGGTTCACCGGAGTTGATGGAAGTAAAGCGGCGCTATCAACAGGATTTCGTTGCCAGGTGCGCCGAATGGCTGGGCGGGTTTGCAGCAGGGGGCGACGTGCCAGAGGCTGGTTATTGGGCGATCCTTGGAGCCGCCGAGTCGTTGTCCGAGGCGGTCGCTGCCGGATCGGTGGAGCAGGCGGTCGCCGAGGTTGAACTGGAACGTTTGATCGTATCGACCGTCAAGCGGATCTGATCGAGCGCACGGCCACCAGGGTGGCCGTGTTTCCCGCTCGACGGCGCCCTCCCTGCTCCTTCAGGCAGCCTTGCCCAGTGCACGCCGCTCGATGCTGGCGGCAAACAGCGGCGTCTCGCGGCCGTTGTGGTCACCCCCATCGCGCTGACGTGCTTCGGCGGCCTCCTCGAACGGTGTGCCGTGCTCGGCGATGAAATCGAGGAATGCCTGGGTGGGGTGGGCCACCACGCTGTTGGTGTACTCGCACGTGTTCTCGTCGATCTTCTTCACGCTCAGCGTCCAGATCACCTGCACGCGGGTGCGGCCGTTGGGCGTGAACGCATCGGAGGTGGAGACCATGCGGCACAGGGTGGGCGTGGCGATCTCGGCCACGTAGTGCTGCACCATCAGGGTCTTGCCGATCATCTCGACGTTGATCGACATGCGCTGGCCATCATCGGTCGTGGTGCTCCCGGCGGAGATATGGTCCGGGGGACAGCAGCGCTGGTACTCGGCTTCGGGCAGGTTGAACAGCCAGTCGGCGATGTCCACCCTCCCGATCGGCGCGTTGATGACGTCGCTGTAGGCGGAGGACGAGAGCTGGCGGTCGGTGATGATGATGTCGGACATGGTGGCGTTCCTGTGGGAAGGGGCTGCAACGGGTGCAGTCCTACTATCCGCGCAGGCATCGCGGCCCACAGCCATCTCCCGGTATGCGCCGGACCGTCCACCGGTTCGATGGCCTCATACGCAGGTATGAGGCCTCTCGCGTCCCGCTTCGCTGGTCAAGCGGTGGGAGCAGGCACCGGGGTGTTGAGCAGCTGCTGCTCCCACAGGTAGGCGATGCCGCTGCCGGCGGCGTGCTGCTTGAACACGTCGGTCACTTCGGCCACGTGCTCCAGGCGGGCCCAGTCGCGCTGCCATTCGCCGGCCAGCGCGATCCAGGTCATCACGTTGGCGCCGGCGGCGATCATGCGCTGGATGGCAACCTGGTGCGCTTCAACCGAAACCGCACCGCAGGCATCGGTGATGACGGTGACGTCCCAGCCTTCGCCCAGTGCCTGGATGACCGGCATGGCCACGCAGATTTCGGTCCACAGGCCGGCTATGACCAGCTGCCTGCGGCCGGTGGCCTTGACCCGGTCCACCACCTTGCGGTCTTCCCAGGTGTTGATGAAGGTGCGGTCGATCACCTCCTGGCCGGGGAACACATCGGTGATGTGCGGGAAGATGAGGCCGCCGCGCTCTGCGATGACGCTGGTGAGGATGGTGGGCACGCCAAACGCCTTGGCGGTCTTGGCCAGCGCGGTGGCATTGTTCACCACCGCCTGCGGGTCGTGGCTGTTGAGGTTGGCCAGCTGGTAGGGCTGATGATCGATGAGCACAAGCACGGAATCTTCGGGGCGGAGCAGCGAGTCAAGGCCGTTGCGGAACGTCATGGCATCTTCCTGTATGGGTCGGGGTAGGGCGAACCCAGACCTTGTCATCGCTGGCTATAGGGCGGTAGCCGCGCGAGGCGGCCAGCTGTGTCGCAGAAACCGGAACACTGAATGGGCATTCGCTGTGTCAGGCTGTAGTGCGACTCAGGGAGGGCAGTGTGGATATCGAAGATCTGCGGACGTTCGTGGACGTGGCCGATGCCGGCGGCGTATCCCCGGCGGCGCGCCGGCTGGGCGTGGCCAAGTCGATCGTCAGCCGCCGGCTGGCCCGGCTGGAGGCGGAGCTGGGCGTGCAACTGCTCGCCCGCACCACGCGTGGGGCGGCGCTCACTGAAGCCGGCGCCACGTTCCGCGAGCACGCTGCGCGCGCGTGTGCGGAGATGGACGCAGCCCGGGAAGCGATCCTGCCCAATGGCGAGTTACGTGGCCGCCTGCGCATTGCCGCGCCGCTGACCTTCGGGCCTACGCATTTCGCGTCGGTGTTCGCGGAAATGGCGCGGCGTCATCCGCAGCTGCATGTGCATGCGCCCTACAGCGACCGCTTCGTGGACATGGTGGCAGAGGGCTTCGACTGCGGCGTGCGCGTGGGTTACCTGCCGGATTCGAATCTGGTCGCGCGCTGCGTGGGCCCGCTGTACGGGCGGCTGGTGGCCAGCCCCGACTATGTCAGTGCGAACGGGTCGCCGGAAAGCCCGGACGAACTTGGCGCGCACGAAGCGCTGATGCAGGGCACTGAGCCGTGGCAGTTCATGGACGGCGATAAGGTGGTCACCGTGCATCCGAGGGGACGCTTCAAGGCCGACAACGGCACGGCACTGCTGGCGGCGGCGCTGTCAGGGCTGGGCATCGCGTGGCTGCCCGACGGACTGACCCGGGAGCATCGGGATTCTGGTGCGCTGGTGCAGGAGATGCCGCGCCACCCACCGCCACCGGCCGGGATCTACGTCATCCGGCCGCCGGGCCAGCACCCGTCGTTGAAGGTGCGCGCGCTGACCGACTTGTTGATCGAGTGCTTTGATCACGCGCCGGCGTAGAGCGCTGTCACTCGCTGGAAATGGCCGCGCCCGTGCGGGTGCCAGCCGCAAAGTACCGGCTGCCCCACCGCAGCGCCACCTGCACCAGCAGCACCAGCACCGGTACTTCCACCAGGGGTCCGATCACGGCGGCGAAGCCCACCGGCGAGGCCAGCCCGAACGCGGCGATGGCCACGGCGATGGCCAGCTCGAAGTTGTTGCCAGCAGCGGTGAACGCAATCGCGGTGGTGCGCGGATAGTCCTTGGCGATCAACCGGCCCATGAAGAAGCTGATGGCGAACTGGATGATGAAGTACAGCGTCAGCGGGATGGCGATGCGAACCGCATCCAGCGGCAGACGCAGCACGTCGCCGCCCTTCAGACTGAACATCGCCACGATGGTCAGCAGCAGCGCTACCAGCGTGATCGGGCTGATTGCGGGCAGGAAGCGCTGCTCATACCACTGTGTGCCCTTGGCCGCCTTCAGCCAGCGCCGCGTGAGATAGCCGGCAAGGAAGGGTATGCCCAGGTAGATCAGCACCGCCTCGGCAATGGTCCACATGCTGACATCGATGACGCTGCCCTGCAGGCCGAATACCGGCGGCAGCCAGGACAGGAAGAACCAGGCGTACACGCTGAACAGCGCGATCTGGAAGAGCGAATTGAAGGCCACCAGCCCGGCTACGTACTGGCTGTCGCCGCGGGCCAGCTGGTTCCATACCAGCACCATGGCGATGCAGCGCGCCAACCCGATCAGGATCAGGCCGGTCATGTATTCGGGGGAGTCGTGCAGGAACAGCACCGCCAGGCCGAACATCAGGAATGGCCCGACGATCCAGTTCTGCACCAGCGACAGCGCCAGCACGCGCTTGTCGGCAAACACCTCTGGCAGCGCTTCGTACTTCACCTTGGCCAGCGGCGGGTACATCATCAGGATCAGGCCGATGGCGATCGGAACATTGGTGGTACCGACCGACAACCGGTTGAGGGCGGACGGGATGCCGTCAAACGTCGCACCCAGCCCAACGCCGACGGCCATTGCCGCGAATATCCACAACGTGAGATAGCGATCAAGGAAGGAGAGGCGGGGGCGTTGGTTGTCCACGTCAAGGGCCTCAGCAGCAGCCGGGCCGATCAACGGGCTGATCGTCGGCGCAGCAGTTTTCAGTCAGGTAAGCCACCAGCGCGTTCATCGACTGGAAGTCAGCCCGGTAGCAGATGGCCCGGCCACGCTGCTCGGCAGTGACCAGACCAGCCGCAGACAGTGACTTCAAATGGAACGACAGGGTGGCGCCAGGCAGGCCCATGGCCTGTGCGATATCGCCAGCCAGCTTGCCGGTGCTGCCGGCCTGCACCAGCAGACGAAAAATGGAGAGGCGGGTGACATGGCTCAAGGCCGCCAGGGCAGTGGTTGCGCGCTTATGTTCCATAATTCTAGAATAATGGAAACATTGAGGCAGGACAAGCCGTGGAAGCGTTCCCCAATCTGGTCCCCGATGCGTTGGACATCCCTTCGGTCGCCGCGCTTGAAGCGGGATCCGTGCCGCCGCACCGCCCGCGCATTCTCATCCTGTACGGCTCGCTGCGGCCGCAGTCGTTCAGCCGCAAGCTGGCGCTGGAGGTGCAGCGGCTGCTGGAACACCTGGGCGCGGAAACCCGGCTGTTCGATCCGCACGCACTGCCGATGCTCGACGCCGTGCCGGCCACCCATCCCAAAGTGCAGGAACTGCGCCAGGCGTCACTGTGGTCCGAGGGCCATGTCTGGATCAGTCCGGAACGGCACGGCACGCTGACGGCGGTATTCAAGAACCAGATCGACTGGCTGCCGCTGGAAGAAGGCAGCGTGCGGCCGACGCAGGGACGTACGCTCGCCGTGATGCAGGTCTGCGGCGGCTCGCAGTCGTTCAACGTGGTCAACGCCCTGCGCGTGCTGGGCCGTTGGATGCGCATGGTGACCATCCCCAACCAGTCTTCGGTGCCCAAAGCCTGGCAGGAGTTCGACGAGAACGGGCGGATGAAGCCGTCGGCCTATTACGATCGCGTTGTGGATGTGATGGAAGAGCTGGTCAAATTCACCCTGCTGGTGCGCGGCCGCAGTGACTACCTGGTGGATCGCTACAGTGAGCGCAAAGGCGCAGCCGAAGCGGCCGCGCTGGCGGCCGCGGCTGGTGTCGTTGAACCTGTTTTCAATGAGGAAAGTGCATGAACGCCGTCATTTACCACAATCCCCGGTGCGGCACGTCGCGCAATACACTGGCCTTGATCCGGCACGTCGGGATCGAGCCGGAGGTGATTGAATACCTGCTCACGCCGCCGACCCGCGCACGCCTGGTCGAGCTGATCGCCGCTGCGGGTTTGAGCGTGCGCGGTGCCATCCGGGCAAAGGAAAGCCAATATCTGGAACTGGGCCTGGATGACCCGTCACTCAGCGACGATGCCCTGCTGGATGCAATGCTGGCCCACCCGATCCTGATCCAGCGACCGCTGGTGCAGACCGACCTCGGTACCCGCATGTGCCGGCCGTCCGAGGTGGTGCTGGAGATCCTGCCGCCCATCGCGCAGCCGTTTACCAAGGAAGATGGCGAAATCGTGGGTGCAACAGGCTGACTACTGGACACCGGATGCGGCGAAGCGCTGCTTCGCC
Organism: Stenotrophomonas sp. NPDC047960; assembly: GCF_043204395.1. Taxonomy (NCBI): domain Bacteria; kingdom Pseudomonadati; phylum Pseudomonadota; class Gammaproteobacteria; order Lysobacterales; family Lysobacteraceae; genus Stenotrophomonas; species Stenotrophomonas sp. NPDC047960. The sequence goes on along the minus strand of NZ_JBIDBX010000002.1, from coordinate 509,275 downwards.
GCGGTGCATGCGTTACCGGGCGTTGGCAGGCGCCAGCTGGTTGAGAAGCGTCGTCGCGGTTTCACCGGATGAAGCGGGATTCTGCCCGGTGATCAGCAGGCCATCACGGACCACGTACGAGCCCCAGTCCGGGCCTTTCGAGTAATCGCCGCCCAGCGCCTTCAGCGTGTCTTCGACCAGGAACGGCACCACGTCGGTGAGACCGACCCCGGCTTCTTCGCTGTTGGTGAAGCCGGTTACTTTCCTGCCTTCCACCAGCGGCTTGCCATTGGCGGCCTTGACGTGGCGCAGTACGCCCGGCGCGTGGCAGACCAGGGCGACCGGTTTGTTGGCGGCAATGAATGACTCGATCAACGCGATGGAGTCGCGGTCCTCAGCCAGGTCCCAGAGCGGACCGTGGCCACCGGGGTAAAACACGGTATCGAAATCGGCCTGCGAGACGCTGTCCAGCCGCACGGTGTTGGCCAGCTGCGCGGTGGCAGCGGCATCGGCCTCGAACCGGCGGGTCAGGTCCGTCTGGAAGTCCGGTTCGTTGCTCTTGGGATCCAGTGGCGGCTGCCCACCCTTTGGCGAAGCCAGGGTAATTTTCGCGCCGGCATCCTGGAAGGCGTAATAGGGGGCGGCCAGCTCTTCCAGCCAGAAACCGGTCTTGCGGCCGGTGGCGCCAAGTTCATCGTGGGAAGTCAGGACAATCAGTACATTCATGGGGCACTCCTGGTTGGGTTGTTGGTTACAGTAGACCGGTCGTCTAGAATGCCGGCGTGAAAAAAACCCCATCGGGGCGTGAGGGATCCGCCGCTGCGGTCAGTCAGGGCGGATGAGGTGGTGGGCGGTACGCAATGCGTTGTCGAACGGCTGGCGGTTGCGGACAATCTTCGCCATCAGGCTGGCGCCCAACCACAGCTCGTAGAGGCTCTGCGCCATGGCCTGCGGATTGCCGGCGAACGACAGCGAGCCTTCCCGGGCACCGGCTTCGAGTACCGTTGCCAGGCGGCTGATGATGCCGGCGGTACCGCGCTGCAGCGTTGCGCGCATGCTTTGGGAAAGATCGGCCACTTCAGCGCCAAGCTTCACTGCCAGGCACCTGCCCTGGCAGTCCTCGAAGGACTGGTTGTCCATCCATGCCTTGAAATAGGCGTCCAGCTGCTGCGCCCGGGTTCGGCGGGGCTGGCTGAAGGTGCGGTCCATTTCGGACAGGTACCCAGCGAAATAGTCCTCCAGCAACGCGTCCCCGAACGCCTCCTTGGAGCCGAAGTAATGATAGAACGAACCTTTCGGTACGCCTGCAGCGGTCAGTACTTCGTTCAGCCCCACGGCCGAGAAGCCTTTGCCGCCCATGATCCGCTGGCCGGTGGCCAGGATCTTGTCGCGGACATCCAGGGTGTCGATGGCGGGGGTCGGTGTCATGCAGCGCACTGTACACCCGATTAGACCGGTCGTCTAGTATTCGCAGCGGGTGGTTATGCGGCCTTGCCCGTTTTGATGGCACGCTCGACATGCGCGAGCAGCTCGTCTACCTCAAACGGCTTGGCAACGAACGGAATGGCTTTGTGTGCCGCCGGGATGGCCTGCAGGTAAACCGCGGACGCGAACAGATAGGGCGTGCCCAGCCTTGCAAGGCGATCGGCCACCGGGAACACCGCACCGTCGCGCAGCTCCACATCCAGGATGGCCGCATCGAAAGGTTGGTCGGCCAGGGCGAACAGCGCATCGGTCACCGAGTAGGCCGGGACGACCGTGTAGCCTGCGCCACTGAGGACTTCAGTGAACAATCTGGAGAGTTCGATCTCATCCTCGACGACCAGGATGACCTTGCTTGTACGGGGTGATGCCAGGGTGCTCATGGGCTGCGCAGGAAACTTGGGTACCCTGATGGTCACCCCCAACATGTCAACGTTGCGGAAAGTCCTGTAGTCGCCGCCTTCATCAACGCAGTAGAAGTACTGTTTTTTGGTGCCGGCGACCGTTGTTACGCTCCAACACCCGTGGTCGGAGATTCCAACGTGAGCAACGCCACCCTGCCGTACATGCGCCTCGCCCCCTTGGCTGTCCTGGCGGTCACCGTGGCCCTGGCCGCCTGCCGACGAGAACCCGACGTCGTCGCGCCTGCCGCGACCGGGACTCCGGCGACCGCACCTGGACCCGCTACGCCGACACCTGCGCCGGCGCCGGGGGCTCCCGCGCCGGCGCCAGGAAGCATCCCCGTCACCGCCGACAACTTCGTACGCGCAGAATCCGACCGCTACTTCGCTTCACTGGTGAAGGAAGGAGGTCTGGGCAAGCTCTTCCATCACCGCGAACCGGCATCGATCGACAACCAGACCGTGGTGCGGTTGAACCGGGACACGCTGTATTCCAGTGCGGTGTTCGACCTGGATGCCGGACCGGTCACCATCACCCTTCCAGATGCCGGTGATCGCTTCATGTCCATGCAGGTCATCGATGAGGACCAGTACACCACCCAGGTGAACTACACGCCCGGCGCCTACACGCTGAGCCGAGGCAAGGACGGTACCCGCTATGTGGTCGTCGGCTTCCGCACGCTGGTGGATCCCAACAATCCGGACGATGTGGCCAAGGTGCATGCGCTGCAGGACGCAATCAGGATCCAGCAGGCCGCCCCGGGCAGCTTCGAGGTTCCCAGGTGGGACACGGTGAGCCAGGACAAGGTGCGGGATGCGCTGGTGACGTTGGGGTCGACGTTGCCGGATGCCCGCCGCATGTTCGGCACGCGCGAAACGGCCGATCTGGTACGCCGGCTGATTGGTGCTGCGACAGCGTGGGGTGGCAACCCGGACAGCGAAGCGATCTACCTCAACGTGACGCCGACCGGCAATGATGGAAAGACGGTGTACCGCCTGCACGTGGCGGATGTCCCGGTGGATGGGTTCTGGTCGGTGAGCCTTTACAACGCCAAGGGCTACTACGACAAGAACCCGCAGAACGCCTATTCCCTCAACAACCTGACCGCGAAGAAGAATGCAGACGGAACGGTGGACATCCAGTTCGGTGGCTGTGATGGCCAGGTGCCGAACTGCCTGCCCACGACCCCGGGCTGGAACTACATGGTGCGGCTGTACCGCCCGCGCGCCGAGATACTTGACGGACGCTGGTCGTTCCCGGACGCCGTGCCAGTGCCATGATGCGTCCGGTCAGCGCGGTGGCAGGCAGATCACCAGCAGCGCGCAGACCACCAGCAGGCCGACGGCCACCAACCGGTAGCCGTTGAGTGACAGCCGGCCGCCGAACAGGCGCACGTCGGTGGTGGCGAATTCGTGGCGGCAGTAAGGGCAGCGCACCCGCAGGGCGACATCGCGCCTGGCAAACGGGGCATGGAAGGGTTGGATGCCCCCGCCCAGAAGTGCCTTGCGGCCGTCGAACTGCGTGGTGCAGCGGGGGCAGGTAGCGGTTGCGGACATGCGCGGCCTTGGCGGGGGAGCGGCGACGGCGCGCCGGTTGCCCGCCGAGTATGTCATGGCGGTCAGGGGCATCGGCGTACAGGTGCCGTGTACACGCCATCTGCGATGCTGGGATGATGACGTCACCACCAACACCCGAGTTCGAAACCGCCACTGCGGCACCTGCCCGCCCGCGTTCGCCGGCGTTTGCCCTGCGCCGCTGGATCATCTGGTTGGCAGTGCCCGTGCTGCTGGGCATTGCGCTGCTTACGCTGTGGAACAGCGAGTGGCTGAAGGCACCACGCGCCATGTGGGAGCTGGCACGCATGCCGGCGCCCAGCGCCTTGCCGGTGCCGGTGGAAGGCGTGGCGGCCCGGCGCATCGCCGACACGTTCGGCGCACCACGCGGACGGGACCGCACCCATGCCGGGGTGGATATCTTCGCCAAGCGCGGCACGCCGGTGCGGAGCGCAGCGCCAGGCGTGGTGGTCGCGGTGCGCGACAGTGGACTGGGCGGCCGTCAGGTCTGGGTGGTGGGCCCGGCGCGCGAGCGCTACTACTACGCCCACCTTGAGGATTGGCGCGAGGGACTGGCCGAAGGCGAGGTGGTCAGCGAAGGGACGGTGCTGGGCTACGTCGGTGACAGTGGCAATGCAGCCGGTACGCCGCCGCATCTGCATTGGGGGATCTACGGTGCCGATGGCGCGTACGATCCGCTGCCGCTGCTGAAGGCGCACGGCACGACCAACGGTCGTGCGCTGCCCCGGTAGGTAACGACCGCTGGTCGTTACGCCTTCGACCGCCGGCCGGACACGTGCGCATGCCCGCGCACATGCCAGCGCCATGGGAACTCCACGGCGCGGCTGATGCCGATGCGGGGACCCACCACCGGATCCTCCGGTGGCGGCATACCATCGGACACGATCCGGATGCCGCGGTCGTTCCTGACGAGGTCAGCGCCATCCAGCGCCTTGTCGATGCCCATTGCCTGTGACAGGCGTCCTGGCCCACTGGCCAGCTCGCGGTCGCGGCGGATGGCCGGCCGCGCATCGCGGATCAGGGCCACGCCGCGCACCGGTTCCAGCGCCCGCAGCAGAACGCCCCAGCCCTGGCCGGCCTCACCGCATACGGCGTTGCTGCCCCAATGCATGCCGTAGGTGAAGTACACATACAGATGGCCGCATTCGCCGAACATGCTGGCCGTGCGTGCGGTCATGCCCCGGAAGGAATGTGCGGCCGGATCCTGCTCGCCGGCATAGGCTTCCACCTCAACGATGCGGCCGGCGCGGCCATCGTCGCGGACCAGCAGCTTGTTGAGCAGCTCCGGTGCCACCTCGGTGGGGTGGCGACGATAGAAGCTGCGCGGCAGCGTACGCCACCGCGATGGTGGCAGCAGGACGGGGGCGGTGCTGGCTACGGGCATGGCAGGTTCCGGCAGTGACACCTGCACCATGCCCGGGGTCCCGTCGTGATGGCATCAAGCCCCGCGATGGCGCACGTCAGCACAGTGGCGCAGTCTGCTGGGCGACAATGCGTACCAGCTTGCAAGGGTTGCGCTGCACCAGCACCTGCGTGATGCGCTCGCCATCGGTCTCGAACGACATCGCCGCCTCCAGCTGATCGCCGAAGAACCGCAGCAGTCCCATCCGGCCGTTGAAGAACGCCGGCAGCATGCGCAGCGCGGCGCGGTGCCGCAGGGTCGGCGCGAACAGCAGCCGGGCGATGCGCGTGCCACCAAGCAGCGGCCTTGGGAAGCTGTTGACCACGCCGCCACCGTCGCCGATCAGCTGCGCGGAGGAATCCAGCAACGCGATCATCGCTTTCAGGTCGCCCTTGTCCAGCGCAGCGGTGAAGGCCTGCAGCAGTTGCTGGTGGGTACGGTGCGGTACCGCGTGCAGTGGGCGTTCCTCGCGCAGGCGCGCACGCGCACGGTGCACGATCTGCCGGCAGGCCGCTTCGCTCCTGTCGAGGATGCGGGCGATCTCCGGATAATCGCGGTCGAACACATCGTGCAGCAGGAATGCGGCACGTGCCTCCGGCGCCAGCCGCTCCAGTACTGCAAGGAAGGCAACGGACAGATCGCTGGCCGCTTCGTGCAGGAACTCCGGCGTGCTGGCAACGTCGGTAAGAACCGGCTCGGGCAGCCAGATGCCAACATAGTGTTCGCGCGTGCGGCGCGCCATGCGCAGCTCGTCGATGGCGATACGGGTGGTGGTCGCGACCAGCCAGGCTTCGAGGTTCTCGATGGCGTCGCGGTCAGTGCCGTTCCAGCGCAGCCACACCTCCTGTGCGACATCTTCGGCCTCGGCCATGGAGCCCAGCATGCGGTAGGCCACGCCGAGGACGCGTGGGCGCAGCTGGGTAAAGTGGTCGAGTGAGGTATCCATGGCGGCATTCAACACGAGCGCGCGGCGCAAGGACAGTGCCTTGAGCAGGAGGCTGCCCCCCTCGGCCACGCTACGTCGACTCAGTACGGCCGCAGCAATGCCGACGCGCTCGGTGCAGCTGCCATGGCCTCGGGCGCACGGAGGCGGCCTGCGGCGGTGCGCCGCCATCCGGGCGAACGGGGAATCGCCTTGCGGTCATGGTGGTGATCCTGGCAGTGGGAAGGAGGGAGTCGACGCTGCAGGCTAGGTGCCTGGCCATCGTGGCGGTAGCCGGCAACGCGGACGCACGGTGTTGAGCGCTGTGCACCAATCCCGACGATGGGGGCTGTCACAGCGCAGTGCGCTGGCCCGTCTGCCTTGCATGAGCACCTCATTCATTGCCGATGCCGCAGGCCTGCCCCTTCCCGCCGAACAGGTGTGGATCACGTTCCTGTCTGCGCTGGCCGAGCTGCCTGCCGATGCCCGCCTGCTGCTGTTGTTGCATGACGTGGCCGGCGCCCCGCTCGAAGAGCTCATGCCGTTGCTGGGCTTGCCTGCTGCCCAGTGCAGGCAACGGCTGGAAGCGGCTCATGCCTGCCTGCGCGCGCATGCGCGCCACCTTGGAGCGCCGCCCGCATGTCCTTGACTGACCCGGGCACCGTAGATGACGGTGTCGACCCACTCACCACCGGATTCTCGGCCAGCTACGCCGGGGTGATGGCCTTCATTGCCGTTGCCCATGAAGGCAGCTTCTCGCGCGCGGCTGACCGGCTCGGCATTGGCCGCTCTGCGGTCAGCCGCAGCGTGCAGAAGCTGGAAGGCCAGTTGGGCGTGCGGCTGTTCCTGCGCACCACCCGTTCAACCTCGCTCACCCGCGAAGGCGAGTTGTTCCACGACGGCTGCCGACCAGGCGTGGATCGCATCCTGCAGGCGCTGGAGGAAATGCGTGACCTGCGCGATGGGCCGCCACGCGGGCACCTGCGGGTGAGTGCCACACCTGGGTTCGGGCGCAAGGTGATTGCGCCGCTGCTGTCGGCTTTTCGCGCGCATTTCCCTGATGTCACGCTCGAGCTGCAACTGGAGGAGCGCCCGCTGGACCTGGCCGCTGACCGGATCGATGTGGCCTTCCGCGACGGCGTGCTGGAAGACAGCGAGGTCATTGCCAAGCACCTGATCCCGATGCAGCTGCTGGTCTGCGCCGCACCGGACTATGCGGCCCGGCACGGCCTGCCGACCACCGTGAGTGAACTGTCCGCGCACGCCTGCATCAGCCAACGCCAGGCCAATGGGCGGCTGCAGCCATGGGAGTTCCGTGTGGAAGGGCGGCCGCTCAGCGTGGAACCGGCGTCGGCGCTGGTGTTCAACGACGCCGAGCTCGTTCTGCAGGCGGTGCTGCAGGGACAGGGCCTGGCCCAGCTGCCGAACTACCAGGTGCGCCACGCGCTGGATGCCGGGCTGGCGCTCAGCTGCCTGGACCAGCACGCCGCCGACGATCGCGGGCACTACCTGTGCTACCTCAGCCGCCGTCAGCTGCCCAAGCGCATCCGAGCGTTCATCGACTTCATCACCAGCGAGGTGCGCGCGCTGGATCTGGATGTGGTGACCCATTGGGAGAGCGTGCAGCAGGCCGGCGCGCCGGCGCGCGACATCGACGCGGGTGCGTGGCGGTGAACGCAATTGGTGCCTGAGAGGCAACAGTGCGGGTCCGCGGGCGGACCTACTGCTGCCGTGGCCGCCTCCCTAGCATCGCCACATGCCCCGGCGACCGGGGCTCCTTCGCCCCCCTGGAGCAAGAACATGAAAATCCTGATCATCGGCGGCACCGGCCGCATTGGCAGCAAGGTCGTCGACCGGCTGCGCGCGGCTGGCCACGACATTGTCATCGCGGCACCGTCCACCGGCATCGACATCGTCAGCGGCGACGGCCTGGACGCGGCCATGGCCGGCACCGACGTGGTCATCGACCTGGCCAACTCGCCGTCGTTCGAGGATGCGGCGGTGCTGGACTTCTTCCAGACCGCCGGGCGCAACATCCTGGCTGCTGAAAGCAGGGCTGGCGTGCGTCATCATGTGGCGCTTTCGGTAGTGGGCACGGACAAGCTGGCGGCCAGTGGCTACTTCCGCGGCAAGATCGCGCAGGAGAGGCTGATCCGCGACGCCGGCATCGCCTACACGATCATCCATTCCACCCAGTTCTTCGAATTCCTGCCCGGCATCATTCAATCTGCCGGCGAAGCGCTGCATCTGCCCACCGCACTGGTTCAACCGATTGCTGCCGAGGATGTGGCCGACGCGGTCGCCAGCATAGCGCTGCAGCCGGCCATCAATGGCGTGGTGGAAATCGCCGGTCCCGAGCGCACCCGGATGGATGAGCTGGCGCAGCGCTTCCTGGATCGAACCCACGACCCCCGCCACGTGGTGGGCGACGCGCAGGCACCTTACTTCGGTGCGCAGCTGCAGGACGACACGCTGGTGCCGGTCGGCCAGGCCTGGCTGGGCCGCCAGGGCTTCGACGCCTGGCTGCAGCAGTCAGGGCTGAGCCGCAGCAACTGATTGCCCACCTGCCTGTACTGCGTGGATACGCCATGTCCGACCTGAAGCCGCCGCCGCCTGCCGTTCTCGACAGATACCGAGGGGATGAGGTGCGGCCGCTTTACACCGGACGGGTGCGCGTAACCGGCGGCGAGACCGGTCACGGGCGTGCTTCGGGTGTGATCCTCTCCGACGATGGAGCCTTGGCGCTGGAGCTGCGCCTGCCGCTGTCGCTGGGGGGACCCGGCGGTGGCAGCAACCCCGAGCAGCTGCTGGCGGCCGGCTACGCGGCCTGCTTCCACGGCGCGATGAACCTGCTGGCCAGCCGTGCCGGACTGGCGTTGGCGGATGCCTGCATCGAGGTGGCGGTGACCTTCTCGCGTGATCCGATCGACGGCCTGTACCTGCTGTCGGCCGAGGTGGAAGCCTTCCTGCCTGGGCTGGAGCCCGCCGTGGCCGCCGAACTGGTGCGCAACACCGAACGTGTCTGCCCCTACGCAAAGATGTTCCGCAACGGCATCACCCACGTGGTGTGCGTGGTGCCTGCCGCCGCACCCTGAGCGGCGCTTTACCGGCTGGAGCAGACCCTCATGTCGCGATGTCGTCCACGGGACGCGCGCCCTCCCGCACAGCCCGACCGTCATCGTGCCGTCTTCAATGCCGACTACAACGTACGCAATGCAAGGGCGGGGCGGGATGCTGTCTGATCCGGCCCTAAAGCCCGGGCGGATGCAGCCGATATCGAGGCGTCCTTCTGCCTGGAGTGCGTCATGTTGGCCGTCCCCCGCCGTGTGCTGTCGTCCCTTGCCCGCCGGGCTGAACCCCTGCGCCGGCTCAGCGTCGCGCGCAAGCTGAAGATCAGTCTGGTTGCCTGTGCATCCGGCCTGCTGCTGGTGGCCGTGGTGTACGCGTGGACACGGTACAACAGCGAGCGGGCGGCGGACACCTTCGCCATGCACCAGCAGGCGACGAGCCTCATGGCGGCACTCGGTACGCAGGTGGCCGATGCCCGTCGCCTGCAGACCCGCTACGCGGCGAGCTTCAACGATGCCGACCGCGAGGCGCTGCAGCGGGCACGCCAGCGCCTTCAGGTGTCGCTGGAGGCCCTGCAGCGCGCCGCTGTCGCCAACGGCAATGGGGCTTCCCTGAGTGCATTGGCCAACCGCATCGGTGAATTTGCCGAGGGCATCAACGCGCTGAATGCACGTGCGGATGAGATGGGCCGGGGTGAAGCCGGGCTGCGCGCGCAGCTGGAGGCCTCGGCCACCAGGATGGAGGCCGCGTTGGGCCCTTTGCAACGTTCCGCGCTTGACGCGCAGTGGCAGGCGATCCGCCGACAGGAGGCACTGCTCCTGCTCACCGGCGATTCCACCCACGCCGACCGTGCCAGTGAAGCCAAGCTGCCGTTCGAGCTGGCGCTGGCAGCGCCGGGGGTGCCGGCAGCCGCGCAGGACGCACTTCGCGCCGGCATGGATGCCTACCAGGGCGCACTGCTCAGTTACACCGCCGCTCGAGTCGGGCTGGACGTGGAAGCACAGTCGCTGGCCGACACCGCTGCCCAGATCGCCCCGTCGCTCGATCAGGTGCAACGTGCGCAGGCAAGAGCGCTGGACGGCGCGCGTGGGCGCCTGCAGGTACAGGCCAGGGCGATGACGGTGGTGTTCGCGGTCACGCTGCTGCTGGTGACTGCATTGCTCATCGCCACGCTGCTGCTGACCCTGCAGGCGGTACAGCGCCCGATCGCCAACACACTGCGTTTCGCCGAAGACATTGCCGAGGACCGGCTGGATACGGTGCTGGTCGTGCATAACTCGCACGATGAATTCGGCACGCTGGCCCAGCGCCTGCTGCACATGCGCGAACGTCTGCGCGGGCGGATCGAGGCCGAGCGGGCGGCAGCGCGCGACAACACCCGTGCGCGACAGGCGCTGGACAGTGCCCAGACCGGATTGATGGTGCTTGAGCCTGACGGACGCATCGGTTTCATCAACCAGGCGCTGTGCAGCGCGCTCGGCTGCACGCCCGGGCAGTGGCAGGGACGCCCGGCGCAGCTGCTGCATCCGGTGTTTTCGGGCGTTGCGGCGCAGCTGCAGTGCGGCCACGCAGGCACGCACGAGATCGAACAGGATGGAATCCGTTATCAACTGGCATTCAACCCCATCCTCGACCACGATCAGCTATTGGGCGCAGCGGTGGAATGGCGCAGCCGCGCGCTGGAAGCCACGGTGGAGAACGAAGTGGCCGCGCTGGTGGATGCCGCCGCGCAGGGCCAGCTGCAGGCCCGCATCCGAGTGAACGACAAGCAGGGCTTCGTGCTGACCCTGGCGGTCAGCATCAATCGCCTGCTTGACAGCTTCCAGGGCAACCTCGCCGAGCTGCAGGCGCTGCTTTCAGGGCTGGCGCACGGAGACCTGGCCGTCCGCATGCAGGGCGACCATCAAGGCGTGTTCGCGCAGATGCGCGATGATGCCAACGCCAGCGTGGCACAGCTGTCCGATATCGTGGCCCGAATCCAGCATGCCACTTCCGCAATCAATGGCGCGGCCGGCGAGATCGTGGCCGGCAACCGTGACCTGGCCGAGCGGACGGAGCGCCAGGCGGCGCATCTTGAAGAAACCGCATCGTCCATGGAGGAGCTCACCGCCACGGTGCGCGAGAACGCGCAATCGGCGCAGCAGGCCAACCAGTTGGCCGTTGACGCTGCTGCGATCGCGGGGCAGGGCGGTGCGGCCGTGGCGCAGGTGGTGACCACGATGCGCGACATCGCCGAGTCATCCCGGCACATCGGCGACATCACCGGGGTGATCGATGGGATCGCGTTCCAGACCAACATCCTCGCGCTCAATGCTGCCGTCGAAGCCGCGCGGGCGGGCGAACAGGGCCGCAGCTTCGCAGTGGTCGCGGGCGAAGTGCGCCTGCTGGCCCAGCGCAGCGCCGATGCCGCCCGCCAGATCAAGCGACTGATCGAGTCGTCTGTGGAGACGGTCAACGCCGGTAGCCGCCAGGTTGGCGAAGCGGGGGCTACCATGCGCCGCATCGTCAGCAGCGTGGAGCAGGTCACTGCGATAACCGCCAGCATCTCGGCTGCGTCGCAGCAGCAGAGCATGGGCATCGAGCAGGTAGGCAGGACCCTGTTGCAGATGGACGGCAGCACGCAGCAGAACGCAGCGATGGTGGAGGAGGCTTCGGCGGCGGCGCAGGCAATGCAGCGACAGGCGTCGCTGCTGTCCGAAGCGGTGGCGGCATTCGTGTTGGCACGCCCTGCCGTGGTGCGTCCCGCAAGTCCGGCGGTTGCGTGAGGGATTCGTGATTGCAGCGTGTACATGGGCCGCCCAACGGGCGGCGCTGCCGGGGGTATGCTTCGGGCATGAACATACGTCGAAAAGCAGCGTCGCCCGCCCTGACGGGTGATGCGTTTGTCCGCGTGCGGGGAGCGCGCGAACACAACCTCAAGAACGTGGACGTGGACATTCCGCGAGACGCCCTGGTCGTATTCTCCGGCATCTCGGGTTCCGGGAAGTCCTCGCTGGCATTCGGCACGCTGTATGCCGAGGCGCAGCGCCGGTATCTGGAGTCGTTGTCGCCCTATGCGCGCCGCCTGATCGACCAGGTCGGCGTACCCGACGTGGACGCCATCGATGGCCTTCCGCCGGCGGTGGCACTGCAGCAGCAACGCGGCACGGCAAGCGTGCGCTCAAGCGTGGGCAGCGTGACCACCCTGTCAAGCCTGCTGCGCATGCTTTACTCGCGCGCTGGAACCTATCCGGCCAAACAGCCGATGCTGTACGCAGAGGACTTCTCGCCGAACACGCCGCAGGGTGCCTGCCCGAACTGCCACGGCTTGGGTTACGTGTATGAAGTCACCGAGCAGTCGATGGTGCCCGACCCCTCGCTGTCCATCCGCGAGCGCGCGATCGCCGCGTGGCCGCCGGCCTGGCACGGACAGAACCAGCGCGACATCCTGGTGACGCTGGGCTACGACGTGGATGTTCCGTGGCGCGACCTGCCGAAGAAGCAGCGCGACTGGATTCTGTTCACCGAGGAGCAGCCGGTCGTCCCGGTATATGCCGGCTTCACCCCGGGCGAGACCCGCGCCGCACTGCGCCGCAAGGAAGAGCCCAGTTACATGGGTACCTTCAGTGGCGCGCGGCGCTATGTACTGCACACGTTCGCCACCACCCAGAGCGCCATGATGAAGAAGCGCGTTGCGCGCTACATGGTCGGCACGGTATGTCCGGTCTGCGACGGCAAGCGTCTCAAGCGTGCGGCGTTGTCGGTGACCTTTGCCGGCATGGACATTGGGGCACTCTCCCGGCTGTCGCTGTCAGCCATGGCCGACGCATTGCGTCCAGCTGCAGAGGGTCGTTTCGACGCGCCCGCCAAGGCTGCGGCGCGCAGCCGTGCCGCCGGGCGCAGGGCCGAACAGCAGCGCGTGGCCAAGGGCGGGCTGCTGCACGGGGGGAGCAGTGACGTGCGCCGCACCCCGGACCTCTCCGAGGAGAAACGCATCGCGGCCCAGCGCATCGCGCACGATCTGGTGGAGCGCATCGGTACGCTCCAGTCGCTGGGCCTGGGTTACCTGTCGATGGACCGCGCCACGCCGACGCTGTCACCGGGTGAGCTGCAGCGGCTGCGCCTGGCCACCCAGATCCGCTCCAGCCTGTTTGGCGTGGTGTACGTGCTGGACGAGCCTACTGCCGGCCTGCATCCAGCCGATGGTGAAGCCCTGTACGCTGCGCTGGACCAGCTCAAGGCCGGCGGCAACACGCTGTTCGTGGTCGAACATGACCTGGAGATGCTGCGTCGCGCAGACTGGCTGGTGGATGTCGGTCCCGGGGCGGGCCAACACGGTGGGCAGGTGCTGTACAGCGGGCAACCACAAGGTCTGCGCGGCGTTGCAGCCTCCGCAACCGCGCCCTACCTGTTCGGCGACCATGACCGTGCCACCCGCACCCCGCGCACGCCCGCCGGCTGGATGGAACTGCGCGGCATCCACCGCAACAACCTGCACGGACTGGACGCACGCTTCCCGCTGGGCACGTTCTGCGCGGTTACCGGCGTCTCCGGCTCGGGCAAGTCCAGCCTGGTCAGCCAGGCGCTGGTGGAACTGGTGGGCGAGCAACTTGGCCATGAACCCGCCGCAGCCGAGGTGGATGACGAGCTGCCGCAACCGAGCCGGATCGAACGCGCCCGCGGCCGCCTGCATGCCGGACACACGGCAATCAAACGCCTGGTGAACGTGGACCAGAAGCCGATCGGGCGCACGCCGCGTTCCAACCTGGCCACCTACACCGGCCTGTTCGACCACGTGCGCAAGCTGTTTGCCGGCACCCGCATGGCCAAGGCGCGGCGCTACAGCGCCAGCCGTTTTTCCTTCAATGTGGCGCAGGGCCGCTGCGAAACCTGCGAAGGCGAAGGCTTCGTGCACGTGGAGCTGCTGTTCATGCCCAGCGTGTATGCGCCATGCCCGACCTGCCATGGCCAGCGTTACAACGCCAAGACGCTTGAGGTGGAGTGGAACGGCCGTAACATCGCGCAGGTGCTGGCGATGACGGTGGAGGAGGCGCTGGCGTTCTTTGCCGAGGAAATTGTGGTGCAGCGCCCGTTGCAGCTGCTGCGCGATATCGGGCTGGGCTACCTGCGCCTTGGCCAGCCGGCCACGGAGCTGTCCGGTGGCGAGGCACAGCGGATCAAGCTGGCTACCGAGCTGCAGCGCAGCCAGCACGGCAACAGCCTGTACGTGCTCGACGAGCCCACCACGGGCCTGCACCCGGCCGACGTGGACAAGCTGATGGCGCAGCTGCACGGGTTGGTGGACGCGGGCAACACGGTGGTGGTGGTCGAGCACGACCTGCGCGTGGTGGCCGACGCCGACTGGGTGATCGATGTCGGGCCTGGCGCGGGCGAGCAGGGTGGGAAGATCGTGGCGACGGGAACGCCGGAGCAGGTGAGCCGCTCGAAAGACGGTAAGACGGCTGCGTACCTGCGGCGGTTCTTCGCCTGACCGGGCATCCGTGCCCACCAGCGGCAGGCAGCTACCGCGCAGTCGCCGGCGCTCCGGCGGTGGATACCGACCGTTGGTCGGTACTGTCCACCCACCGTTCGACTTCCCCCTCCGCGAACGGCCCCAGCTTCTGCTTGACGATCTTCCCGTCCGCATCCACCAGCACCGTGTAGGGCAGCAGACCCTGCGCGTTGCCCAAGCGCACGCTGGCGTCATCCGGCGCAGGCTGCTCGATCACGATCGGATAGGTCACCGGCACGCGGTCAAGAAAATCGCGTACGCCGTCCGGTGTATCGATGGCCAACCCCACCACCTGCACGCCATCGGCCGCCTGCGCAGCGGCAAACGCGGCCAGCATGGGCATCTCTTCCACGCATGGGCCGCACCAGCTGGCCCACACGTTGATCAACAGCGGGCGGCCACCGAAGCGGGCGAAGTCCACGGGCTTGCCCTCCACATCCGGCAGGGTGATTGCCGGCATCGGATCGCCGGGTTGGGCCGGCATGGCGGCCGGCCGATCCACGACAGCAGACCCGGAGTGCTGCGGCACGCGCCCGACGTAGTACACACCGGTGCCCAGTCCCAGCACCGCAGCCAGCACCGCCACCACCCTCAACGATGTGCGGACCGGCGGGGTGCTCATCGCGCGGTGCGCAGCAGCGCTTCTTCCACCAGCGCCTGGGTCAGCACGGTGGGCAGCACGGTCGGCGGTGCGCCGGGGCCGTACACCACGTACAGCGGCACGCCGACCGCCTTGTGCTCTTCCAGGAACGCGGTGATTTCCGGGTCCACGTTGGTGTAGTCACCCCGCATGTACACCGCGTTGGTACGGCGCAGCGTTTCCTCGAAGCCATGGGTGCCCAGCACCGCCCGCTCGTTGGCCTTGCAGGTCACACACCAGTCCGCGGTCATGTTGACGAACACCACGCGGTTGTCCTGGCGGAGCCGGTCGAGCATCTGCGGCGAATAGGCCACCACGTTGTCGGCAGCGGCCAGCGCGGCCCTGGCCGGTGCGTCGATCCGTGTCACCCCCCATACCGGCACCAGCGCGCCCAGCAGCAGCACCAGCGCCAGTGCGGCACCGACGCGCTGGCTGCGCCAGCGGCTGCGCTCGAACCACCACAACGCCAGGCCCAGCACCACCAGCCCGGCCAGCACCAGCGCCATCGCATCCACGCCACGCTGCTTGCCCAGCACCCACAGCAGCCACAGCGCGGTGGCATACATCGGGAAGGCCAGTACCTGCTTCAGGGTCTCCATCCACGCGCCCGGGCGCGGCAGGCGCTTGGCCAGCGAGGGCACAAAACCGATCAGCAGGAACGGCAGCGCCAGGCCGAGGCCCAGCATGAGGAACACCAGCATTGCCGGCACCGCCGGCGCGGTGAAGGCATAGGCCAGCGGCGCGCCCATGAATGGTGCCACGCAGGGGCTGGCCACCACGCAGGCGAGTACGCCGGTGAAGAAGTCGCCCATCGGCCCGCTGCGCGAGGCCAGCGACTGGCCCACGCCGCCCAGGCTGCCGCCCAGGGTGAACACCCCGGACAGGCTCAGGCCCACGGTGAACATCAGGTACACCAGCGCGGCGATGAACCACGGGTGCTGCAGTTGGAAGCCCCATCCCGCTGCCTGCCCGGCGGCGCGCAGGGCCAGCACCAGCGCGCCGATCGCGGCGAATGCCACCAGCACGCCGGCGGTGTACCAGAGTGCATGGCTGCGCGCGCGCTGGCGGCTTTCGCCACTCTGCGCCACGCCCAGCACCTTCAGCGAGAGGATCGGCAGCACGCACGGCATCAGGTTGAGGATCAGGCCGCCGGCCAACGCCAGCAGCAGCGCAGTGATGAGGGTGATCGGCGTGGCACTGTCGCTGGCACCCGGCGGACGCGTGCGCTGGTCATTGTCGGCGCTGGCGTCGGGCGTCCCGCTGGCGGGAAGCGCCAGGGCCGGCTCGTTCGGGCGGATCAGCATCGGCTGGGTCGCAATGCCGCCGGTCTCACGTGCCTGCGCGCGCTTCTCGCGCGTTACCAGCGGTGTGATCACTTCGCTGCGGCGTGCCTCTTCACCGGCGCTGGCGTTGACCTTGCCGGCAGGCAGCGCCAGCTTCACCCGCCGGGTCATGGGCGGGTAGCAGATGCCATCGGTCTGGCAGCCCTGGAAAGTGATCACCAGGGTGGCATCAGCGGCATCGGCAACGCTGCGGCGCAGCGGCAGCTTCACATCGACCTGATCGAAATACACCGATACATCGCCGAAGTGTTCGTCGCGGTGCGACCTTGCGGCGGGCCACAGCGGCTTGTCCGCGCGGATGCCACGGGCGCCTTCCAGGGTCAGCGAGGTGCGGTCGCGATACAGGTAGTAGCCGGGCGCCGGGCTGAAACGCAGCAGCACGGTGTTGCCATCGCCCACGATCGCTTCGAAGCCGAACGCGCGTTCGGATGGCAGCGGCAGCGACTGGGCGCTGGCGACGCCGGGCAGGCGCAGGCCACCGGTGGCGTTGCCGCCGGCCAGCGGGGTGTTGAACGGCGACGTGGCGCCGCCGCCCAGGGTCGGGGCCGCGGTGCTGTCAGCGCGTGCGCTGCCGCCCGGCAGCGTGACCTGCATGCTGCGCATCTGCGGCGGGTAGCACACCCCGGCGTCGGCGCACCCCTGGTAGCGCACTTCCAGCGTCACCGTCTCAGCCCCGTCGGCCGCCTTGCCCGGCAGCACGGCAGTCAGTCGTTCGCGGTAGGTTTCCACCTCGCCGAAGAAGTCGTCGTGGTGTTTCTTGCCGGCCGGCATCTGCAGCGCCCCGGCACTGAAACCTGCGTCGCTCTTGACCGTGGTGCGGTGCCGGTAAAGGTAATAGCCCGGTGCGATCTTCCAGCTGACCTCGATACGGTCGCGGTCGCGCGCCTGGGCGCTCAGCCCGAAGGCTTCATCCACCGGCAGCAGGTCTTTCTCGCTGACGGCGAGCGCCGGCAGGGAAACCACGAACAGCGCGCACAGCGCGGCAACACGACGAAGCAGCGGCATCAATCAGTTTCCTCTCGGGTCTGCGCCCGGATCCAATCCAGATACGCCGGCAGGCCGGCGCGGGTTTCGACCGCGATGCACTCCGGGAGTTCATACGGGTGCAGCGCCTGCACGCGCGCGATGGCCGCATCCAGACGGCTGCCGGTGGTCTTGATCAGCAGTTGGACCTCATGGTCCTCGGTGACCTCGCCATGCCAGCGGTAGGTCGAATGCGCCCCGTCCAGCCGGGTCACGCAGGCGGCCAGGCGTTCTTCCACCAGCGCGTGCGCCATCCGCGTGGCGGTGGCCGCATCGGGGCAGGTGGTGAGAAGGATGAATATGGAATCGGGGCGCGACATGACCCCCGATTGTAATGCGGATGCCGGCCGGCCCACACGGGACCGGCCGGCATCAAAACCCGTCGCCCGACCGTTGGCCGGGCCTCGGGATGCCTCAGTTCGCCAACGTGCAGGTCGCCGGCTTGGCCGACGTGAACAGGGCGGGCGTGCCCCATTCCGGATGGTCGATGAACGGGTTGCGGTTGCCCTGGAAGCTGTAGATCACTTCATTGCGGGCTTTTTCTGCCGCATCCGGCGGGTCGGACAGGTGCCAGTCGATCAGGGTCGAGAGCAGCCCCATGTAGGCCGGCGACGCCGAGGTCTTCACGATCCTGCTGCGGTCGTCGGTCAGCTCCAGGTCCGGTTCGGACTGCCCGGTGGCCGCGTCCTTGCCGCCCTCATAACGGATCGCCATGTACATCACCGCACGCGCCATGTCGCCCTTGCGATGGCCCCAGACCTCGAAGGTGCCGGCATTGCCGTCGGGAGTGCGCACCCAGTTGGAATTGCCCGGGTAGCCGCCACTGCCGCCACCGGTGCCGTTGTTGGCTTCGGTGGCGCGCTCGCCGCAGTTGCTGTCGCAGGTGGCAAACGGCTTGTTGCCACGGTCCGCGTTCCACTGTGCGTCGGTCAGGTACAGCATGTGGGTATCGGTATAAGGCGCGTACGGCAGGCCCTTGTCGCCGGTGGTGCTGGCAAAACCCAGCGAATTGGGCCAGGTGTGCTCGCGGTTGTAGGTCAGCCCGCTGCCGGTGCCGGCCCGGTCGCTGACCTTGGCGTAGCTGCGGTTGCGGTATGCGTCCAGGATCCGGCCGCTGTTGTTGGGATCCTCATCGGCGATTTCCAGGATGGTCCAGGTGCTGGTGCCCGAGCCGCTGTACGGGTACGAGGTGTGGCCCTTGATGGTGGCGTGCAGCGAGCAGCGCAGCTGGCTGGGGCTGGAGGTATTGACCTTCGCGTAGTAGCTGCCCGGGTCCGGGTCGGGGCCGGGGCCGGTACCGCCGCTGGCCACGGTGAAGGCAATGCGGGTATCCGCTGCCGGCCGTGCACCCTGCGCGTCCTTGATGCGGGCGGCGCGGATATCGAAGCGGCAGGCTTCGCCGGCCACCAGCGCGGTGTTGGTGGACAGGGTGAAGCGGGTGCCGCTGTTGGCATGGGTCAGCGGCACCGTGCCGGACTGGCCGCAGCTGAGCGTGAATGCACCAGCGCTGGCGGTGACGTTTTCACTGAAGGTGACGACCAGATCGGCGGCAGCCGGGAAGCTGGCCGCGCCCTGCTCCGGGGTGGTGGTGGTGACCGACGGCGGAGTGTTGGGTCCGGTGCCGCCGGTGCCGCTGAAGCTCTGGCCGGCGTTGCAGGCACCGAAGGTCTGCGCGGCCGATCCGGCCCAGGTGAAGTGGGCGTACTGGCTGCCGCTGCCGGTCAGCTGCAGGGAGGTGCCCGGCGCGGTGCTGTTGCTCTCGCTGACCGGGATGTTCTGGCTGGTCAGCCCGGCGGCCGGGCCGCCGGCGGCGGTGATGGTGCCTTCGTAGCTGATGAACTGGACCACCCTGCCGCTGGCGTCCACCAGTGCGATGCCGTCGTTGGCACCGTTCTGCAGGCCGTTGGTCGGGTAGGTGACGGTGGCGATGCTGGCCTTGCCACAGCCGGCGGCGCTACCGGCCGGCACCGGGGTGTCTGCGTAGACCGTGGCCGCCGACGGCGTGCTGCCGTTGTACAGGTACAGCCGGTAGGTACCCAGGTCCTCTCCGCCAGTGGCGACCACCTCGATGGCTTCGCCGACATCCCCGGCCGGGGTGCTGTCGTCGTAGTGCAGTTCATTGATGAATACGTCTGCCTGGACGGAACCCGCGGCCAGCGCCAGCAGGCACCCCAGGGACAGTGGTGTGAGCAACCTCATCTACGGCTCCTTGTGATTGGGTTTTGCCGGCCGAATCTAGCTAATCCATATGACACATCTATCGATTTGTCGTCTTCGGCACTCCGCATTGAGACGTGCGTCAAGAAAATGGCGGTCTGGGAGAAATCGTCGGCACCCCCTTGAAAGGGCCGGGGACAGCACCATCTCTGCCCTGTCCCGCACTGGCGGGTTTTTTCGCGAGCGGTGCTGGCAGTCACCTGGGGTGAGTGCTAATATCGCCGGACTTTTTCAAATCAATCAACAACTTAAGAGGCACGCATGAACATCAAGCCGCTTCACGACCGCGTTGTGGTCAAGCCGATCGAAGCCGACGAAGTCTCCGCCGGCGGCATCGTGATCCCCGACTCGGCCAAGGAAAAGTCGACCAAGGGCGAAGTCGTGGCCGTGGGCCCGGGCAAGCCGCTGGACAATGGCAGCGTGCGTGCGCCGTCGCTGAAGGTCGGCGACAAGGTCATCTACGGCCAGTACGCCGGCAGCAGCTACAAGAGCGAAGGCGTGGAATACAAGGTCCTGCGCGAAGACGACATCCTCGCCGTCATCGGCTGATTCCGCCTCGCGGGGCGTTGCCCCGCTGCTGACCCGTAGAGCGGGGCTCTGCCCCGCTGCCCAGATCAATGTCGCCGGGCAATACCCGGCCTCCCACATAAAAGGTAATCGCAATGGCTGCCAAGGAAATTCGTTTCGGTGAAGACGCCCGCGCCCGCATGGTGCGCGGCGTCAACGTTCTCGCCAATGCCGTCAAGGCCACCCTGGGCCCGAAGGGCCGCAACGTCGTGCTCGAGAAGAGCTTCGGCGCCCCGACCATCACCAAGGACGGCGTGTCCGTCGCCAAGGAAATCGAACTGGCTGACAAGTTCGAGAACATGGGCGCGCAGATGGTGAAGGAAGTCGCCTCGCGTACCAACGACGACGCCGGCGACGGCACCACCACCGCCACCGTGCTCGCCCAGGCCCTGATCCGCGAAGGCGCCAAGGCCGTGGCTGCCGGCATGAACCCGATGGACCTCAAGCGCGGTATCGACAAGGCCGTAGTGGCCGCCGTCGCCGAGCTGAAGAACATCTCCAAGCCCACCGCTGACGACAAGGCCATTGCCCAGGTCGGTACGATCTCGGCCAACTCGGACGAGTCGATCGGCAACATCATCGCCGAAGCGATGCGTGAAGTCGGCAAGGAAGGCGTGATCACCGTTGAGGAAGGCTCGGGCCTGGAAAACGAGCTGGACGTGGTC
The DNA here is from genome assembly GCF_043204395.1 of Stenotrophomonas sp. NPDC047960. Lineage (NCBI taxonomy): Bacteria > Pseudomonadati > Pseudomonadota > Gammaproteobacteria > Lysobacterales > Lysobacteraceae > Stenotrophomonas > Stenotrophomonas sp. NPDC047960. The sequence continues at coordinate 488,499 of NZ_JBIDBX010000002.1, read as the reverse complement.
AAGGGCATGCAGTTCGACCGCGGCTACCTGTCCCCGTACTTCATCAACAACCAGCAGGCGCAGACCGCCGACCTGGACGATCCGTACATCCTGCTGCACGACAAGAAGATCTCCAACGTCCGTGATCTGCTGCCGGTGCTGGAAGGCGTCGCCAAGGCCGGCAAGCCGCTGCTGATCGTGGCCGAAGAAGTCGAAGGCGAAGCGCTGGCCACCCTGGTGGTCAACACCATCCGCGGCATCGTCAAGGTCGTGGCCGTCAAGGCGCCGGGCTTCGGCGACCGTCGCAAGGCGATGCTGGAAGACATGGCCACCCTGACCGGCGGCACCGTGATCTCCGAGGAGATCGGCCTGTCGCTGGAGAAGGCCACCATCAACGACCTCGGCCGCGCCAAGAAGGTGCAGGTTTCCAAGGAAAACACCACGATCATCGACGGCCTGGGTGACAAGGCTGCCGTGGAATCGCGCGTGGCCCGCATCAAGACCCAGATCGAAGACACCTCGTCCGATTACGACCGCGAGAAGCTGCAGGAACGCGTGGCCAAGCTGGCCGGCGGTGTTGCTGTGATCAAGGTCGGCGCGTCGACCGAAATCGAAATGAAGGAAAAGAAGGACCGCGTTGACGACGCCCTGCACGCCACCCGTGCGGCAGTCGAAGAAGGCGTGGTGCCGGGCGGCGGCGTTGCCCTGGTCCGTGCGGTCACCGCGCTGGCCGGCCTGAAGGGTGCCAACGAAGACCAGAACCACGGCATCCAGATCGCCCTGCGCGCGATGGAAGCCCCGCTGCGTGAAATCGTGGCCAATGCCGGCGAAGAGCCGTCCGTGATCGTCAACAAGGTCAAGGAAGGCACCGGCAGCTACGGCTACAACGCTGCCACCGGTGAGTTCGGCGACATGCTGGCCTTCGGCATCCTCGACCCGACCAAGGTGACCCGTTCTGCCCTGCAGAACGCTGCCTCGATCGCCGGCCTGATGATCACCACCGAAGCGATGGTGGCTGAAGCGCCGAAGAAGGACGAGCCGGCCATGGGCGGCGGCGGCATGGGCGGCATGGGTGGCATGGGCGGCATGGACTTCTAAGTCGCCGCACACGCGACATCCTGTCGTGCTGTACACCAGGAACCCCGCCGAGAGGCGGGGTTCTTTCGTTATGGGACAAACACCTTGTTGCCGTATTCCCAGCTCCACGGCGCGCCGGTTTCACCCAGCACGTAGCGCGCCAGTGCGGGGAATGCGGCCTCGGCGCGCACGTCGTTGCCCAGGATCACCACGCAGCGCTGGCCACGCTCCAGGCAGACCATCGTGTTGCCCACCGCATCGTCATGCCCGCCTTTGTAGAAACCATGGCCCTGCGGGCCGTCGAACACCACCACACCCAGCCCGGCGGCAAGGTCGGCCCGCCGCTTCGCCGGCGGCAGTTCGTCCTGCAGCGTGGGGAACTGCGAGGCGGTGGTGATCGGCCACTGCGCGCGCACCAGCTCACGTCGCGATGCAGGCGAAAGGCCTTCACCGCTCACCAGTGCGGCGGCAAGTCGCGCGATATCGGAGATGGTGGTGTCCATCGAACCGGCCGCACGCACACGGCTGCGCTCGTCATGCGGTTCGGTGCTGCCGTCCTGGGTCCAGCCGTCGGCCAGGTTGCCGGCGAAGTCCGGGCGCCAGGTCATGCTCGTCCGGGTCATGCCGAGCCGATCGAATACCCGCCGCTGCATTTCCTTGCCCACGTCCAGGCCTATCCCCTGCTCGAGCACGAACTGCAGCAGGATCAGGCCTTCGCCGGAGTACGCATACCGCGTGCCGGGGTCGAAATGCAGCCGCAGTTTTCCCTCCGGTTCAAGGAAGGCGAAGTTGGAGAAACCGCTGCGATGGCTGAGCAGCATGCGCGGGGTGATCTGCTGCCAGCGCGGGTCGTCCTTCAGGTCAGGCCAGGGCGCGTAGCGCTTGTCGGCCGGATAGTCCGGCAGTGGACGGTCCAGGTAGGCGGCGATGGGCCGATCCAGATCCAGCACGCCCTCGTCCACCAACTGCAGGACCATGTAGGCAAACGCCGCCTTGGTCAGCGACGCGGCGTACATGATGGTGTCCGGCTGCAGCGGCTCGCCGGCCGCATTGCGCTTGCCGGCCGCGTGCACCTGCACGACCTTGCCGTCATCGATCACGGCCAACGCCAGCCCCTGGGCACCGGTTGCCCGCATCAGACGCTGCATCTGCGCATCCAGCGCAGGCGCGGATGGCAGCGGATGGGGTGGGGCGGCCGCCAGCGCAGCCGACGTGGGCATCAACAGGGAGAGCATCAGGACGAACGGGCGCATGCACGGCACTCCTCCGGGTCTCGACCCAGATCCTAACGCGGGACGCACCCGGGACCAGCGCCGGAAGTCACCCATCCAACGGCACTCCGGGACATCTCTGCCCGGTTGCGAATGAAACAGTTGGCACTGCCCAACCCCTGTGATATCAATACTCCCCAATGAACGCACGTCCCGCCAATTCCTACTTTTGGTATTACTTTCCGAAGCCACCGGCGGAGGAAGGCATGCGCTCACCCTGAAGAAAGCTTCAGACGCATACCCGAAAGCCGCCAGCGCACCTGGCGGCTTTTTTGTTGCCGCCGCGCTGGGGACCCCCACCTTCCAGGAGACACCCCCATGCCCCCCCACACCGACGACCTGCGCATCCGCAAGATTGAACCGTTGACCCCGCCCGCGCAGCTGCTGGCGATGCTGCCCTGCGACGAAGAAGCCTCCTCTACCGTGAGCGCCTCGCGCGCCGCACTGCACGAGATCCTGCATGGCCGCGACGACCGCCTGGCGGTGGTGATCGGCCCGTGCTCGATCCATGACCCGGTCGCGGCAATCGAGTACGCCCAGCGCCTGAAGCCGCTGCGCGATGCCCACGCGGGCGAGCTGGAAATCGTCATGCGCGTCTACTTCGAAAAGCCGCGCACCACGGTGGGCTGGAAGGGCCTGATCAATGACCCGGACCTGGATGGCAGCTTCCAGATCAACAAGGGCCTGCGCGTTGCGCGCGGCCTGCTGCGCGACATCAACAAGCTGGGCCTGCCCGCCGGCGTGGAGTTCCTGGACGTGATCTCGCCGCAGTACATCGCCGACCTGGTTGCCTGGGGCGCCATTGGCGCGCGCACCACCGAAAGCCAGGTGCATCGCGAGCTGGCCTCCGGGCTGTCGTGCCCGGTCGGCTTCAAGAACGGCACCGACGGCAACATCAAGATCGCCGCCGACGCGGTGGGTGCCGCGTCCAACCCGCATCACTTCCTGTCGGTGACCAAGCAGGGCGATACCGCCATTGTCGCCACGGCCGGCAACCCGGATTGCCACGTGATCCTGCGTGGCGGCAAAGTGCCGAACTTCGATGCCGCCAGCGTGGATGCCGCCAGCCAGACGCTGGCCAAGGCGCAGCTGCCGGCGCGGCTGATGATCGATGCCAGCCACGCCAACAGCAGCAAGAATCCCGAAAACCAGCCGAAGGTGATCGCTGACATCAATGCACAACTGGCGGCAGGCGAAGAGCGCATCGTGGGCGTCATGGTGGAAAGCCACCTGGTCGCTGGCCGCCAGGAACTGGTGGAAGGCCAGCCGCTGGTGTACGGCCAGAGCATCACCGATGGCTGCATCGGCTGGGACAGTTCGCTGCAGGTGCTGGAGGCGCTGGCCGAGGCCGTGCGTGCGCGGCGCGCGCGGCGTCTGGCCGAGGCGGCTTGATCCGGGCGGGGGGGGGGCCCCCCCCCGGCCACCCCCCCCAACAAAAAAAAACACACAGGCAAAAAAAACAAAGATAAATATATACAAGAAAAAGCAGAGCACCCAA
>NZ_JBIDBX010000002.1:394021-484664 GCF_043204395.1 Stenotrophomonas sp. NPDC047960 | reverse complement strand
TTTTTTTCCCCACCCCCCCTGGGGTGTTTGGCGCGTGGTGTGGGCCTCCGTCGGCGGGGTGCTCGCCCCCCCCCCGGGGGGGGGGGGGGGGGGGGGGCGGGGGGGGGTGGCGGGGGGGGGCCCCCCCCCCCGGGGGGGCCGCTACCGGTGCCGGCCGGCGGCGGGTATCGACCGCCGGTCGATACCCGCTAATGCACCTCGTCGCGGTACACGAACTTCGGCATCTCCCACTTGAAGTGGATCGCCAGCAGGCGGAACGCGAAGCCGCCGCCCAGGCACCACAGCGTGGCGGCATTGAGCGACACGTCCAGTTCCAGCAAACCCAGCCACGCCGCGCCAGTGAGCAGGGTGATCACCGCGTACAGCTCCTTCTGGAAGATCAGCGGCACCTCGTTGCACAGTACATCGCGCAGGACGCCGCCGAAGGCGCCGGTGAGCATGCCGGCGATGAGTACGATCGGCGCCGCGTGGCCACCGTCGCGCGCCACCGCGCAGCCGATCAGGGTGAAGCAGATCAGGCCCAGGCCATCGAGCACCAGGAAGGTGCGGCGGAAGTGGTGCATCCAGCGTGCCACCCAGGTGGCGATCAGTGCCGCACAGATCGTGAAGCCCAGGTACTCGGGGTGCTTGACCCAGCCCAGCGGGTAGTGGCCCAGCACGATATCGCGCAGTGAGCCGCCGCCCAGCGCGGTCACGCAGGCGATGATGACCACGCCGAACAGATCCATACGCCGACGACCGGCAGACAGCGCGCCGGTCATGGCTTCGGCGGAAATGGCGATGAGGTAGATGATGGACAGCAGCATGCAGCGGCTCCGGAGGGGGCAGGCGGGGACGGAAACGCGCACGCGCCAGCGCCGCAGCACTGTCGTGGGGTGGGATTCCGTTGCCGCTCCCGCTGTCCTTTTGCCTGAGAGTTCAGTGGCCAGGCCACGTGCCCCTTCGGCGGGTCATTGAAGACCTCTCTCCAGATCGGCGTGTTGGATGCATGGTTGGTGGCGTTTCGAGCCACCGGCCTGAGCGATTATGGGAGCCTGCGCCTTCGGCGGGCGCCAGCGCGGCGCCTCTCTCCTGCATCCGGAGCGGATTCTAGCAGCCAGTACCCTCGTGCCCGTGGATAATCCCGGTATGCCCGCTGAACCCGCCCCCTGGTACCTCTATCTGCTGGAATGCCGCAACGGCAGCTATTACGCCGGCATCAGCAACGACGTGGACGCCCGCTTCCAGGCCCATGCGTGCGGGAAGGGCGCGCGCTACACCCGCGCCAACCCGCCGGTGAAGCTGCTCGCCATGCGCGCCTATCCGGACCGTTCGGCCGCCTCCAAGGCCGAATGCGAGCTCAAGCGCCAGCCGCGCGCACGCAAACTGGCCTGGCTTCAGCAACGGAGTGGCGGAACATGACAGGCATCGACCCGACCAAGGCGCGCGCAATGATCGGCAAGACCGTGCTCGCCGGCATCACCTACCTGGACGCCGAAGGCAACGCGCTGGAGCACCGCCAGATGGCCGGGCACGTGCTGCGCATCAATGACGAGGAGGGCGTGGTGCTGGCCAGCGCGCTGGACGGCGAGGAACTGTTCCTGCCGCCAGAGCTTGGTCATTACACCCCGGCCGCGCCCGGCGACTACACGCTGCGCTCGATGGCGCTGACCATCCGTGATCCGGATTTCCTGTGCACCTGGGATGTTCACCTCGCTCCGGGCAACGATCCCTGATCGGTCGGCTTCGGTCGGCGGTCCTCGCGGTCATCACCAAAGATGATCCGTGCACTGCGCTGGTAGCTCCAATACGCCACCGCCCAATTGAGCAGCACCACGATCCGGTTGCGGAACTCGATCAGGAAGAACACGTGCGCGGCCAGCCAGAACCACCAGGCCAGCACACCGGACAACTGCAGCCGGCCCAGGTGCACGATGGCGGCCATGCGCCCGATCGTGGCCAGGTTGCCGTAGTCCTGGTACTTGAACGGGCCGGGTGCCGGCGTGTCCTCAAGCCGCGCACGGAGGGTGGCGGCCACATGCTTGCCCATCTGCTTGGCGGCCGGGGCAACGCCCGGCACCGGCCGGCCATCGGCCTGCTGCAGCGCGGCCAGGTCGCCGGCCACGAAAATCTCCGGGTGCCCGGCCAGGGTAAGGTCGGGCTGCACCAGCACGCGCCCGGCGCGGTCCAGGGGGACGTCCAGCGTCCGCGCCAGCGGCGAGGCAGCCACGCCTGCGGCCCACACCACCGTGCGGGCGGCAACGAACTGCTCGCCGAGCTGGAAGCCCTCGCCGTTGATGTTGCTCACTGCGGTGCCGGTCAGCACTTCCACGCCGAGCTTCTCCAACTGGCGCCGCGCTTTCAGCGACAGTACCTCGGGAAAGCTGGACAGCACCCGGGGCCCGGCTTCGACCAGCCGCACCGTGGCGCTGGCCGGATCGATGTGGCGGAACTCGTTGCGCAGGGTGTGCCGCGCGATCTCGGCCAGGGTGCCGGCCAGTTCCACGCCGGTGGGGCCGCCGCCGACTACCGCAAAGCTCAGCCACGCTGCCTTGCGCGCCGGATCCGGCTCGGCCTCCGCGCGTTCGAAGGCCAGCAGCAGCTTGCGCCGCAGTGCGATGGCATCGTCCAGGGTCTTCAGGCCAGGTGCGTCGGCGGCCCACTCGTCGTGCCCGAAATACGCGTGGGTGGCGCCGGTGCACAGCATCAGGGTGTCGTAGCCGAGCTGGCCGCCGTCGGCCAGGGTGATCTGGCGCTTGCCCTTGTCGATCGAGGTCACCTCGCCCAACCGCACTTCGACATTGCGCTGGTCGCCCAGGATGTGGCGCAGCGGCGCGGCGATGTCGGGCGCGGACAGGCCGGCGGTGGCGACCTGGTACAGCAGCGGCTGGAACAGATGGTGGTTGCGACGGTCCACCAGGGTGATGCGGATGCGCGCGCTGGCCAGCGCGCGGGTGGCCCAGAGGCCGGCGAAGCCGCCACCAATGATGACCAGGTGGGGCAGGGGATCGCGGGTCATGCAATGACTCCTTGGCGGGGGTCGAAGCGAAGCAGAGCATGTTCGCACGCGACGCGCGATCTTCACGTGGATGACAGATACTGGGTTCAGCAGCCGTCGCGCCTGCCGGCGGCCGATTCGACCCTTGACTGGAGGTTGAGATGACCGAACCGGAAAAGCGCATCGCCCTGCTGATCGATGCCGACAATGCGCCGTCTTCGAAGATCGATGTGGTGCTGGCCGAAGTGGCGCGCTACGGCGTGGCCAACGTCCGTCGCGCCTATGGCAACTGGAAGAGTCCACGCCTGAAAGGCTGGGAGGGGGTGCTGCACGAGTACGCAATCCGTCCCATCCAGCAGTTCGCCTACAGCCGCGGCAAGAACGCCTCGGACATGGCGATGGTGATCGATGCGATGGACATGCTGTACGCACGCAACCTCGATGGGTTTGCGATCGTGTCCAGCGATGCCGATTTCACTCCGCTGGTGATGCGCCTGCTGACCGACGGGGTCAAGGTGTATGGGTTCGGCGAGAAGAAAACGCCGGAGCCGTTCGTCAACGCCTGTTCCAAGTTCACCTACCTGGAAGCCCTGGGCCAGAGCCATGCGGTGGACGCCGAAGTGGAGCAGGGCGCCGAGGAAACCCGTCCACGCAAGACCGGCCCCGAACTGCGCAGCGATACCCGGCTGGTGCAGATGCTGCGCCGTGCGGTGACGTCGGCCGAAGCCGAAGACGGCTGGTCGCACCTGGGCCCGGTGGGCAGCCAGATCGGCAACCAGGCTTCTTTCGACTCGCGCAACTACGGCTACAACAAACTCAGCGAACTGCTCGCGGCCACCGGGCTGTTTGAAATGAAGAAGGACGGCAAATCCACTTACGTGCGCGCACTTCCGAAGAAGGCGCGGTAACACCGCTGCGTTGATCGGCGTATCGTATCGGCGCATATCGACAACCGGGAACACCAACATGCTGAAGATCTGGGGCCGCCGCAATTCCAGCAACGTGCGCAAAGTGCTGTGGTGTGCGGAGGAAATCGGCCTGCCGTACGAATCCATCGAAGTCGGCGGCCCTTTCGGTGGCACCCAGTCGCCGGAATACGTGGGCATGAACCCCAACGGCCTGGTGCCGGTGATCGAAGACCACGGCCTGCCGCTGTGGGAATCCAACACCATCGTGCGTTATCTGAGCGCGCGCTACGCGCTGGGCACGCTCTACCCGGAGGATGCGATGGCGCGCGCCCAGGCCGAGAAGTGGATGGACTGGAGCACCTCGCGCATGGCGCCGCTGTACACCGATCTGATCTGGGGCATCATGCGCACCGCCCCGGCCGACCGCGACGAAGCCCGCATCAATGCCGCGGTCACGCGTGCCGGCGAGTTGCTGCGCATGGCGGATGCCACCCTGGCGCAACAACCCTGGTTGTCCGGGGAGCAGTTCGCGATGGGCGACATACCGCTCGGCGCGCTGGTCTATGCGTGGTTCGAACTGCCGATCCAGCGGCCGTCGCTGCCGCACCTGGAAGCGTGGTACCAGCGCCTGCAGCAGCGCCCGGCGTACGTCAAAGCAGTGATGACCCCGTTGACGTGAAGTAACGGACGGTAGGTGCGGACCGTTGGTCCGCACGCGCTCAATACAGGTCGGTGGGGTCGACGTCCAATGACCAGCGCACCCTGCGCGCCTGCGGCAATCCGTAAAGCTGCGGCATGATCTGGTCCAACAGTGCGTGCAGCGGCCGTCGCGTCGGCGCCGACAGCAGCAGCTGGGTGCGCTGGTAACCTGCGCGGCGCGGCATCGGTGCCGGCATCGGGCCGAAGCGTTCCACCGGGCACTCGTGCGCGATCAGCTCGCGCACGGCCATCAGCATGGCATTGGCGTGCTCCACCTGCTGCGCCTCGGCGCGCATCAGCGCCAGGTGCGCGAACGGTGGGAAGCCGGCCGCTTCGCGCTGCTGCAGCTCGGCATCGGCAAAGGCGTGGTAGCCACCGTTGACCAGGGTTTCCAGCAACGGGTGCCCGGGGTGATGGGTCTGCAGCCAGACTTCGCCGGCGTCGGTGGCGCGCCCCGCGCGCCCGGCCACCTGGATCAGCTGCTGGGCCAGTTTCTCGCTGGCGCGGAAGTCGGCGGAGAACAGGCCTTCGTCGATGCCCACCACGACCACCAGGGTCAGCTTCGGCAGGTCGTGGCCCTTGGCCAGGATCTGCGTGCCGACCAGGATGCCGGCACGGTCACCCAGCGTGGCCAGCTGGGTTTCCAGCGCGTCGCGGCGGTTGGTGGTGCCGCGATCGATGCGGATCACCGGGAAATCGGCGAAGGCTTCCACCAGGTGTTCTTCCAGGCGCTCGGTGCCGATTCCCTGCGGCTGCAGCGCCAGGCTGGCGCAGTCGGGACAGGCCAGCGGCGCTGGCTGGCGCGCGCCGCAGTGGTGGCACTGCAGGCGGCGGCCGCCGGCGTGCACGGTCATCGGCGCATCGCAGCGTCTGCAGGGCGCGGTCCACCCGCAGTCATGGCACAGCAGCACCGGGGCGTAACCGCGGCGGTTCTTGAACACCAGTACCTGGTGGCCGGCCGCCAGGTGCTGGCCGATGCCTTCCATGACCTCGGCCGAGAGGCCGTCCTTCAGCGGGCGCTTGCGTACGTCCAGCACCCGCACCCGCGGCGGTCGCGCCTCGCCCGCGCGCTGTTTCAAGCGCAGGTGGGTGTAGCGGCCGGCGTGGGCGTTGTGCAGCGATTCCAGCGACGGCGTGGCGCTGCCCAGCACCACCGGCACGTCCAGCGCCTTGGCCCGCACCAGCGCGAAATCGCGCGCGTGGTAGCGGATGCCGTCCTGCTGCTTGTAGCTGCCGTCGTGCTCTTCATCGACCACGATCAGCCCGGCATTGGGCAACGGGGTGAACACCGCCGAACGCGTGCCCACGATCACCTGTGCCTCGCCGCGAGCGGCGGCGGCCCACACCCGCGCGCGTTCGTTGTCGTTCAAGCCCGAATGCAGCACATGCACGGTAATGCCAAGGCGGCTGCGGAAGCGTGCCAGCGTCTGTGGCGTCAGCCCGATCTCCGGCACCAGCACCAACGCCTGGCGGCCGCGTGCCAGGCAGTCCACGATCGCCTGCAGGTACACCTCGGTCTTGCCACTGCCGGTGACCCCGTCGAGCAGGAACGCGCCGAACTGCGCGTGGGCGGTGATTGCGGCGATGGCGTTGGCCTGCTCCACATTCGGCGTCGGGCCCGACCGCAGGACCGGCAGCGCCGGGGTATGCTCCAGCGGGATGCGCTCGACCAGGCCGCGCTTGGCCAGCGCGCGCGCCGCGCTGCGCCAGTCGTCCATGGCCTCGTCCAGCAGGTCCTCGTCCAAGCTGCGGCCGGCCAGGTGTTCGGCCAGGCGGTGCGGACGGGTGCCGGCCCGCAGCTTGGCGCGTTGTTCGATTCCTGCCGCCGTGAGCTGCCAGCCCCAACGATGGGTATCGGGCACCGGTTCGCCACGGCGCAGCGGGGCGGGGAGGGCGGTGCTGACCACCTCGCCCAGCGGCGCATGGGTGTAACGCGCCAGCCACTGCAGCGAGGTCCACAGCTCGCCGTCCAGCAGTGGCGCCGCATCCAGCCATTCCACCGCAGTCCGCAGCGCGTTGCCGTCGGGCACCGTGCCGATCCCGGCCACCACGCCCACCAGCTCGCGTGAGCCGAACGGCACCCGCAGTCGGCGCCCGACCATGCCGGGGCCGGGTGCCTCACCCGGCGGCGGCGCGTAGTCGAACCACTGCGGCAACGGCAGGGGCAGGGCCACCTGGAGGGAGGGGGCATCCGGCAGGGGGGCCAGGGCACTTTCCAGGCTCAGCAGGGGGGCTGGATCGGGGGGCAGCATCGCGCCAGTGTAGCGGGCGCGACCGGCCCTGTTCAGCGCGCGAAACCGATCGCCGCTGGGCGTCGTGGAACCTAAATAGGAGCTAAATATCCGTGGCTATTGGAGATTCGGTCTTATCCACATCTTCTGTGGATAAGTCTGTGTGCGAGTGTCGAACTCCGAGCTGTTTGTCAGGGAGTACCGCAGTGAAGCCCGGGTTGGTCAAAAAATAGCCACACAACAAAATCCATTAAAATCAATTGGATGGCTGTGAAACACCGCTGACACATGGGGGATGCCGGCTTCACCTGCCCGTTTTATGCCGAATTTGTTGGTGCTGTGCACAACCTGCGCCGCTGTCAAGCGTTCCGCACCTTGGCGGTCGTCGCACACGGCCTGTATCGGCATCCCCCTGCGCGGGCGCACTCGCTATCATTCCGGCACTTGATGGAGTTGCTATGACGGCTGTGAACGCCCCTGTTTCCTCTACTGCAGCGGGTGCCCTGTCCGCATTCCTGCGAGGCGTCGAGCGTCGCGCCCTGGTGGTTGCCGAACTGCAGTGCGGCGACCCGACCGTCGCCGAGCAGGCACTGGTCGCGGTGATGCGCGCCTTCGCCGGCATCGCCAGTGACGTGCCGATGGCACAGTGGCCGGACCGGTTCTGGATCCTGCTTGCCCACCGCACCCCGATCCGCATGCCGGCGCCCGGCGGCCAGTGGGCTCCCGGCCTGGCGCACCTGCCCACCCTTGCGCCGGCGGCACGGCTGGCGCTGCTGCTGCGGGTCGGCGGCGGGCTGGACGAGGCCGCCGCCGCGCAGATCCTGGACATGCCGGTGGCCGACTACCAGCAGGCGCTGGCCGAGGCCTGCCCGCGCGATGCGCAGGGCCATCCCGATGCGGCGGGTTGGCGCGCCCTGGCCGAACAGGTGCAGCAGCGCCTGCGCGAGCTGCCGGCCAGCCGCCTGCAGCAGCTGCACCAGCCCGCGCCGGCCCCCGCGGCGGGCAAGGGACCGGCCTCCTGGCGCGCGCCAGCACCGGCCGATGCGGCGCCGCGGCGCACGTCGGTCCGCCGCCACAACCGGCGGCCGCTGTGGCGCGGACTATTGATCCTGCTGGTCACCACCGCCGTATTGCTGGGGGGCGCGATGTGGTGGCAGCACCGCAGCCCGGCGCTCGCGCCGGAAGCCAGCGTGCCCGAGGGCGCGGTGTCCACCGCCGACCCGGTGCAGGTGGAGCCGCTGGCCGCCGAAGACCTGCCGGTGACGGCACCGGCCGACCCGGCCCACGCCGCCGGCGACGCGGCCATGCTGGCCGACCCGGACCTGATGCTGGCCCGTGATGCCGACCTGTACGCGTGGGCGGCCGCCGGTGGTCCGGTCCCGGTGGACGAATCGCAGCCGCAGCCCAGCCGCCCCGAACCTGCCACCGCCGGCCTGGAGACGGCAGCCGCTGATGAATAAGTCGATCCTGCTGCTTGCCGTGGGCCTGGCGGCCGGCGCGCACGCCGCCCCCCAGCCGTTACCCTTGCCGGCCGCCACTCCTGTGCCGGTAACGACACCCGCCATTCCCGCCACCCCGGCCGCACTGGATCCTGCCCAGCTGCGTGAACTGCGCAGCCGCTATGCCCAGTGGCAGGCGCTGCCCGCAGCCGAACGTGCCCGCATCCGCGAGGCCGCCGGCCGTATCGCCGCGATGCCCGCTGCACAGCAGCAGGCGCTGCGGGCCCGCTTCGACGAACAGGACCAGCGGTTCCGCGACGGCTGGCTGCTGGGCCCGCAGCTGGGCCAGCATTTCCCCAAGCTGCAGGGCCTGTTCGGCTATCTGCCCGCCGACCAGCGCGAGCCGGCGCTGGCCGCGCTGCGCCAGCTCAACGAGGGCCAGCTGGCGCAGCTCACGTTGATTGCCCAGCGCACCCCGCCGCAGGAGCGCGACCAGGTGCGCGACCAGTTCCTGGGGTTGGCGCCAGCCGCGCGCGATGCGTGGTTGAAGGAAAACCTGGTGCGTTGAGCGTAAGATGACCGGCCGCAACCCGGTGCCTGTGCCCTCCGCGCGCTGCCGTAGTTGCCGTCTGTGATCCCATGTCTACCGTTACCGCTACGCCGCGCCTCTCCCGGGAAGTGCGCGCCACCGGCCTGCTTGCGCTGCCGCTGGTCCTTGGCCACATCTCCACTGGCCTGATTTCCTTCGTCGACAACGTCATCGCCGGGCACCACGGTACCCAGACGTTGGCGGCGGTCACCATCGGCACGGCCCTGCTGTGGCTGCCGATGCTGATTCCGATCGGTACCTTGATCTCGCTCACCGCCTCGGTGTCGCAGCTGCACGGCGCCGGCCGCGAACGTGAGATCGGCCCGCTGTTCCGCCAGGCGCTGTGGCTGGCCTTGGGCCTGGGCCTGATCATGTTCACCTTCCTCACGGTGGTGCCGCCGTTGCTGCCTGCGTTCGGCATCGCCCCGGACATCGTGCCGGGCGCGACTGCGTTCCTGCATGCGGTGCGCTGGGGTGGCCCGGCGCTGACCCTGTACTTCTGCATGCGCTACCTCAGCGAGGGCATGCACTGGACGCTGCCGACCATGCTGCTCGGCTTTGGTGGCCTGCTGGTGCTGGCGCCGCTGGGCTACGTGCTGTGTTACGGCAAGCTGGGCTTCCCGGAAATGGGCGCCGAAGGGCTGGGCATCGCCTCGGCCACCATGATGTGGATCCAGGCGCTGTGCTTCGCTGGCTACCTCTGGAAGACCAAGCGGTTCGCCCACCTGGAACTGTTCTCGCACCTGGAGCTGCCGCGCTGGGCGGCGATCTGGGACCTGCTGCGCACCGGCCTGCCGATCGGCATCACCGTGCTGATGGAAGGCGGGCTGTTCATCGTCACCGCCCTGTTGATCGGCCGCCTGGGCGCCACCGAGGCGGCCTCGCACCAGATCGCCATCAACGTGGCGCAGCTGTGCTTCATGATCCCGATGGGCGTGGCCGAAGCGACCACCGTGCGCGTGGGCCATGCGGTAGGCAGCGGCAACGGGCTGGGCGTTCGGCGCGCTGCCATCGCCGGCCTGCTGATCATCCTGGGCACGCAGACGCTGTCGGCGCTGGTGCTGCTGTTCGGGCACGACGCCATCGTCGGGGTGTATACCGCCGACATGGGCGTGGCCGCGCTGGCCTCCACCCTGCTGCTGTATGCGGCCGCGTTCCAGTTCCCCGATGGCATCCAGGTGCTCTCGGCGGGCGCGCTGCGCGGCCTGAAGGACACCCGGGTGCCAATGTTCATCGCCATGTTCTCGTACTGGGGGCTCGGCATGCCGCTCGGCGCCGGACTGGGCCTGGGCCTGGGCATGGGGCCGCAGGGCATGTGGTTGGGCCTGATCCTGGGCCTGACCGCGGCGGCGATCCTGATGGCGTGGCGGCTGCGCGTGAGCAGCCGTCGTGTGGGTGTCGACCTGAACCTGCCGGCCTGATGGCCCCCTTACTTGTGTCCGATGCCGGGCTGTCCGGCACGGGCTATGCTGGTACCACGGCAAGAAGCCAACTGGAGTTTTCCCCATGAACCAACCCGTGCGTCGCAATCCCGTCGCCAGCTTCTTCATCGGGCTGTGGGATGTGATGAACTTTACCCGCAGGCTGATCCTCAACCTGCTGTTCTTCGGCCTGTTGCTGCTGATCCTGGTCCTGTTCGTCTTCGCGATGGGCAAGGGCGCCAGCAGTGGCCGCACCCTGCAGGACCGCACCACGCTGGTGATCGCGCCGGAAGGGCGCCTGGTTGAACAGTTCAGTGCCGATCCGGTCAGTCGCGCCCTGGCCAAGGCCATTGGCGACAACAGCGCCGAGGAAGTGCAGCTGCGCGACCTGGTGCGCGCGCTGGATGCCGCGCGTGAGGACAAGAAGATCGAGCGCGTGGTGCTGCAGCTGGACAAGCTGCAGCCCAGCGGCTTTGCTTCGATGCGGGAAGTGGCTGCCTCGCTGCAGGAACTGCGCGCGTCGGGCAAGGACATCGTGGCCTACAGCGACAACATGAGCCAGTGGCAGTACCTGCTGGCCGCGCAGGCCAAGGAAATCTACCTCGACCCGATGGGCGGGGTGGTGTTGGAAGGCCTCGGCCGTTACCGCCAGTACTTCCGCACCGGCCTGCAGGACAAGCTGGGCGTTGACGTGCACCTGTTCAAGGTGGGCGAATACAAGTCCGCCGCCGAACCGTACGTGCTGGACGCGGCGTCGCCGCAGGCCAAGGAAGCCGACCTGTTCTGGATGAACGACGTGTGGCAGCGCTACCTGGCCGACATCGCCACGGCGCGCAAGCTGGACGCCGCGCAGCTGGCCGCCGGCATCGACACCATGCCCGAAGGCATCGCCGCCGCCGGTGGCGACCTGGCCAAGTTCGCCCTGCAGCAGAAGCTGGTGGATGGCCTGAAGACCCGTGAGGAAGTCGAGGACCTGCTGGCCGATCGCGGCGTGGCCGATGAAGACGCCGACGGTGGCTTCCGCAGCATCAACCTCGATGAGTACCTGGCCCAGCTCGACATCCGCCGCTCGCCGGTGGATTCGCGTCCGCAGGTGGCGGTGGTGGTGGCGTCCGGTGAGATCGCCGGTGGCGACCTGCCGGCCGGCCGCGTGGGCGGCGAGTCGACCTCGGCGCTGCTGCGCGAAGCGCGCGACGACGACAACGTGAAGGCCGTGGTGCTGCGCGTGGATTCGCCCGGTGGCGAAGTGTTCGCTTCCGAGCAGATCCGCCGTGAGGTGGTGGCGCTGAAGGCGGCCGGCAAGCCGGTGGTGGTATCGATGGGCGACCTGGCGGCATCGGGCGGCTACTGGATCAGCATGAATGCCGACCGCATTTACGCCGATCCGTCGACGATCACCGGTTCGATCGGCATCTTCGGCATGATCCCGAACCTGTCGCGCTCGCTGGACAAGATCGGCGTACACACCGACGGCGTGGGCACTACCCGCTTCGCCGGTGCGTTCGACATCACCCGCCCGATGGATCCGGCCGTGGGCCAGGTGATCCAGTCGGTGATCAACAAGGGCTACGCCGATTTCACCGGCAAGGTGGCCGACGCACGCAGCAAGCCGGTGGAAGCGGTGGACGAAGTCGCCCGCGGTCGCGTCTGGAGCGGTGCACAGGCCAAGGAACGCGGCCTGGTCGATGCCTTCGGTGGCCTGAAGGCGGCCATCGCAGATGCCTCCAACCGCGCCAAGCTGGGCGGCCCGGACAAGGTGCGGGTGCGCTACATCGAAAAGCCTGCCACGCCGTTCGCGCAGTTCCTCAGCGGCTTCGCCGGCACCCACGCCGGCGCCTGGATGCTGGGCGAATCGGGCGTGGCGCGGATGATGCTGGCCCGCGCGATGCCGGAGGTGGACACCCAGCTGCGCTTCGTCGAAGACGCCGCCCGTGATCCGCGCGGCAGCGCCCCGGTGAAGGCGCTGGCGTATTGCTTCTGCGGCTTCTGATGGCGGATCACGACCAACGGTCGTGATCTACCCGATGCGATTGTCACGGTAGGTCACCCCCGTTGGTGGTGGCGCGCTCCATCAGCAAACCCGGCCTTGGCCGGGTTTGCTGTTTTTACCGGCCCGCGTCGACCTCGTCGGCGGCGCTGGTGTCCGGTGCCTTTTCCAGTGTTTCGCGCGCGGCCTTGGCCTTGTCCAGCGGCTGCTGCATGGCGTCGCGCAGTGCGGTGGCCTGGGGCTCCGGTCGCTTGTCCGGGTCCGGTGGCACCGGGCGGCTGCAGCCGCTCAGGGCGAGCAGACCGGCCAGCGGAAGGGCGATACGGATCAACATGGCAACCTCGCGCGCGAACCCAGGGAAACGCAGTGTCGCACCGCGTTGCCAGCCCGTGTGTGATGGGGTGCGCCGCACCGGCATGCGGGCTATCCTGCCCGCAAACCATGAGGGGCCGCGGCCCAAGGCAGGAGAAGCAGGTGAGTGCGCAGCGTTGGCGATTGGATGGACAGACCGCATTGATCACCGGTGCCAGTGCCGGAATCGGCCTGGCGATCGCGCGCGAACTGCTCGGGTTTGGCGCGGACCTGCTCATTGTCGGCCGGGATGCCGACGCGCTGGAAATGGCCCGCGATGAGCTCGCCGATGCCTATCCCGACCGTGAGATCCACGGCCTGTCCGCCGACGTCTCCGATGACGAGGATCGCCGCGAGATCCTGGACTGGGTGGAGGATCACAGCGATGGGCTGCACCTGCTGATCAACAACGCCGGCGGCAACATCACCAAGCCGGCCACCGAATACACCGAAGACGAGTGGCGCGGCATCTTCGAAACGAACCTGTTCTCCGCATTCGAACTGTCCCGTTATGCGCACCCGTTGCTGGCGCGCCATGCGGCATCGGCCATCGTCAATGTCGGCAGCGTCTCCGGGCTCACCCATGTGCGCAGCGGCGCGGTGTACGGCATGACCAAGGCGGCCATGCACCAGATGACCCGCAACCTCGCGGTGGAGTGGGCCGAAGACGGCATCCGCGTCAACGCGGTAGCGCCGTGGTACATCCGCACCCGCCGCACCTCCGGCCCGCTGGCCGACCCGGACTACTACGAACAGGTGATCGACCGTACCCCGATGCGGCGCATCGGCGAGCCTGAGGAAGTGGCCGCCGCCGTCGGGTTCCTGTGCCTGCCCGCCGCCAGCTACGTCACCGGCGAATGCATTGCCGTGGACGGTGGGTTCCTGCGTTACGGGTTCTGAGGCGTACCGGCCAACGGTCGGTACCTACCGGGGGACGGCGCAGTTGCTTGCCGACAGCACGCTTTCAAGCCGCTGGCGCTCGGCGCTGGCGGCAGTGAGGGCGCCCGATGAAGCGAAACGTTCCCGACCCCGAGCATCGCGGAAGCGCTGCTGCCACGCGTTGCAACGCTGGTCTTCCGGCAGCGGTTCGCAGGTGTCGCGGATCACTTCGCAGCTGGCGGCATTGACCGGTGTGTTGCCGCCCAGCGCGGTGACCGACAACAGCACGCAGGTGGGGGGTGCCGGTTCAAGCTCGTGCAGGTAGCGGCCGCCGTCCTGGCCCTGGCACTGGTAGATCGGCGGCAGCGGCGGCTTTGCCGGGCCGTCGCCGGGCAGCTCGTCGCCGGGCTTGGGCAGGTTGGCACTGTCCAGGATCGCGGTGCCCCGGGGCACTTCGTACGCTTCTGAAATCATGCGCTCCATCGGCTGCGCCTTGCCGGGTACCTGCGGCGGCATCGATGCGGGTGACAACGGCTGGACGGCCGGCGCGGCCGGCGCTGAGGGCGTGGGCTGGGTCGACACGGAAACCTCCGCGCGCGACGGCGCGGCATTCATGCGCTGGATCACCTGGTGGCTGCCGGCCGGGCAGGGCTTGCCCTGTACGGTCACGTTGTCGTCCGCATCGGTGCAGCGGAACACGATCGGCTCATCGGCCATCGCCGACGACGCCACGCACAGCAGCAACAGGAGCCAATACGGTTTCATCGGCGCAGGATACAACGCACCGGTTGCCGTGCCCTACCGGCAGTCCCGGTCGAGACGCGCATCCACGCCACGCTGCTCGCGGCTGATCGCGTCGCGCTCGCTCTGCAGCGCGCTGTTGTAGCGCCGCACCAGCTCCCAGCGCCGGTCGCTCAGGATCGAACACACTTCGCTGGCCGGCAGCGGGTGGCACTGGTCGCGCACCAGCACGTTGCCAGCCGGCACCACCACGTCCTGGTAGGTGCCCGGATATGCCGACCCTTCGCTGTGCCACTGCGTACTGCCGCTGCCGACGGACAGGCTGCCGCCGACCCGCGAGCCGCCGCCGGAGACGGTCAGCGAGCCGCCACTGGAGGTGACCGAGCCACTGCCCATCGGTGCGATCGGCGGCAGCGGACGGGGCCCAGGGCCCGGTCCTGGACCAGGGCCGGGATGGATGCCGCCGGGCCGGCGTCCCGGAATCCAGGCGCTGGTCCACACCGGCACCCAGCGCGGATTGCCCTCGCTGCTTTCGCTGGTATAGCGGCTGCCGTCGTCGCGGATGCACTCGTACATCGGCTGTGGTGGCTGCACCTGCACATAGCGCACCTCGCGCTCGGGTGCGGCAGGCGCCGGAGGAGCCGGAGCACGGTCGCTGCGCACCACGCGGGGTGCCGGATCGCGTGGACGCTGCATCTCGCGCACTTCCTGGCGGCCGTCGCGGCACGGTGCATCCTGCAGCGATACCGCGCCGTTGCTGCCTACACAGCGGTAGATACGGACGCTGCTCTCCTGCGCCGCCAGCGGGGCGCTGCCAAGCAGCAACAGGTACAGCGGGAGGGCAGGGTGTGGGCGCATGGCCGCAGTGTGCGGCCTTGCCTGTGCAGGCGCAAAGAACGCCATGCGGCTCAGGTACGCAGTACCTGGCCGGTGAGGGCGTCGCGGATCGGGGTGGGCTGGTCCAGGCCGCCGGTGGCGCCGTCAACCAGGCCATCCAGGTCGCGCAGCAGGTCCGGGTCCAGGCCGGCGCGGCTGCGCGCTGGTGGCTGGCCAGCCAGGTTGGCGCTGGTGGACACCAGCGGCCCGCCCCAGGCACGGCACAGCGCCGCCACCAGCGGGTGGGCGCTGATCCGAACGGCGATGCCAGTGTGTTCCCCCGTGATCCAGCGCGGCGCGCGAGGCCCGGCGGGCAGGATCCAGGTGTGCGCGCCGGGCCAGCTGGCCAGCACCTCGGCCCTGCGCTCAGCAGGCAGCGCGTCGACGCGGACCCAGCCCTCCAGCTGCGCCAGGTCGGCAGCGACCAGGATCATGCCCTTCTCGACCGGCCGCTGCTTGAGCCGCAGCAGCTTCAGCACCGCCGCTTCGTTGGCCGGATCACAGCCCAGGCCCCATACGGCTTCGGTGGGGTAGGCGATCACGCCGCCGGCGCGCAGCGCGGAAGAAGCAGAGTCTACGGTGAGTTCATTCATGGTGACGACCGTTCCAGTCCGCCGTGTTGCCGCCCGACCATCGGTCGGGCGCTACCGGTTTCAGGCTTTCTTTACTGCCTTCTTTGCGGCTGTCTTCTTGGTGGCGGCTTTTTTCGTCGCTGCCTTTTTCGCGGGTGCCTTTTTCGCAGCCGCCTTTTTGACGGCCGCCTTCTTCACCGCCGGCTCCTTCTTCACCGCCGCCTTTTTTGCCGGGGCCTTTTTGGCCACGACCTTCTTGGCCGCCTTCTTGCCAAAGCCCTTGCGCACCGGCTTGCCGGTTTCTTCCATCAACTGCTGCACTTCGGCCAGGGTCAGCGAGGCCGGCTCGCGATCCTTGGGGATCTTGCCGTTCATCTTGCCGTCGCTCAGGTACGGGCCGAAGCGGCCGTTCAGTACCTGGATCTCGCTGCCGTCGAATTCCTTGATGATGCGGTTGCGGGCGATCTCTTCCTTTTCCTCGATCAGGAACACCGCGCGGGCCAGATCGATGGTGTAGGGGTCGTCTTCCTTCTTCAGCGAGGCATAGGTGCTGCCGCGCTTGGCGAACGGGCCGAAGCGGCCGATGCCCACGCTGACATCCTCGCCCTTGTCCTCACCCAGCGCCCGCGGCATCAGGAACAGCTCCAGCGCGTCTTCCAGGCTGATGGTGTGCATCGACTGGCCCGGGCGCAGCGAAGCGAACTTGGGCTTGTCCTCGGCGTCCTCGGCGGTGCTGCCGATCGCCGCGTAGGGCCCGAAGCGGCCCAGCCGCACGCTGACCGGCTTGCCGCTCTTGGGGTCGGTGCCGAGCTCGCGGGCGCCGCTGGCCTCGGCGCGATCGACCGATTCCTTCTTTTCTTCCACCAGCTGGTTGAAGGGTTCCCAGAAGCGGGCCATCAACGGAATCCAGTCTTCTTCGCCACGCGAGACCGCGTCGAGCTCGTCTTCGAGCTTGGCGGTGAAGTCGTAGTCCACGTACTGGGTGAAGTGGCTGGACAGGAACTTCGAGACAGCGCGGCCGACGTCCGAGGGGCGGAAGCTGCGGCCTTCCATTTCGACGTATTTGCGGAACAGCAGGGTCTGGATGATCGACGAATAGGTCGACGGGCGGCCGATGCCATATTCTTCCAGCGCCTTGACCAGCGCCGCTTCGGTGAAGCGCGGCGGCGGCTGGGTGAAGTGCTGTTCGGCCAGGATGCGCTCCAGCGGCACGCGGTCGCCGGGCTTCATCGCCGGCAGCTTGCGGCCTTCGTCATCGTCCTCGGCGCTCTTGTTGTCCTTGCCTTCTTCGTACACGGCCAGGAAACCGGGCACCACCACGGTGGTGCCGCTGGCGCGGAACACGTGCTCGCTGCCGGCAGAGAGGTCCACGCTGACCGTGTTGAGCGTGGCCGGAATCATCTGGCTGGCCACTGCACGCTTCCAGATCAGCTCGTACAGCCTGCGCTCGTCTTCGGTGAGGTAGCGCGAGACCGAGGCCGGGGTGCGCAGTGCCGCAGTGGGCCGCACCGCTTCGTGCGCTTCCTGGGCGTTCTTGGACTTGGTCTGGTAGGTGTTGGGCTTGTCCGGCAGGGCGGCAATGCCGTAATCGCGGGCGATGACGTCGCGGATCTCGGCCAGCGCATCCTGGGACAGGTTGACCGAGTCGGTACGCATGTACGAGATCAGACCGACGGTGCCTTCGTCGCCGATCGCCACGCCTTCGTACAGCTTCTGCGCCACCTGCATGGTCTTGCGGGTGGTGAAGCCCAGCTTGCGCGAGGCCTCCTGCTGCAGCGTGGAGGTGGTGAACGGCGCGGCCGGCCGGCGCTTGCGTTCCTTGCTGGCTACGTCGGTGACGTGCAGGTTGCCCTGCGCAGCCTGCTGGATGCGCAGGCGCGCCGCCTCGGCGGTGTCGCCGTCGGTCACGGTGAACTGCTCGAACTTCTGCCCATCCAGCTTGATCAGGCGGGCATTGAACGGCTGCGAAGGATGCGCACAGGCGGCGTCGATGCTCCAGTACTCGCGGGCGATGAAGGCTTCGATTTCCTCCTCGCGCTCGACGATCATGCGCAGCGCCGGGCTCTGCACACGGCCGGCCGACAGTCCGCGCTGGACCTTGCGCCACAACACCGGGGACAGGTTGAAGCCGACCAGGTAATCCAGCGCGCGGCGCGCCTGCTGGGCATCGACCAGGTCGCTGGCGATGGCGCGCGGCTGGCTCATGGCCTCCTTGATGGCGCGCGGGGTGATCTCCGTGAACACCACCCGCTGCATCGGCTTGTCCTTGACCAGCCCGCGTTCCTTCAGGATTTCGGCGATGTGCCAGCTGATCGCTTCGCCCTCGCGATCCGGGTCGGTGGCCAGGAAGATGTCGTCGGCGCCCTTGGCGGCCTTGGCAATGGCATCAACGTGCTTTTCGTTCTTCTCGATCAGGTCGTAACGCATCGCGAAGTTGTTGTCGGGGTCGACCGCACCTTCCTTGGGGACCAGATCGCGCACATGCCCATACGAGGCCAGGACGGTGAAGTCCTTGCCGAGGTATTTGTTGATCGTCTTGGCCTTGGCGGGCGATTCGACGATGAGCAGGTGCTTGGGCATGGTGTTGATTTCTGTGGGCAGCAGCCCGGGAGAGGGCGCTAGGGTGGAGCAAATGGCCGCATTAGTGAAGGGCAGCCGTCGAATTCCCTATGCTGAACGCCCGGGTATGCGCCGGGCGTTCAGGTTTTGCGCCTGCTAGAGGAATCACGCCGGGGCCGGCTGTGTCAAGCGGCCGGGTGTGAGGACGGGTCAGGACATGGACGCGGCGATGACCCCGAACATGGCGATCGCCACGCCGATCATGGCCACGGTCAGGATGCCGCTGATCACCAGGATTACGATGGTGACCGTGCCCAGGCCGCGTTCCTGGAACTCGGCATTTTCGGTGAAGGCCCACTTGTCCACCACCAGCGTGTCGCACAGCATGTCGTGCAGCGCCTGCTTGCGTTCGGTGAAGGCCGCCATGATGAAGCCGATCATCAGGGTCAGGCTGCTCAGGATGAAGCCGAAGTAGCGGCCCACGCCACGCAGGAAGGTGATCCGCTCGCCATCACTGCGTACCACCTTGATGCCCACGGCCATCTTGCCCAGGGTGGCACCGCCCCGCGAGGCATGGAAGCCGGCGTAATAGCCGATGCCGATGACGAAGCCGCCCAGCATGGCCACCAGGCTCAACGCCAGCGCCAGGCTTTCGTTGCCGCTGGCTGCGCCGATCAGGTTGAACACCAGGCTGACCGGGATGTTGATGATGCTCACCACGATCGAGTCGAGGAAATACGCTGCGTAGCGCTTCCAGAACCCGGCGTAGACCACCTCGCCGCCGCCCACCACGGCCGCAGCGTAATTGCCCGTGGCCGCAGGTGCGGTGTAGGGCGAATAGGTGCCGCCGCCGGTGCCGGGCAGCGGTGCGGTGCCGTTGTCGATGGCCGTGTAATCCCCACGCAGGTCGATGCCGCTGCCCAGGTTGTCGGCGGCGCTGGTCAGGTTCTGCAGCTGCAGCTCCTCGACCGCTTCGGAAAGCGGCTTCCACTGCGGGTAGCCCTCGCGCCACACCAGTGTGGCCAGGCTGATTTCGCCGCGCTGGAAGCGCTGGCGCAGGTCTTCGACCAGCAGCGGACCTTGGCGGTCCTGGCCGTCTGCGTAATACCACTCCGTCATTGCGTGCTTCCCCTCTCATCCATAATTTGAAGTGCTGCTCAACCGCGGCACTGCGCGGGGAGATACTTGGTGTCCAGATCGCTGCTGCAGGTCCACTCCTGGCTCCGCAGGTCGTATTCGAACCACACCATTTTGCCATCGAGTGCGCGCTTGCCCGGCACGGCGAACTCCAGTTCGATGCCGCACTTGTCTTCGCCGATGCGGCCGATGCGCACCGCACCCACGTAGTCGCCTGCGTACGAGGTCGGGCTCTGGAAGCCATCGTCGCCGTTGACCGGGCAGCGGTCGGTGTTCATGGCGAACTCGGTCACCTGGCTCTTCAACTGCGACACGATCCCGACTGCATTGGCCACCTTGGCCCGGTGCAGGTAATCGTTGTAGGCGGGAAGTGCGATCGCGGCAAGAATGCCGATCACCACCACGAACACGATGCCCACCGCCAGCCCGATGATCAGACAGCCGGAGGTCTTCTTCGGCGGCGGCGCCGCGCGCGGGTGGGTCGGCGCGGCACTGTAGGCGGGCATGGCAGGGCCAGGCGCGGGCGTGTCGAACCCCGGGATGCGCGGCGGGCTGGGCACCACCGGCTCCAGATGCGGACCGTCAAGCGGCGCGCCCGGGCCCGGGTCCACCACCGGTGGTGGTGCGATGACCAGGCCGATCTCGTCGGCGACGCTGCGCAGGGGCTGCCATTGGGCCAACCCATCGCGCCATACCAAGGTGTCCAGCGCAATGCGGCTGGACTGGTACAGCGCGATCAACTCCTCGGATGTCAGCGGACCCCGCTGCTGACGATTCCCTTCTGCATAGAACCACTGGCTCACTTTCCATTCCCCTGAATGCGCGAAGCACCCAGTGTACGGTCAGTGAAGCGGTTCCGGTTCGTCCACGAACATCTGGGTTTCCATCCAGGCGTAGGCTGCCTCGGCACCCGGCTGGTTGAACAGCACCATCAGCACCACCCACTTGAGGTCGTCCAGGTCCAGTTCGTCCTGGTCCAGCGCCATGGCACGGTCCAGCACCAGCTCACGCTGGTTGGCGTCCAGGATGCCGTGCTGTTCCAGGAACATCAGGAAACCGCGGCCTTCCACATCCAGCTTGTCCAGCTCCGGGCCATGGAAAATGCGAACCGGACCGTCCACGCGGGCAAGGGCCACGGCCGGGCGCTGTTCGGCCAGGGCGTCCAGCCAATCGAAGGCTTTATTGATTTCGGTGGGGCTGAAGCCAGCCTGTATCAGGCCGTTCTGGAGGGAGTCGCGGTCGCGGATGAGATCCGCGTCTTCGCTGAAATAGTGTTCGAACAGATACAGCAGGACATCCAGAATGCTCTCTTTCATTGCCCCTCGGCCTGCGTCAACGACGCTGTGGAGGTGAAGAAACTAGGGTTTTCGACAGTAGCGGCCATGGTTGGCGACCACCTTTCCATCCAGTTCCATGATCAGCAGCATGGCCGACAGCTGGTCCGCCGTCAATCCGCTGCGCTGGATCAATGAATCCATACCCGTGGGGTTTTCATCCAGCGCGTTCCACAAGCGCTGGTAGTGGCGGACAGGAAAGGGGGACGCGCTGCCGGGCGCCGACCGTGCCTGTTCAGTGGGGGCGTCCAGGCGCCAACGCAAGGCCTGGCCCAGGCTGGCCGCCGCCCCGGTCAGCCCGGCGACAACCTCGGCCGGGGTTTCCACCAGCTGGGCGCCGTCGCGGATCAGCCGGTGACAGCCGCGCGCCCGCGGGTTGCGCACCGAGCCGGGCAGGGCGAACACTTCACGCCCGATCTCCGCGGCCAACCGGGCGGTGATCAGGGCGCCTGAGCGGGCCGCCGCCTCGATGACCAGCGTGCCCAGGGTCAGCCCGGCCACGATCCGGTTGCGGGCCGGGAACTGGCCCGGGCGCGCCGGCGTACCGGGCGGGTACTCGCTGACCACGGCGCCCCGTTCGGCGATGCACGCCTGCAACGCGCCGTGGCGAGGCGGATAGGTCAGGTCCAGGCCGGTCGCCACCACGGCCACGGTGCGTCCGCCGGGGACCTCCAGCGCGGCCTGGTGGGCCCGCGCATCAACCCCCGCGGCCAGTCCGCTCACCACGCCCAGGCCGCTGCGGGCCAGCGCGCCGGCGAACTCGGCGGCCAGCTCCGCGCCGGTCGGCGACGGGGTGCGGCTGCCGACCACGGCCACCCCGGGGTGCCAGAGCGCGGCCGGGTCGCCGTGCACGAACAGCGCCAGAGGCGCGGGATCCAGCGGGCGCAGCAGGGACGGGTAGTCGTCGCTTTGGATCGACACCAGGTGCCGGCCGGGCCGTGACAGCCAGCGTCGGCCGCGACCGAGCGCTTCGCGGTCTGGCAGTGCCAGCAGGGCCCGCTGCTCCGGGCTGCACCCGGCGGCGCGCCATGCGGCGGGGCCGGCGCGCAGGGCGCCGGCGGGGTCGTCGAAGCGGGCCAGCAGGGCGCGGCGGGGGGCCGGGGGGCCACCGGCAAGGACCAGGCGCAGCAGCGCCTCGGTGGAGCAGGGCAGGTCATCGGGCATCGGCTCAGGCTAGCCCGCATGCGACGACGGCGCCCTGGGGCGCCGTCGCGTTGTTGCGTCAGAATGTGTACCGACCAACCGTCGGTACCTGCCGCGTGGTGGGGTCGGCAGCGCCGACCCGGCGGGGTTACTGCGCGTCGGGGTGCTTGGCGGAATAGCCGACCAGGACCGGCTTCACGCCCTGCATCACCAGCGCATAGCTGACCTTGTCGAAGGTGCGGAACACCATCGCGTGGGCGGCGTACTCGTCGGGCAGGGAAACGCGGCCGGCACCGGTGGTGAGCGAGTCGTCCATGCGCGAGGAGCCTGGGTACTTCATGCGGTGGGCCACATGCCGCCCCTGGCGCCACAGCGAAACCACGGTCCCGTTGTCGATGCCGTTGGCGCTGCCGGCCGAAATCGCGATGACATCGCGCGGGCCGCCGGCCAGATACATGTCCGTCACTGCCAGCACGCGGATATCCAGGCCTTCGGTCTGGGCAGCCGGCGCATGCGGGAAGAACTGCAGATCGTACGGGGTGGCTTCCACCGGCACCAGACGATCGCCGGCGCGGACTTCACGCCCGTCGGTCCGGCCCTGCAGCGTGATGGAGGTCACTTCCGACTTCTCATCGGGCAGCTTCACCACCGTGCCCACGTTCAGCTGCGCAAGCTCATAGCCCAGCATCTCGTGGCGCTTGCTGGGCGCGGCCACGAAGTTTTTCCACAGGTTGCCGCTGCCCGGGGTGACATCCCCGTTGGCGGTAAGGTCCTCGGTCGGCTTGGGCAGCGTGTAGCGCACGGTGGGTCGGACCACGGCCCAGCGCTGGCCGACCTGTGCCCCTTCCAGTCCCCGCACGTAGGCGGTCTGGCCGGTGGTGGCGCGCAGGCGGTTGTCTTCCAGGGCAACCACGTAGGGCAACGAATCGATCTCGTCCACCACGCTGAGCTGCTTCAGGAAGGGCTCGACCTGGCTGAGCGGGATCGCATTGATCGGCGCCTCCTGGCGCGGGCCGGGCTGGGCCACGACGCGGTCCAGATAGGCCAGGCTCAGCACGTCACCTGGGTAGATGAGGTGCGGGTTCTTGACCTGCGGGTTGGCCTGCCAGATCTCCGGCCACAACCACGGCTTTTTAAGGAAGCGCGCGGAAATGTCCCACAAGGTATCGCCCTTCTGGACGACGTAGGTTTCCGGGTGCCCGCCATTCACTTCAACGGCGGTAGCATAGGTAGCGACGGTCAGCATCGCGACGGCGACGACCGTACGAGTTCTTTCAAACATAGGTGTGGTGCCTGATTCCCCAACAGGTTCGAGCACTATAGTCCAGAAACCGGGGCGCAAGGCAAGCGTTGGCGATAGAATTGCGACGTACGCCGCTTTAAGGGCGCCCCCCAACGGTATTTGCCATGGCTATCCTGCCCATTCTCGAGTTCCCGGACCCGCGCCTGCGGACCAAGGCTGCGCTGATCGACGCCGCCGAAGTGACCACCCCGGCCTTCCAGGAACTGATCGACAACATGTTCCAGACCATGTACGAGGCCCCCGGCATCGGGCTGGCTGCGTCGCAGGTCGACGTCCACAAGCGCTTCATGGTCATCGACGTCAGCGAGGAGAAGGACACCCCGCGGGTGTTCATCAACCCGGAGATCGTGGCCAGCGAAGGCGGCCAGGTCTACCAGGAAGGCTGCCTGTCGGTGCCCGGCATCTTTGCCGACGTGACCCGCGCCGACACCATCACCGTGCGGTTCCTGGACCGCCAGGGCGTGGCCCAGGAGCTGACCACCGACGGCCTGCTGGCCGTGTGCGTGCAGCACGAGATGGATCACCTGGACGGCAAGCTGTTCATTGATTACCTGTCTCCGCTCAAGCGTGAGATGGTCCGCAAGAAGCTGGCCAAGTCGCGCAGGCACGTTGCCTGACCTGGCCACGGACGTGGCGGTGCGGCCTGCCCGCGCTGCCCGACCGGATGTTCGGCGCCGTGCCCCGGCGCCGTTTTTCTTTCTGCAAGTGGGAACGCCATGAAGATTGTGTTTGCCGGAACGCCTGAGTTCGCCGTCGCCTCGCTGCGTGCCGCCGCGCGCCACCATGAGGTGGTGGGCGTGTACACCCAGCCCGACCGTCCGGCCGGCCGCGGCCGTGGGCTGATGCCCTCGCCGGTGAAGCTGGAGGCGATCGCCCGCGGCATCCCGGTGTTCCAGCCCGAATCGCTGAAGACCGCCGAGGCCCAGCAGCAGCTGCGTGACCTGCAGCCGGACCTGCTGGTGGTGGTGGCCTATGGGCTGATCCTGCCCAAGGCGGTCCTGGCCATTCCGACCCACGGCTGCTGGAACGTGCATGCCTCGCTGCTGCCACGCTGGCGGGGAGCAGCGCCGATCCAGCGTGCCATCCAGGCCGGTGACGCCGAAACCGGCGTGTGCCTGATGCAGATGGAGGCCGGGTTGGACACCGGCCCGGTGCTGCTGCGCCAGCACACCCCGATCCAGGCCGGTGAACTGGGCGGTTCGCTGCACGACCGCTTGGCCGAGCTGGGCGCTCAGGTGCTGTCCGACGGGCTGGGCCTGCTGCGCGCCGGCCTCAAGCCGATCGCCCAGCCGCAGCCCGAGCAGGGGGTGACCTACGCACACAAGCTGGACAAGGCCGAAGCGCGGCTTGACTGGGCGCAGGATGCGCAGGTGCTGGAGCGCACCGTGCGCGCCTTCAACCCGTGGCCGATCGCCGAAGCGCAGCTGGCCGGCGAACGGGTGCGCATCCACGGCGCGGTGGCGCTGGAAGACAACCATGGCAAGGCGCCGGGGACCCTGCTGGCGGCTGGCCGCGATGGCATCGATATCGCCTGCGGCCAAGGCGCCCTGCGCCTTCGCGTGCTGCAGCGCGAGGGGGGCAAGGCGATTACGTCGGCCGATTACCTCAACGCCCGCCGCGACCTGGTCGCAGGCAACTGAGATGGCACAGCCCCGCCAGAACAAGCCGTCCCCTGCGCTGTCCGCCCTGGCCCCGGGTGTACCCACGCGCGTGCTCGCCGCGCGCGTGCTGGCCCAGGTCCTTGGCCGCGGCCGTTCGCTCAAGGCTGAACTGGCTACCGCGCTGCCCAGCCTGGACGACAGCCGCGACCGCGCCCTGCTCGAAGCGCTGTGCTTTGCCGTGCTGCGCCGGCGCACCGCCTATGACGCGGCCCTGGCGAAATGGATGCAGCGCCCGCTGAGCGTGCGCGAGGATGAACTGCGCGCGCTGCTGCTGGTCGGCTTTGCCCAGCTCGATGCGCTCGAGCTGCCGGCCCATGCCGCGCTCTCGGCCACGGTCGACGCCGCCCGCGCGCTGGGCAAGGAACGCCAGGCCGGGATGGTCAACGCCCTGCTGCGCCGCGCCCAGCGCGATGGCATTCCGCCGCTTCCGGCGCGCGATGCCTTCCCGCAGTGGATGGCCGAACAGATTGAACAGGATTGGCCCGAGCAGGCCGACGCCATCTTCAGTGCGAGCCTGCAGCCGGCGCCGTTGTGGTTGCGGGTCAATCGCCAGCACGGCAGCCGCGAGGCGATGCTGGAGCGGCTGGACGCGGCTGGCATCGCCGCCGAGGCCAGCGAACTGGGCGCCGATGCACTCCGCCTGCCAGTGCCGGTGGCGGTTTCGGCGTTGCCCGGCTTCGCCGACGGGGCGCTTTCGGTGCAGGACCTCTCGGCCCAGCAGGTGGCGGATGCGCTGGCGGTGCCCAAGGGCGCGCGCGTGCTTGATGCCTGTGCCGCCCCGGGCGGCAAGTCGGCGCACCTGCTCGAACGCTACCCCAGCCTGCGCCTCCTGGCGCTGGACATCGATGCGCGCCGGCTCAAGCGCATCAGCGAAACGTTCGCGCGCACCGGGGTGGGCGAACACGCCCAGGTTCGAGCAGCCGATGCCACTGACCCGGCCAGCTGGTGGGACGGGCAGCCGTTCGACGTGATCCTGCTGGACGCCCCGTGTTCGGCCACCGGCATCATCCGCCGCCAGCCGGACGTGCTGCTGCACCGCCGCGCCACCGATATTCCGGCGCTGGTCGCGCTGCAGGCGCGCCTGCTGGATGCCTGCTTCGGCATGCTCGCCCCGGGCGGCACGCTGCTGTATGCGACATGCTCGATCCTGCGCGAAGAGAACCAGTTCCAGGTCGAGGCGTTCCTGCAGCGCACCCGGGGCGCGGGATTCCTGCCATTGGGTGACGCTTACGGTCACGATTCCTGGGCCGGGCGCCAGCGACTGCCGGGCGAACACGGTGCAGACGGCTTCTTCTATGCGCGTCTGCTAAAGAAGGGTTGACCCTGCACCGTTAGAATCGCGCCCATGCTGAAGACACGCGAATCCCGGGAATTCTGGTTGCTTGCGCTGATGGCCCTGCTGGTGCTGGGGGCCGGGCTGGGCATGCGCGACCCGTGGCCATCGGATGAGCCGCGCTTTGCGCTGGTGGCCAAACAGATGGTGCTGAGTGGCGACTGGCTGTTCCCGCACCGCGGCACCGAGCTGTACTCGGACAAGCCACCGATGTTGATGTGGCTGCAGGCCACGCTTTACACCCTGCTGCGCGACTGGCGGCTGGCCTTCCTGCTGCCCACCCTGCTCGCCTCGCTGGGCACGTTGGCCTGCGTGTACGACCTCGGGCGTCGGCTGTGGACCCGCAAGGTGGGCCTGTATGCGGCCTGGGCGCTGTTGTTTGCGGTGCACTTCACCTTCCAGGCCAAGAAGGCCCAGATCGACCCGCTGGTGGTGTTCTTCATCACCGTGGCAAATTATGGCCTGCTGCGCCATCTGCTCTGCGGCCCGGCGTGGCGCTGGTGGTGGCTGGGCTGGTTTGCCGCCGGACTGGGGGTGATCACCAAGGGCGTGGGCGTGCTGGCACTGCTGATGCTGGTGCCGGCGCTTGCGGCCGTGGCGATGGGCTGGCCACGGGTGCGGCTGGACCTGCGTGACTGGCGGTTCTGGGTGGGGCCACTGGCCTTCCTGGCTGCCATCGCACTGTGGCTGGTGCCCATGGTGCTGGCCGCCACTGGCAGCGGCTCGGCTGAATACCGCGCCTACATGAACGACATCCTGTTCCGGCAGACCGCCAAGCGCTATGCCCAGTCCTGGGACCACCACCAGCCCTGGTGGTACTTCCTGGCCACCATGCCCTCGATGTGGATCCCGGCCTTCCTGCTGGTGCCGTGGGCGATCGCCGCCTGGTGGCGGCGCCTGCGCCGGCGCGATCCGCGCTACCTGCTGCTGCTCGGCTGGTGGCTGCTGATCGTGCTGTTCTTCTCCATTCCGCATGGCAAGCGCGATGTCTACATCCTGCCGGCGCTGCCCATGTTCTGTCTGGCCCTGGCGCCGCTGCTGCCGGGGCTGCTGCGCCGGCGCGACGTGCAGTGGGTGCTGGGCGGATTCGCTGCACTGCTGACCGTGGCGCTGCTGGGGGCGGGCGTGGCGATGCTGGGCGGCGAGCCAGGATTCGAGCGCAAGCTCATCCTCGAACGGGGGATCGATGCGTCGGTGACCGCCGCGCTGGGCTGGGTCGGCATCGCACTGGGCAGCTGGGGCGTGGTAAGCCTGGTCTTCAGCGGGCCGCGCCATTTCCACCTGGCCGTGATCTCGATCCTGGCCATGGCCTGGGTGGCTTACGGGCTGGTGGGCTACCCCCTGTTCAATGATTCCAGTTCCGCGCGTGGGCTGATGCACCAGGTGGGCGAACGGATCGGCCCCGATGCCGAGCTGGGCCTGGTCGGTTGGAAAGAGCAGAACCTGCTCATGTCCGACCGCCCGGTACGCACCTTCGGGTTCAAACGGCGCTGGTACCGCCAGCTGCAGGACGGCGCGGCCTGGCAGGCGCAGGCGCCCGAGCGGCGCTGGCTGCTGGTACAGCAGGCCGCCCTGCTGGCCTGCGTGGACCGGTCGCAGGCCGAACGGGTAGGCGTGGCCAATCGGCGCGGCTGGTGGCTGGTGCCGGCCAGCGCCTTTGTCGGCCCCTGCAAGCCCAGTGCGGTGGACCTGGCCCGGATGCGGCTGGAGCAGGGCAAGGAAGACGGCGAAGACTAGCCGTCCGCTCATGGATCATTCCCGACCGATCAGCGACAATGCCGGCCGCTCCGCCCGAACCGCATTGACCGTGACCAACGCGCTTTCCCGTCCTGCCGGCGTCAACCCTGTCCTGGCATGGGTGTTCACGGTAGCGCTTGGTCTTTCGCCGATCCTGCTGATGTCGACCATGGATGGCGGCAGCGCCGGCTACTACGGGCTGGTGCTGCTGAGTTTCATCACGCTGGCCTGGGTGCGCCATCCTGCAGCCGGCAGTACCTGGTGCGACAACCGCCGCGAGTACCTGTGGATGGTGCTGGGCATGGCGGTGATGCTGGTGGGCGTGCTGGTCAGCCTGGGGGTGCACGGCCTCTGGAAAGGCTCCGAGGTTGAAAAGGCGGTGCGCCTGCTCTCCGTCGGCCTGATCCTGGCGGCGCTGCTGCGCATGCCGCGCCACATCCTGGCGCATGCGGCGTTCGGCCTGCTCGGCGGCATCTGGTACGCAGTGATCAACGTGGCCTGGCTGGTGCTGAGCACCGGGGCGCGACCGCAGACCCGGCAGTTCAATGCCGTCACCTACGGCGACCTGACCCTGCTGTTCTCGGTCATTTCCTTCCTCCTGCTGGGCCTGCGGATCACCCGTTTCCGCCGCACCGAGTTCGCGCTGAAGCTGGTCAGCGGCATCGCCGGAATGGGGGCCTTCCTGGCCACCCAGACCCGCGGCGGGTTGCTGGCCATTCCGTTCTTCCTGTTCATCGCCCTGCTGGTCCAGGGGCGGCGCATGAACCGTTTCAAGGTCCTGGCCGCCGCGCTGCTGCTGGGCGTGGCCGGCATCATCGTGGCCAGCGACGCCTCCATGCGTGAGCGCATCCACTTGGGGGTGAGCGAATTCGACCAGTGCCAGGTGGCGCATCTCTCCGATACGTCGGTATGCATCCGCCTGCAGCTGTGGAGCGCAGCCGGTCACATGATCCGCAGCGAGCCGGTGTTCGGCGTGGGCGGCGGCGACCGCTTCCGCGAGGAACTGGCGCAGTTGGCCGAGGCCAAGCAGGTCACCCGTACGGTGGCGCGGGACTTCGGCGAAACCCACAACGACCTGCTGTACTTCCTGGCCACCTATGGGGTGCTGGGCGGATTGGGCCTGGTGCTGCTGTACATCGCGCCGGGCTGGGTGTTTGCCAGACGCCTGCGGCTGGGGGTGACCGACCGGCCCAGCCGCCTGTTCGCCGGCGCGGGCCTGATGATCTGCGTTGGCTTTGCGGTGTTCGGCCTGACCGAAATGATGTTCCGCGACATGCGCACCGCCTCGTTCTACGCGACCTGGATCGCCTTCTTCCTGGCCCTGTCCGACCCCCTGCGCCTGCGCGGCGAAAACCGGTAGAGCCGACGGTCAGTCGGCTGCCTTCAGCGAAGAACCTTCCGTCCCTCGCAGAACCGCTTCATACGAGGCCTCGGTCAACCGACTGAACGTCTCCAGTCCAAATGCCTCGACAGCGTGCTCCCGCGCCGCCAGCCCGATCCGCGCCAGGTCACCGCGCCATTCGTAGAGCGTGGTGACCTGCGCAGCAATCGCGGCCACATTCCGCACCGGTACGATCCAGCCGTTGTGCCCGTGGCTGATGTTCTCGGGCAAGCCCGCGTAATCGCTGACCATCACCGGCTTGCCCATCGCCATCATCTCGCGGCAGGCAAATGAGATGGTTTCCACATCGTAGGACAGCACGAATCCCGCATCGCCGCTGGCCACGAACGGGCGGATGTCCTCCAGCAGCCCGGCAAAATGCACCTGCCCGGCCACCCCAAGCTGCCCGACTTCAGCGACCAGGTGCGGGTCCGGCTCGCGGCCGGCCACGGCCATGTGCACCTTGCCGCGCAGGGGCTCGGGCAGGGTTGCGATGGCACGGGCCAGGTCGATCCAGCCCTTGTGGCCATCGGTGCCCGCATTGCTCACCAGCACCAGCGCATCGGGATCGTGCGTCCAGCGGGCCCGCAGCTCCGCACCGTCGGTGGCCGCCACCGGCGAGAAGCGCTGCAGGTCCACGCCATTGCGCACCACATCGATCGGACAGCGCCGGTAGGGGCTTTTCAGCAGCATCTGCCGGGTGTGTTCGGACACGGCGATCACCCGGTCGGTGCCCCAGCGCGCGCGCACCGCATTGCCGAACGTATTGCTCGATTTGCTGTTGTGCTTGGTGAATACCAGCCTGGGCCGCTTCGACAGCCCGGCCACCGCTTCCATTGCCACCCGGTGATCGCGCGCGCCATTGGCGTGCACGATGTCGATGGCGTGTTCGCGGATCAGCCTGCGCAGGGTGCGCAGGTCCGCCCATTGCCGGCCCAGCGTGGCCAGCCCGCTGCTGAAGGCGATCTCCACCGATTCGGCGATGCCTTCCTGGCGCACCACCCGCAGCACCCGGCTGCCGGCCGGGGCGGCCATGAACACCTGGTGGCGCGGCGACAGCGCTCGGGCCAGCGACGCCAGGTAGGTGGTGTGCCCACCGCCGTCACCGGCGTGGAAGTTGGTGTAAAGGATCTTCATGGGGGCCTTTGGTCAAACGCCCTTGAAGTCTGACATACCGGTGTTCAGCTGGCGTCGCCGCCACGCGGCGGGTCGCTCACCGGTTGGCCGTTCTGCAGTATCCACAACATGATGGTCTTCTGGCGGACGTAGTTGGCGCGCACATAGGCATATACCAACCCGTGCCAGCCATCGCGGAAGCCGCCGCGCAGCAGCAGCCCCCGCCAGAACCGCCACGCCGGCGCCAGCACCAGCTTGGCCAATGTCGCGCGCTTGCCGCGGGCGAATTCGTGTTCGGCCATCATCCGCGCATAACGCTGGGTTTTGGCCAGCTGCTGTTCCAGCGAGCGGTAGGGGAAGTGGATGAGATCGCCGCGCAGCGTGCCCACGCTGCCATCGACACTGGCGGCTTCGTGGATCTCGCGCGTGCCGCGCCAGCCGCCGTGGCGGCGGTCGAACAGGCGCAGTACCCGATCCGGGTAGGCATTGCCGTGGCGCAGGAACCTGCCGAAATACTCTGACAGGCGCGCGAACCGGTAACCGTGGTGGCCGGCAAAGCCGCCGGCCTGGGCGGCTTGGATCGCCGCGCGCAGGTCATCACTGATGCGCTCGTCGGCGTCCAGGCACAGCACCCAGTCGTGGGCAGCCTGTTCCACGCAGAACGCCTTCTGGCTGCGGAAGCCGTCGAACGGCCGCTGCAGCACCGTTGCCCCGGCGGCGGTGGCGATGGCGACGGTCGAATCGGTGGAATACGAGTCCACGACGATCACCTCATCGCAGAACGCCAGCGAGGCCAGGCAATCGCCGATGCGGTCGGCTTCATTGAACGCGATAATGCAGGCCGAGATGCGAGGCCGTTCAACGGGAGCGGTCGTGGAGGACATGATGGCCGAGTACCTGCTGTTTGCGACGGAGCGCTATGCGCTGCCTATTCTCGCCCCGTTGGCCCAGGCGTTGCACGCTTCCGGTCAATCAGTGTCGGCGTGGTTCGCCGACGGGGCGGCCGGGGCCAGCCTGCCGGGCGTGCCCAACGTCGGCCTGCAGCAGGCGCTGGCGCTGCGCCCGCGCGCGGTGTTCAGTGCAGCCAACTGGGTGCCGCCGTTCATCGCCGGGGCCAAGGTGCAGGTCTTTCATGGCTTCAACGTGCAGAAGCGCGACAGCGCCCGTGGCCACTTCCGCGTGCGCGGGCTGTTCGACCTGTACTGCACGCAGGGCCCGGCCACCACCACCCCGTTCCGCGAGCTGGCCGCGCGCGAGGGCCACTTTGCCGTGGCCGAAACCGGCTGGCCCAAGCTGGACCCGCTGTTCCTCGACGATGGCGGCGCCAGCGCGGCGCTGCGCGCGCCGGCGCAGGGACGGCCGGTGATCCTGTTCGGCTCCACCTTCACCGAGCGCCTGAGCGCGGCGCCGCACCTTTACGAGCAGATCGCCGCCGACATCGCCCGCGGCGGGCACTACTGGCTGCTGACCCTGCACCCCAAGTGCCCGCCGGAGCTGTTCGCCCGCTACCGCGCGCTGGCCGGTGCCAACGCAGCCTTCATCGAACCGGAACAGGTAATGGCCGCGCAGCGTGCGGCAGATGTGCTGCTGTCAGACACCTCCTCGATCGTGTCCGAGTTCGTGGTGCAGCACAAACCGGTGGTGACCTTCCGCAACCGCGTGCCGCAGCCGCATATGATCGACTTCGATGATCCGGCCCAGCTGCCGGCAAAGCTCGCACGCGCGCTGCACCCGGAACCGGCCTTGATGGCGGAGATCGTTCGTTATGCCGACGACATCCATCCCTGGCGCGATGGCCGTTCCAGCGAGCGCGTCATCGCCGCCACGGAGGATTTCCTGGCCGGCGAGCTGGGCAGCTTGAAGCGCAAGCCGTTCGGCGCCTGGACACGTGGCCTGCAGATCCGCAAAGACCTGGGATACTGGGGCCCGTCACGGCGGTAGAGATTTCCGGCACCACGTGGGACACGCATGGCGTGTCGCTACGCAACGCTTGCGACCTGACAACACCGTTCGACCCTCATCCCGAGCGACCAAGGATCGTAATGACACGCCATGCGTGTCAAAGCCATGACCCTGTGCACGTAACCCGCCATGCGTGTCAAAGCCATGATCCTGCGCACGTAACCCGCCCTGCGGGGCCACGTATCACCACCGAAGCCGACGCGTCCCCAACGCAGTATTGAGCTGTTCGAACACCGCCCGCGCTTCGGCCTCCGGCAGATACCGCAGGCACAAGGCCATGCTGCCGCTGGCCCCGGCCGTATCCAGCCATACACTGGACGTGCCCAGCCACCGGTCCAGCGGCGATCGCGCCAACCGCAGCGACTGCAGCTTGTCCAGCTCGGCAAACCGCCACCAGCGCTGCCACCAGCCGCCGCGTACGGCCACGTAACGCGCATCCAGGTGGTAGCCCATGCGCGCCATCGTGCGGTGCGCACGCAGTGCCGACCACGGCAGCCACGCCAGCACCAGCATGCCCCACGGCCCCACCTCCCACACCGCACCGGCAGCCAGCAGCGGCACGACCATCAATGCCGGCAGGCACAGCCGCCACCATCCGCGCTGCGGCACCGGCCGCCACTGCGCCGGTGGCCATTGCAGCTGCGGCAGCAGGTGCTGCACGAGCGCGTCGCAGGCCTCGGGTGTTGCCAGTGGCGCCAGCTCGCGCAGGTCGCGGCGCTCGCCATCGGTTGAAACGCCCGCGGCGATATCGATGCGCAGGTGGCGGCGCTGGAACCAGCGCTGCAGCGCGGATTCGCGCAGCGTCCAAGCCTGGATCCGCCGGCGCGCCACGCTGGTGCGCATGCGCGTGAGCAGCCCGCTGGCCACGGTGAGGCGGCGCTCGTGTTCGGTCAGACGGAAACCGTGATAGCGCAGCAGCGCCATCGCAACCGAGAAGACCCGCAGCAGGCCCCAGAACCCGATCACCATTACCAGTGCCGCCACCACCCAGACCCAGGTGGCCGGGTGCAGGGTGCTGGCGTAGCCGAAGGCCTGGCGGCCGCCGTACTCGATGGCGTCGTCGACCGCACCCCGTGGAAACAACTGATACGACGCACCGATCGCGGCCAGTACCACCACCCAGCCACGATTGGACAGCAGCCCGATGCGCACTACATCGGCCATACCCAGTTGCAGCAGTACATCCTCGGCCGGCCCGGCAGGCGCGTTCACTGCTGCCGCGTCGCTGGTGCCAGCCTGCTGCTGTCCACGCTGGCGCACCAGCTGTTCCAGCGCCAACGCTTGTTCCAGCTTGAGGACGCGCATTTCCGCTTCCGGGCGATTGCCGCCGGCCGATTCCAGGCGCAGCTCGGCGACCCCGAACAGCCGGTGGAGCGGGTTCTGGTGCACCACCACGTTGTGGATGCGCGCAAACGGAATCTCGCGGCGGTTACGCGAAATCACCCCGCTGCGCACGCTGATCGCATCCCGGCCAATGCGGTAGTGGAAGGTGAGGTACTGCAGGATGGAAACGGCCACCAGCACCACGATCACCACCAGCGCGGCCAGGTTTGACCACATCTCCTCTTCGTCACTGTCACCGCGGCCACCGAACACCACCAGCGCGACCAGCGGCAGCAGGAACTGGCGCAGCTGCATCAGCAGCACGAACAACCACGACCACGGATGCAGTCGCTGGTCGGGCGCGTCGTGGTCAGCCAGGGGCGTGCTCACAGGGCGTCATCGTCCTGGTCCAGCTGGCGGCCCAGCGTGTCGCGCAGGCGCTCGGCGTCGGCGTGGTCCAGCCCGGCCAGCGACACCGCACTGAAGCGGCTGCCCGCGGTATGCACCACCAGGGTGGCCAGCTGCGCGGTGCGTTCGATCGGGCCCCGGCGAAGGTCCAGGTGCTGCACGCGCGACAGCGGTACCCGGGTTTCCAGCTGCCACATCAGGTCGCGGCGCACGCCCAGTCCCTGCGCATCCAGTCGCCACCAGGTGCGCCGCTGCCGACGGAAGCCGAAGAAGCCGCCGATCAGCGCGCCGGGCAGCAGCATCGCCGGGCCTGCGATCCAGCGCATCGGCATGTCCAACACCACCCACAGCGTGCCCAGCACGCCGCCGATCAGGATCGCACCGGTGATTGCGCCGGCCACGCCGGCGATGGTGGCCGCGCGCAGCGGCAGCGGCTGCCACGTGCCCTGCTCGGGCAGGGGCGGTGGGGTCGGCAACGGGGCGGGGAACGGGTCGGACAAGGCGGGCACTCGGCAGGAGGAAACATGCCGGGCGTCCGCATCAGGTCGGCTGCGCCCGTCGCGCAGACGGTAGCAGGTTGGCGCGCGCTATTGCGCGGCCTGGATCAACGCATCCACGTCCAGCAGGTGGCCGGCGCGCTCGGCCTTGGTGCGCAGGTAGTGTTCGTTCTCGGCGGTGATGTCGCCGGTCACCGGCACGCAGTCCACCACCTCGATCCCCGCATGGCGCAGGCGCTGGGCCTTGGTCGGGTTGTTGCTGAGCAGCTGCACGCGCTGGACGCCCAGGCCCTGCAGCATCGCCACCGCGCTGCCATAGCGGCGCTCGTCGGCGCCAAACCCCAGCTGCGCATCGGCATCGATCGTGTCCAGCCCATCATGCTGGTAGCCATAGGCGCGCATCTTTGCGGCAATGCCGGTGCCGCGGCCTTCCTGGTCCAGGTACAGCAGCACGCCGCCGCCCAGCTCCTTCAGCTTGCGCAGGCCGCGCCGCAGCTGGTCGCCGCAGTCGCACTTGAGCGAGCCGAACAGGTCGCCGGTGAGGCACGAGGAATGCACGCGCACGGGTACCACGCCGCCCAGGTCCGGAGTGCCGACAATGATCGCCACCTGGTCGCGCTGGGCCACGCCGCCGCGGAATACGGCAAATTCGGTCATGCCGACGTCGCGCAGCGGCACCGGCGAGCGCGCCACCAACTCGTAGGCATGCGCGGCCTGCTCGGCGCCCTGGGCCAGGTCGCACAGTGACACCTGCGCGCAGCTGTCAAAGCGGGCATCACCGGGAGCCAGCAACACCCCGACCATGGCCGGCAGCAGCAGACCCAGCCGGGCGATTTCCACCGCGCCTTCGTCCAGGGCCTGCCCGGCGGACCACCCGGCCGGCATCGGCTTGGCATCGCGCAGGTAGCTCAGCGAGGGCAGGGCATCGAAGTCGACCCCGGCCAGCGGCACCCGCGCGCCGTCGTCGGCGGCCACGCCCAGCACCCGTGCGCGGGTGGCGGTGAGGAACAGGTAATGCTGCCCGGCGGCCACCCCGGCGAAGGCGGCGTAGCTGCTGCGCGTGCTGCTGTCCAGGGCGATGAAGGCCAGGCGCTGGCCCTGGCCGTCATCGATCACGACCGGGCGGCCGGCGCGCAGTTCGGCCACCGCGCGCTCGCAGCGGATCGCGGCCGGGTCGCCGAACGGAGAAGAAGCAACTGGGGACATGGCAGGGGCCGTGGGGGACATCGTGGTTTCACAGTGGGGTCGGAAGGTGCCGATTCAATCGTGGCCGGCGCGACGCAGTATCGTGCCCGGTGCGGCGGCCTCTAGTGGGGATGTTCCTCGGTCGCGTACGGGTCCACTTCACCGCTGTGCGGCGGGCGCAGCGTGTAACGCTTGTAGGTCCACTGGTACTGGGCCGGATCGCGCCGGGCAATCGCCTCGATCCCGGCATTGAGCGCACGGGCGGCCGTGCGCGGGTCAGGATCGGCCACGGCGGCGTCGGCCGGCGTGATGTGCAGGGCGAACTGCATGTCCGGCCCGGTACGCTCGCACCAGCCGTACAGCACCGTGGCCCCGGTGCGCTCGGCCAGCCGGTTGACCAGGGTCATGGTCAGCGCTTCCACCCCGAAGAACGGGGCGAACACGCCATCGCCGGCCTTGGGCTGCTGGTCCGGCAGAATGCCGGTGGCACCCCCGTCCTTGAGCACCTTGAACAGCTGGCGCACCGCCGGCCCTTCGGCTCGGACCTGCTGCACGTTGCTGCCGCCCCGGACCAGCTGCAGGAATTCATCCCCCACGGCTTCGTCCGGGGCCTTGTAAACGATGGCGATCGGTCCGCGCGAGGCCAGCCA
Source organism: Stenotrophomonas sp. NPDC047960 (assembly GCF_043204395.1). NCBI lineage: Bacteria > Pseudomonadati > Pseudomonadota > Gammaproteobacteria > Lysobacterales > Lysobacteraceae > Stenotrophomonas > Stenotrophomonas sp. NPDC047960. The sequence continues at coordinate 448,265 of NZ_JBIDBX010000002.1, read as the reverse complement.
CTGGTTGAGCAGCTCCCAGTTGCCATAGTGCGGGGCGGCCACGATCACGCCTTTGCCGCTGGCCAGGGCGGCGTCGTACAGCGCCTCGCCATGGCGTTCGGTGAGCAGCGCCAGGTTCTGCTCGCGCGGGCGGGTCCACAGGCGCAAGGTTTCCACTGCCTGCAGCGCGGTCGAGCGCAGCACCGCCTTGTGGAGCGCGGCGCGGTCCTCGGCCGACAGCTCGGGGTAGGCCAGCTCCAGGTTGCGCCGGGTGACCCGGCTCTCGCGGGCGTCCAGGGCGATCCAGAGCCCGGCAAGGCCATGGGCAAAGCCGCGCAGCCACGACCAGGGCAGGCGGGTGAACAAAGCGGCGGCGCGGTAGGCCAGGCGGGCGGTGGTTTGCGGTTTCATCGGAGCAAAGTCTAGCCGGTGCGCGCACCCAACCCCTAAGGTAGGGCGCTTGTTCACTCTGGAATGCCCCCATGCTCGTCCTCATCCAGCGCGTTACCCAGGCCAGCGTCAGCGTGGACCAGGCCGTGGTCGGGCAGATTGGCCCCGGGCTGCTGGCCCTGGTAGGCATGGAGCCGGGCGATACCGAGGCCCAGATCCAGCGGATGGCCGATCGCCTGCTTGGTTACCGTGTGTTTGCAGATGAGAGCGGGAAAATGAACCGATCCCTGGGGGACACAGGGGGCGGCCTGCTGCTGGTGAGCCAGTTCACCCTCGCCGCGGACACGGCCAGCGGGATGCGTCCGGGCTTCAGTACCGCCGCGCCGCCTGACGAGGCTGAACGTGGATTCAACAGATTGGTGGCGATCTGTCGACAAAAGCACGTTTCAGGGGTGGAAACCGGTCAGTTTGGCGCCCATATGGTTGTCAGCCTGATCAACGACGGTCCGGTGACCTTCCTGCTCAGACCCTGACCCCGGGACCACCGCCCGGGCCTGAAGGGCGCTGGGCTGGTATAATGCTAGGTTCTATTCCCTATCCCTGCCGGTGGCGCGAGCACTACATGGCCAACGAACGTCCTGCCCAGCAAAACGACATCAAGCTTCTGATCAGCAAGGGCCTGGAACAGGGCTACCTGACCTACGCCGAAGTCAATGACCACCTGCCCGACGACATTGTCGACCCGGAGCAGATCGAAGACATCATCGGCATGATCAACGGCATGGGCATTGATGTCCATGAAGTGGCGCCCGATGCCGAAACCCTGCTGCTCAACGACGGCAACACCGGTAACCGCGAAGTCGATGACACCGCGGCCGAAGAAGCTGCCGCCGCGCTGAGCGCACTCGACACCGAAGGTGGCCGCACCACCGACCCGGTGCGCATGTACATGCGCGAAATGGGTACTGTCGAGCTGCTGACCCGCGAAGGCGAAATCGCCATCGCCAAGCGCATCGAGGAAGGTCTGGGCCAGGTCCAGGCGGCACTCGGCACCTTCCCGGTGTCGGTGGAATCGCTGCTGGCCGATTACGAAGCGCACAAGGAAGGCAAGAAGCGCCTGGCGGAAGTGATCGTCGGCTTCAACGACCTGGTGGAAGAAGTGCCCGCCCCGGTCGTGGCCGAAGACACCAGCGACGACGCCGATGCCGATGCCGACGAAGACGAAGACGACGGCGACGCCGTTGAAGAAGAAGCCGGTCCGACTGGTCCGGACCCGGAAGAAGTTGCCCGCCGCATGGCCGAGCTGGCGGCCGCCTACGCTGCCTTCAAGAAGGCAGCGACCAAGGCCGACCGCAAGCCGCTGACCAAGCTGCGCGACGACATGGCCGCCGTGTTCGTCACCCTGAAGCTGCCGTTGCCGCTGACCGACGTGCTGGTCAAGCAGCTGCGCGACGTGATGGCCGACATCAAGGGCCACGAGCGCCGCGTGCTGAACCTGGCCACCGTGACCGCCCGCATGCCGCGCAAGGATTTCATCCGTTCGTGGGAAGGCAACCAGACCAACCTGGAATGGGTGGAAGACGCACTCAAGCGCAAGCAGAAGTGGTCCTCGGCGCTGCGTGATGTCAAGGACCAGATCATTGCCGAACAGCAGGCCACCATCGACATCGAGAAGAACACCTCGCTGGAGCTGGAAGAGCTGAAGGAAATCAGCCGGGCCATGGCCTACGGCGAAGCCAAGGCGCGCAAGGCCAAGAAGGAAATGGTCGAAGCCAACCTGCGCCTGGTGATCTCCATTGCCAAGAAGTACACCAACCGCGGTCTGCAGTTCCTCGACCTGATCCAGGAAGGCAACATCGGCCTGATGAAGGCCGTGGACAAGTTCGAATACCGTCGCGGCTACAAGTTCTCCACGTATGCGACCTGGTGGATCCGCCAGGCCATCACCCGTTCGATCGCCGACCAGGCGCGCACCATCCGTATTCCGGTGCACATGATCGAAACGATCAACAAGTTGAACCGCATTTCCCGCCAGATGCTCCAGCAGTACGGCCGCGAGGCCACGCCGGAGGAGCTGGCCAAGGAAATGGACATGCCGGAAGACAAGATCCGCAAGGTGATGAAGATCGCCAAGGAGCCGATCTCGATGGAAACCCCGATCGGCGACGACGAGGATTCCCATCTGGGCGACTTCATCGAGGACACCAACGTGGAGTCCCCGATCGAGAACACCACCAACATCAACCTGTCGGAAACCGTGCGTGACGTGCTGGCTGGCCTCACCCCGAGGGAAGCCAAGGTGCTGCGCATGCGCTTCGGCATCGACATGAACACCGACCACACCCTCGAGGAAGTGGGCAAGCAGTTCGACGTCACCCGCGAGCGCATCCGCCAGATCGAAGCCAAGGCGCTGCGCAAGCTGCGCCACCCGAGCCGCTCCGAGCAGCTGCGCAGCTTCCTGGACATCGATTGATCTCCAGGCAGTCGCGTAAATGAAAAAACCCCGCTTCGGCGGGGTTTTTTCATGGGCTGCCGCCATCAATGGACGGAACGTGATCCCCGCATCGCGCCGGCGCGTCGGACGCGGGCACACAAGATGCAGGGGGGTAGGGTCGGTTCCCAAACGACCGCCGACCCCGCCCATCGGCGCGGTAACGCATGACCCCAACCGAAGATCGCTTTTGCCCAGTCCAGCCCGGTACCTTGCCGCGCCGATCGAGCCATTGGCGCCATTCCGGATTGGCGCCGTCAAGCGGGCCGAGGCCCAAGCGCTCGACCAAAGCGCTGGAGTGGGGCGTGGCGCGTCCTGCTTCCGCTCGACACAGTAGCAGCGCCCGCTTCGCCTCCACTACACTGTGCAACTGCGCAGGGCCTATAGCTCAACGGTTAGAGCAGAGGACTCATAATCCTTTGGTTCCAGGTTCGAATCCTGGTGGGCCCACCACAGTGTCGGCGAACATTACAGCCTGTGTGGGCGACAGCATCAGCTTGTGGTCAGCGTTTCGAACCACACGCCAATCGCGTACGTGCTTCCCATCGCGATGGCGCCCCAGATCATCACGCGCGCAGTCCCGCGCAATGGTGATGCACCGCCGAGCTTGGCTGCAATCGCGCCCAGGAAGCCCAAGATGACCAGGGTCAGGGCCACCACCGCCGCTGCCAGACTGCCGTGGGTCAGAAATGGCACTAAAAGGACGGGTGGGAGCGCTCCGAGCACGAACGAAGTTGCAGAGGCGGCTGCGGCTTGCAAGGGTCTGGCCTTGGTGAGCTCATGTATCCCAAGCTCATCTCTCAGGTGAGCCGACAAGGGATCATGCGCAGTCAGCGCGCGAGCCACCTGCGCGGCCAGCTGGTGGCCAAGTCCTCGCTTTTCGTAAATGGTGGTCAGTTCAAGCAACTCTGCATCGGGCTGGTTGGTCAACTCGCCGCGCTCTTTCTCTGTATCGGCGTTCTCCGCGTCTGCCTGCGAGCTGACTGATACATACTCGCCAGCCGCCATTGAAAGCGCGCCGGCAAGAAGTCCAGACAGTCCAGTGATGAGGACGGTGTGCGGGGCTGCCCCAGCGCCGACCATTGCGACGATCAAGCTGCTGGTCGAAAGAAGCCCGTCATTCGCACCCAGGACGCCGGCGCGCAACCACCCGCCGCGCTGGCTTCGGTGAAATTCTCTATGAATCATCACGTGTCCGATCATGAATGGCGGGAGGTTGAAGCATCGTTGTTTCGGGCGCCGATGATGGGGGCGAAGGTCATGCATCTGCAGGCTACACCCGGGCTACCTCGGCTGCCGTGCTCTGGAGGGTAGTTGAACCGTCACCTTCAGCCCGTCAAGGCACTGCGAAGTACCAAGCGTGATCGTTCCGTCATGTGCTTCCAATATCTCCTGGACGATCGACAGGCCTAATCCGCTTCCCTCCGCGCCGCTTCCGACCACCCGGTAGAAACGGTCGAAGACGCGGCCCTGCAGCTCATTGGGAATGCCGGGTCCAGAGTCTTCGACCGTAAGAACGCATTGCTCGCCCGTCTGTTCGGTAGACACCACTACGACCCCGTGCTCGGGGGTATAGCGGATGGCATTCTCGACAAGGTTGCGAACCAGCAAGGCCAGCGAGAACTCGTCGCCGAATACGTCCGCTTTGTCCAGAACGAGGTTCACGACCTGACTTTTGGAAGCTGCCAAGGCCCTGAGCTCCTCGACTTCGTTGCTCACCAGGGCGTCAAGGCTCAGTCTGTGAAGCGCATCCTTTCCGATGCCGCGCTCGGTTCGGCTCAACGACAGCAGCTGTGCTACCAGGCGCTCAACGCGTTCGACCCCTCGGGCAAGCAAACGTTGTGACTCTTGGCGTTCTTCATCAAGCGTGGCGAGGCGCGCGTTGTCTGCATGAACCTTCACTGCGCTGATCGGCGTGCGCAGTTCGTGGGCTGCATCTGCGATGAAGCGGCGCTCGCGTGCCAGCGCGAGATCAAGGCGCTGCAGAAGCTCGTTCACCGCGCGAACCAGGCCGTGGACTTCCTCCGGGAGCTTGGTGTCATCCAAAGGCGTCATTCGGTCGGGGGCACGCTCACCGATGTCAGTGGAGACTTGCCGCAACGAGCGCGTGGCCCACGCGACCGTCAGCCAGATGACCAAGACCATTACCGGAAGCGCGAACAACAGCGGCAACAGCGTGCCGATGGCGATGTCCTCGGCCAGTTCCCGGCGGATGTCCGAGCGCTCGGCGGACTGGAACCATCGACCCTGTGGCGAGCGCAACGTAAAGGTGCGCCACTGCGCCCCCTCTATGTCGACATCCGCGTAGCCCGGCGACAAACTCGCCATTGGCGCAGTGGGTGCACTGTCTGATCGAAGCAGCAGGCGACCCTCCGGCGTCCATATCTGAAAAGCCAGCTTGTTCTCGTAGGCATGTCCGTCCTTGAAGGCCAATTCCTCGCCCACGCCCTCAGCGCGACCGTGCCAGCCTCGCAGGACGATCGGGTCGCCGGGAAACGCGCTCAAATCGCTGAGCGGCTCGTCCACCAGGCTCAACAGCACCCGTGAGGACTGCACCAGCCGGGCGTCGAACATCTCCCCCGCCTCCTGCAACCCGGCCCGGTAGCTCAGACCGGCCGCCAGGAGCATGAGCAGGGAGAGCACCCCCAGCAACACGACCAGCAGGCGGCGACGGATGGACGTCATGCGGCCGCATCCGAGGGGTCGCCCAAGGCGTAGCCGATCCCCCTCACAGTGCGGATGATGCCTGGATCCAGCTTCCTGCGCAGTTGGTGGACGTGCACATCGACGGCATTGCTTGCCACGTCCTCATCCCAGCCATACAGGTGCTGTTGGATGGTCTCGCGCCCAAGCGGCCTGCCCTGTTGTTCCATGAGCAGTCTCAGCAGGGCGAACTCCCTGCGGGTCAGGTCCAGCGTGTGCCCTTTCCAGACAGCGGTCAGACGGGCCGGGTCCAGGCTCAGCGCACCCGCTTCCAACGTCGGTTTCGCACGGCCTGCGCTGCGGCGGAGCAGGGCGCGCACCCTGGCGAGCAGCTCGGGGGTGTCGAACGGCTTGCCCAGATAGTCGTCGGCACCCACGTCCAGTCCAAGGGTACGGTCAGACGCCCGCTCGCGGGCGCTGAGGACCAGAATGGGCACGTTTCCACCTGCTCCACGCACCTTGCGAATGACGTCGATCCCGTCCATCCGTGGCAGACCCAGGTCCAGCACGACCAGGTCGATGTCGCCGTCGCCGATGGCGGTCAGCGCAGAGGCGCCATCCTGCACCCAGTCCACGGCGTATGCCGCTCGGCGCAGGGCGGTCCGGATGCCTTCCCCCAGTGACGCGTCGTCTTCGGCGAGCAGGATGCGCATGCGGGCAGTCTCGTCGTCCCGGATTCACTTGGCAAGGTGGCTTCGGACCTCGTTGAGTTTGGCGGTCGCTTCAGCACGCCGGCCGGCATCGGCGACTTCCCGGCCGGGCCGGGCAGGTGCAGCTATCGCCTTCTCGAGCGCGGCCTGGGCGCCCTGCCAGTTCTTCTGGTCGCGCAGGAAATCGCCGTAGAAGTAGTTGGCATCGATACCGTTGGGGTCGATGGCCAAGCCCTTCTTGAGCATGGCCGCTGCGGTTTCGTCATTGCCGAATCCCAATGGCCACCCCGGCACCTGGTAGTACAGTGCGCCCAGGCTGGTGTACGCCGCACCCTGCAGTGCGTTGGGATCTATCTTCAGCGCGGCCTCGAAGTCGGCGCGGGCCTGTTTCACCAGGCTGAGCGCCCCCATGCCACCTTTCTCGCCGGCGAGGCTGGAGAGGACGATGCCCTCCCAGATCAGTGCGCCGGCATTACGTGGCTCGGTCTGGCGGGTCTTTGCGGCCTGGCTGGCCAAGGCCTCGAACGCGGTCTGTCGCTGCGACTTGCTGGTCTGGTAGTTGATCTGGGCCCAGCGGTCACGCAGCTGGGCCACCGTCATGGGCGTTCCTGGTTCGGCGGCACAGGCAATCCCGACCAACATGACCAGCGCGCTGATGAGCAGGATGAACATGGATTTACCGTGACGTTGCTTCATGGGAGGAGTCCTCTTGGATGGGCTGCGCTTTAGAGGCGTGGCGCCTGATGATGGGAAGCTGGGCACGCAGGCTGCGGTCGACCAGCGCGGGGAACATGCCGTTGATGCGGGCGAACAGCTTTTCCGGCCAGCCAAGCTGCCGGCGCCGATCGCCTTGTACGATGGCGTGTACAAGCGCACTGGCCACGGCCTCCGGGGCATCGCTGCCCACCTTGAGTTCGGCATTGAGCGCATCGACGGCAGGCGTATTGAAGGCGGTGCGCGTGGCGCGTGGAGAGAGATACTGGAAGCTCAGGCCGGTGCCATCATGCTCCCGGGAGAGCGCCTCCATCAGGCCGCGCAAGCCGAACTTGCTGGCGCTGTAGGTGGCGAAGCCGGCGAAGCCGATGCTGCCGAAGGTGGAGCCGATGGCAACCACGCTGGCCTGTTCATGGCGGCGCAGCATCGGCAACAGGGCGTGGATGAGCAGGGCAGAGCCGACCAGGTTGGTCTGCAGCAGGCGTTCGAGTTCATCGGGGTGCTGGTCCTCAAACAGGCCGAACGCGCTTTGGGCGTGGCCCAGCACCAGCACTGAGGGGGACACGTTGGCCTGGCGGATTGCGGCGATCAGGTGCGAGCGGCCCGGAGACGTGGACAGGTCGGCGACCACGATGTGCACGCGCCCGGCCGGTAGCGCCGCGGCAAGTGTGGTGAGCCGGCTGCGGTTGCGCCCGACGGCCATGATCGAGGCGCCCGCCTCGACCAACGCGTGGCACAGCGCCACGCCGATGCCGCCACTCGCGCCGGTGACGATGACGGTCCTGCCGGCGAGATTCATCACGCGGCCTCCGCCCAGCGCACGCCGTCCTGACGCAGCGTGCGGAAGATGTCGCCATACAGCACGTAGAAGCGCCGGGCGGCATGGATGACGGCCTGTTGATCCCCCGGATCGTCCAGGCGGTCCATCAGCCCTTCAAAGAAGCCGACATGCTCGATGTCCAAGTCGCCGTGGGACAACAGGTAGCTGAAGGCATTGCGCGGCAGGTCGAGCGAGGTCTGGATGGTGTTGGCCGCACGGGTGGCCAGCGCCACGCTGGTTCCCTCCAAGACCAGCACCATGCCGAAGAAGCCGACCGGGTTGCCGCGGTGGATGGTGTCGTAGGCGTAGCTCACCATCAGCTCGGTGGCCAGTGAGGGCAGGCTGGCGGCGGCTTCGGCGCGGTCGGCACCACAGGCCGCCAAGTCGTCCAGCACCCACTCCTGGTGGCCCATTTCTTCTTCGATGTATTCGCCGATGGCCGTGCGCAGCCATTCAAGCCGAGCCGGCAGACGCGCCCCACAGGCCATCAACAACGGGACGGTGTGCCTGACATGGTGGTACGCCTGCCCGAGAAATGCGACGTAGTCTTCGCGGGCGATCTGGCCTCCCAGCGCGGACTGGATGATCGGCACGGAGATCAGGGTGGCGCGTTCCTGCTGGGTCTGGGCGAGCAGTTCGGAATGGAAACTCATGCGGATACTCCCGTGGAAGGAACGGAGGCGGGACGGCGATAGCTCGCATCGACCTCGGCCTGAAAATGGGACAGGATGGCGTCGCGACGTAGGCGTCCGTTGGCGGTCAGCAGCCCGGTGCCGGCGGAGAACGGCGCCGGAGCGCGCACGATGCGCGAGACGCGTGCGTAGTCGGGCAGGCCTGCGTTGACCTCGGCTACGGCGCGGGCGAGGGCGGCGTCGTCCAGGTCGGCGCGACGCGGGACGAGTACGGCGACGTTGTCGGCCTGTGCTTCGCCCCACACCACCGCTTGGGCAAGGTCCGGATGGGAGAGCAGCTCGCTCTCCACCCACTCGGGTGACACATTGCGGCCAAACGCGGTGATGAAGACGTTCTTGCGGCGACCTGTGACGAAGACGAATCCGTCGCCGTCTACGCGGCCCAGATCACCCGTACGGATGGGGCCTTCGGGGAGTGGCTCTGCACCCAGGTAGCCCAGTGCGCGTGCCCCCTCGACCTGGATTTCATTATCGACAATGGCGATGCGAGCGTGCGGAAGCGCTTTGCCGACACTGCCGTCCCGGCTGGAGCCGGGTTGGTTGAGGCAGACCACCGAGGCACATTCGGTCAGCCCGTAGCCTTCGAAGACCGGCAGCCGCAGAGCGCGCGCCCGCGCAAGCAACGCCGGCCCCACGCGCCCACCGCCGACGGCTATATAACGCAGCGAGGTCGGCAGAGGAGCACCGCTTTCGGCGGCCATCACCACCGCCAGTAGCAGCTGGGGCACCAGAATGATGCTCTCCGGCTGATACCGGTGCAGGCACCGCAACAGCGTCGGCACGTCCAAGCCCGAGGCGCCGGTGTAACCGATCTCCGCCAACGAAGGGAGCGCGATCTGCGCGTCCGCCAGCAGCGTTGCGTACAACCCGGCAACGTTCTCCAACAGCGTCGAGAGAGGCATCAGGCAGAGGTGGCGGCGCGGTGCAATCGCCGATGACCCTTGCACCAGTGAACGGGCGACCGTAAGCAGCGTGTCGGCCGACAGGCACACGCCCTTGGGGCGGCCGGTCGTGCCGGAGGTGTAGGTCACGCATGCGGTGCCAGTGGGAAGGTCGACCGACGTCGCCGGATCGGTCCGCCACTGGGCGAGCATGCCGCCATCCAAGGTCCCCAGTGCGCCCCTGCTGCTCGTTGGCGCAGGCGCACCGCTGGCGGTGACAACGCATTGGGCGCCGCTGGACTCCAGGGCATGAGTGATCTGCTCGGAAGAGAAGAACGTCGGCAACGGGACATGCACCCCGCCGAGCTCGCGCACGGCAAGATCGAGAACCAGCCAATGAATGCCGTTGTCCAGCTGGCTTGCCACGCGGTCGATGCCTTGCTGCACCAGCCGACTGGCCAACCGCAATGCGCGCTGCCGGATCTGCTCATCGCCGATTTCCACACTGGAAGTGAGCACTCGTGCCTTCCGCCCACCGAGACCGTGGAGCAGGGAAGAGGTCGGCGCGTTCATTGCGCCCCCACCATGGCCTGCAGAGACGGATCAGGACCTGTCTCGGCGTGTGCATCGTGCTTTCTCGCTTGATGCAAGAGCGCGAGTCCAGCCGCGACATTCCCGCAGACCACCTTCGGCCGGGCCTGATAGTAGCTGCCCCATGGAGATGCATCGCCGGTGAGTCGCTCTGGGCTTGCTTCGCCAAGTTCCACCGTCACCAGATGCAGTCGGTCGAGGGTGTTCCGCAGCTGTTGGGTGGCCGCGAACAGGACCCAGCGCACGCGTGCGGCATGCAGCATGGCGGTCAAACGGACAATCAGCTCGCGTGCCACGCCGGGGGCGGTGGCGGCAAAGTTGCCGATCTCGGCGATGCGGTCGCGGCCTACGTTGGCAATTTCCCGGTGGGATAGCAGTGCCTGCACCGGTTCATCGAGATACTGCTCGACAAACAGCGGCCCCTCACTGCCCAAGCGCAGTCCGACGGCTGCCACCAGCTGCCCTTGTCCATCCCTGAACGCGAGCAGGTGAGGCAGGTACGCGTGCAGGGTGGCACCGTAGCGTTCACGATATACGTGGGCGATGAACTGCTCCACATCGCGGCGGCTGGGGTCTTGCGGGCCCACCACTACCTGCGACCGCGGCAGGAGGGACGGGAAGGTCACAGCGGAGGAAGTGGGGATCCAGGACATGGCGAGCATGCTGGCCGGGCTGGATTAAGGACGAATTAGCAGTTAGTTAAGCAGCCATTAGCTTTTGGGAAGGCTTTCGTTCAGATGGCCTTTTGACCAGGCAATCGGCATCGGCAGGCACTGACCTTCGTACCAGCGATCCCGGCGCTACCGGATAACCCGGCTGCTGCTACAGCGCGTTCACAACTCCGGTTCCACACTCCCTGCAGCCAATACGGCAGTCCAGGAGAAGCTCATGCGTCTGCGCATCAACGTCGCAGTGCTCGCTGCCTTCATAGCGGTGGCTGGAGCAGCGGGATGTTCCCAGCAGAATCAGGAAGCACGCGAGAATGGTGTTCCTGTTGGAATGGCCAACCCCGCGTCCGAGTACTGCGTGAAGCGCGGTGGCAAGGTCATGATCGAGAAGGACCGTGAAGGCAACGAGCGGGGAATCTGCCACTTGCCGGACGGCAAACGGATCGACGAGTGGGAACTCTTCCGGCGCGATGCTCCACAGAAGGCGAGCTGATGCCGGTCGGTTCCGACTCTTCAACCGAGGACGTTCGCATCACGGTCTGACCCATACCACAGCGCGCATCCTGCGCAGACGCCGGACCAACGGTCCGGCGCTGCCGCTACCTCATGTCCGATGAGGCAGGCACCTTACTTGTACTTCTTCCCGGCGTCTTTGGCCGCACGATCAATCGTATCGGCCACCACCTTCGGCTGGGTCATGAAGACCGCATGGCTCGCCGGCACCTTGGTGATGCGCGCCTTGATGCGCTCGGCCATGTGGATCAGCATCGCTTGATCAAACGCCTTGTCTTCAGTGGCGATCACCGCCCAGCTCGGCTTGGTGCGCCAGGCGGCGTGCGTCAGCGTGGTGCCAAATGCCGACATGTTGATCGGCACCTGCGAATCGCGCAGGAATGCCGCGTCCGCATCGGTGGTGTCATGCGCAAACCCAGCCTTGAACGTGTCGGGCTTGATGAAGCCGAAACCGTCGCTCCCGGTTTCGATCACGAACTCAGGCGTGGGTGCGAAACCGGTGTAAAGCTGCGCCGTGGTCTCGCCCGCATCCGGCGCCAGCGCTGACACGTAGACCAGCCCGGCCACCTTGTCGTGCACACCCGCTTCGGTGATCACCGTGCCGCCCCACGAATGCCCGACCAGGATGGCTGGCCCATCCTGGCGATCCAGCACGCGCTGGGTGGCCTTCACGTCGTCAGCAAGCGAAGTCAGCGGGTTCTGCACGATCGACACGTGGTAGCCACGCGCGGTCAGGTCGTCATACACCCCGCGCCAGCCGCTGCCATCGGCGAATGCGCCATGCACCAGCACGACGTTGTGCACCGGTTGGCCGCGTACGGCATCGCTGGCCTGGGCGGGGGAGAGGGCGGCCGCCAGGGCGACCGCGAACACTGCAGGGATGAGCTTGAACATGGACGACTCCTCGGGATGGTGGGATTGCGGGGGCGGCGTTGGCCGGCAGGGGCACTTTGCCGGGCCCAGCCGAACGATCGGTCGCATAAAGTCCTGATAAATTGATCAAGCGTCCAAATCGGCCGGACCTGTGTATCTCATACCGTCGGCACCGTCCCGCCGTCGATGGTGTACTCCGTGCCCGAAATCGACGCCGCCCGTGGCGAGACCAGGAACGCGATGAGGTCGGCCACTTCGCCCGGCTGCGCCGGTCGTCCCAGCGGAATGCCGCCCAGCCCGTCCATGACCCGTTTCCTGCCGCCTTCGTAATCAGTCTGCGCTTCCGCAGCGATGCGTTCGACGAAGGCGACGGCGGCGTCGGTTTCAATCCAGCCCGGCGCGACCCGCACCACCCGCACGCCCTTCGGGGTGACTTCCTTCGAGAGCGCTTTGCTGTAGGTGGACAGGGCGGCCTTCGCGGCGGCATAGGCGGTGGTCGCCTCCGGCAGCGGCAGGGTGCGCTGGATCGAGGTGACATGCATGATCACGCCGGATCCCTGCGCGATCATCGCCGGCAGCAGTGCGCGATCCAGCCGCACGGCGGACATCAGGTTGAGGTCCAACGCTCGGGCCCATTCGGCATCATCCAGCGCCGCGAACCCACCGGCAGGTGCCGATGAGCCACCCACCACATTGATCAGCACGTCGATACCGCCAAGGCGATGCAGCGTTGCATCGCCGGCCCGGAGGGCGCCTTCGGCGCTGGCAAGATCTGCTTCCATGTAATGCACCCCCTTGATGGGGGCCTGTGGCAAGGAACGCGCTGTTGCCACCACACGTGCGCCCAGCCTCGCCAGCAGCTCGACCACCGCCGCGCCAAGTCCGCGCGTGCCGCCGGTCACCAGCACGCGCTTCCCGGTCAGTTCCAGATCGAAGTTCATGCCCCGATCTCCAGCCGGGCGATCTTCCCGCGCTCGAGGGTGAAGGCGTAGCGCAGGTCCAGCGGGCTGCCGGGGAAGTCGCCCGACACGGTGCTGGTGACCAGGTAGCTGCGGCCATGGCGTTCCAGCGCGTGCGGCGTGGCCGTGTAGGTATATCGGGCGGATGCATCGGTCTTCCACGCCTCGATGGCCGCAGGCCCGGTATGGGTATGGCCCTCGTCCAGGACTACCCCGTCGCGGGTGAAGCAGCGGGCCACGGCCGCCGCGCCCTGGCTGTCGGCCTGGAAGTAGGCGGCTATCGGCTCGGGCAGGTTCAGGTCTTTCATGGCAATGCTCCAGTGGGTGTGGAGCAAGGTTGAGCTTTCCTCATAGAGAAGAGAATCGCCTATGATCGAATCAGGTCATGTAGAGAACGGTGCATAATGCGCGGCTCTGAATTTGCGGAACTCAAGGCCTTCGCGGCCGTGGTGGAGCGGTCCAGCTTCGCCCGCGCAGCCGATCACCTGGGGCTGTCGCCGTCCGCGCTCAGCCAGGTCATCCGCCAGCTCGAAGCGCGCTTGGGCGTTCGGCTGTTGAACCGCACCACCCGCAGCGTGTCGCCTACCGAACCCGGACGCCGCCTGCATGAGCGCATCGCGCCGATGCTGCGTGACATGGACGACGCGGTTGCGCAGGCCGTGGGTGCCAATGCGCGTGCGGCGGGCACGCTGCGGATCAACACGTTGAGCATGGCGGCGAAGAAGGTGATCGCGCCCCGCCTGGGTCGGTTCGCGCAGGCGCATCCCGAGGTGGTGCTCGACATCGTGATCGACGACGGCCTGAGTGATATCGCCGGCGAGGGATTCGACGCCGGCATCCGCGTGGGTGGCCGCCTGCAGAAGGACATGGTGGCCGTGCGGCTCACCCCGGACATCGAGCTGCTGGCGGTGGCATCACCCGGGTACCTGGCAAGGTTCGGTGAACCTGGAACGCCGGCGGACCTGAGCCAGCACGCCTGCATCAACTGGCGTTTCCCGGGCAGCGGAAAGCTCGCCGGTTGGGAATTCAGGAAGAAGGGAAAGACCGTCGAGTATTTCGGCGAGGGCACGGTGATCTCCAACCACCAGGACATCATCGTGCCCGCCGCGCTGCAGGGGCTTGGCATCCTGTATGCCTACAACGATGACGGCATCGCCGAGGCCTTGCAGGATGGACGGCTCAAGCGCGTGCTCGCTGACTGGTCACCAACCGTACCGGGGCTGTTCCTTTACTACTCCAGCAGGCGCTATCTTCTTCCCGCACTTCGCGCCTTCATTGATTGCCTGCTGGATCGTGATCTGGCCAGTGACGATCCTACCCTTACAGCCAGTACCGGAGTGCCATGAGCACCAGACGCGGTTTTTCCTCACGCACCCTCGCGCTGCTTGCGGTTGCCTCGCTCCTTCTCACGGCATGTGGGCGAACCAGCCGGGAGCCGGTGTTTTCATCGGGCCCGCTGAAGGTGGTGGCGGTGACGGAAAGTACGCTGGACATCAACAGCAGCCAGTACCGGCACCACACGACCTACGTGCTTTACCTCGACGGCGAAACGCTTTCCGACGCCGGGTTTGCCACCCTGTTGCGCGACGCGGATGCCGCCAACCAAACGTTCGTGCATACCGAGGCCATCGCCCTCGACCCGAACGCCGTGCTGCTCGCCTCCGCGACCCGGGACGGGAGGCAGTGCTGGTCGACCCGGATTGCAGTGAAGGGCGCGGCGGCCGCGCTGGAGACCATCAACAAGGGCAGCATTGACTGCAGCACACGAACAGCGCCCTCCGGCTGGCGGGCGCTGTATGACGAATCCAGCAACCTGCTGCTGATCCGCGACCACCCCTTCCATGCCTATCCAGTGGCGGGATATTGGTATCCGCTGTGGATAGAGGACGATGTCGTTGCGCTCTATCAGGAGCAGGAAGAAAAGGAGCGCCTGGTGGTGAAGCTCGCCCGGATCTCCTCTGGGCAGACGCTTGCCGAGCAGGCGTTGCCCATGGCGCAATTTGCCGAACCCGAGCTGCTCAACGCATCGGCGCAAGCGCGGCAGCAGTGGCTGTTCGACAACTTTTCCGTGGCTTTGGCGCCGCAGGCATCCATAACCCTTCGACCCGACAACCAGCTCAAGACGATAACGCCGGAGCGGTGGGCGGAGTACAAGGAAATCGAGCGCCAGAACCGGGAGGCGGATGCGAGAGCACGCGCGGCTGGTGAGGCATGGGACAGGGCACAGCGCGAGGCGCTGACGAGGAACGAGGCGGCGAGGCAGCGCCGCCCCGGTGACTGACGCCGGACGTACAGTCCGGCACCGGATCATTTCTGCTGCAGGAACGCCAACAGATCCTGGTTGACCTTGTCCTTGTGCGTTTCGGTCAGGCCGTGCGGCGCGCCGGGGTACACGATCAGCTTGGCACCCTTGATCAACCCGGACGACATACGGCCGCCGACACCGATCGGTACGATCTGGTCGTCGTCGCCATGGATCACCAGCGTCGGGACGTCGAACCGCTTCAGATCCTGGCGGAAGTCAGTGGCCGAGAACGCGGCAACCGAATCGTACGTGTTCTTGAGTCCTCCCAGCATGCCCTGCGCCCACCAGGAATCGATCAACGCCTGATTGGGCTTCGCTCCAGGGCGGTTGTAGCCGTAGAACGGACCGCTTGGAATGTCCTTGAACAGTTGCGCCCGGTTTTCCAACTGGCCCTTGCGCAGGCCATCGAACACGTCGATGGGGACGCCGCCGGGGTTGTCTGCGGTCTTCAGCATGAGAGGCGGCACGGCGCTGATCAGCACGACCTTCTTGACCCGACCGGTACCATGGCGCCCTACATAGCGCGCCACTTCACCGCCACCGGTGGAGAAGCCCACCAGGGTCACGTCCTTCAGATCGAGCGTGTTGATCACCGTGGCCAGGTCGTCGGCGTAGTGATCCATGTCGTTGCCGTCCCATGGCTGGCTGGAGCGGCCATGGCCGCGGCGGTCGTGCGCCACCACGCGGTAGCCGTGGTTGGCCAGGAACATCATCTGCGCGTCCCAGCTGTCCGAATCCAGCGGCCAGCCGTGGCTGAAGGTGACCACCGGGCCATCCTTCGGGCCCCAGTCCTTGTAGTACAGCTGCACGCCATCGGCGGTGGTGATGGTGCTGGGGGTGTGAGCAACGGCGGTGACCGCGGCTGGATTCACCGCTGCCGCCGCCTGTGCGGCGGCGCCGGACTGGATGGCCAGGGCCAACGCGGTGGCGGCCAGGGTGCGGGTAGGCATGTTCATGGGATGGTCTCCTGCAAAGGGAAAGGGATGCGACAGGCGCTAGATTGAACCCCTCGGCTGGACTCGGGATGGCTGAAAATCCTTGAAACTTTACCGAGGGTACAAACTGCGACGCAGGAGTCAGAAGTCCCAGAACACCGGCACCCAGCGGAAGACCTCGCCGTCGGCCGCAACGCGGCCGACCGACGGGAACGGCAAATGGGTGGCCACCAGCATCTCGCCGGTGCCGGCCAGTTCGTTGAGAAGGGTGATACGCACCTGCGCGGCACCTTCAGGATCGTGCTCAAACCCGTTGTGCCAGTT
The DNA here is from genome assembly GCF_043204395.1 of Stenotrophomonas sp. NPDC047960. Taxonomy (NCBI): domain Bacteria; kingdom Pseudomonadati; phylum Pseudomonadota; class Gammaproteobacteria; order Lysobacterales; family Lysobacteraceae; genus Stenotrophomonas; species Stenotrophomonas sp. NPDC047960. The sequence goes on along the minus strand of NZ_JBIDBX010000002.1, from coordinate 431,777 downwards.
TGGCTGCTCGAAGCCGACCGCGAAGATGGCATCACCGGCAAAGGTCAGTGCATCGCCGTTCGAGTTCAGACGCACCACGCTGTGGCCGGGCGTGTGGCCGCCGGTGCGGTGCGCGCTCACGCCGGGCGCGATCTCGTGCACATCGTCAAAGGTGTGCACGTAGCGTCCGTACTCGTCGAGGAAGTGGGTAGCGGTGGCGCGCAGCGCATCCGGGAAGCCGGGCGGCATGTTGGTGCGGGTGAAGTCGGGCGCCTTCCAGAAGGCCACTTCGGCGGCGGCCACGTGGATGCGCAGCTCGGGATGCAGTTGCTCCTTTACGCCGTCCACCAGCAGGCCACCGATGTGGTCCATGTGCAGGTGGGTGATCACCACGTCGGTGATCTCCCCAAGGTTGATGCCCGAAGCGCCAAGACGGCGGATCAGCTGGCCAGCGCGCGGCAGGTTCAGGTCAGGGTCCATGCCCAGGCCGGCGTCGATCAGGATGTTGCGGTCGCCGCTGCGCACCACCATCACGTTCAGCGCCCAGTCCAGCGCATCCGGCGGCAGGTACATCTCTTTGAACCACGGCGCGCGCTCGGCGGCGGAGACGTTGTGGCCGAGCATCTGAGTGGGCAACGGCAACACGCCGTCGCTGACCACCAGCACGTCGATATCGCCGACCTTGAGCGCGTAACGTGAAGGAACCAGTTCGTCGAGCGCGGGCGGGTGCGGAGCTACGGTGTTTTCCAGGCTGAACATGAGGAAATCTCCTTGGCGGGATCCACGGCGGGGGCGCCGTGCAGGATCAGCCTGGGGGAGCGGCCGCGCGGCCGGTAGATCCGTGGGCGGGTACGCGGTGTTGTCCAACCGGCAGCAATGGAAGCGAGCGATTTCTGAAAGCCGCTTCCAGCGAATGACGCTCCAATACCTGCTCGCCGTGTGTGGCGAAAAACCCCGAATGCAGTCGTTGGCAACGGGTTATGGCTGTATGAAGCAGAGAGGATGCGTTGCGGACGCGGGTTCGATTCCCGCCAGCTCCACCACCTGTGCATCCGTCGTGGTGCCCAGCTGAAGGGGCTGCACTGGTTTCGACGTGGCGAGCAGTCAATGTGGACAGCCCGAGAGGCGACCGACGTAATCGGCGCAAAAACTGTAATCGCCAATGATGATTACATCGATCAGAACGAACAGGACACCCTGCTCGCAGCCTGATTCACGCAAGCGCACGTGATCACCAAACGCGCAGCCACCCCGCCGGCAACGGCGGGGTGGCACTTTGAGTTCCGAGGGCGGGAGGTACGCCTCAGCATGGACTTGCGCAGGAACATTTATTGTACATACAATAAATACATTCGAACTGACCTATGACGCTGCCAAAAGCGCTCGGAATGTAGTTCAGCGCGGTCTCTCTTTTGAGCTTGCGCGCACGTTCGATTTTCAAACGGCGTTGTTTACCGTGGACGAGCGAAAGGACTACGGAGAGGTGCGTCACCGTGGCTTGGGATGGGTTGGCAACCGTCTACACGTTCTGGTGTTCACCGAAACGTTGCACGGAATTCGGGTGATCAGTTTCCGCAAGGCCAACGAGCGAGAGGCGAGGCAGTATGAAAAGGCAGATGGGTGCCGAGGCCCCTGACCTGGAAAATCCGGAATGGTCTTCAGCCGATACCAGTCGCGCGGTAAAGTTTGATGGTCTGCCGGAGACGCTGCAGCGCAAGTTGCGTGGTCGTCCCAAGGCAGTACAGACCAAAGAGCGAATCACCATTCGGCTTTCGCCGGACGTATTGGAGGCGTTCCGTGGAACAGGCGCTGGCTGGCAGACCAGGATGGATTCGGTCCTGAGGGAGTGGGTGTTGGCCCATAAGGGAAAAAGCCGCGTATAGGCACGCGGAGGGTCCGCATGGATGACGTAGTCAGGAAGTATTGGAAATGGGGTGCGCTGCAGAGCGTGCTCGCCGTAGCAGTGTCTGCGCTTGTCTTCTGGCTGCAACGCCGTCAGTGGATGGCGGCGCCACCCGAACCTGGCACCGAGATCTACGCCCATGACTGGAGCTTCCAGTGGATGGTCTTCGCTGTGCTCTGGGCGCCATCGGTATTACTGGCGACCTATGTGCTGCTGGGCCTTGAGCTGCTGGCGCTCAGGATAATGCGGCCCAAGGCTTTCGAGCAGGGCAGGCAAAAAGCATGCGATGGACCATGACGGTGACCATCGCATGCCCAACTTGCCTGTATCAGAACTTCCAACCCACCCGCGCATAATAGAACCCGCCGTTGAAGCCATACGGCGAATGCACCGGGTACTCCGCGCCGGCCACGCCGGACCACGGGTTCTTGGCCGGGGTGCGGTCGAACAGGTTCTGTGCGCCCAGGTTGAAGTACAGGCCCGAATCGAACTTCCAGCCCACTTCGGCATCCACGATCAACGCACTGCCGCCGTAGATCGGCAGGCCGCCATCGGCCGCCGAGATCACGCCGCTGTCCAGGTGATCCTCATACCAGGAGCTGTAGTAGTTGAAGCGCAGGTTGGCGTTGAAGATCTGCCGCTGGTGGTGGACGCTGAAATAGCCCTTGGTCTTGGGCAGTGATTTCTCCAGCTTGTACACGCGCGCTTCGTCGATGAAGTCCGGATTGAAGCGGTCCACCTCGGTCTTGTTCCAGTTGGCCGCCAGTGAGTACGTGGTGGTGCCACCGAAGTGGTCGCTCTTGAAGCTGGTGACCAGATCCACGCCGGTGGTGGTGGTGTCGAACGCGTTGCCGAAATAGGTCACCTGCGAGATCGAGGCCGCTTCCGGGTTGCCGCCGGCCACCAGCGCCGCACGTTCTTCCGGGGTCACCGCGAAGCTGGTACTCAGCGCGATGCGGTCTTCCACCTTGATCTGGTAGCCATCCAGGGTGAGCAGCCAGTCGCCTTCGGTCCATACCGCACCCAACGAAAGGTTCTTGGACTCTTCCGGCGTCAGTGGCTTTGCGCCCTTGAGCTGCGCGATGGGATTGGTCGGCGGCAGGGTGGCGATGTCTTCCAGTGCGGTACCACCGAACACGGTGCTGATCTGGCTGATGTTGGCCTGGCCCGGCGTGGGCGCGCGGAAGCCGGTGTTGTACGCGCCGCGCAACGCAAAGTGCTCATTGAAGTCGAAGCGTGCGGTGACCTTGCCGTTGGTGGTGCTGCCAAACGAATCGTAGTCCTCGAATCGCACTGCGCCGGCCAGCAGCAGGCGTTCGGTGACCTGTGCTTCCAGGTCGGCATAAGCGGCCCAGTTGCGGCGGTCAAAGGTGCCCGCGGTGCGAGCGCTGAAGCCGTTGAAGCCGTTGGAGCCCAGTGCAAAGCCCTGCTCGGTGAGCGGACCGATGGCGGTGGAGGGGCCGTCGCCGGGACTGATCTTGAAGCTCTCTTCGCGCCACTCCGCACCGGCCGCCAGGCGCAGCGGCTGGGCAGTGAAGCTGGCCGCGATATCCCGCGTCACATCGACATTGAAGCTCTTCTCGGTCTGCGTGTTGCCACCGGGGCGGAAGTACAGCCCGTCAGGCTGATCCGGGCCGAGCGAAGCATTGACGGTGTTGTAGATGATGAACTCGATATCGTTGCGGCCCCAGGAACCGCTTACGTCCCAGTACCACTCGCCCAGGTTGCCCTTGGCACCGGCGAAGATCGAGCTGTCTTCCAGCTTGCCGCCGAAGCGGGGGGTGAAGCCGCCGGGCAGGCTGGAGAGGAACGTGTAGCAGTTGGCCGGCAGCGCAGCCACCGCCGCCCCCACCCCGCTGTAGGGCAGCAGGTTGCCGGCGCCATCGCGCAGCGCGATGGTGGGGCACGCGCCGACGCCGGTAAGGTTGCCTACCAGCAGCGTCTCGCCACCGTCGTTGGAGTACACACCTGAGCGTGCGGTGGGGTCGCGGAAGTAGAAGCCGCCGTCCACGTCGCGCTTGGCGTAATTGCCGAACAGATAGAAGTCCACCGCGTCGGTGGTGAGGCCAAGGTTGGCGACCAGCTTCAGGTCGTCATCGACCTTGGGCGAACCCCATACCTGCGCCGGGTCGCCCACGCCGGGGTACCCGGCGGCGATGGCGGCCGCCGCGTCATCGCGCTGCACGCTGCGCGAGGTATCGTCGGCCTTGCGCCACTCGGCCGTGAGGGTGGCGAAGCCGCGCTCGGTCAGCGGCAGGCCGATCTGCGCCGAGTACTGGGTGGTGAGGCCGTCGCCCTTGTAGTACTGGCCGGCGAACACTTCGGCGGTGCCACCTTCGCGCAGTTTCTTCAGGCCGAAGTTGATCACGCCGGCAATGGCGTCCGAACCGTATTGGGCGGCGGCGCCGTCGCGCAGCACGTCCACCTGTTCCAGGGCCAGCGAGGGAAACACGGAAAGGTCCGGGCCCTGTGCGCCGTCGGACAGACCATGGCCCAGGAAGGTGATGACCGCCGCGCGGTGGAAGCGCTTGCCGTTGATCAGCAGCAGGGTGTTGTCGGGAGGCAGGCCACGCAGGTTGGCCGGGCGGATCAGGCTGGCCGCGTCATCGATGGGAATGGTGCTGACGTTGAACGAAGGGACCAGCACTTTGAGCTGGTCAAGCGCATCGGTGGCGCCCTGGTTGCGGAATTCTTCGCCGCTGATGATGTCGATCGGGACGGCCGAGGAGGAAACGGTGCGGGGCTTGGTGCGGCTGCCCAGTACCGACACTGTATCCAGCGTGGTGGCCTGTTCGCCGGAACCCGATGTGCTGCTGTCCTGCGCCATGGCCACTGAACTGGTGACCAGCAGCGCGGCGGCCAGTGCCGCCTTTACCGCAGATGCCAACGGCGAAATTGCTTTCGGAGCGTGAACACACTTGCCAATGCGGTCGTTCATGCATGCACCTTGCAGTCTGATTGTGGGTAGGTCGTTCTCGTTACGTGCTCATCCGGTTGGTTCTCCTTGCGTGCCAGGGGGCTGGTGCGCTGCACAAATACTTAACAGAACGTAAACAGTACTGCAACGTATCTTTCGTTTTGACCTCATTCGTTCAAGCCAAGTGAGGCAAGCGGCGCCCGCTTTCGCCGCCGCGCGGGGGGCAAAACGGGGAAAAGTGTGAGTCTCATCCCGGACGAAATGAGATCTTCTGCGCGATTTCGGAGGGGGCTGGCGTCGCAACCCCTCTGGAATCAGGGCGCGTCCAGGGATGCCTGCAAGGCGGCCGCGAGGGCCGCATCGCCGCTGACCAGGTCCTCCCAGCGCAGATCGAGCCCCTTTCGGTGGCCTTTGCGCACCAGCTTCAGACCCTCGGGGTCGAGGGTCAGTGTGTAGGACTCATCGCCGATCTGGACTTCGCGGCGCAGGGGTTTGTCGAGCGGCGTCATGGACGTGGTCTGCCGTCATTCGTCCTGCAGCGATCCGCGGATCGATCGCGCCAGGTCACTGCGGGTAAACGGCTTGCCCAGGATCGCGATGTTGCGGCCAGCCGCGCCACTGGCGTCGATGTCGCGTGGGTAGCCGGAGGTGAACAGCACCCGCAGCGCGGGTTTCTGGGCCTGCGCCCGCTTGGCCAGTTCCCAGCCGGACATGCCGGGCATCACGATGTCCGAGAACAGCAGGTCGACGCTGACGTCGGTGCGCTCAAGCAGGCGTATCGCCGAGGGACCGTCGTGCGCTTCGAGCACGCGGTAGCCAAGCTGGCGCAGGGTGTCCACGGTGTACGCACGGACGTCATCGTTGTCTTCGGCGACCAGTACCGTGGCTTCGTCCTGCATTTCGTAGCCGCCCAGGCCACGCTGCTCGGTCTGGGCCGCTTCGGGCAGTTCGACCGCCGAGCGCGGGAACAGCAGGGTGATCGAAGTGCCGGCGCCGGGCACGGAATCGACCAGCACATGGCCACCGGACTGCTTGACGAATCCATACACCATGGACAGCCCAAGCCCGGTGCCGCGGCCGACCTCCTTGGTGGTGAAGAACGGCTCGAACACGCGGGTCAGGGTTTCGGCGGACATGCCGTGGCCGGTGTCCTTGACCCGCAGCATCGCGTACTGGCCCGGCGGCACGTCAGGGTTCTGCGCCGTGAAATCGTCGTCGAGGTGGGCGTTGTCCACCTCGATCACCAATCGGCCGCCCTCGGGCATCGCGTCGCGTGCGTTGACCGCCAGGTTGAGCACCGACGCTTCGAGCTGGCTGGGGTCCACTTCCACGCACCAGATGTCCGGGTGGTGCACGATCTCCAGCTGCACCAGCTCGCCCAGCGAACGGTGCAGCATGTCTTCCATGTCGCGCACCTGTGCGTTGAGGTCGACCGGCAGGCTGCGCAACGGCTGTCGGCGTGAGAAAGCGAGCAGGCGCTGGGTTACGTTGGCCGCGCGCATCACGCCCTTGAGCGCGTTGTCCAGTGCGCGCGCTGAGCCCTCGGCGGCATCACCGAGGCGATCGGTAAGCAGCTTGGCGTACTCCACGTTGCCGGCAATCACCGTCAGGATATTGTTGAAATCGTGCGCGATGCCGCCGGTGAGCTGGCCCACGGCTTCGATCTTCTGGCTCTGTCGCAGCGCTTCCTCGGCCTGTCGGCGCGCAGTGGTTTCCACTGCCTCGGAGACCACCGCCGTGATGGACCCCTGGTGGTCAAGCAGCGGCCGGAAGGAGAACTCGAAGGTGCGCTTGCCCGTGGGCAGGCGCAGGTCCAGTTCGTGGCGCGAGGCACTGCCGGCAGCGGCCTCGAGCACGGCCTGGCAGACGATGGCCGGCACACCCTCGGTATCGGCAAACCAGGCGGCCTCGCAGTACAACGCACCGCGAACCTCCTCCTTGGTGGCCAGGATTGCGGCCAGCGAGGCGGAGTTGGTATCGATGATGTGCCCATCCAGGGTCAGCAGGTTCTGGTGCTGGAAGCTGGATTCGAACAGCGCCTGCAGGCGGCTCTCGCTGCGGTGCAGGGCCGAGGTGCGCTCGCTGACCTGCCGCTCGAGCGATTCATTGCTGGCCGTCAGCAGCGCCTGGGCCTGCTTGAGCTCACTGATGTCGCGGGCCATGGCGTAGTAGCCCAGTACCCCGCCTTCGGCATCCAGCTCGGGAACGAAGTCCACCTGCGCATGGCGCGCGGGACCGACGCGGCGGTGGGCAAGGGTTTCAAAACTGACCCGCTCGCCCCGCAGCACCCTGTCCAGGTGTTCCTGCAGCCCGGCGAATCCGTCGTCACCGACCATCTCGCGGGCATGCCGGCCGACCATCTCTTCAGGGGCCAGACCGTGCCATTCCATGTAGGCCCGGTTGGCGAAACGGTAGTGATGGTCGCGGTCGAGGTAGGCGATCAGTGCCGGCAATGAGTCGGTGATCAGGCGCAGCCGCTGGTGGCTTTCGCGCAGCGCATGCTCTACCTGCAGCAACCGGCGTCGCTCCTTGGCTTCGTTTATCGCGCGCAGGATCGCGTCGGGCAGGCGTTGCAGGCGCGACTTGACCACGTAATCGCGGGCGCCGCGCTTCAGCGCTTCGACCGCCAGTTCTTCGCTGAGGGTGCCGGAGACGAAGATGAAGGGCACCTCCGGTGCCAGCGCGCAGGCCAGCTCCAGCGCCAGATCACCGCTGAAGCCAGGCAGCACGTGGTCGGCCAGGATCACATCGAAGTCGTGCGCTGCCAGCGCGTCTCGCATGCCCTGGTCGGACCAGGTGCGCTCGAAGGTGAACGGCAGGCCGGCGCGCCGAAGCTGCAGGGTGATCAACTCCGCGTCGAGCGCGCTGTCCTCCACCATCAGGATGCGGATCGGTGTGGCGGGCAGATCGTCAGCCATCTTTGCGGCTCTTGGCGCCAAAGAGCGTGCCGTGCGGCGGCGGCTGGTTGGTGATGCCCCAGAACATGCCCAGGCCCTGGATTGCCTCAAGGAACTCCTTGAAGTCCACCGGCTTGACCACGAACGCGTTGACGCCCAGCTCGTAGCTGAGGATGAGGTCCTGTTCTTCGCGCGAGGAGGTCAGCATCACCACCGGGGTGCTGCTTAGCGCCGCATCGGTACGGATTTCCTTCAGCACTTCCAGTCCATTGAGCTTGGGCAGCTTCAGGTCCAGCAGCACCACCACCGGGCCGCCGTGCATGGCGCCCTCGTAGCGGCCTTCGCTGCGCAGGTACTGCAGCGCTTCCACGCCGTCCCGCACATGGGTGACTTCGTTCAGCAGCTGGCAGCGCGCAAGTGCAGCCAGCGTCAGCTCAGCGTCCTTCGGATTGTCCTCCACGAGCAGAATCGGCCGCAGGTCTCTCATACTTTGTCTCCAGTAGCAAAGGGAATGGTGAAGAAGAATTTGGCGCCCACTCCCAACTGGCCTTCGGCCCACGTCCTGCCGCCGTGACGGGTGATGATGCGGTTCACGTTGGCAAGGCCAATGCCAGTGCCTTCGTATTCGTCGGAATGATGCAGGCGCTGGAAAACGCCGAACAGCTTGTCCACGTAGCGCATGTCGAAACCGCAGCCATTGTCCTGGACGAAGAACACGTGCTCGGTATCGGTGCGGTAGTGACCCACTTCAATGACCGGGTGCGCGGTGTCCCGGGTGAACTTTATCGCGTTGGACAGCAGGTTCTGCCAGACCAGGCGCAGCATGCCAGGGTCGGCCTGCACGCGCGGAAGGCTGGGCACCCTCCAGGCGATGGTGCGACCTTCGTACTCCATGTCCAGTTTGTGTCGTACATCCTGTACCAACGCTGTCATGTCCATCGAGATCTGACCCATCGTGGACCTGCCCATCTGCGAGAAACTGAGCAGGTCGTCCACCAGTGTTCCGGCAGATTGTGCGGATTCGACGATGGTATCGAGGTATCTCTTTTCTGAATCGTTCAACCTTTCGCCTGCAGCTGCCCACAGGAGTTCCGAATAGCCCACGATATGGCGGAACGGTGCGCGCAGGTCATGGCTGACCGAGTAGGAGAACGCCTCAAGTTCCTTGTTGCTGCGCAACAGCTGCTCGTTGAGCGCGGCCATCTCTTCTGCCTTGCGCAGCACGATGTCGACGATGGCGGTGCGCAGCTCCATTGCAGCATCGCGGTCGACCTCGTTCCATGGCAGCGACTGCTTGCGCACCGTTTCCTTCCAGCCCTCGAACGAGGTGCGCGGCGACAGCGGCAGGCCGGTATCCTCCTTGCGCGGGTCGCCGCCCCAACGCACGGTCCGCACCACTTCCGGCCGGAACCACAACACGAAGCTGTCGTGGATCTGGGAAATGGAAATGGCGAGCACGCCGCTGGCCACGTCCGAGAAGGCATCGGCGGGGTCCCACTCCAGCGGCAGGCGATCGGTGCAGATCAGGTCGCCTTCCTCCTGCCGGGCGGTCAGCCACTGCACCAGCTGCATCACCTGGCTCTGGCTGGGACATTCACCGTGCAGGATGCATTCGCCCCGGTGCACAATCGCCGCGCCAGCAGACTGGGTGAGCGCCAGCAGGTTCTGCTGGTCGCGGCCCAGTGCGGCCATGAAATCCTGATCGCCGGCCATTCGTCCGAGCAGGCGCACCTGGATGGCGCGGCGCGCGATGCGCTCTTCCACCATTGCAGCGCGTTCCTTCAGCGAAATCTGCAGGGACAGGATCTGCCCGATGAATTCGCAGGCCGTGCGCACGTGGTACGGCACCCGCTTGGGCGCCTTGTTGTGGCAGGAAATCAGGCCCCACAGTTCGCCTTCGCGCAGCAGCGAGATCGACATCGAGGCACCGGTGCCCATGTTGCGCATGTACTGCAGGTGCACCGGGGAGACGCTCCGCAGCATCGCCGGGCCCAGGTCGGTCGGCGGCGCTGAGGTGACATCGGCCGCGCGGACCAGGGGCACCGGCTGATAGTCATTGTCGGCGATCAGCCGCACCCGGTTCCGCCGGTACAGCTCACGGGCCTGGGCGGGAATGTCCGATTCGGGAAAGCGCAGGTCCAGGTAGCTTGGTAGCACGCCGTTGCCGTTCTCGGCCACCACCGCGCCATTCCAATCCGTGTCGAACTGGTAGACCAGCGTGCGGTCGAAGCCGGTCAGCGCGCGGATCTGCAAGGCCGCCAGTTCGCACAGCTCGCGGGTGCCCGGTACCCGCTCGATCTCCACCATGAAGGCACGGATGGCGGGGTACAGGTCTTCCAGCGAACCCGGTTCGCCCGGTACGGGCTCTTCGAGCTCCACGATCAGATCGTCGGCCAGGCGGTGCGCAAGGGTGTGATGCCCGCCATGGCCACCGACAGGGTGCGCACCAAGAAACTGGGTCGAACCCGGCGCAAGCGCTTCCAGCGCCGGTCGACAGCTCGCCAGTGCGCCACCCAGCACCGTATCAATGGTCTGGCCCAGCGGGTCGCCCAGCGTCTCCATCAGATCCGCTCGCGCGAGGGCACGGGCTTTGACGGTCAGCGTCCGGGGGTCCAGGACGAGGACCAGGCCGTAGGGTTGAATGGCTCCTGGAGTACGGATCGGTTCCCTGGCACAGCTGTTGAGATCCAGGGCGTTGTGTTTCGAGTTCCAGGACGACATTCGTTCAATCCCCCAAGGGGTGCGTGCTAACGCCCATAGCTTCGCATATCCCCACCTCCGTCTCTGTGAGGAGGCCGGGTGTGAGGCGCGCTACGGCCTGGGTGGGCGTTCATAGTCGTCGGGGGTGGCGGTGTGCTCCTGCTCAGGCATGTCCTTGTCCTTCCACCGGGCATCGTCATTGCGAAGCTTGTCCGGGGTATGTGCCTTCTGCTGGTCGTCCTCGCCTTCCAGCGGATTGGAAGAGGGCGCGTTCATAGGCAGGACTCCGATGTTCATGGGATTGAGACAAGCTTGCGGGCGTGCAGGTGAGCGCGGCGTCCGTGCCGGGTGCACGACATCCACACGCCGGGCTCACCCCCCAGCCACAGGGGGCGCGGTATCCCTTGGGCATGGACCAGATTTCCGAACATGCCGCGCCGGCGCTTGAAGCAGCCGCGCGTGAGGTGCTTGAGCGCCAATCCTCGTTGCCGCTCCCTGGCCGGGGGCACACTCTGGAGCGTTGGCGTGCGTTGGCCGCCATCGCCGGACGCGACCTGTGCGTTGCCAAGGTGATGGAAGCACACTACGACGCACAGGCCATCCTGGCCGATCTGCATGCGCCCGCATTGGCCGAGGGCCTGCTGGCGGCGGTGTGGGCGGCCGAGGGACCGCAGGCGACGCTGCGGTTCGATGAAGAAACCAGCACCGTGAGTGGCGCCAAGCCCTGGTGCTCCGGCGCCGGCCTGGTCGATGTCGCCCTGGTCACCGCGCACTGTGGCCAGGGTTCGCGCCTGGTCTGTCTGCGCACCGATGCCCCCGGCATACTGCTGCAGCCGCAGAGCTGGCATGCGACCGGGATGGCAGGCATTCCCAGTGGGACGGTGCAGTTTGACCGCGTGCACGTCGAGGCCGTCGGCGCCAGGGGCGCCTACCTGGCCCGGCCGGGCTTCTGGCACGGCGGCGCCGGTATTGCAGCCTGCTGGTATGGCGCGGCGGTAGCGTTGGCGTCGCCCCTGCAGCGCTCACCGCGCGTGGACAACGACGCACAGACCGCTGCGTTGCTGGGCCAGGCCGACATGGCACTGGAGTCCTCGGCCGCACTCCTGCGCGAGCTGGCTGCCTGGATTGATGCGATGCCCGCCCAGCCTCATCAGTCCGACGTTATAAGGGTGCGCAGCGTTGTGGAGCGCAGCTGCATGCAGGTGCTGGACATCGTAGGCCGTGCGCTTGGGCCGGGGCCGATGTGTCTGGAGCCGGACCATGCCCGGCGCTGGGCCGATCTCACGGTGTTCATCCGGCAAAGCCATGCCGACCGCGACTGGGCCGCACTGGGTCGGGCCATCAAGGGTCAGGAGCAGCCATGGACGCTGTAGCCGTCCGGATCGAAGGACAGGGCACGCCGGAGTCGGCGTGGCAAGGCTGTGCGTGGTTGGAGGCATTGCCCTCGGTGGAAGCCGACACCGTTCTGCTGGGGGCGCGACGGCTCATCGTGGTGTCCCCCCATCCGGACGATGAGGTGCTCGGTTGTGGCGGCCTGATGCAGGCCGCCGCCGCCCAGGGCTGCGCGGTGCAGGTGATCTCGGTGACCGATGGCGAAGCCTGCTATCCCGACCATCCGCGCCTGACACCGGCACGCCTGCGTGACGCGCGTCGCCGCGAGCTGGCCGTGGCCCTGCAGGCCTTGGGCATGGACGCCACGCATGTGACCTCGCTGGGGCTGCCCGATGGCGCCGTGGCGCGCCACGAAACCGACCTGGCCGCACACCTCGGCGCACGCTTGTCGGCAGGGGATGTCGTGCTGGCACCCTGGATCCATGACGCGCATCCTGACCACGAAGCGGCAGGGCGCGCGGCGCGTGCCGCGGCAGCCAGCTGCGGTGCCAGGAGCCTGCAGTATCCGGTCTGGGCGTGGCACTGGCTGGATGCCCAGGCACCTGCCGGCCCCTGGACGGCCGCGCAGCGCATTGCCCTCTGCCCGGCGGCACGCGCCCGCAAGCGAGAGGCAATCGCGGCGTTCGCTACGCAGACCGGGGAAGGGGAGGCGCTCGGCTGCGAGCCGATCCTTCCCGAGCACGTGCTGGACCGGTTCCGGCGCTCTTTCGAGGTGCTGATCGGATGAACACCCGCGCCTACTTCGAGCAGATTTACCAACAGCCCGATCCCTTCCAGTACCGCAGCCGCTGGTACGAGGCGCGCAAGCGCGCGCTGACGCTGGCGTGCCTGCCCCGCCAGCGGTACCGCAACGCATGGGAACTGGGGTGCTCCAATGGCGTGCTGAGTGCGGAGCTGGCAACGCGCTGCGACGCGCTGCTGGCGACCGACCTCAGTGAGGCGGCCCTGCAGGACGCGGCCGGCTCGACCCGGCACCTGTCGAACGTCCGCCTGGAGCAGGCCCGCCATCCGGAACAATGGCCTGACGGGCGCTTTGACCTGATCGTGGTCAGCGAGGTCGGCTATTACCTGGCGCCGCAGGCCGTGGTGGCGATGGCGGAAAAACTGCGCGCCAGCCTTGCCGATGACGGCCTGCTGCTGGCGTGCCACTGGGTACATCCATTCGATGAGGCGCTCAGCTCAGCCCAGCAGGTGCACCGCGCGTTTGCCCGGGGCCTGGATGAGGCCTTCTGTTACCAGGACGCTGACCTGCTCATGCAGGCGTGGAGTCGCGAGCCGACCAGCGTTGCCCGCTGGGAAGGCCTGCGATGATCGGCGTGATCGTGCCCGCACACAATGAAGCGCATGCCATCGGTCGCTGCCTGGCGTCGATCGCCGTGGCTGCCGGACATCCCGGTCTGCGCTGCGAGCCGGTGCGGGTGGTGGTTGCGCTGGACGCATGCAGCGATGCCACGGCGGCGGTATGTGCCGAGCACGGGGCGCTCACCGTGGTGGTGGACGCCCAGTGCGTCGGCACTGCGCGGGCAGCGGCGGCCAGCCACGCATTGGCGCAGGGCGCGCGCTGGATCGCCAGTACCGACGCCGACACCGCCGTGCCACCGGACTGGCTGTGGCGGCAGAGTCGATGCGGCGCCGATGCGTTCTGCGGCGTGGTTGAAGTGGCCGACTGGCTCGACTATCCAGAAGGCGTGCGCAGGGCATTCTCCGAGCGGGAAATCGTGCAGGACGGACACCGGCACATCCACGGAGCCAATCTGGGGATGAGCGCGGCGGCTTACCTGGCGGTGGGCGGCTTCAAGGCCCTCCGCACGGGAGAAGACGTTGCACTGGTTGAAGCACTGGCCGGCAACGGCGCCCACATTGCCTGGCTGGCCCGGCCCGCCGTGGTGACAAGTGCCCGGCGCACGGCGCGTGCGCCGCACGGCTTCAGCGGCTTCCTTCGCGCGCTGGAACGGGAGGTGGTAAGCGCCGGGACCTCGCTGCTGCCCGCACGCATGGTGCCCGAATGATGGAGCAGCCCGCCGACCTGCTGGGTTGGGCCGCCACGGCCGTGTTGATCGCCACGCTGGCGCGGCAGATCTACAAGCAGCACCAGGCCGGGTCGGTGGAAGGCGTCTCCACCTGGTTGTTCGTCGGTCAGATCACGGCCTCGCTGCTGTTCATTGCTTACAGCGCGCTGCTCGGCTCTACGGTGTTCGTGGTGACCAACAGCCTGATCCTGATCACGGCAGTGGTCGGGCAGGTGCTCGCGATACGCCGGCGCAAGGTGTCGAAGCGGCCAGTCGGGCATGGGCAGTGAGCGGCAGGGTCCCCGGATTCTGAATAATTCAGGCATGTGCGCGCGACCTCCAGGTGTCAATGGTTGCCGTCATGGTCCACGTAGCTGAATTCATTTAAGCTCAGTCTCATTCCAGGCCCCGGCGCGTCGCGTGCCGGGGCCTTCCCCCTTCCTACCCGGGATCTCCTCATGGCGGCCATGCAGCAGCGCACCATCGACCTTCTTCGTACCCGCCAGGACTTCGTGTTGGAGCAGTGGGTCGACCATCTGGCCGCTTCCGGCCAGAGCCAGGATGCCCGCCTCAGCGCGCGTGAGCTGGACGCACAGGTACGCGAATTCTGGCGCCTGTTCCAGGCGGCGCTGTCCCCTGCCGGCAATGGCGTCGCCGGCAGCGAGTGGCAGGAAACCCGCCAGTTCCTGGAACAGCTCTCGCGCGACCGCGTGCTCAAAGGCTTCAGTTCCTCGGAAACCGCCAGCTTTCTGTTCTCGCTCAAGCGCCCGCTGTTCGAGCTGGTCCAGCAGAACTTCGCCGACGATCCCAAGGCGGTCGGTGAACAGCTGTGGGCGATCTCCGAGCTGATCGACGGTCTTGGCCTGCACAGCGTCAACGTCTACCAGAAAACCCGCGAGGATGTGATCCAGCGCCAGCAGGAAGAAATGCTGGAACTGTCCACCCCGGTGGTGAAACTGTGGGAGGGCGTGCTGGCGCTGCCGATGATCGGCACGCTCGATTCGCAGCGCACCCAGGTGGTGATGGAATCGCTGCTGCAGCGGATCGTCGACACCGGTTCGGAAATCGCCATCATTGACATTACTGGCGTGCCCACCGTGGACACGCTGGTGGCCCAGCACCTGCTCAAGACCGTCACCGCCATCCGCCTGATGGGCGCCGACGCGATCATCAGCGGCGTCCGGCCGCAGATCGCACAGACGATCGTGCACCTGGGCCTGGACCTGCAGGGCATCGTCACCAAGGCCAACCTGGCCGATGCATTGGCACTGGCGCTCAAGCGCACGGGCCAGACGGTGACCAAGGCGGCCCGCTGAAATGGACCGCATTCCGATCCTGCAGATGGGCGATCTGCTGCTGGTGACCATCCAGGTCGACATGCATGACCAGCTCGCGCTGACCCTCCAGGATGACCTGACCGAACGGATCCAGAAGATCTCCGCGCGCGGCGTATTGATCGACATCTCGGCGCTGGACATCGTGGATTCGTTCATCGGCCGCATGATCTCCACCATTTCGTCGTTGGCGCGGATCATGGATGCCACCACGGTCGTGGTGGGCATGCAGCCCGCCGTGGCGATCACGCTGGTGGAGCTGGGCCTGACCCTGACCGGTGTACGCACCGCGCTGAATGTCGAACGTGGCATGGATCTGCTGCGCATGGACCTGATGCGGCAACCTGACGAAGAGGCGCCATGACGGCGGTCAGTGGATCCTTGCCGATCCGCGTCGAACAGGACGTCGTGCTGGCCCGCCAGGCCGCCCGCCAGGCGGCCGTGGCGTGCAGGATGCGGCTGATCGACCAGACCAAGCTGGTCACCGCGGCCAGCGAGCTGGCCCGCAACGCCGTGATCTACGGCGGGGGTGGCAGCATGGAGTGGGACGTGGTGGACAGCGGTCTGCGGCGTGGCCTGCGCCTGGTGTTCTCCGACAACGGGCCCGGTATTCCCGATATTGCCCAGGCGCTGACCGATGGCTGGACCTCCGGCAGCGGCATGGGCCTGGGCCTGTCCGGCTCGCGCCGGCTGGTGGACCAGTTCCAGCTTGAGAGCGAGCCTGGCAGGGGCACCCGGGTTTCCATCACAAAATGGATCTGAACTTCTCTGGCCGGGTGACACGGGTCGTGGTGGTGGAAGAGGTCACGCAGGTAGGGCAGGCCCGGCGCGAAGCGCTGGCCATGGCCGACGCCATCGGCTTCGATGAAGTGGATGCCGGCCGCGTGGCCCTGGCCGCCACCGAGCTGGCCACCAATGTGATCAAGCACGGACGCGGCGGGCGCATGTACCTGTCGGTGGTGTGCGGTCGCGGGGGGGAGGGTATCGAGCTGTGCACGCTCGATGCCGGGCCGGGCTTCTCGCTCGCGCAGTCGCTGCCTGACGGCTATTCCACCGGCGGCACCCAGGGCCTGGGGCTCGGCGCGATCCAGCGCCAGGCGACCGTCCTGGACGCCTGGTCCGACGACAAGGGCAGCGTGATGGTGGCGCGGATCTATGCCAGCCTGGCCGCCCGCAACGTGGACGTGCCCTACGGCGCGCTGCGCCTGGCCATGCACCATGAGGTGGCCTGCGGCGACGCTTGGCACCTGCATGCCGATGCCCAGGCGGTGGTCGTGACGTTGATCGACGGACTGGGGCACGGGCTGCCCGCGGCCGATGCCGCCCACGCCGGCGTATCGGCTGCGGCCGCGTGCGGCGTTGCTGCGCCGGCGGACGTGATCGCAGCGATGCACGCCGGCATGTCGGGAACCCGGGGCGGCGCAGTGGCGGTCGCCCGTGTGGAGGTCGCCAGCGGCGCGCTCCAGTTCGCCGGCATCGGCAACATCTCGGCAGGCCTCCACCAGGCGACCACGACGCGCGGCATGGCCTCGCATCCCGGTATCGTCGGGGTCCAGTTCCGCAAAGCGCAACCATTCCATTTTCACGCGACCGCAGGCACGCTTCTGCTCATGCACAGTGATGGATTGCAGGCCCGTTGGAGCCTGCGCGACTACCCCGGCCTGTTCCATCGCCACCCGGCCCTCATAGTGGCGGTGCTGCAGCGCGATTTCGATCGTGGCCGCGACGACACCGGCCTCATCGCCCTGCGGCTTGGAGACCTGCATTGAACGCGCTTTCGCCCGAACAGGAAATCGTCCGGCTCCGCGCGCAGGCCGACGCACTGCGCGCGGAGCTGGAAGAAACCAACCAGGGCGTACTGGCCCTGTACGCCGAACTGGACCAGCAGGCCGAGCAGCTGCGCGAGGTCTCCGAACTCAAGAGCCGGTTCCTGTCCTACATGAGCCACGAGTTCCGCACCCCGCTGGGCTCCATCCTGAGCATGACCCGGCTGCTGGAAGACGGCATGGACGGCCCGCTGACCGACGAGCAGCGCCGCCAGGTGCGGTTCATCAGCGGCTCGGCGACCGAGTTGCGCGAAATGGTCGACGACCTGCTGGACCTGGCCAAGATCGAAGCAGGCCGGATCACCATCTCGCCGGCCTGGTTCGACCTGATGGACCTGTTTGCGGCGCTGCGCGGCATGTTCCGGCCACTGATTGAAGAAAACCGGGTGGACCTGGTGTTCGAAGATCCGCCGGCGTTGCCCCTGCTGTACACCGATGACAAGAAGCTGGCGCAGATCCTGCGCAACTTCATCTCCAACGCGCTGAAGTTCACGCCCAATGGCCAGGTGGTGGTATCGGCGACGCTGCTGGACGAGCACTCGGTGTGTTTCAGCGTGCGTGACACCGGCATCGGCATCCCGCAGGACCTGCTGCCTACGTTGTTCGAGGATTTCGTGCAGGTGGACACCCCGCTGCAGAAGCGTCTGCGCGGCACTGGGCTGGGTTTGTCGTTGTGCAAGCGCTTTGCCGAACTGCTGGGCGGCCAGGTCGGCGTGACCAGCGAACTGGGCGTCGGTTCGGAGTTCCATGTGAAGCTGCCGCTCAAACTGGCTGCCGCGGAGGCCGCCGATGCCGACGCGTGACCGGATCCTGATCGTCGATGACAACGCGGCCACCCGCTATTCGGTGCGTCGGGTGCTGGAACACCACGGGTTCCGCGTGGAGGAAGCCGGTACCGGCAGCGACGGCCTGGCGCAGCTGAACGCGCAGGATTTCGGTGCTCTGGTGCTGGACGTCAACCTGCCCGACATGAGCGGTTTCGACGTCGTTCGCCAGTTGCGCGAAGACCCGCGCATGCAGCTGCTGCCGGTCGTGCATGTGTCGGCCGCCTCGATCGCCACGGGGGACCTCATCACCGGCCTCAACGCCGGCGCTGACGCCTACCTGGTGCATCCGGTGGATCCGGACGTGCTGCTGGCTACCCTGCGCAGCCTGCTGCGTGCGCGCCGCGCTGAAGATGCCCTGCGCGAGGCCGAAGCGCGCTTTGGGGAGATCTTCCGCCAGGTCAACGCGCCGATCGGCGTGCTGGATGCGCACCTGCAGGTGCATGAAGCCAACGACGCCTTCAAGCGGCTGCTCGGTGGCAATCTGGAGCCTGGACGCATCGAGGCATTGTTGGGCCACCAGTTCGGGCCGATGAGCGCGCTGAAGGTGGCGGTGGGTGAAGGCGAGCGCTGGCAGGGCACCTTTGCACTGCAGGTGCAGGGCAGCCGGCGCGTGACCGAATGGCGGGTGACGCCCTACAGTGCGCCCGGCCTGGGCCTGGTGCTGGTCGAAGACATCACCGAGCGGCACGTGCGCGAACTGGAGCAGCGCCAGGAACTGGAAAGCGCCAACAGCGAGCTGGCGTTCCAGATCGCCGAGCGCGAGCGCACGGAAATGGAGCTGATGCAGGCCCAGAAGATGGATTCGCTGGGCCAGCTGACCGGCGGCATCGCGCACGATTTCAACAATCTGCTGACCACCATCATCTCCGGCCTGGACATGATCGAGATGGCGGCCAGCAGCGGCAAGTGGGACAAGGCCAGCCGCTATGTGGACATTGCCACCGCCTCGGCGCACCGCGCGGCCGCACTGACCCAGCGCATGCTGGCGTTTGCCCGCAAGCAGCCGCTGGACCCGCAGACGTTCGACGTGGTGGCCCGGGTGCGATCGCTGGAAGACATGCTGCGGCGCTCGATTGGGGAGAATATCGAACTGGAGCTGGAGCTGGGCACCGAACCGCTGATGGCCATGGCCGATCCCAACCAGTTCGAGAACGTCATGCTCAACCTGGTCATCAACGCGCGCGATGCGCTGGCCGGCCAGGGCCTGATCCGCATCCGCGCAGGCCGTGCGACCGTCGAACGCGATCACGAGCTGTCGCCGGGCAGTTACATCAGCGTCAAGGTGATCGACAACGGCACCGGCATTCCGCTGGACCTGATCAACAAGGTGTTCGAGCCATTCTTCACCACCAAGCCGCAGGGCGAAGGTACCGGCCTGGGTCTGTCGATGACCTATGGGTTCGCACGTCAGTCGGGCGGCAGCGCCCGTATTGCCAGCGAGCAGGGTGAAGGTGCCGAGATCGAACTGCTGTTGCCCGAGGGCCAGCAACAGGTCGAGCTGCAGGCCGAATCAGCAGCGGAGATGGATGTTCAGCGGGGACATGCCGAACGCATCCTGCTGGTGGACGACACCGATTCGGTACGGATGATGGTGCGCGAAATGCTGGTCGAGGTCGGCTACCAGGTCGTGGAGGCCACCAACTCGCAGCAGGCATTGCTGGAACTGCATTCGACCCGTGCCGTGGACCTGTTGCTGTCCGACGTCGGCCTGCCCGGCATGAACGGTCGCGACCTGGCCGATGCGGCGCGCGCGCTGCGTCCGGCCCTGCCGGTGCTGTTCATCACCGGCTATACGGAAAGTGCGGCGGTGCGCAACGAGTTCCTGGGCGAGGGCATGTCGTTGCTGCCCAAGCCGTTCAGCGTGCACGAGCTGCTGCACAGCGTTGGCACGATGTTCCGCACGCGTCAGTAACCGCCTACCGGTTGGGTCTCGAACCGCTCGCCGAAGCCGGTGATGTGCGGGCGTGCCCGGGCAATGGCCTGCTGTACGCCCGGCAGGGCCAGCGAGGCGTGGTGGAGCTCAATGCTGTCCCAGACCTCCGTGATCCAGATCGCGTCGGCATTGGCCGGATCCTTGGCCACCACGTAGCTGCGGCACCCGGGCATGGCCTGGGTGCCCTCCAGCAGGATCGCGATGACCGCGTCGCGCTCGCCGGGAGCAATGTTCATCCTGCCGATCAATCCGTACATGGGCGTGTGCCTGAGAGAAGGACCGGTCAGGGTGCGCTGCGCTACCTGGCGTCGTCAATGCGCTACCGCCCTCACTGAACAGGGTCAGGATCCGGCGCTCAACATCTCCAGCACAGCGCCGTTACCAGCGTATGACCCGGATCCGGCGTGCGTTGCACCCTGCCGGCCGGTCCGCAATGGACTGCGTGACGTAGTAGCGGCGCCCACCGGCGCGCGCTGTTCTGTACTCCTGCCTGGAACACTTCATGTCCGCGTCCCGCTCGTCCGCTTCCAAGCGCCCCGGCAGCATCGCCAACCGGCTGATGCTGGGTACCGCGCTGATCGCCATGCTCTGCTTTGGCGTGACCGCCGCCCTCAGTTATCGCGAAGCCAGCCAGGCGCTGCTCGAGTCCTCGCGGCGGACGATGCAAAGCCAGGCCGAGGCCGAATCGAACCGGGTCGGCGCAGATCTGGCCATCGCATTTGCCACCAGCCAGGCACTGGCTGACAGCCTGGTCGTGCAGCACCGCGCTGCCACCCTGTCGCGTGCGACCGCCGCACAGGTGCTGCAACAGCAGCTGCAGGCTCACCCGGAATGGGTGGGCCTGGGCACGTTGTGGGAACCGCAGGCCTTTGATGGCAGGGACGCCGACTTCGTCGGCGCCGAGGCCCACGACGCCACCGGGCGCTTCATGAGCTATTGGGCCTGGCAGGATGGCGCGCCGGTGCAGGATGCACTCAAGGGCTATGACGTCCCCGGCGAAGGCGACTGGTACCTGCGCCCGCGTGAACTCAAGCGGCAGGCCGTCAGCGAACCGTACCGTTACGAGATCGGCGGCAGGCAGGTACTGATGACCACGCTGTCGACCCCGGTGCTCGACAACGGCCAGTTCCTGGGCGCGGTCACCGTGGACTTCGGCCTGGCCGCGCTCCAGGAGCGCCTGGCGGCGCTGCGCCCGATGGGGCAGGGCCACGTTGAACTGATTTCACCCGGCGGCATCGTGCTGGCCGCGCAGGATGCCAGGCAGATCGGCCAGCGCCGCGACGATCCCGTCACTGCCCAGGTCCTTGCAGCCGTGGCCCGCGACCAGCGCTTCGAGGCGTTCACGCCCGATGCCGCGGGCAACGTGAAGGCGTACGTGCCGCTGCGCATCGGTGCCAGTGAAGAACGCTTCGCGCTGGGCGTGATCGTGCCGTACGCATTGATCACCGAACAGGCGCGGTCGCTGCTGTGGATCATCCTTGGCGTTGGCCTGGGCGCGGCGCTGGTGCTCAGCGCCAGCGTGTACGTGCTGCTGCGCCGGCAGGCAATCCGCCCGCTCGCCGACGCCGTGCGGCTCTCGGCCGAGGTCGCCGAAGGCCGCCTGGACACTCCGCTGCCGCCGCCACGCGACGACGAAGTAGGCCGCCTGCTCGACGCCATGCAGCGCATGCGAGGCCAGCTGCGCGCCGTGATGGCCGCCCAGGCCGAGATGGCGCAGCGCCATTCGGCAGGCGAACTCGGTTTCCGGATGGATGCGCAGGCCTTCCCGGGCGAGTACGGGCGCATGGTCGAAGACACCAACCAGCTGGTGGGCGCCAACATCGCCGTCACCCGTCGACTGGTCGAGGTGATGCAGCGTTATGCAGTGGGTGACCTGTCGCAGGACATGGACCGCCTGCCCGGCGAGCAGGCCGTGTTCACCGACGCCATGGATACCACCAAGGCCAACCTGCGCGCGATCAACACCCAGATCCGCGACCTGGCGGGGGCCGCCGCGCGCGGCGATTTCAGCCAGCGCGGCGATGGCCTGCGCTTCGACCATGACTTCCGCGCCATGGTCGAAAACCTCAATACGATGATGCAGGTCAGTGACGATAACCTGCAGCAGATCTCTGCGCTGCTGCGCGCGATCGCCGCCGGCGACCTCACCGCGCGCATGCATGGCCAGTTCCACGGCGTGTTCGCACAGATGCGCGACGATGCCGATACCACCGTGACCCAGCTGACCGACATCGTCGGCCGTATCCAGCAGGCCACAGACAGCATCAACCTGGCGGCTGGCGAGATCGCTTCGGGCAACAGCGACCTGTCGCGCCGCACCGAACAGCAGGCCGCCAGCCTCGAGGAGACCGCCGCGTCGATGGAGGAACTGACGTCCACCGTGCGCCAGAACGCCGACCACGCCGTGCAGGCCAACCAACTGGCGGCCGGTGCGGCCAACGTAGCCGAACAGGGCGGGAAGGTGGTAGGCCAGGTAGTGACCACCATGGCCGGGATAGAGGCCGCGTCAAAGCGTATTGCCGAGATCATCTCGGTGATTGATGGAATTGCCTTCCAGACCAACATCCTGGCGCTCAACGCCGCCGTGGAAGCGGCGCGTGCCGGCGAGCAGGGTCGTGGTTTTGCGGTGGTGGCCTCGGAAGTCCGCGCGCTGGCCCAGCGCTCGGCCGGGGCGGCCAAGGAGATCAAGCACCTGATCGACGATTCGGTGGAGCAGGTGGCCGAAGGCGCGGCGCTGGTGCATACGGCCGGGCGTACGATGGAAGAGATCGTGACCGGCGTGCGTCGGGTCAATGACATCATGGCTGAGATTTCCGCCGCCTCGAAGGAACAATCCGCCGGCATCGAGCAGGTCAACCAGACCATCACCCAGATGGACGAAACCACCCAGCAGAATGCGGCGTTGGTGGAAGAAGCCACTGCCGCGGCGCGTGCGATGGAAGAGCAGGCCCAGCAGCTGGGCACCGCCGTGGCGATCTTCCGCACGGCGACGGGTGCCCCGGCGGCAGCCCCCGCAGCACCGCGCAGGGTCGTCGGGCAGACGCGGGGGCCGGTGCGTGCTGGAGCGCCAGCCGTCGAGGCCGAACCGGAAATTTCCTGAGCAACGAAAAAAGCCCGGTCATGGACCGGGCTTTTCAGGCATGCGAGCTGCGTGGCTTACCAGCGCATGCCCTGGAAGGGGTTCCAGCTGGTGTCGCCCTTCACCTTTTCCAGGTAGTAGTTGTAATTGGTGGTGAGCGCGATGAACAGCGTCCACGCAATCGCGATGCCACGGCCGATCGGGTCGGGCAGGAATGCCAGTACCACGCCGAGCACCAGGGTCAGTCCCAGGATGGTCAGGGCCTTGCGCCACATCCCTAGAATGAAGAGATAGATGCAGCCGAAGAACAGGGCGAAGAAGTTGAAGTTCACCTTGAGCTTCTGTCCGAACGGCAGCGCCTTGTAAGCGGCCTTGAAAGCCGGCGAGTTCGGCGCTCCATAGGTGTTGAAGAAGTCGAACCGGAACTGCCACTTCGGGCTGAACGATGAAGCGATGTTGGAATCCATATCCACTTTCTGAGGTTGAAAACGGTTACATGATAGTCGGTGACTATCAAACGACGCCAGTTTTCGGACCTGGTGCGGTGTTGACCCGGCGCTGCCTGGGCGGCGTCACACATTCGTCCACGAATTCATATAGGGTTCGCATTCCCCGCGGCATGGGAGCCGTGCGGAGCATTGGAAAGGATCGAGAACCAGAACATGTCGAGTGTAGTGATGTCCCCTGAGCGCCCTGAAGCCGGCCCGCGGATCCTGCCGTGCCCGGTTGCCACCCAGGCCCAGCATCTGCTTGCACAGCTGCAGTTTTCCCACGTCGGCTCCCGTGCCCTGGCGCACATGCCGGTGGAGAGCGATGTCGCCGTGGAAACCACCCCGGTCTGAGCGGTCGCCCGGCAGGGCGCACACCGCCAGCTGATCGACATCGTTGCCGTCCTGCTTGGCCTGGCGGCGGCTTGCCTGCGCAGATCCGGACCCGGTGCGTCTGTCGCCGACCGACCCGCACTGGAAGCGCCGGCGTCCACCAACGACGGGATTGACTGAATCCTGAATAGGGCAGGCCTTGCAGCGCAAGGCTTGCGCCGGTTTGTGGCACGCTGCTGCGGCTGGGGCAGTCCGGGGTTTGCTGAATGGGGAGAAATGCCCAGACGCCCCTTCGCGCCCGGCTTACATTTGGCCCCCTATGCTGAGCCGCATTTTTCGCCTCAGTGCCGTTGGAGAGTTCGTGGGTTCCGGTAGTCACAGACATCAGCAGGGCGCCGGCCATGGCCACGCCGCTGCACGGCACAGCAGCAGTGCCCGGTGCAACCGCACGCAGGGTAGCCACGCATGAGTGTGCAGGCCGTCAACGCCGTGATGGATGCCGGTCGCTCGGTGCTGCCCGCTGAAACCCCGATGGGGATGCCCGAACAGACGTTCACCCAGGGCCGCCTGCGCACCCCGCGCCAGCGCACCGCGCCGCGGATGATCGCGCTGCGCCGCTTCTATATCTTTGGCGGCACAGCGGCAATGACCGTGGCCGCCACCCACATGATGTGGAAGGTGCTGGCCACCAACGGCATCACGGTGCTGGAAGGCTGCCTGCTGGTGCTGTTCGTGGCGTTGTTTGCCTGGATCGCGCTGTCTTTCGCCGGCGCGCTGGCCGGGTTCCTGACCGCGGTGTTCGACCGGGGCTACAAACTGGGCATCGACCCGGACCAGCCGCTGCCGCAGGTGCACACCCGCACCGCACTGCTGATGCCCACCTACAACGAAGATCCGCGGCGGCTGCTGGCCGGCCTGCAGGCCATCTACGAATCGGTGGCCAGTACCGGTCAACTGGAGCAGTTCGATTTCTTCGTGCTCAGCGATACCCGCCGCGAGGACATTGGCGCGGCCGAGGAGCAGGCGTTCGCCGAGCTGTGCGATGCGGTAGGCGGGCATGAGCGCCTTTTCTACCGGCGCCGGGGCGACAACAGCGGGCGAAAGGCCGGCAACATCGCCGACTGGGTGCGCCGCTTTGGCGGCGGCTACCCGCAGATGTTGATCCTGGATGCCGACAGCCTGATGACCGGCGATACCATCGTGCGCCTGGTGGCCGGGATGGAACTCAATCCAGACGTGGGCCTGATCCAGACCCTGCCGGCGGTGATCGGCGGGCGCACGCTGTTTGCGCGCATGCAGCAGTTTGGCGGACGTGTGTACGGCCCGGTGATCGGGCGCGGCGTGGCATGGTGGCACGGCGCGGAGAGCAATTATTGGGGCCACAATGCGGTGATCCGTACCGAGGCCTTCGCCGAGAACGCAGGGCTGCCGCCGCTGCCAGGCCGGCAGCCGTTCGGCGGCCATGTGCTGAGCCACGATTTCGTCGAAGCGGCGTTGATGCGCCGCGGCGGTTGGGCAACCCACATGGTGCCCTACCTCAAGGGCAGCTATGAGGAAGGTCCACCCACGTTGACCGACATGCTGGTGCGCGACCGCCGCTGGTGCCAGGGCAACCTGCAGCACGCCAAGGTGGTGGGTTCGCGGGGCCTGCACTGGGTCAGCCGCACGCACATGATGATCGGCATCGGCCATTACTTCACGGCGCCGATGTGGGCGATGCTGATGCTGATCGGCATTGCCATCCCGCTGTTCCAGGGTGGCATCGACTTCAGCGAAGTGCTGCATCTGTCGCCGGGTGTGTACTGGCGACAGCAGGATGAAACCCAGGTGATCCGCATGTTCGCCATCACCATGGCGGTGCTGCTGCTGCCCAAGGTGCTGGGTTACATCGCGATGTTGATCGACCCCGCCGAGCGCCGCGGCTGTGGTGGTGGCATCCGCGCATTCGTGTCGATGCTGCTGGAAACGGTGCTGGCCGCGCTGATGGCGCCAGTGGTGATGTACGTGCAGTCACGCGGCGTGGCCGAAGTGCTGGCGGGCAAGGATTCGGGCTGGGATGCACAGCAGCGCGACGACGGTGGCATTTCCTGGCCGGCGCTGATCAAAGGTTACGGCGGCCTGAGCGTGTTCGGGTTGTTCATGGGCGCGCTGGCCTATGCGGTATCGCCGGCCCTTGCGGCGTGGATGGCGCCGGTGGTGGTGGGCATGGTGCTGGCCATTCCGGTGGTTGCGTTGACCTCCGGACGCCGCGCCGGCGACCTGCTGCACCGCCTGCGCCTGATGGAAATCCCCGAAGAAACCACGCCGCCGATCATCCTGCAGCGCGCCGCCGAACTGCGCCGCGCCGCCGCCCAGCGTGCCGCGCCCTGACATCTGGCCCCATAATGCGGCCAGAACGTACTGGAGCCGCACGATGTCGCACGCGTTGGAAACCGTAGTCAACGAAACCGCCGCCAACCCGCAATGGGCCGTGCTCTGGCTGCACGGGCTGGGCGCGGACGGGCATGATTTCGCCCCGATCGTGCCGGAGCTGCTGCGTCCGCACTGGCCGGCGATCCGCTTCGTGTTTCCGCACGCCCCGGTCCAGCCGATCACGATCAACAACGGCGTGCCCATGCGCGCCTGGTATGACATCGTCAGCATGGACTTCCGATCCCGCGCCGACGCCGCCGGCGTGGACGCCTCGGTGCGTGCGCTGGATGCCCTGATCGACGCCGAAGTCGCGCGCGGTATTGCCGTCGAGCGCATCCTGCTTGCCGGCTTCTCACAGGGCGGGGCGATCATCCTCAGCGCTGCATTGCGTTCGACCCGGCCCCTTGCCGGTCTGATCGCGCTGTCCACCTACCTGCCGGACCCGCAGGCGGCGGTGGACGCGGCGGTGCCCAACGGTGCGCGGCCACCGGTGTTCATGGCCCATGGCGCGCAGGATCCGGTGATCCCCCAGGCGATCGCGGCCGACACCGCCCAGCGGCTCACGGCCGCCGGCTTCCCGCTGCAGTGGCATTCCTATTCCATGGCCCACCAGGTCTGCGCCGAAGAACTGCAGGCGCTGGGCGACTGGCTGGACGAGCGCTTCGCCACGGCCTGAGCCATGAACGACCCCCGCCAGCAGCTGTGGTTGCCCGAGCTGTGCCGCCTGCCGCGGCTGGGCGCAATGCTCGGTCTGGCCGAGCTGGTGGTGGTCGTGGTGGCACTGGCACCCGATGGCAGCCGCCAATGGAGCGTGTCCGACTTCCTGGCGGCCAGCGGCCTGGCCCTGTGGCTGGCGCTGGCGGTCACCGTAAGCCTGTGCGCGGCACGCGCGACCTTGTCGACGTTGCCCGAAGCGCTGGGTTCGGCCGTGGCAGTGGGGATGACCGCGATGATAGCGGCGGTGTGCACGGGCATCGTGCATGCCCTGTATGCGGCGCTGGGTACACAGAACTTTGCAGGGGACGTGGGGTTCTGGCGCTTTACCCTGGGCTGCGCCACCGTCACGGCGCTGATCGTGGCGCTGGCCTTGCGTTACTTCTACGTAAGCGACCGCTGGAGCGCGCAGACCGTGGCCAACGCGCGCGCGCAGGCCGACGCACTGCAGGCGCGGATCCGCCCGCATTTCCTGTTCAACAGCATGAACCTCATCGCCAGCCTGGTGCGGCGCGATCCGGAGGTGGCCGAGCGCGCCGTGCTCGATCTGTCTGACCTGTTCCGTGCTGCATTGGGTGCGGGCGAGGGAGACTCCACCCTGCAGGCCGAGTGCGAGCTGGCAGAAGCCTATCTGTCGATCGAATCGCTGCGGCTGGGGGAGCGCCTGCAGGTGGAATGGCACCGCGCAGAGACCTTGCCATGGACCCTGCCGATGCCCCGCCTGGTGCTGCAGCCGCTGGTGGAGAACGCGGTGCTGCACGGCATCTCGCGGCTGCCCGGGGGCGGCACCATCGTCATCGCGCTGTCCTGCGAAGGCGCGCAACTGCACATCCGCATCCAGAACCCTGCGCCCGATCCGGATGCGCGTGCGCTGCCGTTGATGCAGGGCGCCGGGCATGCGCAGCGCAACATCGCGCACCGGCTGGCGTGGCGCTTCGGTCCGGGCGCACGGATGACGGGAGCATGGAACGACGGCTACTATGCCTGCGACATCTTCGTCCCTGTTCCGTGAGGAAGCCTGCTTGAGAGTTGTCATCGCCGACGACGAGCCGCTCGCCCGCGAGCGCCTGCGCAGCCTGCTGGCCGAACAGGCAGGGGTCGAGGTGGTGGCCGAAGCAGAGAATGGCGAGCAGGCGCTGCATGCCTGCGCCGAGCTGCAGCCGGATCTGGTGCTGCTGGATATCGCCATGCCCGGCCTGGATGGCCTCGAGGCTGCGCGCCACCTGGCCACGTTCGACCCGCGCCCGGCGGTGGTGTTCTGCACTGCTTACGATGCACACGCGCTGTCGGCCTTCGAGGCGGCGGCCATCGATTACCTGATGAAGCCGGTGCGCAGCGAGCGGCTGGTCGCCGCGCTGGAGCGTGCACGGACCTTCCTGGCGGGCCGCAATGGGCAGCCCAGCGTACCCAGCCAGCAGGCGCGCACGCTGTTGTGCGCGCGCCTGCGCGGCAGCCTGCGGCTGATCCCGATCGATGACATCCACTACCTGCAGGCCGAGGAAAAGTACGTGGTGGTGCACCATGCGCGCGGTGAGGACCTGATCGAGGAATCGCTGAAATCGCTGGAAGAGGAATTTGCCAGCCGTTTCGTGCGCATCCACCGCAACTGTCTGGTGGCCCGCCACGAACTGGTCGAGCTGCGACGAAACGCCGCAGGCCAGGTCCAGGCCGTGCTGCGCCATGGCAAGGCCCCGCTGGAAGTCAGCCGGCGCTGCGTGGCCAGCCTGAAACAGGATTTGAAGCACCTGTGAAGCGGTCACGGCGCACCAGTAGGTAGCGTCCGTTGGTCGATATGCCTCCCGCCGGCGATAATGCGCGCATGACCACCCTGCGCATCGCCACCCGAAAGAGCCCGCTTGCCCTCTGGCAGAGCGAACATGTCGCTGACTGCCTGCGCCGGGCCCATCCGGGCCTGGACGTGGTGCTGGTACCGATGAGCACCCGGGGCGACGAAGTGCTGGACCGCTCGCTGGCTGCGATCGGCGGCAAGGGTCTGTTCCTGAAGGAGCTGGAACTGGCCATGCTGCGCGGCGATGCGGATTGCGCGGTGCACTCGCTCAAGGACGTGCCGATGGAGCTGGACGCGCCATTCGCGTTGCCGGCAATGCTGACCCGGCACGATCCGGCCGACGGCTTCATTTCCAACCTGTACGCCTCGGTGGACGCGCTGCCGATCGGTGCGCGGGTTGGCACCTCCTCGCTGCGCCGCCAGGCCCAGCTGCGCGCGCTGCGTCCGGACCTGGAACTGCTGGACCTGCGCGGCAACGTCAACACGCGCCTGGCCAAGCTCGACAACGGCGGTTACGACGCTATCGTGCTGGCCGTGGCCGGCCTGGAACGACTGGGGCTGGGCGGGCGCATCGTGGCGCGGCTGCGGGCACCGGAGTGGTTGCCGGCGCCGGCGCAGGGCGCGGTCACGGTGGAATGCAACGGTGGCGATGCGCGGGTGATGGCGCTGTTCGCCCCGCTCGACGATGCACGCACGCGTGTCTGCGTGGAAGCCGAGCGCGCCATGAACCGTGCGTTGCACGGAAGCTGCCACGTTCCGGTCGCCGGCTACGCGCAGTGGGAAGGTGAAAACCTGTTCCTGCAGGGCCTGGTGGGTGGCGTGGCGGATGGCCGCCTGATCCGCGCCGAAGCGCGCGGCCCGGGCAATGACCCGGATGCGCTCGGAAAGGCCGTGGCCCTGGGCCTGCTGGAGGGCGGCGCCGGCGAATTGCTCGCCGTTTGAGGCGTGCCGACCAACGGTCGACAGCTACCGCGGGCGTCACCGGTGGGTACCGACCGGTGGTCGGTACCTACTGGGGGGATCATTTGAATTTGTAAACCACGTTCATCGTGGTCAGGGTATCGGTCTTGCGCTTGTCTTCGGCTACGTCGCTGTTGTAGCGCGCCTGCCAGGCCGCCTTCAGCGCCAGGTGCTCGTTCATGCTCACCGACACGCCCAGATCATTCTGGCCGAAGGTGTTGTACGAACCCGACTCCACCAGCAGGGTGTTGACCAGGTCGGTATTGGGAGTCAGCGAATACTTCACGTCGAACAGCCCGCGGCCGATCAGGCCGGTACGGGTTTCGTCGTCTTCGGTGTTGTGCGTGCGGCGCACACCGGGGCCGATCTGCGCATCCATGTAGAAGCGGTCACCTTCCACCAGCCGGGTGCCGTAACCCAGGCCGAATGAGCTCTGGCGGTCGTAGGTGGCGAAGTCGTCGCGCTCGTAGCGCACCGTGGCAGTGATCTGGCGGTGCTCGCCCAGCTGCAGCGCGCTGCCGGCGCTGCCGGTGTAGCGGTTGGCGGTGGTGTTGCTGCGCTTGGTGACCGTGCCGTCGTCGGCGGTTTCGGTGTATTCCGAACGCGAGCGCAGGCCGAACAGGTCCATGCTGTGCACCCAGTCGTCATCGGTGTAGCGCAGGCGCAGGCGGCCGTTGGCGCTTTCGGTGTTGCTGTTGCCCCGTGCGGAGGCAAAGCCGAGTTCACCGCCACTGCCGCTCCAGGGCGAGGTCATCGCGGCCAGGTCGGTGGTGTCCTGGGCAAAGGCGGCCGGGGCACTGAGCAGCAGGGAAGCAAGCAACGTCACGCGCAGGGACATCAACGGTTCTCCGGATCAACAGGGGGGAGGAGCAACACGTGATGATACTTGATGCCTTCACGCCGTTTTTCCTTTTCCGGCCCGTGCTTTAGGAGGGGTTTGGACTTGTCGCCTGTTCAGGGCACCGCGATCTGCAACGTCGGGTCGTCAAAACGGCTGTAATCCACCGTGACCTTGAAGGGCTTGCCCTGGGTCTGCCCCTGGCGTTCGATCCGCACCGGAAGGCCGGCAGCGTTGATCCAGTACAACATGCCGTCAGGTGCGGCGCTGGCATGGCGCACGCGGTAGCGGCGGGCGGGCTGCCCATCCACGCGTTCCTCGCCCAGTGCCTCTACCTGCAGGTCGGCGGCGGTGGCATCGGCCGGCAGCGGGCTTCGCCATTGCGCCAGCAGGCCCGGAGGCACCGGTACCTGGCGGACTTCGCCGGCGCGCTGCAGGAAGAATGTGTCGCCGATGATGGTCTGCACGCCCTCGTCGGTCTGCAGCCGGTACCGGTCCGGTGCCACGAATTCCATGCGGGCGTCCAGCGTGCGCGGCCCCTGCATGTGCAGGTTGGCGTGGAAGCTGCGCAGCTGCCCGAAGCGCTGGCTGGCGGCCAGTACCGCCTGCGCGGGCTCGCTGGCGACCGGTACGGGCGGCGTGGCGGCTGCAGGCGCGGCGGGCGCAGGTGCCTGCCCGCAGGCAGACAGCAGCAGGGACAGCACGGCAACGGCAGGCAGCAGGCGCATGGCGGGGTTCGGGCGGACAGGGGGCCCCACGATAGCCGAAGTTCGGATCCGGGCCGCCACAACGACGGCGACTCGGACATAATCGGGTCATGGACCGATATGAACGCATCAACGCCCTGCATCGTCTGCTGAAGTCCGCCCGCTATCCGGTCACGGTGGCGACTCTGCAGGAAAAACTGGCATGTTCGCGCGCCACCGTCTATCGCGACCTGGCCTTCCTGCGCGATGCGCTGATGGCGCCGGTGGAGGGCGATGGCGAGGCCGGTTTCCGCTACCAGGACAACGAGAGCGAGCGGTTCGAGTTGCCCGGGCTGTGGCTCAGCTCGGAAGAGCTGCACGCCCTGCTGGCCTCGCAGCACCTGCTGGCGCGCACCGGCGGCGGTGTTCTTTCGTCGGTGCTGGCACCGCTGCAGCAGCGCATCGAAGGGTTGCTGGCCGCGCAGGCCGGCGTGTCGACCTGGCCGGTGGACCGGGTGCGGGTCATCCCGCACCGCGGCCGCAAGTTCGACGAGGCGAGCTTCCGCGCCGTGGCATCGGCGGTGCTGGAGCGCAAGCAGCTGGCCTTCGAGTACCGGGCCCGTTCCACCGACGAGGCGACCAAGCGCACCGTGTCGCCGCAGCGCATGACCCACTATCGCGACAACTGGTACCTGGACGCCTGGGATCATGGCCGCGAAGGGCTGCGCAGCTTTGCGGTGGATCGCATCTACAAGGCCCGCGTGGTCGACACGCTCGCGCGCGACGTGGACGACACCGAGCTGGACGAGCAGCTGGGCGCCAGCTACGGCATCTTCTCCGGCCCGCCCAAGGGCTGGGCGACCATCGTGTTCAGCGCCAAGGCTGCACGCTGGGTCGCCGACGAGCATTGGCATTCCAAACAGCAGGGCCGGTTCCTGGCCGACGGCCGCTATGAGCTCAAGGTGCCCTACAGCGTCTCGCGCGAGCTGCTGATGGACGTGCTGCACTACGGTTCGGATGCGGAGATCATCGAGCCGACCGTGCTGCGCGAGCAGGCCAAGGCGCTGCTGATGATGGCGCTGAGCAATTACGAATAACGTTCATGCCTCCCGGTCATATGGCCGGGATACCCGGCTGGCCGGGGCTTGGGGTATGGTTGGCTGCTACGCAGCCCCCCGGATTCCGTCCCCATGAAAAAGACCCTGTTGCTCCCGTTGCTGGCCGCCACGCTGGCCTTGGCCGCCTGCGGCAAGCCTGCCGCCGATTCCAGCAGACTGGTGGTCGCGGCCACAGCGGTGCCGCACGCCGAGATCCTGGGAGTGGTCAAGCCGATCCTGCAGAAGGAAGGCCTGGAGCTGGACGTGAAGGTCTTCAACGACTACGTGCAGCCCAACGACCAGCTGGTGCAGAAGCAGGTGGACGTGAACTACTTCCAGACCGAGCCCTACCTGGACGCCTACAACCGCGACCGCAAGACCGACCTGACCAAGGTCATCGGCGTGCACATCGAACCGTTCGGCGCCTATTCGCGCCGCTTCAAGTCGCTGGCCGATCTGCCGGTGGGTGCCGACGTGGTGATTCCCAACGACCCGAGCAACAACAGCCGCGCGCTGATCCTGCTGCACAAGGCTGGCGTGATCACGCTCAAGGACCCGAGCAACGCACTGGCCACCCAGCGCGACATCATCGCCAACCCGAAGCAGCTCACCTTCCGTGAACTGGACTCGGCCATGTTGCCGCGCGTGCTCGACCAGGTGGACCTGGCCCTGATCAACACCAACTATGCGCTGGACGCGGGCCTCAACCCGACCGAGGACGCGCTCGCGATTGAAAGCAAGGATTCGCCGTACGTGAACTTCCTGGTCGCTCGCCCGGACAACAAGGACGATCCGCGCGTGCAGCAGCTGGCCAAGGCGCTGACCAGCCCCGAGGTGAAGGCCTTCATTGCCGAAAAATACAAGGGCGCAGTGCTGCCGGCGTTCTGATCGGGCGCGAGCCGACCAACGGTCGGCTCCTGCCCGGGGGTGGACCGACCGGCGGCCGGTCCGCCGGTCAACCTACCCGGAACCCCATCGTCGCTTCCACCGCCTGGACCCATCCGGCGTACAACGCCTCGCGTTCGGCCGCCGCCATCTGCGGCACGAACCGGCGATCCAGCGCCCACTGCTCGGCGATCTCCGCGCGGCTGCTCCAGAACCCGGTCGCCAGGCCGGCCAGGCAGGCCGCTCCCAGCGCGGTGGTTTCGGCCACCTTCGGGCGCAGCACCGGCACGCCCAGCAGGTCGCTCTGGAACTGTGCCATGAAGTCATTGGCGATCGCGCCCCCATCGGCGCGCAGTTCCTTCAGTTCAATGCCTGCATCGGCCTGCATCGCGGCCAGCACGTCGCGGGTCTGGTAGGCCATTGATTCCACCGCCGCGCGGATGAAGTGTTCCTTGGTGGTGCCCCGGCTCAGGCCGAACACCGCCCCGCGCACATCACTGCGCCAATACTGCGCGCCGAGGCCAACGAAGGCCGGCACCATGTAGACCCCGCCGTTGTCGGCCGCGCGTTCAGCATAGGCCTGGCAGTCGCTGGACTTGCCGAACATGCGCAGCCCGTCGCGGAGCCATTGCACGACGGAGCCGGCCACGAAGATGGACCCTTCCAGTGCGTATTCCACCTGGCCGTCGATGCCCCAGGCCAGCGTGGTGAGCAGCCCATTGCGGGAGGCCACCGCACGCGCACCGGTATGCATCAGCATGAAACAACCGGTGCCATAGGTGTTCTTGACCATGCCCGGTTCGAAGCACGCCTGGCCGAACAGCGCGGCCTGCTGGTCGCCGGCGATGCCGGCGATCGGAATGTGCTGGTCGAAGAAGAACTGCGCGCGGGTGGTGCCATACACTTCGCTGGAGCTGCGTACCTCCGGCAGCATCGCGCGCGGGATGTCCAGCAGGGCCAGGAGTGCGTCATCCCAGGCCAGGGTGTGGATGTTGAACAGCAGCGTTCGGGACGCATTGCTGTAGTCGGTGACGTGCACCGTGCCGCCGGTAAGGTTCCACACCAGCCAGCTGTCGATGGTGCCGAACAGCAGCTCACCGCGTTCGGCACGGGCCTGCGCGCCGTCGACATGATCGAGGATCCAGCGGATCTTGGTCGCCGAAAAATACGCATCCACCAGCAGGCCGGTGCGCTCACGGATCAGGGGTTCGTGGCCGCCCGCCTTAAGGCGCTCGCAGATATCGTTGCTCTGTCTGGACTGCCAGACGATCGCGTTGTGGATGGGCTGGCCGGTAGCCTTGTCCCACACCACGGTTGTTTCGCGCTGGTTGGTGATGCCGATCGCAGCGATCTGGCGTGGATCGACCTGCTCGCGGTTGAGCAGCTCGGTCAGGGTGGTATAGACACTGGTCAGGATCTCGCGCGGATCGTGTTCCACCCAGCCAGGCTGTGGAAACACCTGGGTGAACTCGCGCTGCGCCACCCCGGCCATCCGGCCGGCGCGGTCGAACAGCATCGCCCGCGAGCTGGTGGTGCCCTGGTCGATGGCGATTACGTAGCGTTTGTCCATACGGGATCCCCGGGTTGCAGCCGGCACCATGCAGGGCCGATGGTAACGCCGGTGGTGCCATCGATGCGCGCTGTCCCTACGGCGCGTTGCCGGCTACGTGGCAGGCTGAAACAACAACGGGCCCGCGAGGGGCCCGTTGTACTGCTACTACATTCAGCGGAGACGCTTAGAAGCGCGCACCGATACCAAAGCCCACGGTCCACGGATCCAGCTTGGCTTCGTCGCCGGTGCCGTTGCCGTTGACGGTCAGCTCCGGGCGCGAATGCATGTAGCGGGCATCGGCACGGGCGAACCAGGTGCTGTTGATGTTCATGTCAACGCCGACAGTGCCGATGGCGCCCTTGGCGGTTTCCAGGCCGATGTGGCCGGCATCGCTGGCCAGCTCCTCGTTGCTGAAGTTCGACTCGTAGTAACCGACGCCCACGAACGGACGGAACACGTTGTCGGCCTGGCCGAAGTGGTACTGCCCGCTCAGCGCGATCGGCTGCTGCTCAACCGTGCCCAGCTTGGCATTGTTGGCACCGCGCACGCGGTGGTCGAACTTGTCGGCTGCGCCCCACAGTTCCACGGCCCAGTTGTCGTTGATGTAATAGCTGAAGCTCAGCGTCGGCGCCGGACCGCCATCGACCTTGTCGATGCCTTCCAGCGGATCGTTCTTTGGCTGCAACAGCGCAACGCCGCCGACAACGGCGAAATGCTTGCCCGACGCGGTGTCGGTGGCGCTGTCCTGCGCGAAGGCGGCAGGTGCGAAGGCAAGGGCAGTCAGGGTAGCCAGGGTCAGGGTGCGGATGGAGCGCATGGGGGAATCTCCTCAGGTGTTTTTTTGTTCTGGGCCCCCTTTGCAGCGGGGCGAAGCAAACGTAGTCCCCGCAACATGAATCGAATCCGACGCGCGTTAAAATTTAGTTTGTTCTGTTCAGCCAGCAGCGCGGAATCCCTGCGCTGGCGCGCGATCATGCCGTGCGGGACATTCATGCATCTGGAGACACTGTGACGAACCCAAGCCTGTGTATTGGCCTGCCTGCGCAGGTTCGGGCGGATTGCCGCGTGCTTGTGCTGGGCTCGATGCCGGGTGCGGCGTCGCTGCATGCCGCGCAGTACTACGCGCATCCACGCAATCGATTCTGGCCCTTGATGTCCGCACTGACCGGGATCGACGCGCGCCTGCCTTACCTCGACCGGCTGCGGGCGTTGCAATCGGCCGGTATTGGACTGTGGGACGTGATCGGGGAGTGCGAGCGGCGTGGCAGCCTGGATACCGCCATCGTGCGCGGCAGTGAAGTGCCCAATGCAGTGGTCCAGCTGGTTGACCGGCTGCCCTCGCTGGCGGCAATCGCCTGCAACGGCGGCACTGCACACGCCGCTTTCATGCGTTACATCCAGCCCGTGCTGGGCGAACGTTCGACGTCACTTGCCGTGTGGTCGCTGCCCTCGACCAGCCCGGCCAATGCGGCATGGCCGCTGCCGCGCCTGCAGGTGGCGTGGCAGCCCGTGGCCGATGTCCTGGCCGGCTGAGCCGGACCACCGCGGGACAATACGGTACCGACTGGAATACCCGCCGCGGCAGTGTCCATCCCTGCTGCAACAGGCTGTCCCGGGACAGAGTCAGTGAAAATTGCCCAAGCTGGTTGGCGCTGAAGCCTCATGCCCCCACAATAGGCGATTCCCTACACCAGATTGCCGGAGTTATCCCCATGGCCGAAATCAAGGAAGCACTTGTCCCCGATATCGGTGACTACAGCGATATCCCGGTAATCGAGGTGCTCGTCGCCGTTGGTGACACCGTCAAGAAGGATCAGGGCCTGGTCACGCTCGAGTCGGACAAGGCGACGATGGAAGTGCCGTCCTCGGTCGCTGGCGTGGTCAAGGAAATCAAGGTCAAGGTTGGCGACAACCTGTCCGAGGGCAAGGTCGTGGCGCTGATCGAAGTCGCCGACGCCGCCGCCGCGCCTGCCCCGGTAGCGGCGCCTGCAGCCGCGCCGGCCAAAGCGGCTGCCGCCGCGGCCCCGGCCCCGGCCACCCAGAGCGCGCCCGCTGCTGCACCGGCTGCTGCCGGCGCTGGCCCGGTTGAAGCGCTTGTGCCCGACATCGGCGATTACACCGACATTCCGGTCATCGAAGTGCTGGTCGCCGTCGGCGACACGGTCAAGAAGGATCAGGGTCTGGTGACCCTGGAATCGGACAAGGCCACGATGGAAGTGCCCTCGTCGGTTGCCGGCGTGGTCAAGGAAATCAAGGTCAAGGTCGGCGACACCCTCTCACAGGGCAAGGTGGTGGCCATCATCGACGCCGACGGCGCTGCCGCACCGGCCCCGAGCCAGGCCGCCGCGGCGGCCGCCCCGGCCGCTGCCGAAACCGGCACCAAGGTGGAGCCGGTCGCCGTGCCGGCCCAGCCGGACAAGCTGGCCGCGCGCGAAATCGCCAGCGCCCCCTCGGCCGGTGCGCCGAGCAGCCCGCCGGTGCAGTTCAACGCCGACAGCGTGCTGCCGTCCAAGGTGCCGTACGCCACTCCGGCGGTGCGCGTGTTCGCCCGCGAGCTGGGCGTGGACCTCAACCAGCTGACCGGCACCGAAAAGGGCGGCCGCATCACCAAGGCCGACGTGCAGAAGTTCGTCAAGTCGGCGCTCACCGGCGCGGGCGCCCCTGTTGCCGGTGGCACGGTCGCCACCGGTGGTGGGCTCAACCTGCTGCCGTGGCCGAAGGTCGACTTCAGCAAGTTCGGCGAGGTGGAAACCCAGCCGCTGTCGCGCATCAAGAAGATTTCCGGTGCCAACCTGGCGCGCAACTGGGCGATGATCCCGCACGTCACCCAGTTCGAGCAGGCCGACATCACCGATCTGGAAGGCCTGCGCGTGGCGCTGAACAAGGAAAACGAGAAGGCCGGCATCAAGCTGACCATGCTCGCCTTCCTGATCAAGGCCAGCGCTGCGGCGCTCAAGCAGTTCCCGGAATTCAACGCCTCGCTGGATGCGGCCGGTGAGAACCTCACCCTGAAGAAGTACTTCAACATCGGCTTCGCCGCGGATACCCCGAACGGCCTGGTCGTTCCGGTGATCCGCGACGTCGACAAGAAGGGCGTGGTGCAGATCGCGCAGGAAACCGGCGAGCTGGCCAGGAAGGCGCGCGACGGCAAGCTGGGCCCGGCCGACATGAGCGGCGGCTGCTTCGCGTGCAGCTCGCTGGGCGGC